>NZ_JBVING010000013.1:23380-278282 GCF_055579465.1 Streptomyces sp. NPDC032745 | reverse complement strand
CCCGCGGAGCGGGTACCTCCACGCTGCGCGTGGAGGAGAGGAACCGTCTCGCTGCGCTCGACGGAGGCTCGGCTTCGCCGAGCCAGGGCCGGCCTTCGGCCGGGGTCCTTCGCTTCGCTCCGGACAAGTTCGGGTTCCGCTGCGCTCCACCCGAACGGCCCGCTCCGCGGGCCTGGGTGACCCCGTTTCACGGGGTCCTGGGGTGTCCGCTCCGCTCCCACCCCGGCCCCGTCCTTCTCCGCCTCCAGGACCAGCCCGCTCCGCGGGCAGCCAGCAACAGAGGCCTGGATGGGTAACTCCAGGCAGTCGGCCGCAGTCCTCAGAGGCAACAGAAAGCGGATGTCCGGGTGGTCTGTCGAGCGCGCCCGCGAGGCGGTTGAACCCTCATCGGTAGCCATGCAGCTCCACGCCGGGTCAGCGCAGATCGTAGCTATTTGCGAGAAGCAGGGCCTTCCCCATCAACTCAACGGCCTCCTCGGAAAGGTTCACGCACAGGAAACGCAACCCGATGGGATAGTCCCCCCACAGACTAAGGATGAAGCGCAGAACCGTGAGGTCCTCACCTCCCCATTCACCGAGCTCACCCGACTCGATCGCGGCTCCCACACGCTTGGGATCCAGACCGGCCCACACGACCCCGTCGTCCCCGACCCCTCCATCGATGTAAGGCCGCAACCGCAGATCGTGAAGCCACACACCATGCCGTTCCAGAAGCCAGACCGCTGCCTCCACCTCCCACAGTCCGCCCGCGCCATGCTGCATAGCCTGAAGAAGATCAGCAGGAGAACTCTGCGAGAAATCAAACATCTCGCGATGATAGACGGCCGGGCCTTCGCCCCTTACGGCTTACGGAGCAGGCCAAATACCCTTGTGTACCGGACCGGAGGCACCCCCGCTTCACAACATCCAGGCCACCAACTCGTAGGGCTCCGGCTCTCAACCCCGGCCCTGCCCTAACCACCTGGATGCTTCATTTCCAGTCATGGCTAAGCTCTGCTCCGCCCCTGCCCCTGTCACCTCACCGGCGACCACGCTGTCGCCTGTTGTCGCCGATCGGTGAGACTGCGCAGCGCCCATTGAATCTGCGCAATCGCACCCGGATCAACGAACACCGCAGGCCAGACGGCTGACGAGTCCAGACCCTGCGCAGATTCAATGAGTGAACACAGCCACCAACCCGCTCAACCAATCTGCACAACCCCAGGTCAGGAGCATGGCGACTGCTCACTTTCACTGACCGACGACAGCAGCTGTCGCCCATCAGTGAACCTGCGCAATGCCCTGCTACGCCGCGCCCCGTTGTCCAGGCCAACTCATCCCAGTGACACCAACCCCACTGCATCACACTGTCCCCAAGAACCGCGCATACGGGCCTGACCAGAACAAACCAAGCACCCCTTCATCAGGACAGCCCCTGCGGCCCCATGGACAACCAAGCGCCGCGTAGCAGCGTGGAGGAGGGCCGCCAGGCTGATGAATGCCTCGTACGGGAGGACATTCGTGCCGGCCCTCCAGCGGCGGTAGAGGGCGAGCTGCTCGTCGAGAGTGAGAGTGGAGCCCCTGAAGCCACTGCGGTGCCCCCACGGCCGCGGCCGGATTGTGGAGCACCAATCCGGTGCGGTGGGCGTGGGAGAAGAACTGCCCCAGACCTGCGAGCCAGGAAGCTCTGCGGACCGGGTTGCGGGCGAGAAATACCTCCACGAGTGAAACCGACAGGAAACAGTGCCACGCCGACCACGCACCGAGGCAGCCCAAGGCATCCCGCCGCTTCGACCATGACGGCTGGCGATCCCTATCTGCCTGCGTCGTGTCGCGCCAGGAACCGCGGCCACGGCACGGCGGTCGGCGTCTGGCTAGCCAAAGGAGGGGATTTGCCGCCCTTATAGCACATTGGGCTCCACTATATAAGCATGAAAAAAAGGGAGATTTCTATCTAATGTGGTCATACATCGCTGATGCGCGGGGCGATCTACGAGTTAGCCGTCACGACTCCTTTCCCCGCAGCCAGCGACTCCTATGCCACACGAGGGGTAATCCCAGTGTCACAAACCAGCTCGAAGCGAAGCGCCGTCATCATCGCTATAGCCCTCGGCGTCTCGGCGCTGCTTTCTGTGAACGCGATGGCCGGGCCGGTCGCAAACGACGACGCCACGTATGACCACTGCGGCCCCCCGGGTGCATCTCCGGGCACCTACGGGTGTGACAGCCAGACCCCTGAGACCGGCGGCACCGACTACCAACACAACCTGAACTTCATCAGCGCGTACCGCAACAGGTTCCTGTACTCCACTCTCGACAACAACCAGATCGCAGCCCAGGGCCACCATGTCTGCAAGCACCTTGAACAAGTTGCCGAGAGTGTTGAGGTGCAAGCCTGGCTGAACATCGGCTGGACCTGGGACGAAGCGACCTGGCTGGTGGGCACCAGCGAGAACTTCTTCTGCCCTTTGAAACGTGCCGGTGACGTGCCCATCCCCAACGCCTAAGCCTGGAGCCGCAGCTCGGGCGCGGTTGGAAGAAACCCGGATAGAGACCGCGAAGCGTTCAGATGCTTGCGGCACCCGGCCCCTGAAGTGACCGCAAAGGTGCCCTCCACCGTTGATACGGGGAAAACCAGTGCCAACGGCTCCCGGTCCATGGGGAAGAGCGCCGCAGGTAGTCTCCGCACCCCTCACACGTCCAATACACACAGCCCCGGTGTTCCGTCGGACCGGGGCCGGGGACGGTCCGGTCGCACTCCTCCTCAACCCGCAACAGCGAGCGCCCCCGCACCACGTGCGATCTCTCGCCTTCGTGTCTGTCAGCACGCGACCTGCACATCTATCGCCCGGTGACAGTAGTGAAAGCCCTGCTCTCACCCCAAGACAGTGACTCCACACACCGAAACGGCCACCGACCAGCACCAACGCACAGTCTCACCGTCTCTCACACCACCGTCACGAAGCCGAAGATCGCAACCGCGGGGCCGCCCAAGGGCGGCCCGCACCGTAAGTCGTCGAGCACCTTCCGAGTCGGGCAAGCAGCCCCCCGGCAGCGGATGTTTCGCGCCAAGCATTCACGCACGGGCCGGCTCGCCGGCCGGCTGCGACGCCAAATCTTCGCCTACCGGGCGGTCGACTTCCTGTCCACGCACATCCCCGGTGTGTCCGGGCCGGCGAGGAGTGCCTGCTCCTCGTTCACATTCGCCAGGTCGTCGGCCAGATCCACTATCGGACCCGTTCCCACTGCGCGCAGGGCGTCATCACAGCCGTCGTCATCGACAAGCGCTTCCACAGCACGGGCTTGGGCGCACGGGCCCTTTTCCACCTGCGCTCCCGCCACCCGGGCCTCGCCTGGCTCAGCACCTCGAGCGCGCGCACCACACGGGATCTCCTGCGCTGCATATAGATCCCCACGGTCGCCTCCGACACGCCCTGTGCGCATGCCCGCCCGCCGGCCACCCCCGCCTCGTGAGGGACGGGCCGGGATCCGTCTCTCACGGGCCCGCCTGGCCCAGGTCGAGCGGGATCACGTTTCCGCGAGAGGTCTGGCAGGTGGCCATCCTTCTGGCAGGCGGTGGACCTCGCGAAGGTCCGCTCGCGTCGCACCGTCCACGTCCACAGTCGCCAGGGCGTGGCGGACGCGGTCCAGTTCTTCGGCCAGATCCGGGGCTTTGAGGGACAGTTCATTCAAGTCTGTCTGCGTTTCGAGGTACTGGGACCACAGGACGCCCCTGCCGTGTTCGAGCAACTCGATGCTGGAGTTCGGGTCCCCGGCGATGAGGGCGCAGGATGCGGCTTCCGCCGCAAGGCCCATGTATTGGGCGACAGATCCCTCTTGCGTGGAGCGGGTCGTTCCCCTCCAGGCCAGGAGAGGAAGGAGGCGCACCGCTGCCGTGAAGCCATCGAGTGCGTCGCTCCAGCGGCTGTTCTCGGCTGCGTAGCGTCCACGGCGAACCGCCGCTGCAATGCGATCCGGCGGAGTTGCCGTCGGAGCCTCCGTGGCCGCTCGCCATGCGTCGAGCGCCGCATCCAGGTCATGGGGATTTCGCTCGAGTGCGAAGCGGTCCGCCAGGGCAGCGGCGATGTTGAACTGATAGCGGGCCCAGTCGGCGGACCACTTCGGTTGGTCTCGGAGCGCTGCTTGGAAGAGGGCCAGCGACTCGTTCAGGTCGTCGAGGTTTCGCTGGCGCTCGGAGCGCAGCAGGAGGAAAGCGGCGAGGGCGCCCCGGATCGTCGACAGCGAGTGGTGCTCGGGAGCCAGGGTCGCCTCGATCGCCCTGGCCAAACCGATCGCCTCGTCGAGTTCGTGAGGCTCGTCGATCGCCATGACCCGGGCCTGCAGTACGGTCAGGATCCTGACGTGTCGATTGGCCCATTGGAAATGGCTGGCCGGGGTGCGGTTCGCCGCTTGAGTGCCAAGCCATCGCGCTCGGTCCAGGTCGGCGGGATTCCGGGTTTCGTTGAAGCGCAACGTCAGCGCTCGGGCCAGCTCGGCCTGGGTCGAGGGGGTCTCGGGATCTTCGGGACCGCCCTCCCGCACTGCCTGGTCACCGGCCTGGATCGCCTCGGTGAGGTCCGGCATGTTGCGAGTGCGTTCGAAGCGCGCCGTCAGGGCGATGCCGAGGTTCGTCAGCGCGGCAGCCCGTCCCTCGCCGCCCGGCTCGAGGCCGTCGACGGCTCCACGCAGGTACTCGATCGCGGCGTTGAGGTCCCCGATCGCCCCGCTGAGACGGAACTTGGATATGCGTGCCATGCCGGCGAGGTTCATCCGCGTGGCTGCCATGGGATGGCCGTTCGGCGTCAGGTCGAGGGCCTCGGCACTGGCCTTGACCGCCGCGTCGAGATCAACGGCGTCGGCGTTCCTGTCGAAGCGTTCGCGCAACCCCAAGGCGTATTCGGTCAGAGCCTGGGCGGACACCTCGTGATCCGACGACGACTCGTCGACGGCGACTCGTCCCAGGGCGATGGATGCGTCCAGGTCTTCTCCGGCGTCGGCATGCCGGGAGCGAGTCCGCAGGGCGGCCATGAGGAACATTCGGTACCAGGTGCGGCCCGACGACCCCTCCTCGCTGCCGTTCAGGGCGGCCCGTCCCGCGCTCAGGGCGCCTTCGAGGTCGGCGTGGTCCCCCAAGAGTTCGAAACGGGACAACAGCATCGCACCCAAACGGACATCGAGATCTGCCTGCCCCGCGGCGTCAGCGGTCCCCGCCTGCGCGGCCTCGGTGCCGGCCGTGATCGCGTCGTTGAGGTCGTCCTGTAGCCGGGTGCGCCAGTACCGGGCCATGAGGGCCATGGCCAGCCGGTGCAGAATGCTCGTGCGGTCCTCGTGGACGCCGGGCAGGAGAGCGAAGGCCGCGCGTGCGCGCGCGACGGCCTCGTCGAGGTCCTCGTCGCGATCCAGCAGCTCGAACCGGGCCTGCAGGCTTGCGGACAGATTGCTCAGCGTCGCCGGCCGGCCGGGGTGACGCGGGTCCGTCGCGGCTCGCCGTTCCGCGTCGATGAGGTGGTCAAGGTCTTCAGGGGCGTGCGTCAGGTCGTACCGGCGGTGCAGCTGCGAAGCGAGCTGTACGAGGGCGTCGACCTGCAGGGTCGGGTTGACAACGCCGGCCAGGCGCGCTGAGTCGTGCGCCCGGTGGATGGCCTCGTCCAGCGTTTCGCGATCGCCGTGGAGTTCGAACCGGCGGAACAGCGTTGCACTGAGGATTTTCAGCATCAACGGCCGCTCCGGGTGGTCCGGCGGGGTGGCGGCGAGGGCCGCCCGGGAAGCGGTTTCCGCCTGTGCTAGGTCCGCCGGTGCCGCAGTGTGGCCGAAGAGGGTCTGCAGGGCCTGTCCGAGGTTGGACTGGAGGATCGGCATGCGGGGGTGGTTCGGATCTAGGGTGGCCGCGGTACGGCTGAGAGCCACCGCCTCGTCCAGGTCGCGCGTTACGCCTGCGTGTTCGAACCTGGTGCGCAGGGCCACGGCCAGGCACGACACGCATTCCGGGTAGGTGGCAGCGCCCTGCGGTGTCAGGGCGACGGCTCGTCGCAGCGCCGCGACCGATTCGTCCAGGTCTGCCGCCTGGCGACTAACGCCGAACCGGTGCCAGAGCGCCACCCCCAGGTTGTGCTCCGCGCTGCTTTGCGCGGGGGACCGACCGACTGTCTCGGCGGTGGCCTGCCGGAGCATGTCGATCGCTTGGTCGCGGCCCTGCTCGTTGTACTCCGCATCGCTGCGGCGCAGCAGGGCCATGGCATGGAAGTACCGAACTTCTGGAGGTACTTGCGAGGGATCGTGCTGTCGCACGACGGCGAACAGCTCGGCTGCCGCGGCGATGTCGTCGTACTCTCCGCCCTCTGGCCGCATGAGGTATCGGCACAGGCGCAGGGCCCCCGCTGTCCTGATGGAGTCGAGTTGTCGCTTGCCGCCCGACCGGCGGCCCGCCTCGAGCAGACGGTCCAACAGGTCGAGAACGTCGGGGCTCAGGACAGCCTCCACGTCGCCGTGCTCCATGCAATCGGCCATGAGTCGGCGGGCGACGGCCACCAGAGCGTCGCACATGTCGCTTGTCAACAGACCTCCTCCGTGCCTTCCCCGGGTGGGGTACATGCCCGGACGGCCAACGGGTCACGCCTTGCCGGACGCGGCGTTCGGTGACCGCAGAATCACCCCCCTCGATGGCGGCGACACCGGCTGGCCCCACGGCCTTCCGGCGGCTACCGGAATCAGCAAGTCCACAAGCATGCCGGTCGGTCGCACGGGAAAGAGTCAGACCAGCCGCGCCGAGGGGGGCGATGCCAGTGAGCCGAGCGGACGAATCCAGCCCAGTAGACCGAAGGATGGCGCTCGCCCACGAGTGGGACCATCTCGTGGAAAAGGTACGCGAGCGCGGTTTCACGGACTTCCTCAGTCCGCCGTCCCTGGAGGCGCTCTTGCCCGCCGCCACGGGCGGACCCGTAGCCGTCGTCAACCTGAGCAGGTGGCGCTGCGACGCCCTGATCGTCACCACTGCCGGAGTGCGCGTCGTCGAGTTGCACGACCTCACGCTGGAACAAACCGTGGAGCGGGCCTCGCTCTACCTGAGCACGCTGGAGGAAGCCGAACGGGCGGCCTACGCATACCAGCTGGCGGTGGAGACCACGGATGCCGATCCCGACCGCGCCGCCATCCGTACCCGCAGCCGCGCCGCGGCAGCGCTGATGAAGTCCAGGCAGCGCACGGACGACATGCTCCGCTCGCTCCAGGAATGGCTCTGGGACACGATCGCCGCGCCGGTGCTCAGCGCGCTGAAGCTGGACCGCGTACCGCCTCCGGGGGCCGGGTGGCCGCGGTTGTGGTGGTGTCCGACCGGCCCGTTGGCCCTGCTTCCGCTGCACACCGCCGGCTACCACCACGAGGGCGGTGGCGAGGTGCCACGGACGGTGATCGACCGTGTCGTGTCGTCCTACACCCCGACGCTGAGGGCCCTTCTGGAGACGAGGACGAACCGGCGGGGAACCGGGCCCGACGCAGGCGCCCCCGGCCACGAGGGGCAGGGCTACGCGCAGGAGGATGAGTCGGAGCGGGACCGCCTGCTCATCGTCACGCTGGAGGAGTTGCCGGGACAGGTCCGGCTCCGCGGCGCCACCGAAGAACGCGACGCCCTGATCCGGCTCGTACCGGAAGAGCGGCGAACACTCCTGGACGCCGACGAAGCCACCTGGGTGAATGTCCGCCGGGAACTGCCCAGGCACAGATGGGTTCATTTCAGCTGTCACGGCGATCAAGACCTCAGGCAGCCGTCACGTGGCGGTCTGCTCCTGCACGACCGGATGCTCAGCATCGCCGACATCTCGGCCCGCCGATTCGCCGGGGATTTCGCCGGCCTGGCGGCCTGCAAGACCGCCGCCGGCGGGATCCGTCTGGTGGATGAAGCGATCAGTCTGTCGGCGGCACTCCACTACACGGGCTACCGGCACGTCGTGGCAGCGCTGTGGTCGATCGACGACGAGACCTCCGCGAGGGTGTTCAACGCCGTGTACGAGGACATCGTGGTGGACGGAGCACTGAGGCCGGACGGCGCCGCGCAGGCCCTGCACGCCATCGTGCGTACCCTGCGGACCGAGAACCCGCACCAGCCCAGTCTGTGGACTCCTTTCACCCACACCGGCCCGTAGACCGACCAGCAAGCCCCAGGCCTCAGAAAGGAGCGCTCCGTGCCGGACGATCCCCCGGAGCCGCAGCAGCCCGGGAACGATTCCTCCCCCGTCGCACGCTCTTCCGCGGGCCCAATCGAACCCGTGTGCTTCCAGCCGATCACCCGTGCCGAATTCGCGGTCGCGGCTGGCGGATTCGCCGTGAAGTCCGCCCCAGGTGGCGTCATCCTGAGCGGCCCGTGCCCCCGTTGCGATCACGCGATGGAGTTCGCTCACGTCACCGAGGTCTTTCGCAGTTTCCGCATGCCGCTGCTCCGGGCGTCCCGCCGCCAGGAGTCGTGCGCCACAGGCTGGGAAGAGGTACGCATGATGTGCACCTGCGAGTCCGAGCACTCCGGTCGGCCACAGGACGACGACGGCTGCGGCGCCTATTGGATCATCAGGCTCGGGCGCGACCAGCCGTGAACCGTCGGGTGACCCCGGGTCCCGCGGCTTCCGCCACCGACCGGCTCGCTGCCCGGCAGATGCACCGGCTGGTCAAGCACGAGTTGCCTCAGGTTCGGGCGGCGGCCCTCGCCTGGCGAAACGGCGTCGGTGTACTGCTGGCCGGGCTGATCGGTTTCGGTCTTCTCAAAGGACGAACCGACGTCGGCCAATTGGCCGCGCCGTACGGCGCACTCGTCGGATGGATCCTGCTGTCCTCCCTTCTCGCGGGCACCGCGTCAGCCCTCTTCCTGTTGCGCGCGGCGCACGGCTACCCCGGGACCATTTCCCTCCGACCCCAAGCCCTGGACCACGACCCCAGCTCACGGTCTGCCAGCGACCACTCCGAAGCCCTGCACGCGGGCAACGCCCTCTCCCGGGGGCTCACCCTGTGCCTGCTCTGCATGGCCCTCCTCGTCACGGCCGTGGGCATGACGTGGTACGGCCCGAGCGCGGCCAAGCCCCGCGTCGAGGTCAGCACCCCCGGCGCCACACGCTGCGGCGAGGTGGTGCGGCTGACGAAGGGTCAGCTCACGCTCAAGACCGACAGCGGAGAGATCACGGTCGATCTCACCCAGGCCGTAGCTCTCAAGGCCGTTGATTCCTGCTCCCGGCAGAACGTCGGACCGGCGCCCGGGTAGGCGCCGTCCGCGATCGCCGTGCTCCCGGTCGGGCTGCAGCCGTGCCGCGGCGCCGGTCAGGACGTCGAGGGCGGGGTTTGCGGGTCTTCGCGGTCGCCGTCGTCCTTCCTTTCTCGGGCGCCTCGCCATGTCGTCCACTCCCACCCGGTGGTGCGCACCCAAATACGGGAGTGCACGGCACTCAGCGCACCACTCACCGGCCCTACGCACGGTGCCGGTGCACGGTACGGCGGGACAGAGAGTTCTCCCCTCTGAAGGCGCGCATCGCTGTCCGATGCACGGCATCGCCAGGGCGGTGGCGAGCGAGGTCAAGGAGAAACAGCGAGGTCAAGGGGAAACACGGAAGACTCGTAACTGGACAAGGGTTGCTTTCTGCCCGATGGAAGGGTCCGTGCACGGGTGGCGTCCTGGTCAAGGGGTGCGCATCGAGTGCACGGCATCCGATGCACCGTCACTGTCCGTGTGCGCACCGGGTGAAGCGGAACGGAAGTGGAGGCCGCCGTCGCGCGCATCGTGGTGCGCACCGCGCGGAGTGGAGAGTGCACGGCATCGTCGGTGCGCGCACCGGATGCCGGGATGTCCCGCACTCACCGCTGACGGCGTCGGCGCAGGCGCGCGGTGCGCCACGGGTTCGGCCGCCCGCCCGGGTACTGGGAGCGGCGCCGGACCGGCAGCGGCTTCGGCGCCGGGTGCAGCGCCGCTCGCAGCCGGACCGCGTCGGTGAGTTGCTCCAGGCGTTCCAAGAGCTCCGGCGAGAGGTGCGGCGGGGTCGGCTGAACCATAGGGGCGGCCTCCGTGCTCGGGGGTTGGTCTCTGCACGCTTGCCCCTCCCCGTCGCCTCGAGGACGTTCGTGTCGGCCGCGTCCCGACAGGTAGCCCGGCGACTTAGTGCCGTGTCCCGCCGGGCGGGCTCGGCGCTCGCCAGGCTCCGGCCATCAGCGTTCGGGGGCCGCTCCTCTCCCCTGGTGGGGTCCGGGGTGCTGCTGCTGGCTGGTGGGACTCGGCGCGTCGGCCGGCTGCTCGGGCTGCGGCCGGTCCGCGGTGGCGCGGCGGCGGGCGTCAGCCTCGCGCTTGAAGGCGGCGAACCGGGCGAGGTTGTCCGGCGTACGCATCCACGTCGCCGGATCGGCCGTGCGGCCCTCCAGCAGTTCCGGCATCGCAGCCTGCTGGTGGGCGTGGACGGCAGCGGCCCGCTGCGCCGGGGTGAGGGAGGAGTCCCGGTCTGGGTGGTCGACGGCGTGCGGTGCGGCCACCGCGTGGTCGTGGTGGTGCTCGGTGTGCGCGGTGGTCGATGCGGTCGCGGCTGGGGCTCCGTCCCGCGCAGGAGCGGGCGCGGTGCGGGCGGCACGGATCGCGTTCTGCACGGCGAGGCTGGCGACCCGGGCCCGCTCGTACCGGGTGGCAGATCGCGGCGGTTTGCCGTCGGTGCCGGCGATCCACCAGCGGGTGGGCCAGGCGAAGTCGGCGGTGTAGGTGAGCTGGTCCGGCGCCGGGGTCCGGCGGCCCTTCTGGGGCACGGTGAGCTGGCGTGAGTGGCGGGCCAGGGCCTTGTCGGCGATGTAGTCGTCCACGCCGGGAGGGAAGGCGCGGCCGCGCAGGGTCTCCAGGAGGTGCCGACGGGCTTCGGCCAGGACGTGGCGGCGGGCGAAGGTATTGCGGACGGTGTAGACGATGGCAGCAACGTCGGCGGCGGCGAGCACGGTGTCTACCCGCGGGCTCACCCGGGCCCGGATCGCCGCACCGGCCGCCCGACAGCGCTCCAGGAGCCCGTCGACCATACGTACGCCGAAGCGCCAGAGAGCTGACGCGCGCCACCACGCGCGCAGCTGCTCCAAGGGCTTCGGGTTCTTCTTCTCCGGGCGGGTGTCCTGCGCCGCCCACCAGCCGAGTCCGTGGCTGGCGCGCTCGCCGGGCAGCCGGCCGTGCTTGGCGACGTACTGGTCGGTGATGACCTCCAGTGCGTCTTCGATCCGCTGGCGGCGGGTGGAGGATCGGCCATGGTTGCCGTCCCAATGGAAGGCAACCTGATGCACCGAGAATCTCTTCTGGAAATCGCTCACTGAAGTTCCCCTTCCTGCGGATCACTCGGACCCCTCCCACGCCATCGCCCCGATCGCGGGCGCCTCCCATCCACCACAGTGAACCCCCAGCCCACCCGTGCACACGACTGCTCGTTGTCCTGGTTGGAAATGGCTTACCCAAAGCGACGTTCCCAGCGGACGGCAAGTCGTTTGAAGTGGTGGAGCAGGGCGAAGGTCTGCTCCACGACGTAGCGGAGCTTGCCCATGCCCTTGATGTTCGGGTCCCCTGCGGGAGATGACCGGCAGGATCCGGCGTTTACGCAGCTCCTCGCGGTTGGGGTTGGAGTCGTATCCCTTGTCGCCGAGCAAGGCATCCGGGCGCCTGCGGGGACGACCGGGACGCCCCGCCACGGGCGGGATGCCGTCGACCAGGGCGAGGGTCTGGGTGACGTCGTTGACGTTCGCCGCGGTCGTGATGGCCTTGAGCGGGGTGCCGCGTCCGTCACAGATCAGGTGGTGCTTGCTGCCCGTCTTCCGCCGGTCGACCGGCGACGGACCGGTGTCGGCTCCCCCCTTTTTCGCCCGGATGTGGGAGCCGTCCACGCAGGCCCTGGACCAGTCGAGGCGGCCGGCCGCGTTCAGTTCGGCGAGCAGGAGTCGGTGCAGCTGGTCGAAGACCCCGGCCTGCTGCCAACGCTCCAGGCGTCGCCAGCAGGTCTGCCCTGAGCCGAACCCCAGCTCAGGGGGCAGGAGTTGCCACGCGATGTCGTTGGAGAGCACGTACAAGATGCCTTGCAGGCACAGCCGGTCAGCTACCGGCCGCGGCCCTGGTGACCTCGTCGGCCAGGGCGGCAGCAGTGGCTCAATCAGTGCCCACAAGTCGTTGTCCACGATCCGCGGCCGAGTACTCACACCACCACGAACGGCCGAATCGTCACACCGGTCACGGCTGACCAGAACAACTCATCAAGATCCTGTTGCGAGCTCTATGGACTATTCCTGACGCCTTGCTTTGAGTCGGTCTCTCGTGAGCGGCGTCGCGAGTGAGCCCTCGTGGTCACCGTGTGTGGTCGCCCGGAGCATAGTGGCGCCAGGTTCCTCCGACCTCGGCGGCGAGCTGCGCGGTGGTCTCGTCGTGGTAGCCGAGCATGCGGGCGATCACGGGTGCGGGGGCCTGGAGGACGAGGTGGCGGATGGCCGCCGTGCGTCCTCGCTGGGTGGGGAAGCCCAGGCGACGGAGCCGGAGTTCGATGGTTTCTGGGGATAACGTCAGCTCGAGGGGTCAGAGACGCCGTGCAGGCGCGGCAGCTTCCGCTCGCCCGTCGGCTCGGCCACGCCGAACGCGCCAGCTCCACACCGTCTGTCCGATGAGAGCCACGGCGACGACGCATGCTGCGATGCGAGTTACGTTCCAGGTTATGGCGAAAACCGGACCCTGCGAGTCCGCCTCTACGTTCAACCGCTGAGTCGCCTCGAAGAAGGCGATCAATGGAACAACCAGACGGAACAGAAGGCCACCAACTCCGGGCGTTCGCGCTACGTTCCCCATGAGTCCCACAGGGGCACCAAACACGAAAGCTGCTATTCCCCACACGAGAATTTGCCCCCCGCTGGAGGTGCCAGATTCCATTCCATCCGGAATGGAGGTGGCGGATTCCATTCCGGCCGGAATGGTGGGATTCACCTCCTTGAGAAGGTAGTATGCGACGACGCCGATGGCCAATCCCAGAGACGCCAGCAATGCCGACTCGATTTTAGATCGGCGGAAATAACCCACCAGCAATGCGTAGCAGGCCCACGGCCAACCACTAGAAAAAACAATACCCATGGCGACACAAACGCGATTATCCCATTTCCCGACAACGGGACCCACCAGGCCAAGCAGCAAACCCGCCACGAGAGACACAGCGACCGACACAACTCGAGCACGCGTAAAGCGCATGATTTATCTTCCCCGTTCAGCGAGTAAGTCCGAGTCGGAGGTGGCGCCACTCCGAGACTGCGCGGGCCACCGAACAGCCTCCGAGCGGCGCACCAACCTACCGCACCTTCCGAGGAGTTACCGCTTGGTGCGGGGATCAGAACCTAGTCGACGCTGTAGTAGGTAGAGCAGGTGTAGGCGAGACCCGCAGTGAGGTTCGCGTTAGAGGTGTCGCCGGCTGCGGCGTGAACGCGACGCGTTTTGCCCGCGAGCTTCACCGTGGACGAGTGCCCCTTCGTCTGGTGCGCGTAATTCGAGTAGCAGTACTTATTGATTACCCCGGGGCTGACTTCTCTTGCGTACCAGCCGTAACACCAGGTGCCCCCGCTGGACGGGCTGAGGCATGCACTCGCCAGCGACCTAGCGGAGTCCGCCGAAGCGTCCATCTTGAACGTCACCACACCCCATTCAGAGGGGTTGCCCAGCCCTGCAGGCGGCTGGGTACCGTCCCCGCGATGGTGGACGGTGACGGTGGCTCCGGAGGCGCTGGCGGTTGCAGACGTGTCCGCTGCGGCCGGCGCCGCGAGGCCTACAGCCGCAATCGCTGCGCCCGCGATGGCGAACGGATCTACCAGCAATCTTCATGAAATCCCCTCCCATGATTCCCCCTGTTGGGAACGGGAGAAATCCTTCATAGGTCCGCACCTGCCTGCAAAGGAAAATTGAATCTGGTGACTCAAAACCCCCCTGGCCGATACATATGGCATCGTCTGGACATTTCTGCACTTCTTGTCGCCTGTTTTAAGGTGATTAGCCCAGATAAGGCCGCCCAGCCCGACACCTCAGCCCCGTTCGCGCGATCCTGGACGTACACGACCGCCCGGCAGCGAACTGTCCGCACCTGAGCCAACGGTCAACCGGGCACTGGCCATCTCCCGCGCACCCGTCGAACGCGGCATGGCACGGCTGAAGTCCTGACGGATCTTCCGAAGAACACTGGGCAGCCCCAAGCGAATGACGTCAATCGCCAAGGCAGTCCTCACCCTGGAGAGGCAACGCTGAAAGGCTCACTGGTCAGCACTGGTCGCGATGGCGCGTGCATGGTTCTTCCGACCAGCGGAGGCCGTCTTCGCCGGCTGCGCTTCTCCTTCGCCGCCGCGGCGGCCATCTCGTACAAGATCGCTGCCTCGCGCTCAGCCCCTGGATCCTTCCGGCGTCGCACCCGCTGCACCGCTGGCGGCGCGTTGCGGCTCGTCGCGGCCACGGGCCGACCCGGCGCGGCCTGCGCTTCCCCGCGCACTCCCAACGCGGGAAAGCGCAGGCGAGCGCCCCCGACGCGTGACCGGCCGGGTGGGCCGGTGTGTCAAGCCCCGACTTTCCGTGTCGTGACCGCAGGCCCTGCGTGGGGCGCAATGGAGTCACGGTTTAACGCCGACAGAGCCGACAGACGGGCAACCTGCCCCTGCGCACTCCCCACTTTTCCTGAGGAGCCTTCCCCCATGACCGCCACCGGGACCCGACGTGTCGCCCCCCTGCTCATCGCCACCCTCCTGGCCGGCGGAGGCGTCTCGCTCTCCTCCACCGCTTTCGCCGCTCCCACCACGGCAACCGCAAGCATCACCACCGACACCGACACCGACAACCTGCGCACGGTCAAGCGCCTCACCAAGACGCCCAGGCCCGTGAAGAAGCTGACCCGCACGGTCGAGAAGGACGACGTCGGGGTCACCCAGCCGAGTGGAGACCCTTACAACAACGTGAACGTCGACGGAACCACTCGAGTGCCGCCGTACCACACCACGCCCTGCGTAACGCTGGATTGCGTGCGCTGAATCAGGTGCCGCGGCCCGGCCACCCGCCACGAGAAGACCGCCACGCTCTACCGCGCAGGCCTCCACAAGATCCCAGGGCGCCCGTAGAAGGCACACACCCTCCTGGTTCAGAGAAGTCACCAGGTCGAAGGACAGCACTCGCGTCCATGCTGGTCGGGACGTGTGCCCGGATGTTGGGTCCCCGGCGTGCCCCGCTTAGTCAGCCGTGACCCGCCGCAGGCCAGCCCCGTTCGCATGGACACGGAACCGGACCGGACCGGGTCGAGGACCGTCAGCCCGGGGATGTGGGTGCCGGGCCGGAAGACCTGGTCGAAGTCGGTGGACCCGAGCAGCCGGGAAGGCTCCTGGTGCCAGCCGGACGCCTCGGGGCCCGCTTCGCAGCGACCCAGTCCGCGCGTCCGCGACCGTGAGCGCCGGCCGGTCGTCGAAGCCCGGGCGGGCCGTCCAGAGGTCCTCCTCGGCCACCGCCACCTCGGCCTCCGGGGAGGCGCCCCGCCTGCCCTCGGGCTGGTGCGAGATGAGCGCGGTACCGTCGGCGGAGAGCTCCACCGCTGTCCGGGGGCAGTGCACATCGAACTCCGCCGTCTGCCCGTCCGGGCACCGCCGCACGAGCAGGCGCCGGATCAACAGCCGCCCCTCGTCGTCCCGCAGCCGCAGCTCGGCCTCGGCGGTCCGGCGGCCGTGCTCGTCGTACGCCGCCACCATCCGCACCCCGAACGGGACGTCGCGACCCGGCGCGCGGTAGATCACCGCTGACGGAAGGCCGGCGGCATCCCGGGCTCACGCCTCCTCGGGGGACAGCTCGCGGCCTCCGGTACGGGACTCCGCGTCCCAGGACTCCTCAAAGGTCACGTACGTCGTCTCAGGCATCGGCGGTGGTTCCGTCTCGCTCCGGGAGCAGCTCGGGCATCCCCTCCACCAGCACCACGACGCCGACCACCTCGCCGGCTTCGGAACTGCCGACCCACACGGGGTAGGTACCGTCCCCGGTCGTCGCGAAGGCCATGAGCTCGCCGCCGGAAGCCTCGTCCCAGGTGCGCTGCATGAACATGGAGCCGTCGTCGATGTCCTCGTACCCGTCCAGGTCCGGCTCCCCCTGGATCAGCCCCCGCTCGAAGAGCGCGATGAGCGGCTCCCAGGCCCCGGCGTCGGCGAAGCAGCCGGTGGCGCCGTCGGTGTCGAAGCCGGCTGTCTGCTTCTCGATGAACAGCCGGGGATCGTCGTCCGGGCCGAGGGCCATCTCCCAGGTCGCGGCGGGGGTCTCGCTGACGAGCAGGCGGACGGCCGTGGGTTCCGTGGTCGTGACCTCGGCGTCCCGCCACTCGCAGTGGTAGCTGAAGCGGACCCGCGCCTCGTCGAGTACGTACTCCCCGGGCGGGACGGGGACCGTGATGCTCGGCCCGTCGCCTTCGTCGGTGTCCGGGCCGGAGACGGCCAGCAGCCCGCTGGGCACGCGCAGGGTGCCGACCCGGCGCGGCTCCACGACGGTCATCTCGGGGTGGTACCCGTCGGTCACGCGCACCCCGGGCCGGAATAGCTCGTTGATCGGCCCGGGCTGCGCGGGGCGCGGCGGACGCCAGCAGGTGGCGGGGGCGTCGCCGTGGGCGGGCTCGGCTGCCTCGGCCGCCTCGGCCGCCTCGAAGGCCGGCGGCTCGATGAGCCCGTGCACCTGGGCCGAGAGCAGCGGCCACTCCCCGAAGGCGGGGCGGTCCATCCAGCGCTCGTCGTCGCGGAGACTGGGCGAGGTGGTGGAGGAGCCCCTGCCCTGCCCCTGCCCCTCCTCCGTCCGTCGGCCCCTCCCGTCCGGGAAGAGGTCCACGGTGATGCGCGGGCACGCCTTGTCGAACTCCGTCATCTCCGGGCCGGTGTAGTACCAGCCGACGGAGTACCGGCGCAGCAGCCGCGACGGGTCGTCCAGCAGCCGCATGTCCAGGTCGTGGGTGCGGCGGCCCTGGGCGTCGTAGACCCACAGCCCGACGTAGTGGTCCCGAGGACCTCCAGCGGAGCCTCCCGGCCCGGCTCCCGGTACACCACGACGTACGGAAGCCCGGCGGCATCCCGCTCCCGGGCCTCCCCGGCGGATATCGGCCGCCAGGGCGCGCGGGCCTTCAGGTCCCACGCCTGCGCGACCCCTCCTCGACGACCATTGCCGCTCCCTGTCCCTGCGTCCTGCCTTGGCTGTGTGCTGAGCTGCAAGGTAGCCGCCGGCTGTGACAACGGCCCTACGGGGCCCGGCGGCGGGCCGGCCGGTGGCCCGCAGGCCGAACTGGTCGGCAGCGTGCCGCTGGGCGGCCGGCATCCGGACATCAGGGCCTCTGGCGCGGGCCGGACGCATGGGTGGAACTCCCATGCGTGTCCGGCGGCGCGCAGCACCACGGCGTCGGCGGCCTCGATCGCGGCCCGGGCGGCCGTGAGGGCCAGGATCAGGTCCCGGGCGTCAGGGGCGTCGCCTATGTACGGCAGGGACGGGGCCGGGCGTCCGGGGTTGCGGGCAGCCAGGGAGGCGGCCAACTCGGCGACGACGTGGGGGTGGAGCGCCTCGGAGACCTCCTTGCGCAGCTGCTCGGCGTGGGCGGCCCGCTCGGCGGGGCCTACCAGCGTGGGCACGTCTGCCCCGCAGGGTCGGGGAGTGGAGCAGTTGTCCGGCGAGCCACACCGGGAGGTGGTGGCGTTCTTCGCACGGCTGCGCTCCAGGAGTGCGACCAGCCCCAGCCCACCCCGTGCCACCACCGAATGGGCCACTCGCGTCGCGGACCGGCTCGGTTCGGCTTCGCATGGAGGGGAGCCGCGCGCCACCGCCGCGGGAGCCTCCCTCCGACAGGACGAGCCATGCAAACCTGGTACGTGCGCACCACCTACGCCACCGGCGACCCGGCCAAGCTCGAGGGTGTGCTCGACGCGCTCCGCAGCGAGGCGCCAGGACTGCTCATCCAGAACCCCGGCTACCACCGCTTCGGGCTGTTCGCGGACGGGGAGATCGGCAAGATCCTCATGGGGTCGTGGTGGGAGAGCGAGAGCGCTCGGGCGGAGAGCGATACGCGGCTGCGCGAGCGCCGTCTGGAGCTGCTGGCGCCCTTCGCAGACACCGTGACCGTCGACGACTGGGAGGCCGTGTCGTACACGCCCGCGCCCAAGGTGGCGCCGGGCATGTGGATGCGGACCGGGTACGTGGAGTTCGACCCGTCCGACGCGCCCGCGTACCGGCAGACGTTTGAGGAGCTGGGCCGTCCCCAGCTGGAGGCCCTGGACGGTGCGGTCAGCGCGACGCTCTTCCTGAACGCTGCGGCGGGGCGTGCACACGTCGGCGCGCTGTTCCGCGACAAGGCCGCGCTGGTCGCGACGCGGGGGCCGCAGTCGGCGATCCGCGGCGCGTCCCTCAAGAAGCTGAACGCCAGGTTGCTGAGCCTGGAGGAGTTCGAGCTGATCATGGCGCACCGACCGTAGGGGTAAGGAGCGCCGTAGATGGCCGCCCATCCGGCCAACTGCACGCTCGCTCGGTTGCTTACTTCGGCGCCTAGGCCGTGACCGGAAACGATCACCGGGTTGGTGGTGACGGGCCTCGGGCCGGTTGGATGTGGCGACACGTCCGATGGGCACGGGGAAGCGGTATGGCACAGCCGGTCAGGGTGCGCAGGCTGACCGAGCAGGAGGGACAGAAGCTGCAGCGGATCGTGCGCCGGGGCAGCACCAGCACGGTGCGATACCGGCGCGCGATGATGCTGCTGGCCTCGGCGGGTGGGCGGCGAATTCAGCCAGCCTTCACCGCGTCCGAGTGCGCACGAAGAGAGCCCATGCCCCGGGTGAGGCCTCGCTTCAGCACCGCAGACAGGGGCCGCTCGATGAACCGGTGGACCAGCCAGGCGGCAGCAACCATGCCAAAGGTCATAACGGCGACGAGCACCCAAGGCGAGAGGTGGTGGCGGAGCAGCCGGATTCCGGTCCATCCAATGTGTTCGTGGAGGAGATAGAGGGGATAGGTCGTCGCACCTGCCACGGTGAGCCACTTGCCCCTGACCCAGTTCAACCGGCCGAGGGCAAGCGCAAGCATCACCAGGTAGCCGAGGGTCATCAGAGCAATGGCCGGCTTGGCGTCCATGGTCCGGCCGAGGCTGACGGCAAGAGCGTCGTTGTAAAGGGCAACCTGGCGGACCGAGAAGAGCCACGAGATGGCGACGATGCCCCACAGCAGCAGGGTCGGCCGGAAGCGGTGCATCAGGTACATGGCCACACCTGCAATGAAGTAGGGCGAGTACTCGGGCATGACGATGTAGTCGGCGAAGGGCGCCCGGCCAGCCGTGACCAGTACCGAGGCAACCGTCCACAACCCGCAGAAGAGGACCACCCGGCGGTAGGTCACTCCCTTCCACACCACCAGGGCGAACAGCAGGTAGAAGCGGATCTCGACCCACAGCGTCCAGTACACGGCGTCCACCGATGCGACGCGGAATGGCTCCTGCAGCATGGTGAGGTTCAGCAGCACGTCCTTCAGGCCGAGGGGCTGCACGACCAGCGGCCACAGCGTGACCACGGCGGTGGTGGCCAGGACGGCGAACCAGTACGCGGGATAGAGCCGCACCACCCGGGACGTGAAGAAGTCACCCAGGCTGCGCCCCCAGCTGCTCATGCAGATCACGAAGCCGCTGATGACGAAGAAGAACTCCACTCCGGTCCAGGTATACGAGGCAAGCCAAGAGGCGGTGGGGAACACCACGTCCACCGGCTTGGTCCAAGCGTTCTTGGATGCCTGAGCATTCCCACCAAATCCGACATAATGGTGAAAGACAACCATCAGCGCCGCAATCAGACGAAGCCCGTCCAAAGCCTCCAGTCGTGGGCGCTTCCCAGCCACTGGAACAAGCACCGGATCCGCTGCACGAAGCGGGCTGGGTATGAGGTGGTTCTGCATCCGGCAGATCCTACTGCCCATGCCGTGACCTGGACGTTGAGGCTCGTGCCGCAACAGCCTGGCCAACGGCTTCCGCAGCAGAGCCTGCGGGGAGCGCTGTGCAGCATGCAGCTGCTCGGCGGCGGCAAGGTCGGGAAATCGGTCTTGGGCGAGGGACCCGCGCCGGGTACGGAGTCGGCGGCTGCGCGAGAATCGGTGTTGGCCTCCGTCACCGCCGCTCCGGGCCTGGCACCCACAGCATCACCGGCCGGCGCAGCCCGGCGCGCCCGATGCGGCCGCTGCCATCCTCCTCTCACGGCAGGTCGGAACGTCCCAGCCATGCTGGTTTCACCGGCACGCCGTCCTCGTCGCGCTCCACCGCCACCGACGGCGGCAGCGGGGGCGGGGGCGGGGGTGTCGGCGCCTCAGCCGCGACTGGTTCAGCGATGATCTGTTCCGCTGGTGCAGGGCGGTCGGTGTCGTCCAGGAGTTGGGCAGCGGAGAAGCGGGTGGCGTGGGACTGCCACGCGCCGTCGACGACCAGCAGAAATCCATCACCGTCGCGGAAGAGGCGGCGACGCCTGGGGCTCCTGGGGTGCTCCGGCGTGTAGGCACGCGCCCGCCGCTCCAGCTCCGCCAGAGCCGTCTCACGCTCGCCCTCCACGTGCGCCATCACGTAGGCCTCGGTGTGTTTGCGCTCGCCCGAGCCGACCGTTGTCTCCAGGATCAGTCCCCATGTCGCCATGGCCGACTCCCTTCCTCGGTCTCCTTCGCCGCAGTTACAACATGCCCTTCTCGTGGAGCTTCCCGACGGCCGAACCGTGAAGATCTCGTCGCCTGGACAGCGGATTCGTGCGCGGCCGGTTCGAGGGATGAGGCGGCGTCGTCTCAGTCGGTCCTACATCCCCGGCCTTTGGCCACCGTGTCGAAGAATGCCGCGAAGAGGGCCGTCCGGGCCTGTTCGTGCGAGGTGCTGCCCGCGTCCAGCAGCAGGTTGCGGTACGTGTCGTCGTAGCTCATGGCGACGTACAGGTCCCCTGCGGTGCAGGCGCTGACGGTGCGGGTGTTTTGCGGAGTGGCTGTGTCATCGCGGCGTACCCCTTGGGTCAGGAGGGGATCCTCGCTGACGGCCAGGGTGATGTGAGGTGCGCCAGGACCCTTCAGGGTCAGCTCACAGACCCTCGTCTTGGAGTTGCTTCCGGTCACTCGCTCGGTCCCGGGTTCCGCCTTCCCCTTGAGGAGAGCGGCTTCCGGCAGTCTGAAGCCGGCCATGCCGCAGGCGTTGGCCGGGTCGGTGGGCTGTGGTTCACCGGAATCGGATGGACCCTGCAGGCCCGCGGGAGCCTTCAATGCGCTGCCGTCCGTGCAGCCGAGCCTGTCGGCGACGTGCCGGGCTGCGCTCATCGCGGCCTGGGCCAGATCTTCGCGGGCGGCCCGGCCGTGGGTGAGGTTCACCTTGAGTGCCGGTACGTTGGCGCGCTGGACGCCGGGCGCAGTCTTACCCGAGCAGCTGGTAGGGAGCAGGACCCAGGCCTGGGTATCGGAGGCGGCGCCGGTGGCGCCGCCCACGAAGTAGGACGAGGCCGACGGGTCCTTCCACAGTCGGGAGCCGAGGGCGAAGTCGGCCCTGTCGAAGGAGAGCTCCAACTTCATCTCGGGCTGGTCGGCTCGCAGGAACTTACTGGTTCGCTGCACGGTGCATGAGAATCCGTACGGATCCGACGCCTCGTAGAGGCTCTTCCCGGTCAGCCTGCCGGGGCCGTCCAGCACGGGGCTCAGCTCTGCTGAGGTGAGCGCGCCGTTGCAGAAGTGACCCTGGCCCATGACGTCGGTGTTCCACCATATGAGCAGTCCGGCGCAGCCGGCCAGGGCGAGAAGCGTGGCGAGTCCTGTGCGCGTGGCTCGCCGACGCGTTCGAGTACGCAGGGGCATGAGGATTACTTCTTTTCTCGCAAGGCGAGGTAGGCACTTTCACGCCCACCGGTGTAACTCTGCTGAGCCTCTCGCTGGGCTGCTCCGACGCTGGTCGCCGACTGGTGGGTCTCATGTCCCCAGCTCTGGAAGAACTTGTCGAGGTCTGTCTGCGCGGCGTCGTTGGCGGAGCTGATGCGCTCGCGTGCCAGCAGGCCTTGTTCTGCGGTGACTCCCTTGAGCCATTCGTTCCAGGCCCCGTCGACCGTCCGCTGGGCGAGGTCGCCGACAATGGGTATGCCGGTGATGGCGCCGCCGATGACGTGGTACCCGTACACCCTCTTGTCGCCGGCCGCGCTCAGGACGGCATCGCGTTCGCTGAGCTTGATGTCGCCTCCTATGGCGTTGATCGCGCCGTTGACCTCGCCGATCTTGGCCGCTCGGTTCTTGAGGGCTTCGGGATCGGAGAGGTCCGAGGTGGTGAGTTGCTCCGCCATATAGCGGCGCTCAGACTCGTGGAGGAGGAAGTAGTTCTCCGGATCCTCCGACACCCCTCTCAGCACACGCAGCACACTGCCTCTGCTGTTCTGGATCCTGGAGTCGTCGCCGGCGGCCAGCGCGTCGTCCTTGCCCACCCTGTCACCGGGCCCCTCGCCGGCGATGATGTCCACGATGTCCGGGGAGTAGGAGGACAGAGCGCGGGCAAGCGGACCGCGTACGTTCGCGTACTCCTCGTTCTTCAGGACGTTGTCGCCCTGCCCCTTCAGCTCGCCCTTGTCGTCCTTGCCGTTCCCGTCGCCGTAGTCGAACAGGTTGACGGCGTCGTGCATGATGCGGGCCTCGGCCTCGGAATGCCGGGTGATCTCCGTGTTGGGAGATCCCGGTGCGTGGCCGGTCGTGCCGGTTTCCAGGACGAGTCCCAGGCCGGCCCGGACGTCTTTGTCGAAGGTGTCGGCAGATACGCGCTCGCTGTTCCCGATCCACGTGGTGGTGTCCACGTGGTTCCAGTCGCGGTCCTTGAGCAGGTACTGGAGGTTGTCGTTCTTACCATCCGGGCCCGGGTCGAGGTAGGAGGTGGCGGCTTCCGGGTTCTTCGACATGATGCCGAGGACGCTATCGAGGGGGTCGTTGGCGAACCACCCCCTGTTGTCACCGCTGAAGTCGCCCGTGAGGTCCCAGATATCCGGGTTGCCGCCTTGGCCCTTGTCCTCGGCCTTACGGATATCCGTGGCCAGGTCGTGCAGGAAGGGGGTGGAGTACCCGTCTCCGTGCTTCATGAGGGTGGCCAGGCTCTGATATCCGTGGACCTGCTGGCCATGGCTCCGGCCGAGGGTGTAATCGCCGATCTGCTTGAGGTCGTAGGTGGCGAGGCCGGCCTTGGCCAGGTCGGTGCGGAAGTTCTTGTAGAACTCGGACTTGGGGTCCTGCATGGCGTTCGCCAGTGAGTTGGCGAGCCCCTTCTGCAGGTCCAGGTAGCGCTGCTTGTTGCCCTTGTCGTCGCCGTACGCGTGATCGTCGAGCTTGTTCGTGAACTTCAGCGTGCTCTCGGCACCCATGCCGTTCAGGAAGGTTTGCGTGAACTCGGGACGCGAGGAGTTGTCACGGAAGGAACGGTTCAGCTCGGCATGGTCGGCGGCGGAGACCTTCTCGCCGCTGTTGATGCGGGTGGCGATGTCCTCGGCGTTGCGGGCCTCGTAGACCTCGATGTCGCCCTGCGCGTCAGCGTTGAACCCGTTGAGGGTCTCGTCGTTGCCCTTGCCGAACGCGTCCTTGTTGCTGTCGACAACGACCGCCTCAAGAGCGATCTTGACGCCCTGGTCGGCTTCGGCGACGGCTTTCACGCGGTCGGCCAAGTACTGCTGCCACTTGGCAACCGTGCCCGGGAGGTCCGGGTCGTGGTGGTAGGCCTGGCGCTCGGCGGGGGTGAGCTTGGAGAAATCGAAGGCGACGTTTCCCTGCTCGGAGACGGTCATTCCGGCGGCTATCGCCTGATCGCGCGCGGTCTCGAGCCTCTTCTTCAGATCGGTGAACTGCTCATGTGCATCCCGCAGCAGACTCGCGACCGCCTTCGCCTGGATCTGCGCGGCCGAGTACTCGTAGCGCGTCGCGGCGAAGCTCGTGTGCGCGGCCCCGACGCTGACACCCGTCCAGTTCTGGTTCACGGTGATCTTCTGGACCGTGTCCCCGTAGCGGGTCTCCACCTTCTTCAGCTCACCCGCCATCTCATCCCACTTCGCGGCGGCTGCGGTGAGTAAGGCCAGGTCGGTGGTCATCACTTCGTAGTACGTCAGCACGTGAGTCCCCCTACAGGCCGTTCAGCTTCGACTGCGATGCGCGGAACCGATCGCCCAGGCCGATGTCATTGCGGGCGAAAAGGTGCGAGGCGCCGCGCAGGGAGTTCTTCTCCGTGGCGAGGCGTCCCATCAGGACGGTGACCTGCTTGTCCCAGGTGTCGGCCACCTTCTTCAGGCCGACAGCCGTGTCCCAGTCCTCGAAGCCC
Organism: Streptomyces sp. NPDC032745; assembly: GCF_055579465.1. Classification (NCBI taxonomy): domain Bacteria; kingdom Bacillati; phylum Actinomycetota; class Actinomycetes; order Kitasatosporales; family Streptomycetaceae; genus Streptomyces; species Streptomyces sp. NPDC032745. The sequence continues at coordinate 253,992 of NZ_JBVING010000013.1, read as the reverse complement.
TTGCCGGCGGTGTCGGTCGCCTCGTCCGCATGGTCGGCGGCCTTCTTCGTGTTCGGCTGCAACTCGGTCTCGATCGTCCCCGCCGCTGCCGTCTTCTCCGCCGGCGTCGAACCGAAGCCACCCGAACCACCCGGCGCCAACGGCCCCGCCGTCGCACCGCCCACCCCGTTCAAGCGCATACCCACGTATGCGCGGTCACGGCCCCACTCCCCCTTGAACGACACCGGTTCCCCTCCGCCCGCCTGACCAGATGATCATCGTGATCACCACGGTCGAACGGTAAGCCGAAACTCTGCCATTCGCGGTCGTCCATACGGCATGTTGACGCGTAAGCGCCAGCCTGGACCGCAGGAGGCCTCGACGGCGGCTTGCGCTGGGAGCTTGCCCACGACCCGTGGCACGGCGCCGCCCGCGCGCGCTTCACTCCGGCCGTCAGCCCGGACGGACGGCTGGTGAGCGCCTTCGTGCCGGCACTGGAGCCAGACAAGGCAAAGGCCGCCCTGGTGTACGACCTGGAGCCGGACCGCAGCTACACCTGGGACGGCCTGCTGCTGTTGGGGGCTGCGACCGCGAGGTGCTCGGCCGACCGTACCGCTTCGCCGCCGCCCTCCCCGGACGCCGGGTGCAGACGCTGACCGTGGTTCAGGTGGCGCTGTCCGAGGGCGTTTCGGGCTTCGTGTAGAGGACGTCACGGGCCTGTTCCGCGGCGCGGGCGATGCTCTCGGAGACGAAGTCGACGAAGCGGGCGATGTTCTCGAGGCGGGTGGCGGCCAGGGTGCCGGGGCCGAGGATGCCGACGCCCTGCCGTGCGGTCTCGGCGAGCTGGGCGGTGCCGCGGGCGCTGGCCATCATGGACTGGTACCAGACGTCGTTGTCGACGACGTAGCGCTCGCGGCGGCGTTCGTCGCGTTCCCGGCGGACCAGGCCCTGGCCCTCGAGGAAGGCGATCGCTTTGGAGATCGACGCCGCGCTGACCTGGAGGCGCTCGACGAGTTCGGACGCGGTGAGGCTGCCCGTGTCGGTGATGTAGAGGCAAGCCAGCACCCGGGCCATCATCTTGGGCGTGCCCGCCTGCATGAGGACGGTGGTGAACGTCTCCTCGTACTCGCGCACCGCCTCGGCGTCGCGGCCGTGGGTCTGCGCGGGTGTCTTCGGGTCGCGGGGCGCGGCCTGCCGGCGGCGGTGCGAGCGGTGTTCAGTGGCCCGGTGGGCCAGGTCCGCGCGGTAGCCGGCCGGGCCGCCGTTGCGCATCACCTCACGCGTGACCGTTGAAGTCGGACGGTCCAGACGCCTGGCGATCTCCGCGTAGGCGATGCCGTCGGCCAGCCCCAGCGCGATCTGCTGGCGTTCCTGCTGAGTGAGTCTGCCTCCCGGCATTGCGGGCTCCTTCGCGGTCTGTCGTGTCTCCAGGGCGTCTCTAGGGCACCAGTATAGCGTTCACCCCCGATCCATTGCAACGCATGGGGTGGGGAGTGTTGCATTAGATTCGATCCCATTGCAACGAATTCTCGGCTTCTACCTGCAGTGATGGCGATTTTGCGCAACGACAGTGTTGCCAGATCTCTGAATGCAACGTAGCTTTTCCATCATCAGAAACAGCGGGCCGAGAGAGCGCGCTACATGAGCAAGGAGAGCACCATGCAGAAGTTCGACACCCCCGCCCCGATCTCCGCCGTCCTCGACATCCCCGCCGGACACATCCGGTTCATCGCCGCCGACCGGGACAACACCACCGTTGAGATCCTGCCCGCCGATGCCTCCAAGAGCCGTGACGCGAAGGCCGCAAAGGAGACCACCGTCACCTACGTCGACGGCGTCCTGCGCATCGAGGCCGCTCCGGTCAAGAACCGGATCCTCGGCTCTTCCGGGTCGGTGGAGGTGACCGTTCAGCTGCCCGCCGGCTCCCGCGTCGAGGCGAAGGCCGCCAGCGCCGAACTCCGGGGCGTCGGACGCCTCGGTGACGTCTCCTTCGAGGGTGCGCAGGCCACGGTCAAGATCGACGAGGCGGCGAGCGCCCGTCTGACCCTGATGTCGGGTGACGTCTCGGTCGGCCGCCTGGGCGGGGACGCGCAGATCAGCACCCAGAAGGGCGACCTCCAGATCACCGAGGCCGTGCGCGGCACGGTCACGCTGCGCACCGAGCACGGCGAGATCACCGTCGTTGCCGCCCGCGGCGTCTCCGCAGCCCTGGACGCCGGCACCACCTACGGCCGCATCCACAACTCGCTCCAGAACACCGGCGGCACCCCCGACCTGAACATCCACGCCAGCACCTCTTACGGCAACATCACCGCCCGCAGCCTCTAAAGGGAGCACCCCACCATGACCAACCTGGCCATCGCCGCGAACGGGCTGCGCAAGTCCTACGGCGACAAGAGCGTGCTCGACGGCATCGACCTGAGCGTTCCGGAAGGGACGATCTTCTCCCTGCTCGGGCCGAACGGCGCCGGGAAGACCACCGCCGTCAAGATCCTCTCCACACTGATCAGCCCCGACGCCGGCGAGATCCGCGTCGCCGGCCACGACCTGGCCACCGACCCGCAGGCAGTACGGGCGGCGATCGGCGTCACCGGACAGTTCTCCGCCGTCGACGGACTGATCACCGGCGAGGAGAACATGCTCCTCATGGCCGACCTGCACCACCTGCCCAAGAACGAGGGACAGCGCGTCACCGCCGAACTCCTCGAACGCTTCGACCTGGTCGAAGCCGCGAAGAAGCCCGCCGCCAGCTACTCCGGCGGCATGAAGCGCCGCCTCGACATCGCCATGACCCTGGTCGGCAACCCCCGGATCATCTTCCTCGACGAACCCACCACCGGCCTCGACCCGCGCTCCCGCCACAACATGTGGCAGATCATCCGCGAACTCGTCACGGGCGGCGTCACCGTCTTCCTCACCACCCAGTACCTCGAGGAAGCCGACCAGCTCGCCGACCGCATCGCCGTCCTCAACAACGGCAAAATCGCAGCCGAAGGCACCGCCGAGGAACTCAAGCGACTCATCCCCGGCGGACACGTCCGGCTCAGGTTCTCCGACCCGGCCGCCTACCAGGCCGCCGCCGCCGCGCTGGGCGAGGTCGCCCGCGACGACGAGGCACTGGCGCTGCAGATCCCCAGCGACGGCAGCCAGCGCGAACTGCGCACCATCCTCGACCGGCTGGACTCCGCCGGCGTCGAGGCGGACGAGCTCACCGTGCACACCCCCGACCTCGACGACGTGTTCTTCGCTCTCACCGGCGCCACCGTGCCCAGCCAGACCAACGAGGCCAAGGAGGCCGTCCGATGAGCTCCCTCTCCCTCGCCCTGCGCGACTCCTCCACCATGCTGCGCCGCAACCTCCTGCACGCGCGCCGCTACCCGTCACTGACGCTGAACCTGCTGATGACCCCGGTCATGCTGCTGCTGCTCTTCGTCTACATCTTCGGTGGCGCGATGAGCGGCGGCATCGGCGGCGGCGGCCGCGACGAGTACATCGCCTACATCGTGCCGGGCATCCTGCTGATGACCATCGGCAGCACCGTCGTCGGCGCCGCGGTGTCCGTCTCCACCGACATGTCCGAGGGCATCATCGCCCGCTTCCGCACGATGGCGATCCACCGCAGCTCCGTGCTCATCGGGCACGTCGTCGGCAGCGTCCTGCAGTCGATCGCCAGCGTCGTCCTCGTCGGCCTCGTCGGCGTGGCCATCGGCTTCCGCTCCACCGACGCCTCCGTCCTGGAATGGCTGGCGGCCTTCGGCCTCATCGCCATCTACGCCCTCGCACTCACCTGGATCGCGGTCGGCATGGGCATGGCCAGCCCCAACGCCGAAGCCGCCAGCAACAGCGCCATGCCGCTGATCCTCCTCCCCCTCATCTCCAGCGCGTTCACCCCGATCGACTCGATGCCGGGCTGGTTCCAGCCCATCGCCGAGTACCAGCCCTTCACCCCGGCCATCGAAACCCTGCGCGGCCTGCTCCTCGGCACCGAGATCGGCAACAACGGCTGGCTCGCCCTCGGCTGGTCCATCGCCCTCATCGCACTCGGCTACCGCTGGTCGACGGCACAGTTCAAGCGCGACCCCAAGTAGGCGATGTGAGCGCGCGGCCTGCCTCCGGCAGCCGCCCCCGTCCGCCCCCAGGGCGGCGTACCCGACACGACGTCGGCGTACGCCGCCCTCATTCGTGCACAGCATGCCGAGAGGCCAGTTCCGCGGCCTCCTCCGCCAGTACGGTGCGCTGCTCAGCCGCGGCGTCCGCTGAGCCGCCTGGCGCTTCTCCTCCCCGCGCCAGGCGCCGCCGTTGCCCGTTCGGGCCGGGCAGGTGTGTACGGAGGTGTGCCCTCGTTCCCCTTCCGGTCGTGCCGCCGGCTCGTCATAGATGAGCAGGAGACTCCTCGGCTCCCTGGGAAGGACGTTTCATGCACGTGCGAGACGACGGCAAGGCACCTGACGGGGACAGGGCGCGCCCTCCCGCACCCCGCGCCGTGTCGACCGCTCAGAGTCCGGCGCCGTTCGGCGCGGCCGGCCAGGCCACACCGGCCGCGATCCACGCGCTCCAGCTGAGCGCCGGGAACGCCGCGGTGACCCGCGTGCTGCAACGGAACGCCCACCAGCACCACGCAGGCTGCAGCCACGGGGAGTCCGCCGAGCCCGTCCAGCGCTCCGCGATCCATGACGTGCTCGCGTCCCGGGGGCGCTCGCTCCCTGAAGCGGTCAGGTCGGACATGGAGGGCCGGATGGGCGCTCCCAGCGGCATCTTCCGGTCCGTTTCCGTCCACGACTCCCCGCGCGACATCGACGTGGCCAGGTCCATCGGCGCGATCGCGTTCACCTCCGGTAACCACGTCGTCGGAGACGTATCCAGGCCACAGACCCTGGCGCACGAGCTGCACCATGTCCGCCAGCAACGGCAGGGCTCGGTGCCCGGAACCGTCATGGGGAACGGTCTGAAGATCTCCGACAAGAACGACTACGCCGAGCGGGAGGCGGAGGCGGTTTCAGCGGCGGCGATGGCCGCCCCGGCTCCGGTCCAGCGGGAGGTGGAGCCCTCGCCCTCCGGGGCGCAGAGCGCCGCCGCCGATGCTTCTGCTTCTGTTCCCGCCGGTGGAGACGGTCCGATCCAGCGGAAGGTCGGATTCGAATTCGAGACCAACATGCTCGTGAGGGCCGACGACGAGCAGGTGGTCGCCAAGAACGAGAAGATCTTCGAGGCGGCTTCGGGCGACTGGTACATCACTCCCGACTCCAGCGCGCTGGAATTCGTCACCGTTCCCTTCGAGGAGGAGGGAGACGCCCCGGAGGTGGAGAGGATGGCCAAGGCGGTCGGCGAGATGGCCGCGGCATTCAGCACGCTCCACACCCATGCGAAGTTCGCATCCTTCATGGAAGCGGACACGCAGCTCAAGGACGTGCTGTCGGACGCGGGCACGACCCACCGGCACAACGGGAGCGATGTGTACGTGTCCGGCGGGGACCGTGTGTACCCGGCAACGGCGAAACCGCAGGCGACCGGGGGTGTCAGCCTCGAGCGGATGCTCGCCCTGTTCAAGGCGGTCGTGAGCCAGGAACTCCCGCTCGAGTCCCCGTCGAACCCGGGGGACATGGCATTGCTGGGGGACGAGCCGGAGACGCGCACCGACACGACCACGCTCGGCGGCGCCGACCCGAAACGGGACGCAGCGATCCTCGGGAACGCCCGGCACTTCACCGAGGAGTACGTCGCGGACCTCGACGGGCAGACGGCCGAAACGCGAGAACTCAAGGGATTGCTGGCGCTGGTGTTCTCGTACCTGCTGGCCGGCGCCCAGCAGTCCGGACGGCACGATCAGGCGAAGTACTTCCTGCCGCTGATGAGCCGGATGAGCTTCTCCTCGATGTACGCGGCGCTGCCTGCGGAAGCGAAGTCCGCCTTCGATCCCGGCCGCATTCTCGAAGTGGCCGGTCTCGCGCCCGGCGAGCCCGTCTACAAGATGGGCTTCCTCGACCGGGGTGCGGGAGACAAGGCGGCGTCCCGCGGCCCGGAGCGCAAGCCGTGGCTGGACAGCATCGCCTCTGGTGGTCCGGACCTGATGTCGGCGGGTGGCGGAAGCACGGTGACCGAGGGGATGAAGGCCAGTTCGCCGGCCATGGGCCAGCACCACCGGCTCGATCCCGGACACGCGTCCGGGGCCGCCGGGCTGGTCCAGGTCGAGCTTCGCCGTCTGCCCGGCGACGTCCCGCCGGAGGAGTGGCTGCCTGTCGCGGCCGCCGTCTTCGAGATGTTCAGGAAGGTACAGGGGGCAACGCCCTGACGGCCCGGCGGCGCAGCCATCGTCGCCGGCTGCTGTGGCAGCTGTTGACAGCCCGGAGCGTCCGGCAGGATTGGTGCGTGCTGACGATCAGATCTGTGGTGCTGGGTGTCTCGGATGTGCCGCGTGCGGCCGCTTTCTGGACGGAGGCTCTGGGGTATCTGCCGCGCGGGGAGATCGAAGAGGACTGGGTGGTGCTGACGCCGGCAGCGGGGGCCGGGGTCCAGCTGGCGCTCGGGCTGAGTGAGACACCGGTTCAAGAGCATCCGCGGGTCCACCTGGACCTGTACGCGGACGATGCCGCCGAGCAGGCTGCCGAGGTGGATCGGCTGGTGTCCTTGGGTGCGCAGCGGGTGGAGTGGGACCTGTACCCGGAAGACCCTGACTTCGTCGTGCTCGCCGACCCCGACGGCAACCGGTTCTGCGTCATCGACGCCAGCCGCAGCTGACACGCCCCCGGGAGGCGACGCGAGCCCGGACTGATCGGCATGACACCCCCTAAGGCTTGCGGGCCGTGGCGGAGGCGAAGCCCAGCCAGGTGTGGCGGTTGCCCCACCAGCACCAGCCGACCTTCGGGGCGTTGCGCCGCTCGCGGCCGTCCCGGCCCGTGCCGTTGCTGATCCAGATCGCCGGGGTGCGGGCGTCCAGGGCGCCGTTCGCCTTGCGCAGCCGGGAGCCGATGGTCATGAAGCAGCGGTTGCGTTCCAGGGCTGCCGGTTGCTGGAGCACCCAGTGGATGCCCTCGGTGAGGAGCAGCGGGGTGCGGTCCTGCTCCGTGAGGGCGGGCAGTGCCTCCTCCGGGCTCCAGTTGGCCATGTGGTCGCCGCGGTCGAGGCCGGTGACGACGTAGAGCGGGGCGTCGGGTAGCGCGATGCCGTCGAGCGGGGCGAAGCGGTCGACGTCGGGCATGTCGGTGACGACGAAGCCGGGCTTGGCATCGTGGCGGAGCAGCGGTGTGAGGGCGGAGGCCGGGGCGCGGTCGGGGTGGACGGCGAGCAGGGCGTCGCCGTACCGGCCTTCGGCTTCCTCTGCGAAGGCGCGCAGCTCGTCGGCGGGCATCCCCGCGAGCCGGTGCACCCCGAGCTCGATCAGGCGCTCGGCCTGGGCGGCGAGCGGCGGGAGTGGGGACGGGGTGGGGACGGATGAGGCTTTGGGCACGGTACCTCTGGGTTCGGTTGGGGACGGTCGTCCCCGGGCAACGGGGTGGGCTGTCGGAAGGTTCCCGGTGCGGCGGCACACCTTGCCGGTTCAGTGACCGCCGTCGTACCCAGCGCCGTGAGGGATCGGCCGTAGCGCGTCTGTGGGGTGGAGCCGCCCGGGGGAACACCGGCTCGGCGCTGGCCTGGGTTCGGGGGAAGAGGTGATGCAGGTGCTTCGCTTTCCGGATGACGGACCTCGGGCCGAGCCGGACCCCTCCCTCCGCACCCCCCTCCCCGGACAGGGGCTGAAGCGCCGTTTGGACCCTTCGGTCCCTGTCCCTTCAGTCACTGCATAAACCTGCAGGTCAGGGGCTCGGGCTCGCGGCGACAGGGACCGAAGGGACTCAACTTTCTAGTTATGAGCCAGATATGAACATGGGTACCCCTACCTGCTCTTTCTTGCGCTCGCGCATACACGCACGCACGTAAAGCGTGGAAGTAGTGATTCTGAGTCCCTTCAGTCCCTGAGATCGCGGATCCAAGCCTCTGACCTGCGACTTTGTCGAGGGACTGAAAATGGAGGGACTGAACGAGGGCAGGGACCGTTGAGTACCTGGGGGTGCTGGTGCCGGGGAAGGCGTGCCGGGATCTCCGTCAGCTCCCCAGCGGGGAGGGCTGCCGTACCGAGGGACTCTCGGGTCCTGGTGGAGGAGGGGTGGAGTGACGCTTGCCGACGGGGGGTTCGGGCCGCGACACGCCCGGGCGTGCACCGGGGTGGATCGGGGAACTTTTGCGGACGAACTGGGGTAGAACTTCAGGGACTGAGGGACTGAAGGGACTGAACTCTCAATACAGCGGTTATATCGGGCGGAGCCTGCGTGATGTCTGAGGTACGCTCCGCGATAGTGAATCTTCAGTCCCTCTGGTCCCTGACGTGCAGGTCGGACGAGCACCTCGGAGAGCGGCCCGGGACAGGAGGAACCGTCCCTGAACGCGCGTCAAGGAAGAGCCAGTGCCCGTCTATTCCCAGAACCTGCCCCAGGGCGTGAGTGGCGGGACGGCACTGGACGTGGCGACGTGGATGGCCCAGCGCGGGTATCCGGTCCATCCCCTGGCCCCAGGGACCAAGACACCTGCTCCGAACTGCCCCGACTGCCGGGGCGGTCTGCATTCCCCGCAGGATTGCACCTGCCGTTCCCGGGGACGTTGGTGCCACGGGTTCCATGCAGCCACCACCGACCTCCGTACGCTTCAGGACTGGTGGGCGGCCGAGCCCGAGTTCGGGATCGGGGTCTCCTGCGGGCCTGCCGGGCTCGTCGTCATCGATGTCGATGCGCATGCTGCCTCCGTGCCCGGCAGGGAGCGGCTGCTGCCCGGCATCCCCATCGATGAGCGGGTCGACCTGACCGGACTCGGCAGCGGCTACGACACCTTGGCGCTGTTGGCCGCGTACCGGTCCCGGCCCAACCCCTGCGAGGACACGTCGACCCTGCGGGTTCGTACGCCTTCCGGAGGGATGCACATCTGGTACCGGGTACCCAAGGGCGGTCCGCGCTTGCGGTGTTCCAGCGGATCGAGCTCGAAGGTCGCGCTGGCCTGGCAGGTCGACGTACGTGCCGTCGGCGGCTACATCGTGGCGCCCACGACGCGTACGGCCGCCGGCGTGTACGAGGCGCTGCCCGGTGCACGGCTGCCCGCGGCCCTGCCGCTGTGGCTGACCGCCGAACTCGTGCGGACCGGCCACGGCGTCGACACGGCCGCTGCGGAGCCCGTGGCGGCCCCTGCAGGGCCTGTACGGGGTCCGCGTGGCCGTGGGTCCCTGCAGGGCGGGCAGCGGGCTCTCGAGGGGCTCCTGGACGAGGTGCGGGCCTGCGGGGCGAGCCCGGCCGGAACGGCCTTCAGCGAGAAGCTCAACCGGGCGGCCTTCACCGCCGGAGGGCTCGCTGCGGGGGGCCTCCTCGCAGCCGGGGAATGCCGCCGGCTGCTCCTCGAGGCCGCGGACCACGCACGACCCCACCAGACGCGCCGCAACGTCCTCATCGTCGAAGCGGGGCTCCGTGCCGGAAGCGACCGACCGATCCATCCCAAGGAACGCCCATGAGCAGCGCCGGAAGCACGGGGTTCAACGCCCAGGCAGCGGCGGAACAGCTTGCTGCGTTCGCCACCGAGGGCACCGACACCGCTGCCGCCGCGCGCGGCAGGCGTCTGCCGGCCCAGCAGAGCGGGGCCCCGGCGGCCGGGGGCGGCGGAGCCGATTTCGTCACGACGGGGCTGCTGCAGAACCTCAGCGACCGCGGCAACGCGAAGCTGTTCGCCCACCTCCACCACAACCGGTTCCGGCACGTGGAGGGACTGGGCTGGTACGTGTGGGACGAGTACCGGTGGAAGCGCACCGGCGGGGAGAAGGCCGCGATCTGGGCCGCCGGGGACATGGCGGAGGAACTGCCCACCCACGACCCCCGGGGTGTCTTCACCGACCGGGAGCTGTCGCAGCACCGCAAGCGCGCCATGTCCACCTCGGGTGTGAAGGCGATGCTCACGCAGGCCAAGGCCTCCCCCGAGCTCGCCCTGGACCCGGACGTCCTGGACGGCGACAAGTACGCGCTGTGCACCCCCGCGGGTGTCGTGGACCTGCGCACCGGTGACCTGCACAAGCCGGACCCGACCCGGGACCTGCACTCGCGCGCCACCTACCTGGCCCCCGAGGCCATGCCCACGCCCCGGTTCCACGCCTTCCTGAACCAGACCTTCGGCGACGACGACAAGGGCAAGGAGATGATCAACTTTCTTCATCTCCTGCTCGGCTACTCCATCACCGGTGACGTCGGCGGCCAGGTGCTGCCCTTCCTCTACGGCGTGGGCGCCAACGGCAAGTCGGCGCTCCTCGACGTCGTCATCAAGATCCTCGGGGACTACGCAGACGTGGCCCCGCCCGGGTTCCTGATGGAGCGCGGCAAGTTCAACGAGCACTCGACCGAGTTGACGGAACTGCACGGCCGGCGCCTGTTCGTCTGCAGCGAGCTCAAGCCCCACGACAAGTTCGACGAGGCGCGGGTCAAACTGCTGACCGGCGGCGACCGGCTCAAGGCCCGGCGGATGCGGCAGGACTTCTTCAGCTTCGAGCCGACCCACAAGCTGTGGCTCCTGGGCAACCACCGGCCGGAGGTCGGCACGGGCGGCCATGCCTTCTGGCGCCGGATCCGGCTGATCCCGTTCGAGAAGGTCGTCCCCGATCACAGGAAGATCGACAACCTGGCGGAGGCGCTCGTACAGGAGGAGGGCCCCGGCATCCTGCACTGGATGATCCAGGGGGCCAAGGCCTATCTCGCCACCAAGCCGGCCCTGACCGGGCCCAGCGTGGTTCGTACCGCCACGCAGGCGTACGCCACGACCGAGGACCACATCGGGCGGTTCCTGGCCGAGTGCTGCACCACGGGGGTGGATCTGCCCGATCCCCGTGATCTGAAGGTGGAACAGGGAGCGCTGTACCGCGCGTACAGTGCGTGGTGTCTCGACGGCGAGGGCCTTCGCCCCGCCACGACCCGCGCGTTCGCCACACGCATTCGAGCCGAGGTCGGCGTCGCCTCGCCCAATGAGATGCTCCGCTCGAACGGGCAGAAGTTCTACCCCGGACTGGCCCTCCTGGCCGACGAAGCGCAGACCCCGCGCGAGGCGAACAGGGCAAGCGCGCCGTGAAAGGACCACGTGTGCCGCCGCCCAGGGGCGGGCACGCCTACGATGGACAAGGAAGATGAACAGACCCACCAGCCGACGGCGGCCCGCAGGGGCCTGCCGGATACCGGCTTCGGCGCCGCTCGCGGCGTGGCGGAACCAGGGGCCTGGAAGGGCCTACGTGAACGAGGAAGGATCCAGGCCATGAGCTCGCTACTGACTTCAAGCGATCTCGCCCACGAGGACAAAGTGGTGTGGCTGGAGGACCCCGAAGAACTCGATTACGTGCGCCAGGCCCTGGACAAGACCCCCCGCCGCCGGGGGAAGCCGCGCTACCACCGCGATGGGCGCATGATCGGCTTCACCGAGCTCGGCGACACCGCCGAGGCGGACCCGGACAGCGGCCTGCAGAAGCGGCGCGTCTTCTACCTGCTGCCGCACGACCGGGATGCCGAGCCCGAAGGCCTGTACCGGGAGGGCGCGCCGGGCGAGGCCGTGGATCCCCGCACGATCGAACCCCGGCAGGTCGGCCGGAAGACCGTGCGGTCGCAGCGAGGGCTGTCCACGCCGACGGTTGCCTGATGCCGACTTTCGTCTGATGCCGACAGTTGGCGGATTCAGTCCCTCCGGTCCCTTCAGACCCTTCCGCCGCCCGGACGCGATGGCTGGAAAGCGCTTCAGGTAATGGCGAAATCCAGTCCCTCTGGTCCCTTCGGTCCCTCCGGCCGGGGTTTCAGAAGGCGAAGTCGACGTAGTCGATGTCGGTGAACTCGACCAGGAGGCCCGTGGCGCGGGAGCCGTTGTCCTTGAAGTACATCTCCTGGAGGGCTTCGGCCGCGATCTGCTGGAGCCGGGCCTCGGCGGCGCCGGCTGCCTGGGCGCTGAAGAGGCGGGCCGCGTACTCCGGGGGCAGGTGCTGGGTGATGCGGCGCATGCGGCCGTCGTCGGTGGTGCCGGGGGCGGCGGTGAAGCCGAAGCGGGCGCGGGTCTCGATGACCAGGCCGGTGGTCGAGGCGGCCCTGTCGCGGGCCCGCTTGCGGACCAGGGGCTGCCAGCGGCGGCGTACCTCGGACTCGAGGCGGGTGGCGAGGGCCGGCTTGGGCTGCTTGATCTGGTCCTTGACGTAACGCTCGACCGTGCGCTGGGAGATGCCGAGCAGGCGGGCCGTCTCCCGGGTGGATTTGAGCTGCTTGACGAGGAAGCGCATCTGGGCGCCCGCCGACTTGGGGACGGGGCGGGTGAAGTGCAGTTCGTCCGCGCGGGTCAGGCTGTCGTCGATCTGGGTCATGGGGGACTACTCTCCGTCGGCTGCCGCGTCGTGGCCCTTGATGTGGCGCGCGGGGTTGTGGTTCTCGTCGAGCATCTGAACGGCCCAGAGGAGGGGCTGGGTGCCCTCGTGCTTGACCATGCCAGGGCTGACGCCGAGGCGGAAGCCACCGGGCAGGGGCTTGCCTTCGGGGGTGCGGGGGAGGAAGTCGAGGGGGCTGGGGCCGTCGGAGAGGTACACCGCGCAGTCGGAGAGGACGGCGATGGGGTACTGGCCGGCGGCTGTGGCGAGCTTGTTCATCTTGCGGTGCATGTTGACGCGGGCCGTGGAGATGACGGCGGCGCGGATGTCGGGACGCCAGGTGGGGCGTTCGAGGGCGGGCCAGGCTTCGCCCGGGCGGTAGCCGGCGCCCTGGGGGCGTTCGCGGAGCTTGCCGATGCCGCCCTTGACGGTGGACTTGATGGCCGAGAGGACCGGCCTCAGGACCGGGTGGGAGTGCTGCTGCAGCTCTGCCATCGCCGTCAGGAACTCGGGCTCGGGAAGCGTCGAGGTGATGCCGAGGTCCGCCATCGTGGCCATGTAGGCGTCGCGGAGGCGGGTGTACCAGGCGTCGAGGTACGGGCCGTGGTCGAGGCGGAGCCAGGCCTCGGCCGGGTGGACGTCGTGGCCCAGCTCCTGGGCGTAGGCGAGGGTCGGGGTCGCGTACCAGGCCGGGCCGGTGGGGGGTCGGCCGTGCGGGGTGAACGGGCTGGGGAGGCGGGGGTCGAGGGCGATGGAGGAGAGGTCCGCCAGCCAGCAGCCGGGCAGCTTCGGGTCGAAGCGGGGGCGCGTGCGGTGAGTGGCGGGGCCGAGTCCGACGAGGAGCCGGTTGGCCGCCGCGGCGAAGGCCATGTTCACGTCGATGCCGACGGCGTGGGTGCGGGTGCACTCGGCGTCGCTGAGGAGCTCCGGGTCGCGGATCCAGTCGTACGCCTCCTCGTCGAGGACCTCGGCCGGGGTGCGCTGGTGGGAGCGGGGGTAGAGGGCGGCGACCACCGGGTGCTCGTCGGGGGCCTCCGGGGGGGCCGGGTCGACGGGGCGGGTGAGCGAGCCGGGTACCGGGGCCGATACCCAGGTGTTGGTCGCTTCGTCCTTCGCGGCACGGGTGGGCGGGCGTAGGGCCGTCATGAGTTCGAGACCGGTGACGGCGGTGGAGCCGCGGGGGGTGAGGACGCGGGCTGCGTAGGTGGTGAGGAGCTCCGCGAGTTCCGGGGCGGGGAGGTCGGCGGTGTCCTCGCCCCAGGCGCGGGGGTCGAGGGCGCCCCACGGGAGGATCGCGAGCTGGACGCACTGGCGGCCGGTGGAGGGGGTGGCGGGGCGGTAGATGCGGGGCCAGGGACCGAAGCCGCGTCGGGTCAGCTGCCACTTGGCCTTGGTGAGCTGCTTGATGACCGGGTGGTTGTCCGGGAGGCGCAGGCCGCGGCGGTCCTCGAGGGCGGGCGGAAGGCCGAGGAGCTCCAGCGCCGGGGCGGTGAGGACGAGGAGGGGGTCGCCGTCCTTGCCGTTGCGGTGGAGGCGGGGGGAGCGGAGGTCGGCGTCGGGACCGAGGGCCCAGGTGAGGAGGGCCGGGAGGCCGCCGGTGGTGGGGTGGTCGAGGACGAGGCCGGCGGTGGTGTGGGCCTGGCCGGTGCCGGTGAGGACGGCGAGGGGGCCGTTCCCTTCCAGGGGGGTGGGGTGGGGCCGGCGGCGGGGCCGTTGGTGTGTGGCCGGGGGGTGGGCGTTAACGGCGTTAACGGCGTTAACGGTCGGGGTCGGGGTTGAGGTCGGAGCCGGGGGCGCGGTCGCGGGTGCTGACGGGGCTTTCGCGTTAACGGCGTTAACGGGTGGCGCTGGGATCGATGCCGGGGCCGCCGCCTGTGGGGGCTCGGCGTTAACGGCGTTAACGCCGTTAACGGTGGGGGGTGTCGGGGTGGGGCCCTGCGGGGCTGTTCCCCTACCCGCCCCTTCCCGAAACTGGGGCTCCGCCCCAGACCCCGGGGGGGTGGGGGCCGCGACGCCTGCGGCGCGCGGGGCGGCCACCGGCGCTGCCGGAGTGGCTTGGGGCTCGGCGGGGGCGTTAACGGCGTTAACGGGTGCGGTCGGGGCGGCGGCGTTAACGGCGTTAATGCTCTGCGCCGGGGCGGCGCTGGTATCGACGGCGTTGATGCTCTGCGTCGGGGCGGCGGTCGCCTCGATGGTGAGCGGGGTGGCGTTAACGCCGTTAATGGTCGATGCCGGGGACGGGGTGGCGTTAACGGCGTTAACGGTGGGCGCCGCGGCCTGGGTGGCGTTGACGGTGGGCGCCTGGGTGGGGGCGTCCTGGCGGGCTTCGGGAAGGGGGGTGGTGGGGGATCCGGCGTTAACGGCGTTAACGGTGGGCGCTGGGGTGGGGGTGCCGCCCACCGTGGGTTCGGCGTTAACGGCGTTAACGGGGTGGAGGGTGGCGAGGCCCTCCAGGAGGCGGGCGTACGCGGCGCGTTTGGGAGGGCGGGGGGCTGTGCGGCCCGTCTCCCAGGAGGTGACCGTTTCGCGGCGGACGGAGAGGGCCTTGGCGATCTGGTCCTGGCTCAGGCCGGCGGCTTCGCGCAGGCGCTTGCGCTCGTCCGGGTGCGGGAGCGGGTCCTGGGCGGCTGCTTCTTCGAGCAGGGCGTCGACCGCTGCGAAGAGGCTCTCTTGTTCGTTGGGCATCGGTACCTCCAAGGGCAGCCTATGCGAATCGCACGACCGAACGCACATGAAACGCACGTGGGGGCGTTAACGGCGTTAATGCCGTCAGCGCCCCCGTCGTGGGTGTTGCCTCGCATGCCCCGCTCAGAGTCGCAGCAGCAGGAGCTCGGTGACGGCCTTGAGGTCGTCAGGGGTGAGGTGGGCCGTCAGTGCGTCGGCGATCGTCTCCGGGGTATCCGTCGCGATCGTGATCCGGGGAGTGGGGGGCGACGGGGGAGTGGAGGGCGACGGAGGAGACGGGGGAGTCGGGGGACCGTTAACGGCGTTAACGGCGTTAACGGTCGGCGTCGGGTGGGCGCGCTGGCGGGGAGGGGTGACGGTGTTGAGGCTCTCGTCCGCCGCGGCCTCCTGGTGCTCCTGGGGGAGGCGGCCGATGCGGCGGGCCGGCTCGACCTTGAGCTCGCCCGTGTCGACCTTCTCCTGGAGGCTCGGAGTGAGGTTCAGGAGGGTCAGGCGCTGGGAGACCCAGGCCGCCGTCTTGCCCAGGCGCTTGGCGACCTGGGCTTGGGAGCCGTGGACGTCGACGAGTTCCTGGAGGGCGCGGGCCTGGTCCATGGGGGCGACGTCCACGCGGTGGACGTTGGCGATCAGGGCAGACTCGAGGATGTCCGCCGCGGAGGCGGACAGGGCGTCGTTCACGTGGATGTGCATGGTCTTCAGGCCGGCCAGCTGGGCCGCCGCGAGGCGCCGGTTGCCGTCGATGACCACGTACGGGGCGCGCCCCAGCCCGTCGGTCTGGCCCGGGTGGGCCTCCATGAAGGCCATGCGGGTGGCGACCGCGAGGGGCTGGAGCTGGCCGCGGGAGACGAGGGACTGGGCCAGCTCTTCGAGTTCGGTGAGGTCCTCGCGGAGGTTGAACGGGTTGTGGGCGAGTGCCTCGATGGGGACCTCGGACGGGGGGACCATCCCGGAGGTGGGGGCGCCGGTGGCCTCCGCGATCGCCGCGCGGCGGGAGCTGACGCCGACGGGCTGGGCCCGTGCGAAGGATGCCGAGACTCCGAGTTTGTCGGCCTTGCTCATGAGATCTCCCTGGCGAGGGCGCGCATGGCGATCGCCTGGTCGCCCTTGGGCGAGTAGACGAAGAGGGGCTGCTTCACGCGGACGGCTTCGCGCTGTTCCTTGAGGTCCGGTACGACGGCGACGACGCGCGGATCCTTTATGTCCATCCAGGCCTGGAGGGAGGAGGTCGCGATGTAGCCGCGGCGGCCGTCGTAGAGGTTGACGACGAGGCCGAGGTAGTCGATGTCGAGGCTCAGGTCGTCGCGCAGGTCGTTGATCTGGGACGTGAGGAGGTCGTACGCGTCGGCCGACGAGTCCTCCGCCTGTACGACGATCAGCGCGCCGGAGGCGCCCGGCTGTTCGGTGTCGCGGCGGCGCCCGTAGTAGATGGCGGCGTCCATGCTGAGGCCGAGGCTCGGCGGACAGTCGATGAGGATGACGTCGTAGTCGGATTCGACGGGTGCCAGGGCGCGTTCGAGGGCGGCCTCGCGGGCGCGGACGGTCGAGAGGCGGACGTCGAGGAGGAAGGCGTCCGTGCAGGCGGGCAGGAGGTGGAGGCGGTTGCCGAAGCGCTGGTCCGGGACGGGGACGATCAGGTCGGCGAGGGGGCCCTTGGCCTCGCTGGCCATGTGGCAGGTGAGGCTGTCGCCGCCGATGGGCAGCGGCTGCTGGCCGAGCTGCTTGGTGAGGTGGCCCTGGGGGTCGAAGTCGACCAGCAGGACGCGCATGCCGAGGCCCGGGAGGTCTTCCAGGTCCAGGGGGGTCGTCTCGGGGTGGGGCTGCTCGCTCTGCCTGCCCTCGTCGGATGCCGCGGCGCGGGCCAGCTGGCGGGCGATGCGGACCGGGTGGAGGGTCTCCGGGTCCTCGGCGAGGGCCTCGGCGGTGCCGGCGGTGATGGCGGTCTTGCCGACGCCGCCCTTCTGGTTGCACACGACGATGCGGCGCACCACGGACGGCCGCTTGACCGTGGGCGCCGGATTCATCTCCAGCCAGAGGCGGACCGCTTGGGCCAGACCCTGGATGAGGGAGACACCGCGGTCCTTGGAGTCGGCGCGGAAGGACTCCCACTGGCCGGCGGGCAGCCAGGTGGAGAACGACTCGGCGCCCGAGGTGTCGACGGGGGAGGGGGCGGAGGCGAGAGCGCTCCAGTGGGCGATCCCCTGGTGGACGGCGTCCTGGATGTCCACCCGCAGCTGGGCGGTGCGGATTTTCAACTCCTGGCGGAGCCACGGGGGGAGCTTGGAGACGACCTTCTCTCGGTCGCTCTGAGACGAGGGCGAAGTCATGAGAGGGACTTTACTAACGTTTGCCGACGGATGTGGGCGCCACGCTTGGGTTTTGCTAACGAAGGGGTGAAGGCGCGGGTGCCGCGGCCGGATCCGGGTACGCGACAGGGCGGCCTCGCACACGCCGTAGCGAGCACCCCCGTGGTTCGCCACGGCGTGTGCGAGGCCGCCCTGGATACGTCGTCAGCCGACCAGAACCGCAGAGGACTCCGGGGCGGGCAGACCGAGTTCGGCCCGGCAGGCGGGCGAGCCCGCCGGGTCGAAGTGGGGGATGCGGTGCGCGGGCACGATCCCCGGGAGCAGGAAGTTCCACAGGTCGACGATCCGGGTGTGCAGGTCTTCGCGGCCGGTGCGGACGTGTGAGGTGACCTGGATTCCGGTGAACGAGCCGACGAGGAGCGTCGACAGGTCGTACACGTCGAGCGACGGGATGATGTCGCCGCGCTCCTGGGCCGGCTTCAGGCAGACGTGGGCGGTTTCGATCCAGGCGTTGTACGGGGTCGGGTCCGGGTTCGTGAAGGAGCCGAACTCGATGACCAGGCGGATGCCGGCGCGGATGCGGACGTTGGCACGCAGCCCGTACGCCATCTGGTGCGTCAGGTCGATGACGGTCTGCAGACCCGGTTCCTCGACGGCGGGGACGCCTGCGGCGACCTGGAACTGCTCGTCGATCAGGGTGCGGGCGAGGGCTTCCTTGGACTGGAAGTGGAAGTACAGGGCGCCCTTGGTGACCCCGGCGTGCTTGACCACGTCGCTCAGGCTGGCGCCGCCGAAGCCGAAACGGTCGAAGGCGACGGCCGCACCGTCGAGGATCGCCTGCCGGGTGATCTCGGCGCGTTCCTGGCGGGCCCTTGCCATGTGCTCTCCCTGCCGCTTGCCGCCCGCTGTTGCTTGGCGGTTGGTGCCTGTTGCCGGGGTGCGAGCTGTGGTCGTCGCTGCGGCGGAGGCTCGTACAAGGTCAATCTAGTGGGGCGGCGGTAAAGAAAACCAGTCGACAAGTACTTTTAGCGGTGCGCGGCTGCGTCCGGCGGGCGTTAACGGCGTTAACGCCGTTAACGGTCCGTCCGGTTGGTGCCCGGGCGTTAACGCCGTTAATGGTCCGGGCCCCGGGCGGGCGTCCGGCGCAACGGTCCTCGCTGAGCCGGGGTCCGGCGTTAACGGCGTTAACGGCGTTAACGGTCCCCGTCCGGTCCGGTCTGGGGCGGGGACGTTAACGGCGTTAACGGTTCAGGCCCCAGGGCGAGCCGGGTTGGGCCGGGCCTCGGCATTAACGGCGTTAACGGTCTGCCCGGGCTGGAGCCGGGGCGTTAACGGCGTTAACGGCGTTAACGGTCCGCGGGCGCCGGAGCTTCGGGGAGCTGCGCTCCGGGAGGTGGGGTCCGGCATGTGAAACGGCGCCTACGGGGGGCCGTACGGCTGTGATGATCGACCGGTGATCGACGAACAGCGGACCCGTCCCGTGCTGGTGGGTGACGAGCGCGCCACCCTGACCAGCGTTCTGTAGTGGCAGCGGGACACCCTGATGATGAAGTGCGCGGGGCTGACGGACGAGCAGTTGCGGCGCAGGGCCGTCGCACCGTCCGGGCTGTCCCTGCTCGGGTTGGTACGGCACCTGGCAGAGGTCGAACGGAGCTGGTTCCGCAACGTCCTGAACGACGAGGACGTACGCGGCTACTTCCCGAAGAACGAGGCCGGGGAGTGGACGGACTTCCACGTCGAGGACGCGGACCCTGCCGAGTCGTTCAAGGTCTGGGAGGAGACGTGCGCACGGTCCCGGGCGATCGTGGACGCCGCCGGGTCGCTCGATGTGACGGGGCACTACGGCGACGAGGCGTACTCGCTGCACTACATCCTGGCCCACATGATCGAGGAGTACGCCCGGCACAACGGGCACGCGGACTTGCTGCGCGAGGCGATCGACGGCGTGACCGGGGAGTAGCCGCCGCCCTCAGGGGGTGCGTGGGGCGGTCACGGCGTCCAGGGCGGTGAGGGCCACCGGCCACGGGAAGTGGGACGGTGCGTCGGGGCCGGCCGGGCCGGGGACGAAGCCGTCCTCGCCGTAGAGGACGGTGACGCCGGCGCCGCGCAGGGTGGCCAGGGACTGGTCGAACTGCGGGTGCGCGGCGAGGGCGGCATTGGTGCAGGGCATGGTGATGACGGGGGTGCCCTTGCCGATCGCCTCGGCGGCGACGCCGACGGCGAAGCGGTCGGTGAGGCCGAGGGCCCAGGAGTTGAGGGAGTTGAAGGTGGCCGGGGCGAAGAGGATGGCGTCGGCCGCCGGCCATACGTCGGGCTCGCCGGGGAGCTTGTACTGCCAGCGCACGGGGTGACCGGTCAGGGCGGCAAGGCCGTCGAGGCTCCCGGAGAGCCAGTGTGCGGCGGTCGGGGTGAGGCCGAGGCAGACGTCCCAGCCGCGGGACTGGGCGTCCTCGATGACGTGGGCCACGTCGAATACGGGCGGGGCGGCGGAGCAGAGCAGGTAGAGCGTCCTCGTGGGGGTCATACCGCCATGTGATCACATGAGTTGATCTCGACCATAGTTGAGGTGACGTGATAGGCCATCTGGGCGAATATCGGATGACTGTACGGACTGCAAGATTCTTCGTCTGCCGGCGATGAGTTCCGGGCGGGGCTCGGGTCTACCTCCGTGACAGCGAAGCACGACGTACGGACAGGAGCACCGCAGACATGAGCGAGCCGGTGAAGGGTCCCGCCAGCTACTTCCCTTCGATCGAGAAGAAGTACGGACGACCCGTCGCGGAATGGAAGGACCTGATCCGGTCCTCTCCGCTGACCAAGCACATGGAGATCGTTGCCTGGCTCAAGACCGAGCACGGACTGGGGCACGGCCACGCCAACGCCCTGGTCGCGCACACCCTTGGCGAGGACGCGGGGCGGTCCTGAGGCGCTGGGCCGCCGTACGGGGGGCAGGGCGTGGACGTACGCGTATGGAGCTGAGCTTTTCGGCGATGTTCCGTCTCGCGGCGCCGGGCTTGACTGGAGCCATGACACAGACACCGCAGCACACGAAGAACGCAGCCCCCTCCACCCTCGTCATCGGGGGCAACGGCAAGACCGGCCGGCGCGTCGCCGAGAAGCTCCGGCTCCAGGGCCGCCCGGTCCGGATCGGCTCCCGTACCGGAGCCCCCGCCTTCGACTGGAACGCCCCCGTCACCTGGGGACCGGCGCTGGAGGGCGTCGACCGGGTGTACGTGACCTACTACCCCGACCTCGCCTTCCCGGGGGCCGCCGAGCAGATCGGCGCCTTCTCGCGGGCGGCCGTGGCCGCCGGGGCGCGCCGCCTGGTCCTGCTGTCCGGCCGGGGCGAGGAGGCGGCGCAGCGCGCCGAGGAGAGCCTGAAGGCGTCCGGGGCCGACTGGACGGTCGTCAGGTCCAGCTGGTTCAACCAGAACTTCGACGAGAGCTTCTTCCTGGAGCCCGTACTGGCAGGGGAGATCGCCCTGCCGACCGCGGACGCCGTGGAGGCCTTCGTCGACGCCGACGACATCGCCGACGTGGTGGTGGCCGCGCTGGGCGACGACCGGCACATCGGCAGGACGTACGAACTGTCCGGACCGCGGCTGATCAGCTTCACCGACGTCGCCGCCGAGCTGTCGAAGGCGACGGGGCGCACGATCACGTACGCCCCCGTCTCCCATGAGGCGTACCGCGCGGTGCTCCGCGAGCACGGCCTGCCGCAGGAGTTCGCCGACCTGTTCACGATGATCTTGGACGGGCGCAACGCGCATCTGGTGGACGGGGTGGAGGAGGTGCTCGGCCGGAAGCCGAAGGACTTCGCCGAGTTCGCCCGTGACGCGGCGGCGACCGGTGTCTGGGACGTCTGATTCCCTGTCGCAGGGCGGGGCGCCGGGAGAGGATGGGCCCATGGACACGCTGAGCGGCCTCCTCGAAGGCCCCAAAGCCCGGGGCGCCTTCCTCCTCAAGTCCGTCTTCAACCCGCCGTGGGCGGTGCGGATCGAGGACCGGGCTCCGCTGTCGGTGGTCACGATGGTGCACGGGGCGGGCTGGCTGCTGCCCGACGGGGGCACGCCCGTACTGATCGGCCCCGGGGACGTGGCCGTCGTACGGGGGCCCGAGCCGTACACGCTGGCGGACGCCCCCGGGACGCCGGTGCAGATCACGGTGGACCCGGAGCAGCGGTGCAGCACGCAGGCGGGCGAGGACGTCAGCGAGTCCATGGCACTGGGGGTGCGGACCTGGGGCGCGGAGTTCCAGGACGCCGGGTCGGCGGTGATGCTGAGCGGCACCTACCAGGCGCCGAGCGAGATCGGCCGGCGGCTGCTGGCCGCGCTGCCGACGGTGCTGGTCCGGCCGGCCGCGGCCGCGGACGCCACCTTGATCGGGCTGCTCGCCTCGGAGATCTCCCGGGACGAACCGGGCCAGGAGCTGGTCCTGGACCGGCTGTTGGACCTGCTGCTGATCGGGGTGCTGCGTACGTGGCTCGCGGACCCCGGGTCGGGGGCCCCTGGCTGGTACCGGGCGCAGGGCGATCCGGTGGTCGGGCGGGCGCTGCGGCTGCTGCACGAGAACCCGGCCCACGGCTGGACGGTGGAGGAGCTCGCGACGAAGGCGGGGGTCTCCCGGGCCTCGTTGGCGCGGCGGTTCACGGACCTGGTCGGGGAGCCGCCGATGGCTTACCTGACGGGGTGGCGCCTGGCCCTGGCGGCCGATCTGCTGAGGGAGCCGGACGCCACGGTGGCGACGGTGGCCCGACGGGTGGGCTACAGCTCGGCGTTCGCGCTGTCGACGGCCTTCAAGCGGGTCCGCGGGGTCAGCCCGCAGGAGTTCCGTACGGGGGCCGCCGCCCTGGCCGGCGGCCCGGCGACCGCCGGGCCCCCGCGCACGGTGGTCCTGCCGGACACGACCTAGGCGGGCGGCAGGTCCAGTACGCCGACCGTCTGGCCGCCGCTCACCTCGCCGGTGAGGCGGAAGCCGAGGCCCAGGTAGAACGGCTCGGGGGTGCCGGGGCCGGGCTCCCAGGTGACGTACGCGCGGTCGGCGCCGCGGCGCCGGAGCTCGGCGGTGACGGCCTGGACCGCGAAGCGGCCGTAGCCCTTGGCCTGGTGGGCGGCATCGACGTTCAGGCGCCAGATGCCCGAGCGGATGTCGGCGGGGTCCCGCTCCGGGGCCCAGGCGATGTCGACGAAGGCCATGACGAAGCCGACGACCTCGTCGCCGTCGACGACGGCTCGCGGCCAGGCGGTGTCCCCGTGGACGTAGGCCTCGGCCAGGGATTTGACCACGGGGGAGACGAGGTGGGCCTGGTCGGGGCGTACCCGTATCGCGCACACCGCGTCGAAGTTGGCTGCGGTGACCGGCTCCAGGCGGAGTGCGGAGGTGCTCATGGCCGCACCCTACCGAGGGTGCGGCCTGCGCAGACACCGGAAATTTCGAGATCAGATCAGATCAGAACAGAACCCGTGGCAGTACGACCAGATCGACCAGATGGGAGCCTCTCGTGCAGACGAACACAGCCGGCGGCAGCAACCGGATCGCGACCGTCCTGCTCATGGTCTCGACCGTGCTCGTGGGCCTGATGGCGGGCCTGTTCTCCGCGTTCGACGTCTCGGTGATGCCGGGGCTGGCGCGGGGCGACGAGCGGACGTACGTCACCGCGATGCAGAACTTCAATGCCGTCATCGACGGGAACGGGCTGTTCGGCACCGTCTTCGTGGTGGCCCTGCTCGCCGCCGTCGCCTCGGCGGTCCTCGAGTACCGCAAGGGCCGGCGCGGGGTCGCGGTGTGGGTGGGGGCGGCGGCCGCCCTGTACCTCGTCGTGCTGGTGATCACCTTCACCGTGAACATCCCGCTGAACAACGAGCTCGCCGATGCGGGGGACGCGGCGAAGCTGACCGACTTCTCGATCGTGGAGAAGTTCAAGGGGACCTGGGTGACCACGAACATCATCCGCACCCTGCTCTGCACGGCGGCCCTGACGGCCCTCGCGCGGGCGCTGGTGCTGTACGGGCGGGCCACCGCGCGCTGAGCCGCAGCGGCCTCAGAGGCGGCCGTGCAGTACGAGGGCCCAGGCCAGGCAGCCGAGGGCGATCGTGCACAGCAGCGTCCGCCAGCGGTTGGCCGGCACCCAGCGCGACGCGAAGGCCTGCCGGACGGCAGCCGGATCGGCGATGCGCTCGACGGGACCGGCCTGCTCCAGGGCGTTGTTCAGCGGGATGTTGACCCTGCCGGTGACACCGAGCTGGAGGGCGTACGCGACGAGCGCACCGATCAGCGGCGGCGCCACAACGCCTGCGCCGGAGGCGATGTGCAGGGCCAGCGCGAGGCCCGTGAACAGCAGGGAGCCGAGGAAGCCGATCATGAACCAGCCGTTGATGATCGCGACGTTGATGCGCTGCATGACCGCGATGAACGTCCGGTCGTCCGAGCGTCCCAGCGCCGGCATCACCGAGACGTCGAAGGCGAAGAACAGGCCCGCCATCAGGCCCGTCGTGATCGTCGCGGCGATGAGTGAGAGGAGCCCTGCGATGTCCACGTCCGTTTCCCCCTGTTGGTGGTCTGCGCATGGTCTGTTCGCGGTCATGCACGGGTCATCGAATCGTCAAGGCTGCCGATCGTAGGGGCAGCAAGGCCGCGTGTCGCGGGGGATTCACGGAGATGTCCGCTGTCCGGGGAACGGAAGCGCTCCCCGGCGCGACTCTCTGAGCGGTAGCCTCCGCCGGGGGCCGGGGCCGCATTTCGGAAATGTTTTTCCGAAAAGATGCGTCCGGGGCGCTCCGCCCGGAGCGTCCATACGCGCGGTCCCGCGGACACCATTCACCTGCCGTCGTCTACGCACCGCGCACTCCCTGGAGGGACACACGTGAAGGACTCGAAGGACAGGCTGGAAGCACTGCGGGCCGAGATCGAGCGCCGCAACCCCGCGCAGCCCGAGTTCCACCAGGCGGTACGGGAGGTCCTCGAGACCCTGGCCCCCGTCTTCGCCGCCCGGCCCGAGTACGCCGACCCGGCCGTGGCCCTGGTGGAGCGGCTGACGGAACCCGAGCGGCAGATCCTCTTCCGCGTCCCGTGGCAGGACGACCGGGGCCGCGTCCACGTCAACCGCGGCTACCGCGTCGAGTTCAACAGTGCGCTCGGCCCGTACAAGGGCGGCCTGCGCTTCCACCCGTCGGTGGACATCGGCGTGGTGAAGTTCCTGGGCTTCGAGCAGATCTTCAAGAACGCCCTGACCGGCCTGGGCATCGGCGGCGGCAAGGGCGGCAGCGACTTCGACCCGCACGGCAGGTCGGACGCCGAGGTCATGCGCTTCTGCCAGTCCTTCATGACCGAGCTGCACCGGCACATCGGCGAGCACACCGACGTGCCTGCGGGGGACATCGGCGTCGGCGGCCGCGAGATCGGCTACCTCTTCGGCCAGTACCGGCGCATCACCAACCGCTGGGAGGCCGGCGTCCTGACCGGTAAGGGCCAGGGCTGGGGCGGCTCCGCGATCAGGCCGCAGGCGACCGGTTACGGGAGCGTGCTGTTCGCCGCCGAGATGCTGGCGGTGCGGGGCGAGTCGCTGGACGGGCTGACCGCGGTGGTCTCCGGCTCCGGCAATGTCGCGCTGTACACGATCGAGAAGCTCCAGCAGCTCGGCGCGAACCCGCTCACCTGCTCGGACTCGAAGGGCTACGTCGTCGACGACAAGGGCATCGACCTGGCGCTGCTCAAGCAGATCAAGGAGGTCGAGCGCGGGCGCGTGAGCGAGTACGCGGCGCGGCGCGGGTCCTCGGCACGGTTCGTGCCCGGCGGGCGGGTCTGGGAGGTGCCGGCGGACGTCGCCTTCCCCTCCGCCACGCAGAACGAGCTGGCCGCGCAGGACGCCCGTACGCTCGTCGCGAGCGGGGTCAAGGCGGTCTCCGAGGGCGCCAACATGCCGACCACTCCCGAGGCCGTACGGATCCTGCAGGAGGCCGGGGTCGCGTTCGGGCCCGGCAAGGCGGCCAACGCGGGCGGTGTCGCGGTCAGCGCCCTCGAGATGAGCCAGAACGCCGGCCGGGTGGCCTGGAGCGGGCAGCGGGTCGAGGACGAGCTCGCGGGCATCATGCGCTCGATCCACGCCGTCGCGTACGAGACCGCCGAGCGGTACGGGGCCCCGGGCGACTACGTCACCGGCGCGAACATCGCCGGGTTCGAGCGGGTCGCGGACGCGATGCTGGCGCAGGGCGTCATCTGACCGTACGGGGCCCGGGGCTTCGGCCCCGGGCCCCGTACGGCGCCGCTGCGCGGGCGGTGCGCGCGGTGCCCGCCGGGCGGGCGGCGGCGGGCTTCGACTCCGCCTCGAGCGCAGGCGGGCCGGTCTTGCCCGGCGGGCGGGAGCCGGGCCGTAGCCTGGGGCCGACCAGGCCGAAGGAACACCGAGGGGGACGTGACCGTGCTGACCGCTTTGGACGGGGTGTACGGCGACCGCAAGGACGCGATCGGCGTCGCGGGGCGGACCGCCTCGTACGAGGAGCTGCTGGGCGCGGCGCGCGCGGTCGCCGCCGACGTGGCCGGGGCGAAGGCCTTCGCGGTCACCGCGACGGCCTCCCTCGAGACCGTCGCGGCCGTGGTCGGCGGGCTGCTGGCCGGAGTGCCGTTCGTACCGCTGCCGCCCGACGCAGGGCCCGCCGAGCGCGAGCACATCCTGCGGGACTCCGGGGCGGTGCTCGTGGACGTGGACTTCGCCCGCCGCTCCGACTGGAACGGGCCCGCGGCCGCGCCCGAGGACCCGGCGCTGGTGCTGTACACCTCCGGGACCACGGGCGCGCCCAAGGGCGTCGTGCTGACCGGCGCGGCGCTCGCCGCCGACCTGGACGCGCTCGCCGGAGCCTGGCAGTGGAGCGCCGAGGACACGCTGGTGCACGGGCTGCCGCTGTTCCACGTGCACGGGCTGGTGCTCGGCGTGCTCGGGGCCCTGCGCACCGGCAGCCGCCTCGTGCACACCGGGCGCCCGACGCCCGAGGCGTATGCGGCGGCGGGCGGGAGCCTGTACTTCGGGGTGCCGACCGTGTGGTCCCGTATCGCCGGGGCTCCGGAGGCCGCGGCCGCGCTGTCCGGGGCCCGGCTGCTGGTCTCGGGCAGCGCCGCACTGCCCGCGCCGGTCTTCCGGGACCTGGAGCGGCTGACCGGGCTGCGGCCCGTCGAGCGGTACGGGATGACGGAGACGCTGATCACCATCAGCGGCCGCGCGGGCGGTGAGGTCCGCCCCGGTACGGTCGGCACCCCGCTCCCGGGGATTCGGACCCGGGTCGCGGCCGAGCCGGGCGCCGAGATCGGGGAACTCCAGCTGACCGGGCCGACGTTGTTCGCGGGATACCTGGGCCGTCCGGAGGCCACGGCGGCCGCGTACACCGAGGACGGGTGGTTCCGTACGGGCGACATCGCGGCCGTGGACGAGGCGGACGGGGTGCACCGGATCGTGGGGCGGGCCTCCATCGACATGATCAAGTCGGGTGGCTACCGGATCGGCGCCGGGGAGATCGAGAACGCGCTGCTGGACCACCCCAAGGTCAGCGAGGCCGCGGTGGTGGGGGTGCCGGACGCGGACCTGGGGCAGCGGATCGTCGCCTTCGTCGTCGCGGAGGGGGTGACGGGCGCCGAGCTCACGGAGTTCGTCGCCGCGCACCTGTCCGTGCACAAGCGGCCGCGCGAGGTGCGGTTCGTGCCGGCGGTTCCGCGCAACGCGATGGGCAAGCCGCAGAAGAAGCTCCTGCTGACGGGGGAGTTCGGCCCGCAGGCGGGCTGAGGGCCCGAGGCCTTTGGCGGGGCCCGGGGGCGGGCTAGCGGGGTTGCCGGACCAGGTGGCGGGCCAGGAGCTCCAGGGCCTCGGTCAACTCCGGGAGGCGGGCGGCCTCGGCGGTGCCGAGGGCCTTCGTGAGGGCGTCCTCGACCTTGGAGGAGCCCGCGGCCCGGACGGCGGCCACGCGGTCGGAGACCGTCGGGGACGGCCGGACCAGCGTGCGGCGGCGGTCGGCCGGGTCGGGGGCCGTCTGGACCGAGCCGGCCTCGCGGAGGCGGGCGACGGCGGTGGAGACCTGGCTCTGGGGCAGCCCGGTGCGCTGGGCCGTCTCGCCGACGGTGGTGTCGGGGTGCGCGGCGATGTCTCCGGCGACGATGACCACGGAGCGGGTGCTGCCCGCGTACTGGCCCGGTCCGCCGGGGGGTTCGGGCAGGGCTTCCTCGCCGAGCTTCATCAGGGCGCGGCCCAGCAGGAACAGTTCGATTCCATCCATGAAGGCAAGGTACATCAATAGCGATACATCGAGAGGGATGCATCGGTATTGATGTATCCGTTTCGATGGATTAGGCTGGTCGCAGAGCAGCGGGCGAAGGCCGTTGCGGCAGACATCTTGGGGGAGTCGTCATGTCCAACACCGTTCACAGCAGCAGCAACAACAGCAGCAACACCACCGGGATCCTGGCGGTGGCCGGTGCCACGCTGCACTACCGGGTCCAGGGCTCCGGCCCGCTGCTGCTCATCGCGCAGAGCGGGGAGGGGGACGCGGACCGCACCGTCGACATGGTTCCCCATCTCACCGACACCTTCAGGGTTCTGACCTACGACCGCCGCGGTCTGTCCCGCAGCCGGCTCGAGGAGCCCGGGCGGACCACGTCGCTCGCGGAGCACGCCGAGGACGTGCACCGGCTGCTGGCGGCCGTCACCGACGAGCCCGCCCTGATGCTGGGGTGCAGCATGGGCGCCCTCATCGGGCTGCATGTGGCCGCACGGTATCCGGGGCAGGTGAGCACCCTGGTGGCCCACGAGCCGGTGGCCCCGCGGCTGCTGCCGGCGCAGCTGCGGGACCGTCACGAGGCGGAGCTCGCCGGGCTGCAGGGGCTGTACCGGGCGAGCGGGCTCGGCGGGGTGTTGGCGGAGATGGCCCGGGTGGTGGGCATAGACCCCTCCCGGCAGGACGCCGAGCCGGGCCTGACCCCGCAGCCGATCGACGACCGGCGGCGGGTCAACTTCGACTACTTCATCGAACACGACCTGTCCGCAGTCATCGGGGACACCCTCGACCCGGCCGGGCTGACCCGCACGCAGACCCGGATCGTCCCGGCGGTCGGTGCCGAGACCCCGGCCGGGGTGTTCGACCACCGGTGCGCGATCGAACTGGCGGACCTCCTGGGTGCCGGGATACAGACCTTCCCCGGCGGGCACAACGGGAACACCACGCACCCCAGGGCCTACGCGGACAAGCTCCGGTCCCTGCTCGCCACGACGCCTTGCCCCGAGTCGCTTGCTTCCCGCTAGACCTCCGGCCCAGGCGGGCTCGAGCGGCCCGGGAGGGGCGCGTGCGGGTGCAGCGACTGAAGGGGAGCGACTGAACGATCGCTGGGTCGCTGGGAGCAGTTGGGGAAAGGCGCAGGTCAGAGCGCTTGTTTGAGTGCGGCAGCGACTGAAGCGACTGAAGGCTCAGGTATATGGAGACATTGGCGTGCGTGCGCGTGTGTGCGCGTGTGCGTCATATATAGGCGACTTGAGTCGCTTCGGTCGCTGTTCTGTCTTGCACAGGCCTGTGACCTGGTGTTCTGTGAGCTACTCGGCGAGCGACTGAACGAGATTCGGTAGCTGACCGGTCAGTCGCTCGGTCGCTGGGGCTCGCTGTGGACACGTACACCTGTTCTGGCTCATACGCCTCTCGTCCCTCGCGGGTTTCGCTAATCTGATTTTGGGCGTTGAGTCGCTTCAGTCGCTGATGGGGGAAGTGAATGGCAGCTGAGCTGCGGGTTTCGCGCAGCGACCCACGGCAGTTCACCAGAGCTGCAACGGTCGCATCGCGGCCTCTGACGACTGCCAGATGGTGTGCGCGTCAGGGGTGGCCGGTTCACCCCCTTGCCTCGGGTCGCAAGACGCCGGTGGGCAACTGCGACGCGTGCCGGGTCCCGGGCCACAGCCGGGGGGCGTGCGACTGCCTCCGGGCGGGCCGCTGGTGCCATGGATTCCATGCAGCCACGCTCGACTTCGAACGGATCGAGCAGTGGTGGGGTGCCCGCCCCGAGCTCGGGGTCGGTGTCGCCACGGGCCCCGCAGGCCTCGTCGTCATCGACATCGACGCGCACGCGCGCGAACTCCCCGACCGCGAACGGCTGCTGCCCGGTGTCGGGATATCCGACACGGTCGACCTCACCGGGCTGGCCAACGGCTTCCACACCCTGGGCGTGCTGGCGGCGCTGCGTGGCGCCGCCAGTCCGGCGGACGACGAGTCGACCCTGCGCGTGCGTACGCCCTCCGGGGGCCTGCACGTGTGGTACCGCAACGCCGGAGGCCACCGGTGGCAGTGCTCCGCGGGATCGGGCGGTGGCCGGGCCCTGGCCTGGCAGGTCGACGTACGGGCGCACGGCGGGTACATCGTGGCTCCTGGGACCGTGACCCCGGCGGGCGTCTACCGGCCCGTGGGCGCCACGCGCGTGCCCGCGACGCTGCCGGCCTGGCTCGCCCGGGAGCTGGAGCGCACCGGGCACCTGCCCTCCGCGGCCGCCCACGGGCCCCGTCCCGTACCGCCCCGGGCCCGGCAGGCCGTGATCGCGGCGGGCGGGGGACGCGGTGTGTCGGAGAGGGTCCTGGCAGGAGTGCTCGCCGAGGTCGCCGCCTGCGCGGCCGTACCCGAAGGGGCCGCGTTCTCCGAGAAGTTGAACCGTGCCGCCTTCACGGCCGGCGGACTGGTCGCCGCCGGGCACGTCGGCGAGGCCGAGGTCCTGCGGGCCCTGCAGGATGCGGCCGAGCTGGCCCGCCCCGGGCAGGAGCACCGCTGCCGCGGCATCATCCGTGGCGGGCTCAGCGCGGGACTGGCACGTCCGCTGGCCCTCCGAGGCCGCGTGTGAGCGTGGAGAACGACAGCATGCTGTCCGGCTTCGACGTGCAGGCGGTCGCCGCCCAGATCCTTGCGCAGCCCGTCCCGGCTCCCCGGGAGCCGGCGGAGTCCAGGGGGAGTTCCGCCGTCCGGGAGGCGGCCGGTGCTTCCCCGGCAGCGGCCGGCGAGGCGACGGCGGACGGACTGCTGCCGGATACGCTCACCGACCGCGGCAACGCCAAGCTGTTCGTCAAGCTCTACTGCAACGACTACCGGCACGTTCCCGGGATCGGCTGGTTCCGCTGGGACGGCACGCGCTGGCAGATCGACGAGGACGACACCGTGATGTGGTCCGCGGGCGACCTCGCGGAGTCCATCGCGACCGCCGACCCGCGAGGCGTCTACACCCCGGCCGCGCTCCAGCAGCACCGCCGCCGCACGCTCAGCACCAGCGGGATGAACGCGATGCTCACCCAGGCGAAGTCCGCCCCGGGCATGGTGCTCAACGCGGCCCGGCTGGACGCCGATCCGTACGCGCTGTGCACCCCCGCGGGCGTCGTGGACCTGCGCTCCGGGCACATCCGCCCTGCCGAGCCCACGAAGGACTTCCACTCCCGCTCCACCTCGGCGGCGCCGCAGCCGATGCCCACGCCGCGCTGGAACAGCTTCCTGACGGACACCTTCGGCGAGGGGCCGGAGGGCGCGGAGATGATCGACTTCCTGCAGCTGCTGCTCGGCTACTCCGTCACCGGGGACGTCGGCGCCCAGGTCATGCCGTTCCTGTTCGGGTCCGGCAAGAACGGCAAGTCCGTGCTGCTGGACGTCCTGATGAAGCTGCTCGGGGACTACGCGGACGCGGCGCCGCCCGGGTTCCTGATGTCACGGCCGTACGAGGGGCACCCGACCGACCTCGCGGAGCTGCACGGCAGGCGCGTGATCGTGTGCAGCGAGGTCAAGCCGGGCGACCGCTTCGACGAGGCCCGAGTCAAACTGCTCACCGGCGGCGACCGCATCAAGGCACGCAGGATGCGGCAGGACTTCTTCAGCTTCGAGCCGACGCACAAGATGTGGCTGCTGGGCAACCACCGGCCCGAGGTGGGCACCGGTGGGTTCGCGTTCTGGCGGCGGATGCGGCTCATCCCGTTCGAGCGGGTCGTCTCCGACGACCGCAAGATAGACAACCTGGCGGACCTCCTCGTCACCCAGGAGGGTCCGGGCATCCTCAACTGGCTGATCGAGGGCGCCCGTCGGTACGTCGGCGGAGACAAGGACCTGACGGGCCCCGAGCGGGTGCGCATCGCAACCACGGCGTACGCGGAGACCGAGGACCACACCGGGCGCTTCATCGGCGAGACCTGCCGCCTCGAGGCCGATCTGCGGGCGGAGCAAGCCCAGCTGTACGCGGCCTACAGGGGCTGGTGCCAGAATGAGGGGGCCCCTGCGATCTCTTCCCGGGCCTTCGCGGCACGCGTCCGCGAGGTGGTGGGACTGGCCTCGCCGAAGGAAATGATCCTGTCCAACCAGCGCAAGTACTACCCGGGCATCGGCCTGCTCGCGGACGAGGAGACAGCATGAGCGCCCTCATCGCAGAAGACGAGATCGTCCACGAAGTGGACCTCGTCTGGCTCGAGGACATCAGCCGGCTCGACTACGTCCGCCAGAGCCTGGACCGGCTGCCGACCCGGCGCGGCAGGCCCGCGTACCACCGTGACGGCCGGATGGTCGGGTACGCCCTGCTGGGGCCGAAGGCCAAGCCGTCGCGCTCCTCCGGCACCTTCCGGCGGCGGGTGTTCTGGCTGCTTCCGCACGACCGGGACACCGCCCCCGACGGGCTGTATGCGAGGGGGGCGCCGGCCGAGGCCGTGGACGCCCGGACCCTGGCGCCGGGTATCAAGGGGCGCAAGACCGAGCGCTCCGAGGGCGGCCCCATGTCCTCGGCGATGCGCGAGCGCCTGCCCTGACCTGCGCCGGGGCGTTCCCCGCCCCGGATTCCGGACCCCCCTTCCCCGAGCAATCGGACGACGGACTCGGTGTGCGTGCCGACGAGATCGATTTCAGCCTGCCTTGGGCATGAAAAAAACAGCACAGCCGGTATATTTTTGTTGCCGTAGGGGACATGGGCCAAGGGGAGGGCACCGCTGTGCAGGGGGAACGCCGGATACGGGCGCAGGTGGCGGTGGTCGGCGGGGGGCCCGTCGGGATGCTTGTGGCCGCAGAGTTGGCCGCGTACGGAGTCGACACCGTCGTCCTCGAATCGGGGGCCGACGTGTCCGAGAGACCCAAGGCGACCACGCTGCACGCCCGGGCGGTGCAGTGCCTGGCCCGGCGCGGCCATCTGCCGGCGCCGACGGCCCCGTACAGCCGTGCGGCGGCAAGCAGCCCCTTCCACTTCGGGGGCCTGCCAGGCCTGGTCATCACGGCTCCCGAGAACGAGCCGGAGCCGATCCTCAAATGCCCGCAGGCGCAGCTCGAGCGCCTCTTCGAGGGGCGGGCCGGCGCCGCGGGCGCGCGGATCCTGCGCGAGCACCGGGTGACCGGGGTGTCCCAGGAGCCGGACGGGGTGCGGATCACGGCCGAGGGGCCGGCCGGGCCGGCCGTCTGCACCGCCCGGTACGTGGTGGGGGCCGACGGGGCCCGCAGTACGGTCCGCCAGCATGCGGGCATCGACTCCGACACCCATCCGGCAACGGTATCGGCCCTGATGGGGGCCGTCACGCTCGCCGACCGGGACGCGCTGGCGGAGGGCTGGCACCGTACGCCCCGCGGCTGGATCGTGGTCAAGCGCGACCCGGAGGGCAGGACTCACATCCGCACGCTCAACTGCACCGGGGCGCACGCCGACCGGCACCTGCCGCCCACCCTGGACGAGCTGCGCCGCGAGGTGTCCTGGATCGCCGGACGCGAGATCGCGATGGAAGAGCCGCGCTGGCTCAGCAGGTTCAGCGACTTCACCCGGCTGGCCAGGACCTTCCGTGCGGGACGGGTCTTCCTTGTGGGGGACGCGGCGCACGTGCACTTCCCGATCGGCGGTCAGGGCCTGAGCACCGGGGTGCTGGACGCCCTCAACCTGGGCTGGAAGCTGGCGCTCGCCGTGCGCGGGGAGGCGGGCCCGGACCTGCTGGACACCTACGACCCGGAGCGCCGGCCGGTCGCCCGGCGGGTCATCGACAACACGCGGGCCCAGCTCGCCCTGATGCGGCCGGGGCCCGAGGCCGACGCCTTGCGTGGGGTGTTCTCCGGGCTGCTGGCGGCGGACGGGGCCCACGGGCACCTCAGCGGCATCATCAGTGCCCAGGACACGGTGCTCCCGGAGCACGCGGGGCGGGCCGCCCCCGGTGCAGGAAGGTTCCTGCACAATGTCGCGCTCACCACCGCGACCGGCGAGACCGACGTGATCGGGCTCCTGCAGGACGGCCGGCCGTTGCTGCTGCTCTTCGGCGAGAAGGGCGGTGGCTACCGCGACGATGCGCGGGGCCGGGAGGGGATCCTGCGCGTGGTGCGCGCCCGGCCCACCCCCGACGTGCCGTACGAGGCGCTGCTGGTGCGGCCCGACGGCTACATCGCGTGGGCACCGGGCGGTGAGGACCTGGCCGTCGCGCTGTCGGTGTACTTCGCCGAGGGGTCCCGTGCAGGGCGCCCGTGACGGAACCGGGGCCGGTACGACCGGCCGCTCAGGCGATGGCGTCGGCGTTCTCCAGCTCGTCCGCCACCTTGAGGGCCTCGGCGTAGACCGTGGCTCCCCGCGTCTCGGCGAGGTCGAGCGAGGCCAGGACGGAGGGCACGGTGATGCTGGGCAGCAGGTGGCGCATCAGTGCGGATGCTCTGACGGCCAGGTCGCGGTAGTCACAGATCGCCTGGGACATCGACTGGACGCCGGCGAACGAGCCCACGATGATGTCGGCGGTCTCGGCCGGAACGACGTGCGGCAGCAGCTCGCCCTGTTCCTGGCCCTTCTGGAGCGATGCGGTGACGACCTCGGCCCAGCGCACGAACGGGCCACTGCGGTCGAGGCCCTGCGCAAGCTGGTCCATGGTCAGCCGTACACCGGCGCGCACCATGGGATCCGTCTGCAGGCGGTAGGCGTGCAGCATCACCATGTCCAGGATCTCCTGCACCTTGGAAGTGCGGTCGGGGACCATGATCCGCTGATCCTGTTCGGCGAGTACGCCTTGCGCCAGGTCTTCCTTCGACTGGAAGTGGAAGTACAGCGCTCCCTTGGTCACCCCGGCCTCGGTGAGGATCTGGGAGATCGTGGCCGCCTGGTAACCGGAATCTTCGAAGATCTTGGCCGCCGCAGAAAGGATCGCCTGCCGTGTGCGGATGGCCCGGACCTGCTCAGCCACTCTGGATCCTCCCTGCTCTGGTGGTGGGGCGTCAGTAAAAAACCGCTCAGTTCGTATCTTACAGCGGGTAACCATCTTCGGCCGATAGCGGCGGAGGAAATTGTCAGGTCAGGGGGGAAACATGCTTCTTGTCACCGGCGCCACGGGGACGATCGGGCGGGAAGTGGTCCGGCGGCTCCCCGCCGAGCTGCAGGTGCGCGTCATGGCCAGGGAACCGGAACGCGTCACGGGCGCGTCTGCGACGGCCGAGCTCGTTCACGGCGACTACCGCGACAGGGCGTCGCTCGTACGAGCCCTGCGCGGGGTGGGCACCGCCTTCCTGGTGACCAGCCGCGTCGGGGGGGACGACGATGCGGGCTTCATCCACGCCGCGCGGTCGGCCGGCGTACGGCGCGTGGTGAAGCTCTCCGCCGCGGCCGTCGAGGACTCCGGGGCGGATGACCTGATCACCCGGTGGCAGCGCGGGAACGAGGAGCTGCTGCAA
This sequence comes from Streptomyces sp. NPDC032745, assembly GCF_055579465.1. Lineage (NCBI taxonomy): Bacteria > Bacillati > Actinomycetota > Actinomycetes > Kitasatosporales > Streptomycetaceae > Streptomyces > Streptomyces sp. NPDC032745. The sequence goes on along the minus strand of NZ_JBVING010000013.1, from coordinate 218,995 downwards.
CGCTCCGGGATGGAATGGACGCTGCTGCGCCCGCGCTCGTTCATGTCCAACTCCCTGTCCTGGGCGGCGTCCGTCCGCTCGGACCACGTGGTGCGGGCCCTGTGCGGGTCGTCGGGCAACGCCTGCATCGATCCGCGGGACATCGCGGACGTGGCGGTGCACGCCCTCACGGGGGGAGGCCATGCGGGCCGGGCCTACACGCTGACCGGGCCCGAGGCGATCACTGCGGCCGAGCAGACCGCCCAGCTCGCCGAGCTGCTGGGCCGTCCGCTGCGCTTCGAGGAACTGGGTCCGGAGCAGGCACGTACCGCACTGGGCGAGCGCTATCCGAGACACCTCGTGGAGGCGCTCCTGGCCGGCGCGGAGCGCCAGCGCGCCGGAGCGAAGGCCCGGGTGGACCCGACGGTCCCCGCGCTGCTCGGCCGGCCTGCCCGTTGCTTCCGCGGATGGGCGAGGGATCACCTGAGCGCTTTCGTGTCAACGTGATGCCGGTGGCCGTCAGAGGTCGCACGACCCTGCGGTCACGATGGAGCTGAAGACGCGGCGGCCGTTCTGATGGCCGGTCACCCGGATGGCCTCCCGTCCTTCGGGGACCACCCCTTTGGGGAGTTCGTGCGTCTCGATGACGCAGGGAGTGTCCAGTTCTGTGTACCGCTCGAAGGTGCTGTCCAGGCTGAGGGGAAGGAAGGAGCAGCGTCCCAGCACGGCGGAAGTGGCCTGTCGGGCGGCCTCGAGCAGCACCATGCCGGGTATGTGGTCGACAGGGTGGTCGAAGAGCACGGGGTGGCGGGTGTCAGCTCGCAGGTACCAGCGGTCCGGCCTGTCGGTGGGGGACAGGACGACGTCCATGGGCGACAGGCGTCCGACGCTCTGCGGGGCCGCCGGGGCGGTGAGCGGCAGCTGCCGCTGTTCGCCGCTCAGGGCGCGGTCGCCGCGCAGCCGTCGGTAGACGATCGGCGAGATGCACGTGTACGAGGCAGCCGCCGTCGCGGCCAGTCGACCGTCGCGGCGGATCACGGCCTCGTAGCGCAGGCTCGCCAGCTGGTTGCCGCGCCGTTTGACGTCGGTGCAGGTGACGGCGATGTCGATCGAGGCGGGTGCCCAGTCCATCTCGAGCTGCTGGGGCTCCACCGCGATGCTGAGGTCCCTGAGCAGGAACTGATGCCCGAACGGGACGCCGAACTCCGCATGGCCCAGCAGGGCGCCGACCTGGCGGAACGTCTCGACGGCTATGAGCGGGTCGTGATGGCTGCCGTGGACGGGGGTGTAGAAGCTGTGACCGCGAGGCCACTGCGCCGTCACCGTGAAGTGGGTGTCGTCCAGGCGCTGCCAGTCGGTCAGCATGACCTCGGCGACGGCGGCGCGGTGCACCAACTCCTTGGGAACGGTCGTGGTCCAGGTGGTGGGGTGAAGAACGCCGGGTCTGTTCGTGGAAGTCCAGCCGTCCCGTCCCGTCATTTCTCCGTTGAACGGGGTTCGTTCAACTTGAAACGTGCTCGCAGACATTGCTCCCCCTGGGCTCCGCTGGCGAGTAGGGCGTGATGTGCCTCTGGCCGGGAAAGATACATACCAACCGGTTTAATTTCTAGCGGTAGCTGAGCCTCCGCTACTGCGAACACCGCAGAACCTTCTTCCGAGTGGGTCGTTCTCCCTGGTCAGAGGGGTTTCTTCGACCTATGGACCGCCGTGGTCCCAGCGGCTTCGGCTGTCCGCTCTCCCGGGTGAGTCGAGTGTGGCGACAGCGATTCTCGAGCAGCGTGGCTGAACGTGACCGAGTGTGCCCGAATGACGCTGGCGACTTGGCCCATTTTTCGGACATTACCGAGCGTGGCGAGTTGTTTCGACGAAAACCGCACAGGCGGTTTGTTACAGTGGCCGTACGGAGCGGGGTCGCATCCTGTTGGAGAGGCCTGTCATTGGCTGTGAGGGGTGGTGCCGGGGGCGCCATCAGGAGCAGCTCCCTCGCGCGGCTCCGAGCAAGCACGTACCGCCGCTCCCTCGCGGGCGTGGCAAACCCTCGCAGTGACGGAGTAGTCGATGGTCAAACAGGAGCGCGCGGCGCGCACGCGTGAAACCCTGATCCGGTCCGCGGCCCAGATCTTCGACCGGGAGGGTTTCCCGGTGGCGTCGCTCACCGGGATCAGTTCGCTGGCCGGGGTGAGCAACGGGGCGCTGCACTTCCACTTCGCGAGCAAGGCCGCACTGGCGGACGCCGTCGAGGCGGCGGCGCTCACCCGGCTGCTGGCCGTCACCGATCCCGGGCCCCCGCCCGGGGCGGGCCGTGTGCAGCTTCTGGTCGACGTCACCCACGGACTCGCCGCGGCGCTGCGCACCGACGTGGTGCTGCGGGCCGGCTTCGAGCTGAGCGGGGAACCGTCCCGCGTGTCGCAGTCCGATCTGCGCGAGCGCTGGCGGAGATGGGTCGAGGAGACGCTGGAACAGGCCGACGCCGAGGGCGAGTTGCACCCCGAGGTGGCGGCCCGGGACGTGGTGACCGCCGTGGTGGCCGCGACCGTGGGCTTCGAGGTGCTCGGCGCCCGGGACGTGGCGTGGCTCTCGGAGTCCACGGTCACCCGGTTCTGGCGGCTCCTGCTGCCGACGCTCGTACCGGCTCCCGTTCTCGCGGACCTGAAGGCCGAGGGTGCCCGCGAGCAGTAGGGGTGCGTGCCACACGACCACCCTGCCCCGGCTCCCTCCCGCATCCGCGCGGAGGGGCCGGGGCTTTTGTGCGCCCGCCTCGGCCTGCAAGTGGAGACCTGGTGGTCTGTTTTTGCCCTCCTCGGTTTGTTCTGCAGGGGATGCAGAGTGGGGCGGAAGGGGTACCCATGAGCTCTGACGACCGTAACGTCCCAGGTCAGAGCGGTACATGAGGGATCGTTAGGTGGGCTAAGAAATAAAAACAGCACGGTCGGTTTCGTATTGACAAACCGCCGGTCCTGTTTTTTACTGGCGAAGGCTCATCCACGGACAGGGGAGTACGGCGTGGACATCGAAGTACTGGGCACACTGGCGGTTCGGGAGCACGGAGTCTCCGTAACGCCAACGGCCCCCAAACCGCGACAGGTGCTGGCACTGCTGGCACTTCATGCCGACCAGGTCGTCCCGGTGTCGGCTCTGATCGAGGAACTGTGGGCGGGAACACCGCCTCGCAGTGCCCGCACCACGCTGCAGACCTACGTACTGCAGCTGCGGGCCCTCATCGCGAACGCACTGGAACACGGCGCGGCCGCCGGTGAAGACGGCGAAGGCAGCGAAGGTGCCGGGGGCACCGCGGGCGACACGGAGCGGCGCACCGCCAAGGACGTGCTCGTCACGCTGCCCGGCGGCTACCTGCTCAACAGCGGCGGCGGCACCAGCGACGTCCGCGAGTTCGACCGGCTCGCCGGCATCGGCTACCGGGCGATGGACGCGGGCGACTTCCCGGGCGCGGCCCGGCAACTGCGCGAGGCGCTGGCCCTGTGGTCGGGGCCCGCCTTCGCCGACGTGCACGGCGGGATCCAGCTGGACATGGAGGCCCGGCGGCTCGAAGAGACCCGGCTCTGCGCGCTCGACCAGCGCATCGAGGCCGATCTGCGGCTCGGGCGGCACCGCGAGCTGCTCGCCGAACTGACGGTGCTGGCCAGCCGGTACCGCACCCACGAGAACCTGCACGGCCAGTTCATGCTGGCCCTGCACCGCTCCGGCCGCCGAGGCGAGGCACTCGACGTCTACCAGCGGCTGCGCGCCACCCTGGTGCGCGAACTCGGGCTCGAGCCGTCAGCCGCCTTGCGCCGGCTGCAGCGATCGATCCTGATGGCCAGCCCCGAGAGTCCGGTGGCCACGGACACGAACAGCGAGCGACTCGTACGCGTGGGCTGAGATGGCCCTACGCGATACGAGGAACGCGGCCGCGATCGGCTCGCCGGGCCGGCCGCGAGCCCGGACCACGGGCCGAGGAGGCAGCGCGATGCAGGACAGGTCGGAGCGGACCCGCAGGAAGCTCGTACATGCGGGAGCCGAGATGTTCCACCGCAACGGCTATGCGAACGCGACACTCGGCGAGATCGCCGCGTTCGCGGGAGTGACCAAGGGGGCGCTGTACTTCCACTTCGCCTCCAAAGACGAACTGGCGGAGGCGGTCCAGCTGCGAGGCTGCGAGCTGCTGCACGAGTCGGTGCGCGAACTGCGCGCATCCGGCCTCTCTCCGCTCCAGACGCTGATCAACACGACGCACTGGCTCGCGCTCAACCTGCGCGAGGAGCCGGCGATCCCGGCCAGCTTCCGCATCACCAAGGAGTGCGCGGGAATGCCTGCGCTCGCCACCGACTTCCACCGGATCTGGCTCGCAGAGGTCTGCGGACTGCTGCGCCAGGCCCGCGACGCGGGTGAACTGCGCGCCGAGGGCCGCTGGGAGAGCATCGAGTCGCTGGTCGCCGCGGCGAGCTGCGGGATCGAGTCGCTCGCCGCCACCGGAATGCCGTACGCCGAGCTCCAGCGGCGGGTGGCCGGGGTGTGGTCGCTGCTGCTGCCCTGCCTGGTGCCCGAGGGCGCGGAGAAGAACTTCCGCGTCGGGATGCCGGGTACCGATCCCGCGCCCCGTCTCGTGGGCGACGCCCCTGCCGAACCCCCGGCCCGCCGGTCCCGGCCGGTGTTCTCGGGCAGCACCGCGTGACCGTGTGCCACCGACGACTTGGAGGAGCCTGCGATGACGAATGAGCATTCTGCGGACGTACTGACGGACCTCATCGGGGTGCTCGGCGACGTGCTGCGGGTCAAGCCGGAGAAGATCGACCCCGAGCAGACGTTCCAGTCCATGGGGCTCGACTCCCTGCTGGTCGTGGAGTTCGTGGCCGTCGTCAACACCCGGTACGGGCTGCGGGTGCTGGCGACCGACCTGTACGACTTCCCGACGCCGGCGTCCTTCGCACGCGAGGTCGCGCGGGCGGCGAGCAGTGCGGCCGCCGCCCCCGTCTCCGCCCCCGTCTCCCACGCCGTCTCCGCAGCGGCTCCGGTCGCGGCTGCCGCCGCCGTCCCCTTCCCCGCCGTCCCCTTCCCCGCCGCCGCCGTCCCGGCGCCGGCCACGGGCCTCGAGCGGCAGGTGCCCGCGGCCGCTGCGGCGACCCGGATCGCGGAGGTCCTGCGGGAGCAGCTCGCGGGGATCCTGTGCTGCGACCCCTGGGACATCGACACCACCGCCGCGTTCAACGTGCTCGGTGTCGACTCCATCGTGGGCGCGGAGTTCATCGCGGTCGTCAACCGCACCTTCGGTCTCCAGGAGCGGTCGGTGCTGCTCTACGAGCACCCCAACCTCGCCGCCATGGCCGCCTACATCGCGGCGCGCACCGGGGCGGCCGCGCAGGACGCCGCCCCTGCTCCGGCGGCCCTCCGGAGCCCTGTTCCCCAGGTGCCGGAGCCGGCGTTCCGTCCGGCCGCCGGGCCGGTGTCCGCCGCTCCCGGCCTCACCACCGCCGCTGCCCATGCGGTACGGCCGCTGCCGGGCGGTGATCTCGACGTCCTGCTGGACGCGATCCGCGACGACCGGCTCACCGTGGACGAGGCACTCGTGCTGCTCGCCCGCCGCGGCTGAAGCTCTTTCCATCCCAGGAGGCCGTCCGGCGGGTCAGGGCCGGGCCCGGCCCGGCCCTCCCCCAGGCACCGCGCGCCTTGCCGCGTTGTCGTCGGTCGCCGACGTCCCCCAGCCACCGCTGGGAGGCACCCCCACCGCGTTGCCTCCCTCCTCCGCCCTGCACTCCACGGCACCAGACGACCCGGCCCATCCGGCCCTGACTCGCCGGACACCCCTAGAAGGAGCACGTCCAGATGGACGAGAAGGAAGTCCTGACCCGGTTCAAGAACGGCCATCTGGACCGGGCCCAGGTGGCTGCTCTGCTGACCGGCGCCGCCGGTGGGGCCGGTGCCGCCACCGGTTCGGGACCCGTGGTCTTCGCACTGCCGGACGCCTGGCCGGAGCAGGACGCCGAGGAGCCGTCCCCGGCCGCAGCACACCCGGCTCCCGGCCGCAGCGCCGATTCCGCGCCCGCCGGGCCCCTCGCGCCCGCCGGGCCGGGAACCGAGCCGATCGCGGTGGTCGGGATGGCCGGCCGCTACCCGGGCGCCCCCGACCTCGCCTCCTTCTGGCGGCACGCGCGCGGCGGGCACGACACCGTCTCCGAGCCGCCGTCCGGCCGGCCCGGCGACGAGCGGGGCCACTACCTGGAGCGCGTACAGGACTTCGACCCGGAGTTCTTCGGGATCGACGCGCACGAGGCCGCCCTGATCGACCCCCAGGAGCGGCTGTTCCTGGAGACCGCCTGGGAGGCCCTCGAGGACGCCGGCTGCACCGGCGGCCGCCTGGACGCCCTGACCGCGCGCGACGGGACGCCGCGCAGCGTCGGGGTGTTCACCGGCGCCGGCAGCGGTGACTACGTGCTGCTCGCGGCCCGGACGTGGACGCCCGAGCGGCCCCGCCCGATGCCCCCGGGCGGCCAGTGGAGCCTGCCCAACCGGCTTTCCGCCCTGCTCGGCCTGACCGGCCCCAGCCAGTCGGTCGACACCGCCGAGTCCTCCGTGCTCGTCGCCCTCCATCTGGCCGTCGCCGCCCTGCACCGCGGCGAATGTGCCGCCGCGCTCGTCGGCGGGGTCCGGCTGCTGCTGCACCCGTCCAGCCGGCGCCCCGGCGCGGGCGAAGGCGTCGGCGCGCTGCTGCTCAAGCCCTTGGAACGGGCCCTGGCCGATGGGGACAGCGTCCACTGCGTGGTCCGCGGCAGCGCGGTCGGCCACACCGCCCCCGATCCGTCGGCAGCCGGCCCCGGCCGCAGGTCCCGGGCCGCCGACGCGCGTACGGGTGCCGCCGCGCGCGCCGCCGCTGCCCTGCGCGAGTCCTGCGCCGTTCGCGGTACGCAGCCCGCGGCCCCGGCGGACGCCCCCGCGCAGCGGGTGCTGCGCGAAGCCCTGCGCGCGGCCGGGGTCGACGCGTCGGCCGTGGCCGTCCGCGAGAACGCCGGATCCGTACGGGCCCTCGTCGGCGACGCGGGCCCCGCGACCGGGGCCGCCGCCCTGACCCGGGCCGTGCTCCAGCTGCGCCACCGGATCCTGGCACCCGGCCCCGGCCGCGCCGAGGCAGAGCCCTGGGGGAGCGGGGAGAACGGGGAGGGCGAGCCCCGGCGGATCTGCGTCGGTGTGCGCGGAGCCGGCGGCGCGGACGCGCAGGTGGTCCTGGAGGAGTACGTACCCACCCCCGCCGCCGGACCGGAGGCGGACCGGGCTCCCGCGGCCGACGAGCTGTTCGTACTGTCCGCCCCCACACCCGCCCATCTGGCCGCCACTGCGCGGCGGTTCGCCGAGCTGCTCGGCGGACCGGGCCCGCTGCCCCCGCTCGAGGCGCTCGCCCGCGCCCTGCGCACCGGCCGGGCCGGCATGGACTGCCGGTTCGCGGCCGTCGTCGCCGACACCGGCGAACTGGTGCGGGTCCTGGAGCGGTTCGTACGGGAGGGCGCTCCCTGCGCCGATCTGCGGGACGGCGGCGCCGACCCGCTGGGGCTGGGCGGCGTACCGGAGACGGACGGGTACCTCGCCGCGCTCTGGCAGGCCGGGCACCTGCACCAGCTCCGCGGCCTGTGGCTGTCCGGGCTCGACGTCGACTGGACCGCGCTCGAACCGGCCCACGGGGCAGCCGCCGTGGCCGTACCGCTGCCCGCATCCGCATTCCTGCGCATACCGCTGTGGCTGGGCGGCGAGGAGGGTTCGGCATGACCGCGCTGTCTTTCGACCCGGCGGGGCAGGGGGAGAACGAGCCGGCCCCGGTCAACCTGTGGTTCTGCCCCAACGAGGACCTCGCGCCCGGGATCGCCGCCACCCTGGCCTCGTACTGGCTGGACGAGAACGAGCAGCAGGTGGCCGGCCGCTTCCTCTTCGAACGCGACCGCCGCCAGTACCTCGTCGCCCACGCCCTGGTGCGCCGGGTGCTGGCCCTGGAGACCGGCATCCCCGAGGCCGAGGCGATCATCTGGCGCTCCTCGCGCGGGCGGCCCTTCCTCCAGACGCCCGCCGGAGGCCTGCCGCGCGGCGCCGACACGCTGGACTTCAACCTCTCGCACGCCAACGCGTACAACCTGCTGGGCGTCTCCCGGGGCCTGCGCATCGGAGTCGACGTCGAGCGGCTCGACCGCGGTGAGCGCGGTCTGGAGAGCATCATCGCGACGTTCTCCCGCGAGGAGCAGGAGTGGATCGCCCGTGCCGCCCCCGGGCGGCCGCGCGACCGGCGCGTCCTGCGCCTGTGGACGCTGAAGGAGGCGTACTCCAAAGCCCGCGGGCTGGGACTCGGCCTGCCCTTCGACTCCTTCGTGTTCACCCTGGCCGAGGACCGGGGCGTCCTGTCGTTCCGGCCGCCGGCCGACGACGCGGCGGCGCGCTGGCGGTTCCTGGAGGTCGAGCCGGTGCCCGACGTGCTGGCGGCGGTCGCGGTCGAGGTCGACGACACGCGGCCGCCGGCCGTCCACCTGCACCACGGATTCCCGTGGGGGCGCGCCGCGCCCCGCCGCCTGGTCCTGCCGGAGCCCGCCGGAGTCTGACGGACCCGCGGCGCGCCGTGACGAATCGGTGGCCGGAAAGGATTTCCTTGGAAATCCGCTCGACATTCGATCGAGATGGGTGGGGAAAACGAACCGGAGTCCGGAATCCAACGGAAAATCAAGGGAAAATCGAGCGGGGCGGCGTCGCGGAGTCCGAGAATTCGTATTACCGGATCTTCGTAGAAAGAGGTGCCCCGTGGACGCCAAGAGCGCCGTCATCGAGGTGGCCGAGGGCGTCCACGCGTACGTCCAGCCAGAGGGCGGCTGGTGCCTGAACAACGCCGGCATCCTCACCGACGGCGGCCACAGCGCGCTCGTCGACACCGCCGCCACCGAGAGCCGGGCCCGGCAGCTGCGCCGGGCCGCGCTGCGCCTGGCCCCGAGGCCGCCGCGCGCCGTGGTCAACACCCACTTCCACGGCGACCACACCTACGGCAACTTCGTCTTCCCCGAAGCCCTGACCATCGGCCACGAGCGGACCCGGGCCATGGTTCAGGCGGCAGGGCTGCACATGGCCGGGCTGTGGCCGGACGTCTGCTGGGGCGACATCGAGGTCACCCCGCCCGAACTGACCTTCCGGGACCGCACGACGCTCCACGTGGGCGGCATCCGGGCCGAGCTCGTGCACATCGGCCCGGCGGCCCACACCACCGACGACACGATCGTCTGGCTGCCCGAGCAGGGCGTGCTGTTCACCGGCGACCTCGTGATGAACGGGGTCACGCCGTTCTGCGTCATGGGGTCCGTGGCAGGCTCCCTGCGCGCGCTGGACCGGCTGCGCGCACTGGGGGCCACCACGGTCGTCCCCGGCCACGGCCCGGTCGGCGGCCCGGAGCTCCTCGACGCCAACGAGGCCTACCTGCGCTGGATCCAGCGCCTGGCCGAGGAGGGCGCCGCGGCCGGCGCGACCCCGCTCGAGCTGGCCCGTGCCACCGACCTCGGCCCCTACGCCGACCTGCTGGACACCGAGCGCCTGCTGCCCAACCTCCACCGCGGATACGCCGAGGAACAGGGCCTGCCCGAGGGATCGCCGCTGGACGTCGGAGCCCTGTTCCAGGAGATGACCGCGTACCACGGCCGCCCCTCGGAGTGCCTCGCCTGAGCCGACGCGAAGACCCCCTGCCGCAGAAGCCGACAGGGGGTCTTCGCGTACGGGTCTTCGCGTACGGACGCCCGCGAGGGTCAGACGAGCTGTCCGCCCGGCACCGGAACGGCGGCCAGCAGGTTGAAACGCCTGATCAGCTCCTCCTGCTCCCTGCTGAGCGACTCGATCCGGTCGCCGAGACGGGCGATTTCACGGCCGAGTTCGAGCAGGGCCGCATGCGGGTCCGGCGAGGCGGCCGGGGCGAGCGGGACGGGCAGCGCGGGCCGGGGGACCGCGAGGGACGGCGCGTGGTGCAGGATCGCCTCCATCCGCTCGCGCAGGGCCGGTCCGGGCTCGACGCCGAGCTCGTCCACCAGCCGCCGGCGGGCCCGCTCGTAGACGCCCAGCGCCTCCGTCTGCCGGCCGCACCGGTACAGGGCCAGCATGTGGAGGTCGTAGAGCCGCTCGCGCATGGGGTGGCTGGCCGTCAGCCGCTCCAGCTCCCGGGTGATCTCGGCGTGCCGCCCGCTGCGCAGGTTCGCGTCGTGCAGCGTCTCCAGCGTGGTCAGCCGAAGCTCCTCCAGCCGGTCCGCCTCCACCGTGCAGATGGGCCCCTGCGTACTGCCCTCGAGCGCCGGTCCGCGCCACAGGGCGAGGGCCCCGCGCAGCAGTTCGGCCGCGTGCACGGGGTCGGAGCCGAGCGCCGCCCGGCCCTCGGCGGACAGCCGGTGGAAGCGCTGCGCGTCGGCGGTGGCCCGGCCCGGACGCAGCAGGTAGCCCATCGAACGGGTCGCGATCCACTCGTGGCCGCCCCCCTCCGGAGCCCCGCCCTGCAGCAGCCGGCGCAGCCGGGCCACGTGGGCCTGCAGCGCGTTGGCCGCGCTCACGGGCGGGCGGTCGCCCCACAGTTCGTGGATGAGCCGCTCCGCGGACAGCACGTGGCCCGCCCGCACCACCAGGGCTGCGAGCAGCGCCCGCTGCTTGGAGCCGGAGGGCACGATGCACGCCCCCGTACGCCGGTCGAACACCTCGACCGGGCCCAGGATGCGGAAGTCCACCCCGGCGTCGCCGGGTACGTCCCGGGCGACGTGCGCGCCGAAATCCATGGTGCCTCCTCCCGGCGATCTCGCGGGATCTGCGGAAAGACACGAAGACCGGCGGCCGTAAGTGAATGCGCCGGTTTTAATCCCCTGAGCGGAATCTACCACTGTGTTTTCAGCCTGCAACCGTCTTGGACGGAGGGCGGCTCGATACCTGCTCAAGAATTCGGAGGCGCGGCACTGGATCCCGCTAGCGTGCCGGAGTCGAGGGCTGAAAATCGATGAGAACTCGACAAAATAACGGAGGAGACCGTGCAGATTCAGGTTCTGGGTCCGTTGAGTGCCGAGGTCAACGGGGGCTCGATTGTTCCGACGGCCGGTAAGCCGCGCCAGATCCTGGCGCTGCTCGCGCTCTACCCGGGGCGGGTGATGCCCGTACAGACCCTCATGGAGGAGATCTGGGGCACCGAGCTCCCGCAGAGCGCGCTCACCACACTGCAGACGTACATCCTGCAGCTGCGCAGGAGGCTGGGCACCGCCATGGGCCCGGGCGTCCCGGGCAGCGCCAAGGACGTGCTCGCGACGCGGCACGGCGGCTACTTGCTGCAGATTCCGCCGGACGCGGTCGACGTACACGAGTACGAGACGCTCGTGGCCGGCGGGCAGAACGCGTACGAGGAGGGGGACGACGAGCGCGCGGCCGACATGCTGCGCAGGGCGCTCGGACTGTGGAACGGTCCGGCGCTGGTCGACGTACGGGTGGGGCCGATCCTCGAGATCGAGGTCATGCGCCTCGAGGAGAGCCGGCTCGTGACCGTCGAGCGGCGCATCGACGCGGACCTGCGCCTGGGCCGCCACGTCGAGGTCATCGCCGAGCTGACCGAACTGATCGCCCGGCATCCGCAGCACGAGGGCCTGCACTCGCAGGCCATGGTCGCGCTGTACCGGTCCGGCCGCCAGGCCACGGCCCTGGACGTCTACCGCAGGCTGCGCAACCGCCTGATAGACGAACTGGGCGTGGAGCCGTCCCCGCAGCTGCAGCGCCTGCACCAGGCGATGCTGACGGTGGATCCGGCACTGGACGTGGTGGCGGGCCCGCGCCGCGGATCGACGTTCGACCTGTACGCGGCCTAGTTCGTGTCGTCAAAGTAGCGTCGGCCGCCGGGGGAGCCGGGGCGGGCGGCCGCCCGCCGGCTCCTCGCCCGGCCGCCACCGGACCGCACCGCGTCCTCGACCCCTGCACACCGATTCGAGCCGGTCTCCAGCGCGGTCGGTGAGGGTCGAGGTCTACGTGGTTCGGTTCCTGGGAGGTGGCTATGGGCGACAGGCAGGCGGTACGGCTGCACTGCTTCGCACATGCGGGGGCCGGAGTGTCCTCGTTCTACCGGTGGGACAAGCTCGCCGGGAGCGGCGTGAAGACCACGTCCTGGCTGCTGCCCGGACGTGACGAGCGGCGCCGTGAGATCCGGCTGACCGGCCGCGAAGAGCTCCTGGCCGACCTCAAGCCGCTGTTCGAGCAGATCGCCGACGAGCCCGGCGTCCCCTACATCCTCTACGGGCACAGCCTCGGCGCGACGGTGGCCCTCACGGTCGCCCACGTCGCGCTGGAGCAAGGGCTGCCGATGCCCGCACTGCTGGCCGTCGGGGCCAGCCCGCCGCCGGACACCCCGGCCGTCTTCGCGGATTCCGCGGAACTGCCCGAGGCGGAACTGCTGCGCGTCCTGGACCGGTTCGACGCGCTGCCGCCCGGCGTGCAGCCCGGAGACATCTGGTTCCGGTCGGTCTTCCCCGTGCTCCGCGACGATCTCCTGCTCGCCCGCAACCTGCGGTCCGCCGCCACCGAGCCGACCACGCCCGGACCCGTGCCCGTACCGCTGCTCGCGGTCACCGGCCACGAGGACCCCCTCGTCGGCGCCGGGGCCGCCGAGGGCTGGCACCGCTGGACCACCGGACGGTTCGTCCAGCGGACCGTGCCGGGCGACCACTTCTTCGTCCGGGGCGGCGAACTGCCCCGGATGCTCGGCCGGGCCGCCCGCATCGTGCAGCGCGGCCACCGCGACCAGACAGGACAGGGGGAAGGGCGATGAGACGAGTCGTCATCACGGGCATCGGGGTCGTGGCCCCGGGCCGCCCGGGCACCAAGGAATTCTGGTCGCTGCTGACCGACGGCCGTACGGCCACCCGCGCCATCACCCTCTTCGACGCCTCCGCGTTCCGCTCCCGCATCGCCGCCGAGGCGGACTTCGACCCGCAGGAGTCCGGGCTCACCGCCGAGCAGTCCGGGCGCCTGGACCGCGCAGCCCAGTTCGCCGTCGTCAGCGCCCGCGAGGCGGTCGCGGACAGCGGCCTGGCCGGCTCGTACGACGCCACGCGCACCGGGGTCACCCTCGGCAGCGCGCTGGGCTGCACCACCAGCCTCGACGCCGAGTACGGGGTCGTCAGCGAGCAGGGCAGCCGTACGCTCGTCGACCACACCAAGGCCGTGCCCCACCTGTACGACCACTTCGTCCCGAGCTCGATGGCCGCCGAGGTCGCCCGTACCGTCGGCGCCCAGGGACCGGTGGCACTGGTGTCCACCGGCTGCACCTCCGGTCTCGACGCGATCGGGCACGCCGTCGACCTCGTACGCGAGGGCAGCGCCGACGTGATGGTCACCGGCGCGGCCGAAGCGCCCATCACGCCGATCACCGCAGCCTGCTTCGACGCCATCCGCGCCACCTCCACGCGCAACGACGAGCCGGAGACCGCCTCCCGGCCCTTCGACCGCACCCGCAACGGGTTCGTCCTGGGGGAGGGATCGGCCGTCCTCGTCATCGAGGAGTACGAGCACGCCCGCAGCCGCGGCGCGCACATCTACGCCGAGATCTCCGGCTTCGCCTCGCGCAGCAACGCGTACCACATGACCGGACTGCGGCCCGACGGAGCCGAGATGGCCGCCGCCATCACGGCCGCGCTCGACGAGGCCCGGCTGCTGCCCGAGCACATCGACTACATCAACGCGCACGGCTCCGGCACCAAGCAGAACGACAAGCACGAGACCGAGGCCTTCAAGCTCAGTCTGGGACAGCGCGCGTACGAGGTCCCCGTCAGCTCCATCAAGTCGATGATCGGGCACTCGCTCGGCGCGATCGGGGCGCTCGAAGTGGCCGCCTGCGCCCTCGCCATCGAGCACGACACCGTCCCGCCGACGGCGAACCTGCACGAGCCCGACCCGGCCTGCGACCTCGACTACACCCCGCTGACCGCCCGCAGTCAGCGCACCGACGCGGTACTGACCGTCGGCAGCGGCTTCGGCGGGTTCCAGAGCGCGATGATCCTGACCAGCCCGAACCTGAAGGCGGACCGATGAACACCGCTGTCGCCGCCCCCGCTCCCGCCCAGGCCGCTCCCGCCGTCACGGGCTCCCGCACCGCGGCCCCCGTCGTCACCGGAATCGGTGTCGCCGCCCCCAACGGGCTGGGCACCGAGGCCTGGTGGTCCGCCGTCCTGCGCGGCGAATCGGGCATCCGCCCGGTCAGCCGCTTCGACGCGAGCGGCTATCCGGCGAAGCTGGCCGGGGAGGTGCCCGGATTCGTCGACGCCGACCACGTCTCCAGCCGGCTTCTGCCGCAGACCGACCGCGTCACCCGGCTCTCGCTCGCCGCGGCCAAGGAGGCGCTCGACGACGCCGGGGCCGACCCCGCGCAGCTGCCCGACTACGCCGCGGGCGTGGTCACCGCCAACTCCTTCGGCGGCTTCGATTTCGGCCAGCAGGAGCTCCAGGCGCTGTGGAGCAAGGGCGGCCAGCACGTTTCGGCGTACCAGTCCTTCGCCTGGTTCTACGCCGTCAACAGCGGCCAGATCTCCATCCGGCACGGCCTGCGCGGAGCCTCCGGAGTGATCGTCTCCGAGCAGGCCGGCGGCCTCGACGCCATGGCCCACGCCCGCCGCCAGATCCGCAAGGGCGCCGAGCTCGTCGTCACCGGCGGCATCGACTCCGCGCTGTGCTCCTGGGGCTGGGCCGCCTACCTGGCCGGCGGGGGGCTCACCGACCGGGAGGACCCGGCCCGCGCCTACCTGCCCTTCGCCGAGGACGCGAGCGGCCACGTCGCGGGCGAGGGCGGCGCGCTCCTCGTCCTCGAGGGCGCCGAGGAAGCCCGCCGGCGCGGCGCCCGCGTCTACGGGAGGATCGCCGGGCACGCCGCCACCTTCGACGCCGACGGGACCTCCCGGCTCGGCGCGGCCGCGGAGCTCGCCCTCGCCGATGCGGGCGTGCACCCCGACGAGGTCGACGTCGTCTTCGCCGACGCGGCGGGCGAGCGTACGGCCGACCGCGTCGAAGCGGAGGCGATCACGGCACTGTTCGGCCCGCGCGGGGTGCCCGTCACCGCACCCAAGTCGATGACCGGGCGGCTCGCCGCCGGCGGCGCGTCCCTCGACGTGGCCGCCGCCCTGCTCGCCCTGCGCGACCAGGTGATCCCGCCGACCACCGGGACCGAGATACCGGCCGACGACTGCCCGCTGAACCTGGTCACCGGAGCGGCCAGCCCCGCCCTGGGGATGCCGCTGCGGACCGCGCTCGTACTGGCCCGCGGCCACGGCGGCTTCAACTCCGCCGTCGTCGTCCGCGCCGCGGACGCCTGACCCGCACCCACCCCGCTTCACATCACCCACCAGAACAGAGGAAGAGCATGGAACGGCTGGAACTCGACGACCTGAAGCGCATCCTGCGCGAGTGCGCGGGCGAGGACGAGGGCGTCGACCTCGACGGCGACGTCCTGGACCAGAACTGGTTCGAGCTGGGCTACGACTCGCTCGCCGTCCTGCAGACCACCGGATACATCGAGCGCGAGTACGACGTCGTGCTCGACGAGGAGGGCATCGACGACGCGGACACCCCGCGCCGCTACCTCGCCCTGGTCAACGAGGTGCTGGCAGCCCGGGCCACGGTCTGAACCGGTGGGTGAAGAGCTCGACACCGACGTCTGCGTCATCGGCGCCGGCCCCGCCGGGCTCGCGCTGACGCTCATGCTGCTGCGTTCCGGCATCCGCGTGACACTCGTCGAGCGTTCCACCGGGTTCCGCCGCGACTTCCACGGCGAGCTCCTGCAGCCCGGCGGCCAGCGCATCCTGGACGAGCTCGGCACCCTCGCCGGAGCCGCGGCCCGCGGGGCGGCGAGCCTGCCAGGTGTCCAGATCCTGGAACGCGAGCAGGTGCTGCTCGACATCGACTACGGGCGCCTGCCCGCCCCGTACGACCACCTGCTCGCCCTCCCGCAGCCGCACGTGCTGCAGGAACTCCTGGCCGCTTGCCGCAGGCTGCCCGGCTTCACCGCTCTCGAGGGGCACCGGATCGCCGCGCTCCTGGAGAAGCGTCCCGGCAGCCCGTGCGAGGGAGCGGTGGTCCACGGCCCCGACCGGGCGCCGGTCACCGTGCGGGCCGCCGTGGTCGTCGGCGCCGACGGCCGGTACTCCAAGACCCGTGCCCTCGCGGGCATCGACGCGGGGCGCGGCACGTCCTTCGCCCACGACGTGGTGCGGTTCTCGCTGCACGCACCGCGCCGGGCCACCGGGCGCGTACGGGTGCACCGCGGGCCGGACAGCGCCGTCCTGGTCCACGACACCCACCCCGACCGGATCAGCGTGGTCTGGGCCCTGCCGCCGGGCCGGGCCCGCACCGCCGGGCGCGGGATCGGTGACATCCGGCGGGAGCTGGCCGCGATCCTGCCGCAGTTCGCCGACCTGCTGCACGTCCAGCTCGGCTCCATGGCCGACCTGACCGTGCTCGACGTGTCCGCCTCGCACGCCCGGGAGTGGGTGCGCGACGGACTCGTGCTCCTCGGCGACAGTGCGCACACGCACGGGCCGATCGGCGCCCAGGGCATCGACCTGGCCCTGCAGGACGCCGCCGCACTGCACCCCGTACTCGTCGCCGCGCTGCACGCGGGGGAGCCCACCGCGCAGCGGCTCGCGGCCTATCAGGAGCGGCGGGCCCCGGCGGCCTCCGCCGTGCACCGGATGCAGGTCGTACAGACCCGGGCGATGCTCGGCGGGGGGCGGCCGGCCGCCGCACTGCTGCGGGCCCGCGCGGCGGGGATCGTCACACGCACCCCGATCGGCGCGAAGATCACCCGGAGGTTCGCCCACGGGCGCGACCCGGCAGGGGTCCGCACCGACCTGTTCACCGTCCTGCCCGACCGGCGCGTCCGCGGCTGAGCGGCCTCGGGGAAGCCGCTCGGCCGGCCCACCCCGCCGTGAGCGGCCGTCGAGCGGGTCCGCGGCCCGGCCGGGCCGTCACGCGAGGTCGTCGCGGGTGACCAGGCGGTGGGAGACCTGCCAGGTGCCGGACGAGTGGACCAGCACGTCCTCCATCACGCACACCCGGTGCACCTTCGACTCGCCGCCGCGCGGGGTCAGGTACACCAGCGCGTAGCTGCGGGTCTGCAGCGAGCCGTCCGGCTGCGGCTGCACGTCGAGCATGCCGAGCCAGTGCCGGAACTGCTCGCCGCTGGTGGCCTTGAGTTCCGCGTTGCGCCGGACGTTCGAGGCGAGGGCCGCGCGGCCGACCACCGGCGCCGGCAGCGTCGGCACGTCGAAGACGGCGTCCTCGGTGAACGTCCGCGCCCACGGCTCGGCCTCGAAGGAGTCGAAGAGCTGCATCTGGCGGGAGTAGAACTGCTGGACCTCCGCGTACAGCAGGCCGAACTCCCGCCCCTGGGGCGGGCGGGGGGACGCCTCGGTGGCGATCGTCGCGGTCATCGCGGGACTCCGTTCCTTCGGTTCCCGACAGCTTCTGCGGCGCAGATCGAGCATTCTTCGAAGACTCCTCAAGCGTTCCTGCCCAGGCTGGGCCAACAGGGTCTAGGGGTGGCGCCGCAGCCGCGGCCGCCCGTTCGGGAGCCAGGAGGACAGCACCATGCCGAGATTCGTGTACCCGGAACTCCCGCTGGACGGCCTGCTGCGCCGGGCGGCGGTCCGCGACCCCGCAGGCCGGGCGATCCGGACCGCGACCAGGACCGGCATGGAGGCCACGGTGACCTTCGCCGAACTGGACAGCCAGGCCGACCGCTTCGCCTCCTACCTGGAGCACACGTGCGGCCGCCGCGGCGCGCGGATCGGCGTCGCCAACGTCCTCGACCCCGTCTTCGCAGCCGCCTACTACGGGACGGTGCGCAGCGGGAACACGGTCGTGCTGGTCAACCCGCTCATCAAGGAGACGGGCCTGGTCCACGTGCTGCGGACGGCCGCCGTGGAAGTGGTGTTCGTGCCGGTCGCCACCGCCGAGCTGCTGATCAAACTGGGCGACCAGCTGCCGGACCTGCGCTCCGTCGTGGTGACGGACGCGCCCGACGGGATCGTCCCCGGCGACGCCCTGCCGCTGGCCGCCGCCCTGGACTCGGCACCGGAGCGGACGGCCCTGCCCGGAGTCGTCGACCTCGACGGCGACGCGTGCATCCAGTTCACGACCGGTACCACGGGCCGCCCCAAGGGCGTCCGGCTCACCCACCGCAACCTGGTGGCGAACGCCGCCCAGACCGCCGCCGCGCACGACCTCGGCAGCGACTCGGTCACCCTCAACCACCTGCCGCTCTACCACACCATGCACCTCAACTCGGGGATCTACGCGGGCGCCTGCCAGGTGCTGTGCACCGACCCCGACCCGGTCGCCTCCCTCGCCGTCGCGGCGCAGGCGGAGGCCACCCACTACTACGGGCTGCCCGCCCGCCTGCACGTGCTGGCCCAGGACGAGCGGCTCACCGACGACTTCCCGGCCGGGCGCCGCCTCACCGCCGTCCTCTCCGGCGGCACCGCCCTGTCCCCCACCGCCGCCCGCGCCCTGCGCGAGAGCCTGGGCGTGCCCGTCATCCAGGGCTACGGGCTGGCCGAACTCTCCCCGCTCTCCCACTGCCAGGACCCGCACCACCCCAAGAGCGGCTCGGTGGGCCCCGTCGTACCGGGCACCGAATGCCGCATCGTCCACGTCGGCACGCGCACCCCGCTCGACGTCTACGCCACCGGCGAGGTCCAGGTCCGCGGGCCCCAGCTGATGTCCGGCTACCTCGACAACAGCGCGCCCTCGCCGGTCGACGAGAACGGCTGGTTCTCCACCGGAGACGTCGGCTACCTCAACGAGGACGGCGAACTGTTCCTGGTCGACCGCCTCGGCGACGTCTTCAAGTACGACAACGAACTCGTCTCGCCCACCGCCGTCGAACGGGTCGTCGGCGCCGACCCGCGCGTCGCCGAGTGCATCGTGGCGGGCTGGCCCGACCCGGTCCACGGCGCGGTCGTCTGGACCGGCATCGTGCTGCGCGACCCGACCGCCCCCGGCCTCCTCGACGTCATCGACTCCGTCGTGGAGCGCGCCAACGGGAGCCTGAACTGGTTCGAGCAGATCCGCCGCGTCGAAGTGATCGACGCCGTGCCGCGCAACCACGTCGGCAAGCCCGAGCGGCGCACCCTGCGCCACAGCCTGCGCACCCGGTCCGAGGCGGAGACGGCGGCGGCGTGAGACCGCCCCGCCCGCACGGCCCGCGCACCACATCCCGTACGACCAGAGGAGCGACCACTGTGGCGACGAACGCCGGTACATCACCCGCGGCCGGGTCCCCCCGCGTGCTCGTGGTGGGGGCGGGCCCGGTGGGCCTGACCGCCGCCCATGAACTGGCGCGCCGAGGACTGTCCGTGCGCGTCGTGGACGGCGCCCCCGGCCCGGCCCCCACCAGCCGTGCGGTGGCCGTCCACCCGCGTACGCTCGAGACGTTCGACCAGATGGGTCTCGTGGACGGGCTGCTGGCCCGGGGCCGCAAGAACCGGGCCTTCACGATGTTCGCGCGCGGCCGCCGCCTGGTCCGGCTCGAGGCGGACTACCGCTCGATGCCCACCCGGTTCCCGTACACCCTCGTCATCGGGCAGACCGAGACGGAGGAGGTGCTCCGCGAAGCCGTCGCACGGCTCGGCGTCCGCGTCGAGTGGGGCGTGCGGCTGACCTCCCTCGAGCAGGACCGGGACACCGTACGCGCCCGCCTCGAGCATGCCGACGGCTCCACCGAGGAGTACGAGGTGCCCTGGCTGGTCGGCTGCGACGGCGGCCACAGCACGGTGCGCAAGCAGCTCGGGCTCCCGCTGCTCGGTGAGTCCAGCGAGACCTGGGCGCTGGCCGACGCGGCCGTCTCCCTCGACCTGCCGCCCGACACCATCTACTGGGCCCACACCGGCAGCCAGGCCATGATGATGGTCCCGTACCAGCGCGAGGGGTACTGGCGGCTGCTCGACACCGCCCCCGCCGGCCGGTCGGAGACTCCGCGCGAGGCCGCCGAGCGCTTCTCGGAGAAGCTCAGCACCGGGCTCGGCCGCCCGGTGCAGGTCGGCGAACCCGACTGGACCTCCGTCTTCACCTTCCAGCAGCGCATGGTGCCCCGCATGCACGACGGCCGCTGCTTCGTGGCGGGCGACGCCGCCCACGTGCACAGCCCCGCCTCCGGACAGGGCATGAACACCGGCATCCAGGAGGCCTACAACCTCGCCTGGAAGCTCGCCATGGCCGCGCTGGGGCAGGCGGGCCGGGAACTGCTCGCCACGTACGGGCAGGAGCGCGTCCCGATCGGCAAGAAGCTGCTGGGCTCGGTCCGCAAGGCCACCTTCCTGGTCCAGTTCAAGAACACCCTGGCCGGCGTGGGGCTGCCCGTCGCCTTCACCTTCGTACGCAACATCGGGCCGCTGCGCCGGGCCATCCAGCGCAAGGTGCTCGGCGGCATGTCCGGGCTGCTGCTGTCCTACCCCGAGTCCCCGCTGACCACGGCCGACCCGCTGATGGCGGTGCCTGCGGGCTCGCGTGCCGCCGCTGCCGCCGGCCGGCACCCGGACGACCCCGGCTCCGAGGCGCTGCGCGCCGAACTGCGCGACACCCGCTGGTCCCTGGTGTGGGCGGCGCAGGAGGAGCCCGGCGAAGCGGGACGGATCGCGGCGTCCGCCGCTGCCGCACACGGCACGTGGCTGTCGGTGCGGACCGCGGGCGACGGCCTCGGCGGCGGGCCCGCCCCGCTGCCCGACCCGAACGGGCTGCTGCGGCGCTCGCTGGACCTCGGGCCGGGCGGCTGGGTGCTGATCCGGCCCGACGGCTACATCGCCGCGAGCGGGACGGAGCTGACCCGGCGCGGGCTCGCACGGGCCCTTGCTCCGCTGGGCGCGGCCGCCGCGCTGCCCGACGTGATCCGCGATGCGGTCCGCGCACCCCGGGTGTCCGCGCCGCCGGTGCCGGCCGGGGCAGCGGCCGCATCCTGCGAAGCGCGCGCCTCGGTACCGCTCCTCGACCCTGCTTCCACCGCCTCTCCAGAGCTCCGCGACACGGTCGAGACCTCAGCACGGGTACTGGAGGGGACACGTTGATGACACCGACAACACCGTCAGCGCAGCCGCAGGCGGCGCCGGAGAAGCCGGTCGCCCTGGTCACCGGCGGCACGAGCGGCATCGGCCTGGCGGTCGTACGTGACCTGGCCCGGCGCGGGCACCGGGTGTTCCTGTGCGCGCGGACCGCGGAAACCGTCGAGCAGACCGTCGAGGAGCTGCGCGCCGAGGGCCTGGAGGTCTCGGGCCTGGCCGCCGACGTCCGCTCCCGCGAGGCGATCGCGGAGCTGGTGGCCGCCGCGGTCGCCGAGTTCGGCCCGATCTCCGTCCTGGTCAACAACGCCGGGCGCAGCGGCGGCGGTCCGACCGCCGACATCAGCGACGAGCTCTGGTACGACGTCATCGACACCAACCTGAACAGCGTCTTCCTGCTGACCCGGGAGGTGCTCAAGCACGGCGGCCTGGCCGGGGCCTCCTACGGCCGGATCATCAACATCGCCTCCACGGCGGGCAAGCAGGGCGTCCTGCTGGGCGCCCCGTACTCGGCGTCCAAGCACGCCGTCGTCGGCTTCACCAAGGCCCTCGGCAAGGAGCTCGCCCCGGCCGGGATCACGGTCAACGCGGTGTGCCCCGGCTACGTGGAGACGCCGATGGCGCAGCGCGTACGGGCCGGCTACGCGGCGGCCTGGGACACCACGACCGAGGACGTGCAGGAGCAGTTCGAGGCGAAGATCCCGCTGGGGCGCTACGCGACCCCGGAGGAGGTGGCGGCCATGGTCGGCTACCTGACGACGGACCTCGCCGCGTCCGTCACCGCGCAGGCGCTGAACGTCTGCGGCGGACTGGGGAACTTCTGATGGCGGCCGAGCGGGTGCACCGTACCGTGCACGAGACCGAGGTGGCCGCCCCCGCGGGCGTGGTCTACGGAATGATCGCGGACGCCGTGCAGTGGCCGCTGTACTTCCCGCCCAACGTGCACGTGGAGCGCCTGGCGTTCGACGGCGTACAGGAGCGGCTGCGGATGTGGGCGACGGCGAACGGCCAGGTCAAATCCTGGACCTCGCGCCGGGTGCTCGACGCGGCGGCGCGGCGCATCGAGTTCCGGCAGGAGATCCCCGCGGCCCCGCTGTCGGCGATGACCGGCACCTGGATCGTCGACTCGCTGGGCGCCGACCGCTCGAAACTGACGCTGCTGCACGACTTCTCGGTCGAGGGCGACCGGGCGCAGGACGTGGAGTGGGTCGAGCGCGCCACCGACACCAACAGCCGTGCGGAGCTGGCGAACCTGGCCCAGCTGGGCGAGCGCTGGGGCAAGCTCGACGAACTCGTGATGTCCTTCGAGGACCGCGTCGACGTGGACGCCCCGCCGGAGCTGGTCTACGCGTTCCTGGAGCGGGCCGAACAGTGGCCGGAGCTGCTGCCGCACGTCTCGCGCCTGGAGCTCACCGAGCCCGACGAGCTGCCCGGCGTCCAGGTCATGGCCATGGACACGCTCACCGCCGACGGGTCCGCGCACACGACCGAATCGGTGCGGGTGTGTTTCCCGGCGGCCGGCCGCATCGTCTACAAGCAGACCCGCACCCCGGCGCTGATGTCGGCCCACACCGGCGTGTGGACGGTCACCGGCGGCGCGTACGGCTCGACGGTCACCTCGCAGCACAGCGTCGTACTGCGCGAGGAGGCCGTCACCCGGGTGCTGGGCCCCTCCGCCGACCTCGCGGCCGCCCGCAGGTACGTCCGCCAGGCGCTGGGCCGCAACAGCACCGCGACCATGACGTACGCCAAGCAGCACGCGGAGTCGGCGCTCGCGAGCTGAGGCTCCAGGCTGTCTCGAGCCGGACTCCGGCGGTCGCGGACAGAATCTGGACCAAGTGTGAGGGAAGGGTGTGGCGATGTCTGTCCAGCAAGTGCACCGGACGTCCTATGCCGTGGATGTGAACGCGCCCGCGGGCGTGGTCTACGGTCTGATCGCGGACACGACGCAGTGGCCGCTGTTCATTCCGCCCAGCATCCACGTCGAGCGGCTCGACTTCGACGGCTCCCAGGACCGGTTCCACATGTGGGTCACCGCGAACGGAAGCGTCAGGTCCTGGCTCTCGCGCCGCACCCTGGACGCGCCCCGGCTGCGGATCGACTTCCGCCAGGAGGTCCCCGCCGCCCCCGTCGTCGCGATGGGCGGCAGCTGGATCGTGGAGCCGCGGGGCGCCGACCGTTCGCGGCTGACGCTGCTGCACGACTTCGCGGTCGCCGGCGACCGGCCCGCGGACGTCGACTGGACCAAGGAGGCGACGGACACCAACAGCCGTGCCGAGCTGGCGCAGCTGAAGGATGCCGCGGAGCGCTGGACCCGGCTCGACGGCCTGCTGCTGTCCTTCGAGGACTCCGTACGCATCGACGGACCGGCCGACCTGGTCTACCAGTTCCTCTACGCGGTCGCCGACTGGCCGGAGCGCGTCCCCCACGTCTCCCGCGTCGCCGTCACCGAGGACGAGCCCGGCGTCCAGCTGCTGAGCATGGACACCGTGACGTCCGACGGAGCGGTGCACACCACGGAGTCCGTCCGGGTGTGCTTCCCGCACGCGGGCCGCATCGTCTACAAGCAGACCACCACCCCGGCCCTGATGACCGCGCACGCCGGCGAGTGGTCGTTGATCCCCGACGAGACCGGGGTCACCGCGGTCTCCCAGCACAGCGTGCTGCTGCGGGAGGAGGCCGTCGAGCGGGTCCTGGGCCCCGGCGCGGACCTCGCACAGGCCAGGACGTACGTACGCGAGGCGCTCGGCCGCAACAGCACCGCCACCCTCAACCTCGCCAAGCGGTACGCGGAGACCGCCATCCGCAGGCTCTAGGAAAGTGATCGAAGTAGCGTCGGCCGCCCCCGGCCCCGCGGCGCTCCGGCGGGACTCCGGCGGCGTGTCAGCGGCGCGTCAGCGAAACGTGGGCGTGCCACGCATACTCGACCCCTTTGAACTGTGACGCCGCCCCGGCGAGCGCCGAGACGAGGGGGAGTGGATGAACGTCGCCATGACCGTGGTCATCGCGCCCGGCTTCGCCCCGGCGCTGGACCTGCGCGGTCCCCTCGATCAGGACGCCCTCGCGGCGGCCCTCGCCGCGCTGCCCTCGGGCACCCCGACCCTGCGCCGCCACACGGCGACGCACCACACCCTGCACCTGCCCCCGCAGCACTCCCCGGCCGGCACGGTGGCCGACCTGCTGACCGCCCCCGGAGCCCGGCCGCGGCAGACGCCCGCGCAGGCGAAGGCGTCGCGGGCCGCGTGGGAGAGCCTGGCCCCGCAGGAGGCAGGCGGGCAGGACGCACCCGGCCCCTTCGGCAGTCCGGCCGTGCATCCCCTGGGCGGACTCCCCGCGAGCGCGCGCCAGCGGGACGTACTCCTCGACGTCCTCGTCGGCAGGCCCGGCGCCGGGCTGCACGTCGAGCAGCTGCACTGGCGCTGGTACGGACCGCTGGACACCGGGCGGTTCCACGCCGCCTGGCAGGCCGTCTTCCTGCAGGAGCCCGTGCTGCGCGCCGCGTTCACCGACCGCGCCCGCACGGACGGCCCCGGGACCGCCCCACGCGTCGCCGTGCACCGGCAGGCCTCACCGCAGCTCGTCCGCCACCACCACGGATCCGCCGACTGGCACTCCCTGCTGGTGAGCGAGCGGCTGCGCGCCTTCGACCTGCACCGACCCGGACTACTGCGCATCGCGCTCCTGGACGAGAAGGCCGGACCCGCCGGGCCGACCCGCATCGTCCTCACCTACCACCACGCCATGCTCGACGGCTGGAGCGTGCGCCTGCTGCTGCGCGCCTTCTACCGCGCCTACCTGGCCGAGGGGCGTACCACCGGCGGCGAGCGCCGCCCCGATGTGCGCGACCACCTGCGCTGGCTGGGCGACCAGGACCTCACCCCGCCCCGCGACTTCTGGTCCACCGCCACGCCCCCGGCCGGCTCCCGCACCCTGCCCGGCCCGACCGCGGCCGGGCTGCCCGCCGGCGACAGGGCCCGCTGGGGCCACGGGCTCGCGCGCCAGCGGCTGACCCCGTACGAGGCCGCCCGGCTGCGGGACTGGGCCGCCGGGCTCGGCGCCACCGAGAGCACGGCGCTGCACGCGGCCTGGGCGCTGCTGCTGTACCGGGACGGCGGATCGGGCCCGGCGCCCGCGCCCGTCGCGTTCGGCATGGCCGTCTCGGGCCGCGGTATCGCCCTGGAGGGCGCCGCGACCATCCCGGCCCCGCTGCGGGGCGCGCTGCCCGTCCACGTCGACGTGGACCCCGAGGCCCCGATGGAGCGGCTGCTGGCCGACCTGCGCGACCGGGCCCTGGGCGCGGCCGCGTACGAATGGGTCTCGGCGGGCCAGGTCCACCAGTGGAGCGGGCGGGCCGTCCCCGACGAACTCACGGACTCGATCGTCGCCTTCGAGGCCCCGCAGGGCCCGCCGCCCGCCCCGGACGGCCGGGACCCGCTCTGGACCGACCTCGA
Organism: Streptomyces sp. NPDC032745; assembly: GCF_055579465.1. Lineage (NCBI taxonomy): Bacteria > Bacillati > Actinomycetota > Actinomycetes > Kitasatosporales > Streptomycetaceae > Streptomyces > Streptomyces sp. NPDC032745. The sequence continues at coordinate 193,512 of NZ_JBVING010000013.1, read as the reverse complement.
CGCCGAGGGCGTTCGGGTGGACCTCCCGCAGGCCGTGGGCCCGCACACGCCCCAGCCCATCGCCATCGGCGCGTACCACGACGCCGAGGGCGCCCTGCTGCTGACGGCGGTCAACGACCGGACCCGCATCGCGGATCCCGAAGCGGCCGCGGCCCTCGCCCGCACCGCGCGGCTGCTGCGCGAGTTCCCGGTGTCCGTCGACGGAACGACCAGCGTCGGGGAGGTCCTGCAGACCCTGGCCGGCCTGCCGCTGCCCGGGCCCGTGGCGCCCGCCCCGGTCCCGCCCGGCGGCGGTCTGCTCACGCTGCGCGCGGCCGCGCGGCCCGACGCCGGCACGATCCTGCTCGTACCGCCGCCGGCCGCACCCGAAGCCTGCTACGACGCCCTCGTACAGGCCTATCCGGGCCCGGAGGCGCTCACCACGGTCACCGCCCCGACCGATACGGCGGCCTGCCTGGCCGCGGTGCGACCCGCGCTCGCGGCCGGCGAACCGCTGCTCCTCGGCTGCTTCTCCGGAGGCGGGAGCGTCGCGTACGAGGTGGCGCAGCGCATCGCCGCCCACGGCTGGCTGCCTCCGCTCGTGGCCATCGCGGGCACGGCGGACGGGAGTTCCGCCTCCGTGCGCGACCTCGCGCGCACCCTGGAGGCCGCGGCCGGCCAGCCCGGCTGAGCGCGCCGGGCGGCGTGGCGCGGCCCTCGTCGGGGCCGGCGGCCCGAAGCCGGGGCCGAAGCCGCCCGAACCGGCGCGTTGCACCGGAGCTTGCACCGGAGCGCGGACCGGAGCGGCGCCCCGGTCCGGCCGCGCGGCCGTGGCACGCTCCGGTCCGTCGGCCCCGTGCCGTTCCTGCGGGACTTCTCGAGCGGCGTTCGAAGATTCCTTGAGCCCCACCGCGGACCGTGTGCACAGCAGTCGTCACCCCGGGCAGCGGCACTCCGCTGCCCGACACCCCGAGCAGACCCGAGGAGAGCGACCATGGTGACCTTCCTCAACAAGCCGACCGCGCACCGTGACACCAACGAGTGCCCTGCCCCGAAGGGCCGCCGCGCGACCACGGAGGCGGTGCCCGGTGTCCGATGAGCGCTCCTCGGGCAGCCTGCTCGCAGGACCGGACGCCGCGCCGCCGAGGGCCGCAGGACGCTGCTCCTCCGCTCCACGCCCGGCCGACCGGGCCGGTCCTGCACCCGGTGCCCCGGCGGGCGGGGCGGCGGACCAGGCCGTCCTGTTCACCGCTCACGGCCCGCTGCTGCCCGGCCTCGGCCGGGACCTCTACGGCACCTTCCGCGCCTTCGCCATGGCGTGGAACGAAGTCGCCGAGGCTCTGGACCTCTGGCTGCCCCTGCCGCTGGCCGCCGTTGTGTTCGCCCCCCGGGAGGGGGTGGACGCCGCCCTGATCCGGGACGACGCGTTCGCCCAGCCCGCCCTGTTCGCCTACCAGGTCGCCCTGTTCCGGGTATGGGAGACCTGGGGCATGGAGGCGCGGGCCGTGGCGGGACACGCGGCGGGCGAGATCTCCGCGGCGTACCTGGCCGGCGTACTCGACCTGGACGACGCGGCGCGCCTCGTGGCCGCCCGCGGACGGCTCGCCACCTGCGATGCACCGCACAAGACCCGCGCCGCCTCCGAGAAGCGGTTCCTCCGGGTGGCCAAGGGCTGCCGCATCAACGCACCCGACCTCACCCTGATCTGCGCGACGACCGGCGACCTGCTCGGTCCCCGCACCGGTGAGCGGACCCTCACCGCCGAATACTTCCTGCGCCAGGCCCGTGCAACACCCTCGCCCGCGGCCGCGCAGAGCGCCCTCGAAGCCGCCGGATTCCACCGCACCCACCCCTGCGGACCCGACGCGCGAAGCACCGCCCTCGGCAGCGAAGTGGACTCCGTGCTGGCCTCTCTCGGCCGCCTCCACGACCACGGCCACCCGATCTCCTGGCCCAGGGTCTTCGCCGAGGCCACGCCGCCGGCCTGAGGCGGTTCGCCTGCCGGAAGCCGCCGCCCCCGGCGGCTTCCGGCAACTCACGTGCCCGGCTGTACGAAGGCTCGAGCGACTGTCGAGCGACCCCCGTGAGGCTGAGCATCCTCGGGGAAGTGGGAGCACGTTCCCACGTCGCCCGGCACGCACTCTCGCCGCACCGGCCGAAGGCCCGCGTAGCCCGGCTACCAGACCTTCGTCCGGCACGCCGACGGCACGCACCGAACGACGCGGAAACGCACCCCCGCTCCCCCGAGGCTGCTCAGACACCCGTGCACACGGACGGACCAGCCCCGGACCACCAGCAACGGCGAGTCCCGCGACGAAGGAGCTGATCCCGCGACCATGGCCACCACCGAGATCCACGCGGACCCCGCCACCAGACATGCCGAGCCCATCGCCCCGCTGCGCCGCGCGGCCCGGCTCGAGGCACAGCTCGGCGACCCGTACGACCCTGCCAACCCGCACGGTCTGGGCGCCCTCTTCGCCGCCGACGAGCGGCGCGAACCGCCCGAGGCCACCGAGCAGCTGCTCACCGAGGCCGGCCTCGGAGCCGAGTTCGTGCCCGCCGAGTACGGCGGCCGGCTCACCCGCGCCGACCACCTGGCCAAGGTGCTGCGCCCGGTCTTCCGCCGGGACCTCGCCCTCGGCTTCGGTTTCGGCATCACCTCGCTCTTCGCCACCTCCGCCGTCTGGGCGGCAGGCACCGAGACCCAGCGCAGGTTCACCGCCGACATGCTGCTCGGCGGCGGCCGCGCCTCGATCGTCCACCACGAGATGGCGCACGCGAACGACATCCTGCGCGACGAGTTCACCGCCGGCGCCGCACCGGGCGGCGGCTACGAGCTCAACGGCCGCAAGGACGTCATCATCAACGCCGCCCGCGCCCAGGCGTACGTCGTCTACGCGCGCACCGACCCGGCCCGCACTCCGTACAGCCACTCCGTGCTGCTCGTGGACCCGGCCGAACTCCGCGGCATCAACCACCTGCCCCGCGTCCCCACCACCGGCATGCGCGGCAACCTGTTCTCCGGGCTGGAGTTCACCGACTGCGCCGTCCCCGGCGATGCGCTCGTCGGCCGCCCCGGCGAAGGAGTGGCCCTCGCCCTGCGCACGTACCAGGTCAACCGCTGCGTCATCGCCTCGACCGCCGTCGCGGCCGTCGACACCGTCCTGCACTCCGCCGTACGGGCCGCGACCACCGGCCGCAGCCGTCCCCTGGCCCGCCGCTGGCACAAGCCGCTCGCCGGGGTCTTCGCCGACATGCTCGCCTGCGACAGCATGGCCACCGTCGCCCTGCGGGCCCTGAGCCTGCTGCCCGAGCGCACCCATGTGCTCGCCGCCGCCGTCAAGTACGTGGTCCCCGACCTGCTGCGGGAGGACCTCGAGGAACTCGCCACCGTCCTCGGCTCCCGCGGCTACCAGCGCGGCACCCCCGCGTACGGCGCCCTCGACAAGCTCGGCCGCGATCTGCCCGTGGCCGGTCTCGGGCACGCGGGCACCGCCGCCTGCCAGGCCGTGATCGTCCCCCAGCTGCGCACCCTCGCCGAACGGGCGTGGTTCCGCGAGGAGGAGCCGCCGCCCGAGCTGTTCCGCACCGGGGCCGCCCTGCCCGCCCTCGACTACCGGCTCCTCGGCATCGCCGACGGCGGCGACTTCCTCGCCGCCTCGCTGGTCGAGTCCGCCGCGCGGCTGGCCGGGGTACGCGGGGTCGGGGGCCAGCTGGCCGTCCTCGCCGACCTCGCCGAGGGGTTCGTCACCGAACTGCGCGCCCTGCGCGAACGCTGCCGGGCCATCCCCGCCCACGGCACCGCCGCCGCCCTGTCCGACCCCGCCCTGTGCGTGCTCAGCGACCGCTACGCCCTGGTCCTCGCGGCCGCCTCGGTCCTCGGCACCTGGGAGGGCCAGGACGGCAGCGATCCTTTCCTGGCCTCCCCGGCCTGGGCGGTACTCGCGCTCTCCCGGATCGGCGGCCGGCTCGGCATCCCGGTGCCCGATCTGCCCGACGGCTGCCTCGAGCAGGTGCTGGAGGAGCTGATGCGCCGCTACCGCTCGGGCCGCAGCTGCGACCTCGACGCGACGGAACTCGCGCAGTGACCCAGCCGCCCCGCCTCGGCACGGCAGCCCGGCATCCCGTGTTTCCCGTCCGGTACATCCAGGACACCCAGCACATCCAGCACCAGGGAAGGACAGCCCGATGACGGACGACGCACAGCGCATCACCACTCCGGTCCACGTCACCGGGCCGGCCGGTCCCTGGCAGGAGGTGGGGGACGGCATGGCCCTGCGCGGGAACGCCTCGGTGTTCACCACCTGGGGCGAGTGGCTCCCCGCGGCGCTCGCGGAACCCGCGCTGCGCCCGCTGCTCGGCCGGGACTGGCTGCGCTACCGGCAGACCGTCGACCCGACGATCCGGTACCGCTTCGTCGCCTCCCGGCTGGCGGTCAAGTACACGGCGGCGGCCGCGCTCGGCGTCGACCCCGCCGACCTGGACCTCGCGTACAAGATCGGCGGCCGCCCGTACCTGCGCGGCTTCGACCAGATCGACGTCAGCCTGACCCACACCGACGACCTGATCGCCGTCGGCATCAGCCGCATCGGCAGGATCGGCATCGACACCGAACCCGTCGACCGCAGGCTCTCCTTGAGCCTCCTGCAGGACCAGGTGCTCACCGCCGGGGAGCAGGCCGAACTCGCGGCGCTGCCCGAGGCGGAGCAGTCCGCGGCGATGCTGCGGCTGTGGACCCTGAAGGAGGCCTACACCAAGGCGCTCGGCCAGGGACTGCGGCTGGGCTTCTCGGAGTTCGGCTTCGCGACCGGCAGCGGGGGCGACGCGGGCCTGCTCGCCCCGGACGGCACCCCCGCGGCCCGCGGTGAGTGGGCGTTCGGCACGTACCCGGTACTCGACCGCTACCTGGTCAGCGTCGCCTGCCACGACACCGGCCTGGGCGCCTCGCGCGACACCGCCGTCGCCACGATGCTCGACGAGGGCTTCCTGACGACGGTGGCAGGTCTCCTCGAGCGGGCCTGACCGGCAGCGGCACCACCGCTGCCACACCACCGCTGTAGGCGGGTCCGAGTTCTCCGGAGGAGAGTCGGTCCTGCGGCCGGCCACCGGTCAACCCCCCGGCCGGGAGCATGCCGCTCCTCTTGCCCCGCTGCCCGAACACCCACGCCCGGGCAGCGGGGCACAGGCATGTCCGGCCCCCGCCCCGCCTGCGGCGCGGGCGGCCCCGTACGGAACTCGAGCCGGGCTGTAGCACCGCGGTCGATGCTGGACGACGAGACACCGGCCGGACCCGGTGCCTCTGCGTCGAAAGGGCCCGTATGAGCATCGTCGAGGAAAGACCACTGGAGAGCGTGCTCGCACCGGACGACGGGCTCACTCCTTCGCCTTCCGCCCGTCACCAGGAGGACGGCGTCCGCTTCGCGTCCCTGCGCGAGCGCACGGCGGAACTGCACGCCGTACGCGCGCTGGCCGAGGCCGGCCCCGGCGAACGAGCCACCGCCGCCCAGCACGCCAAGGGCAAGCTGACCGCCCGCGAACGCATCGGGCTCCTGTTCGACGAAGGTACGTTCAACGAGGTCGAGCAGCTCCGCCGGCACCGCGCCACCGGCTTCGGCCTGGAGGACAAGAAGCCCTACACGGACGGAGTCGTCACCGGCTGGGGCAAGGTCCACGGCCGTACGGTCTTCGCGTACGCCCACGACTTCCGCATCTTCGGCGGCGCGCTGGGCGAGGCCCACGCCGAGAAGATCCACAAGCTGATGGACCTGGCCGAGGGGGTCGGGGCCCCCGTCGTGGGCCTGTGCGACGGCGCCGGCGCCCGTATCCAGGAAGGCGTCACCGCGCTCGCCGGGTACGGCGGCATCTTCCAGCGCAACGTCCGCAACTCCGGGGTCATCCCGCAGATCTCCGTCATCCTCGGCCCCTGCGCGGGCGGCGCCGCGTACTCGCCCGCGCTCACGGACTTCGTCTTCATGGTGCGCGGCACCTCGCAGATGTTCATCACCGGCTCCGACGTCGTCCAGGCGGTCACCGGTGAATCCGTCACGATGGAGGACCTCGGCGGCGCCGACCGTCACGTCGGATCCTCGGGCGTGGCCGCGTTCGCGTACGACGACGAGCAGAGCTGCCTCGAGGACGTACGCCACCTGCTGTCGCTGCTGCCCTCCAACAACCGCGAACCCGCCCCCGCAGGCGACCTCGAGGACCCGGTGGACCGGCGCTGCGAGCGCCTGTTCGACCTGGTCCCGGGCAAGCCCACGCAGAGCTACGACATCCGTGACGTCATCGAGGAGATCGCCGACCACGGGGACTACTTCGAGGTCCACACCCAGTGGGCCCGGAACGTCGTCTGCGCGCTGACCCGCCTCGGCGGCCAGGTCGTCGGCATCGTCGCCAACCAGCCGGCCCACCTCGCGGGCGTCCTGGACATCCACGCGTCCGAGAAGGCGGCCCGCTTCGTCCAGTTCTGCGACTCGTTCAGCATTCCGCTGGTCACCCTGATCGACGTACCCGGCTTCCTGCCCGGCGTCGATCAGGAGCACAACGGCATCATCCGGCACGGCGCGAAGCTCCTGTACGCGTACTGCAACGCCACCGTGCCGCGCATCAGCCTCATCCTGCGCAAGGCCTACGGCGGTGCCTACATCGTCATGGACTCCCGCTCCATCGGCGCGGACGTCGCCCTGGCCTGGCCCTCGAACGAGATCGCCGTCATGGGCGCGGAAGGCGCGGCCAGCGTCATCTTCCGCCGCGAGATCAACGCCTCCGACGACCCCGAGGCGACCCGCGCGCAGAAGATCAAGGAGTACCAGGCCGAGCTGATGCACCCGTACTACGCGGCCGAACGCGGCCTCGTCGACGACGTCATCGACCCGGCCGAGACCCGTACGCGTCTCATCTCCACCCTCGACATGCTGCGCACCAAGCACGCCCAGCTGCCGAGCCGCAAGCACGGGAACGTTCCGCTGTGACCGCCGACGACAGGACCGCCCTGGCACTGGCGGCGATGCGCATCACCAAGGGCAACCCGACGGCGGAGGACGTCGCGGCTCTGGCCGTGCTCCTCGCCTCCCGGCTCCGGCACGAGGCGCAGGCCCCGCAGGCGCAGCCCCCGCAGGCTCAGGCCCAGGTGGAGAAGCTGCCCCTGCGCCCCCGGCCGTCCTTCATCGCGCCGGGCGCCTGGGCCTCGTAGGTTCTTCCCCACCGCCCCCGATCAGCGTGGCGACACCGTCCAGGATCCGCTCGAGCCCGAACTCGAGCGGATCTTCGCCGTGCGGGGTGAAGGCCCCGCCGGCGATGGCCGCGGTCAGTGCCGGGAACCGGTCGCCGTGCCGTTTCCACACGTCCGCCGTGAGCCGGTTCCACTCCTGACGGCCTTCCTCGTCGTCGTCGACGAGCTGCTGCGCCAGGCTGCGGACGTGCCCGATGACGAGCAGGAAGGCCGCGTGCTGCTGCGCGTACGGGAGCCCCGTCCCTGACAGCGCGGTCAAGGCGGAGTCGAGCCAGGCCAGCTGACGGGGCCCCATGAGCTGCCGGCGCATTCCGGTGGCGACCACCATCCACGGCCGGCGCCGGTACTCCTCCCAGCACGCACGCGCCCACGCGTCCAGCTGCGGACGCCAGCCCCCCGGCACGTCGGTGACGTCGGGAGCCGGTCCGAAGGCGGCGTCGACCATCAGGTCGAGCAGTTCGGCCTTGCCGGGGACGTAGCGGTACAGCGCCATGGTGGTCACGCCCAGGCGCGCGGCGACGCTCTGCATGGACAGCGCGTCCAGCCCTTCCGTATCGGCGATGGCGAGTGCGCTGTCCACGATGCGCTCGACGCTCAGCGAGGGCTTCGGGCCGCGCTTGGGCTGCCCCTGCTCGCCCCACAGGAGCGCCAGGCTGACCGCCGGATCCCGCTTATCGTCCCTGCTCCTGGCCATGCGGCCCCGCTCCTCGCATCGCTGCGTACCGGACCTGTTGACGGCACGCCCTGGAACTGTATATAACATAAACGAAATCGCTTACCGCGTACACAGTTCTCTCGCAGTCCAGAGGAGTCGCCATGCTCGCCGCTGTCCTCACCGCCTCCGCCGTCCTCCTCGCGACGCCCGTCGCCGGCCTGCTGGGCCACCGCGCCGTGCGCCGCGCCGGCAACGCCCGGCTCCTGTGCATCGACAGCCCGCGCGGCATCGACGAACAGCGCTTCGTCCGGATCGGCGGCATCGAGCAGTGGATCTCGATCCGCGGCGAGGACACGGCCAACCCGGTGGTGGTCGAGATCCACGGCGGACCCGGTGCCTCCCACTCGATCTTCGCCGCGCGCACCCGGTCCTGGGAGGAACACTTCACGGTCGTGCGCTGGGACATGCGCGGCGCGGGCAAGACCTTCGGCCGCTCCGGCCCCGGAGGCCAGGGCGAGATGAGCTTCGCCCGGCTGTACGAGGACGCCCTCGAGGTCACCCGGTACGCCCGCGAGCGGCTCGGCGCGGACCGGGTCGTCCTGGTCGGGAGCTCGCTCGGCAGCGTCTTCGGCCTGCGCCTGGCCCGCAGTCACCCCGAGCTGTACTGCGCCTACGTCGGCACCGACCAGAACATCCTGGACGCCGGCCGCGACACCTCCGTCCACGAGGCGCTCCTGGCCCGGCTGCGCGCCGCCGGCAAGGACAAGGACGCCGCCGCGGTGGCGGAGATGGGCAGCGACCCGCACCGCCTGACCGCCGACCAGCGGGCCACGTACGACAAGCTGACCGTGGCCTCCGACCCCCTGACGCTCGACACCCTCAAGAGGGTCGTGCTGGGGTCGCTGTGGTTCTCGCCGCTGCACTCGCTGCGCGAGCTGGGTCGGTACTTCGCGGGCATGAAGTTCTCCGCGCAGCTCACCCCCACGCTGGCAGCGTTCGACGACCGGTCCGACGGCACCCGCTTCGAGCTGCCGTTCTTCATCTTCCAGGGCGACCGGGACGTCATCACCCCGGCCGGGCGCGCCCGGGCGTTCTTCGACGAGGTCGAGGCCCCGGTCAAGGAGTTCGCGCTGATCGAGGAGGCGAGCCACTTCGCGTCGTTCCGCCACCCGGACCGGTTCCTGCACCTGATGCTGACCCGGGTCCGGCCGGTGGCGGCCGAGGCCGCGCGGGCCTGAGCCGCCACCCGCCGGGCGGCTTACCAGGGCAGCGGACGGCCGTCGCGGAAGAAGCCACCGGTGGGCCCGGAGTCCGGGATGGTGGCGGCCCATACGATCCCCGCCGCCCCCTCCCGTACGGGACGGCCGCCCGGGCCGCCCATGTCGGTCGCGACCCAGCCGGGACAGACGGAGTTGACCAGGATCCCGTCGCCGCGCAGCTCGGCCGAGAGCATGCGGGTGAGGGCGTTCAGGGCGGCCTTGGAGGCGGTGTAGGCAGGGGTCCCGCCGCCCATGCTCGCCAAGGACGCGGCTTCGCTGCTGACATTGACGATCCGCCCGTGCCGGCCGGCCCGCAGCAGCGGGAGGAAGGCCTGCGTGGTGCGCCAGGGGCCGTAGAGGTTGGTGTCGGCGGCCTCGGCGACCACGTCGAGGTCGGCCGTGGCGGCGCGCTGCCAGGTGTCGTACGCGATGGCCGCATTGTTGACCAGAACGTCGAGCCGCCCGAAGCGTTCACCGGTCTCGCGCGCGGCCCGCCCGGCACTCGCCCGGTCCCGCACGTCGAGGGCCATCGGGTGGACGTCCCCTCCCTCGGCGCGGAGCTCCGCCGCAGCCTCTGCGGCAGCGGGCAGGGAACGAGCGGTCAGCAGGACGGTGTGCCCCAGCGCGCCGAGCTGCCGGCACACTTCCCGTCCGATACCCCTGTTGCCGCCGGTGACCAAAGAGACCGTGCGCTCGCCACCCGTCATGCCGCTCCCGTTTCTGTTCAGCCGCTCCCGTCTTCGTTCAGGAGGTCACAGACCCATGGAGATGGCCAGTCGGGTGAGCTCGGCGGTGCTGTTGATGCCCAGCTTGGCGCGGATGCGGCGGAGGTAGGCGTCGACGGTGTGCTTGGAGAGTCCCATGTGGCGGGCCGTCTGCAGGTAGGTGCGGCCGGCGGCGATGTGGCCCAGTGCCTCCTGCTCGCGGGGGGCGAGGGCGAGGGCGGTGGTCTCGGTCTGCGGGGTGGTGAGGGTGAGGCTCATGGGATTTCCCTCCGACGGATCGGATCGGTCATCTCTGCTCGCGCCCTCGGAAGCAGTTGGACATGTACCTGAATGTCCGGTTTGTTCTGTTTAAGATCCTGCGCCCGTACCTTCACGACGGTGTCCGCCGACTGTCACAGGCGTGTGACAGGGAACGCCCGCAGCGCGGCGCAGGCTCCGGTCCGCGGAGAAGTTGCGAGGTCAGGACGGTGGGGTGGTGCCCAGGGCGGCGCCGAGCATGGCGCGGAGGAGGTCGGTCTCCGGGAGCAGCGTGGCCTCGATCAGGTCGTCGGTGCAGCCGGCCAGGGTGAGCTCCTGGATGCGCCGGAAGAGCAGCCGGTCCGCTGCGGCGATCAGGGCGGCGGCGGCCCGGGGCGCGATGGCCGGGGCGTGGTCCGGGGCTGCGGCCGTCAGGGCGGCGGCGAGCGCCGCCTCCCGCTGGTCGTGCAATTCGCGCAGCCGGGCGGTGAGCGTGGGGCTGTCGGCGACCATGCGGGCGAAGGCGGGGCCGGTGAAGCCGACGACGGGGTTGTGCTCCAGCAGGGCGGTGCGGAACGTCCGTCCCAGGGCGGTGAGCGGCTCTTCGCCGGGCCCGCGTTCGGCGACGGTCCGGGCCAGGCCCTCGGTGAACGCCTCGTGGTGGTCGAGGGCCAGGTCTTCCTTACGGGCGAAGTAGTTGGTCACCGTCTTCTTGGCCACGCGTGCGGCCGCGGCGATCTCGGCGATGGTGGTCTGCTCGAAGCCCTGCTCGATGAAGAGCCTGGTCGCGCAGTCGGAGATCAGCTGCCTGGTCTCCTGCTTCTTGGACTCACGGAGCCCCATCTCGGTAGCCATGGGGAAATCTTACATCCATCGCAAAATTATGCTTGACCGATCGAAGTGGCCCAGCATAAAGTTACGTTCATCGCAAAATTATCCCGAGTGAACGGAACCGGATGCGCAAGCTCACCTACTTCGTCGGCGCCAGCATCGACGGCTTCATCGCCGCCCCCGACGGCAGCTTCGACTTCCTCATGGCGCACCTCACCGAGGACTACGTCCCGCACTTGGCCGCCGAGTACGCGGACGCCCTCCCGACCGCGGGCCGTGCGGCCTTCGGTGTCGCGGACGCGCCCAACACCCGCTTCGACACCGTGCTCATGGGCCGCGCCACCTACGCCCCGGGCCTGCCCGCCGGCCTCAGCAACCCGTACGCCCACCTGCGGCAGATCGTGCTCTCCCGCTCGTTCACCACCAGCCCGGACCCGGCCGTCGAGGTGACCGCCGAGGACCCGGTCGCCCTGGTCCGCAAGCTCAAGCAGGAGGACGGGCTCGGGATCTGGCTCTGCGGCGGCGCCGACCTGGCCGGCCAGCTGCTCCCCGAGATCGACGAGCTGATCGTCAAGCAGTACCCGGTCGTGGCCGGCGCCGGCATCCCGCTCTTCCGCGCCGACTTCTCGCCGCACACCTTCCGCCTCACGGACAGCCACGTGTTCGAGAGCAGCGGCAACCTCATCCTCACCTACACGAAGGCCGCCGACGAGAGCAGCGCCAGCTGAGCACCCGTACACGCGATGCAGCACCCGGACCCGGCGCGGCCAACCTGGCAGGAGACACCTTGAACGTGACCGCCTCCACCCTGTCCCTCACCGTCGCCGACGTGGCCGCCTCCCGCGACTTCTTCTGCACGCACCTCGGCTATGCGGTCGCCATAGCCGCCGACGGCTTCGCGTCCCTGACCCGCGGCGACGACGCCGCCGACATCGTGCTACTGCGCCGCGGCAGCGAAGTGCTGCCGCCCGAGCAGCGTGACCGGCAGGCCACGGGCCTGATCTTCGCGCTGACCGTCACCGGCATCGAAGCCGAGGAGCGGCGCCTGCGCGAGGCCGGAGCCCCGGTCACCATGCCGCTGCGCGAAGAACCCTGGGGCGAGCGGCTGTTCCAGCTGACCGACCCGAACGGAATCGTCGTCCAGCTCGTCGAATGGGCCATACCCGGCGAGCCCGCACAGACCGAGGAGGACCCCGCCATGCTCGTGATCACCCCCACCGCCGAGAACGTCATCGAGTCCCCGAACGCACGCATGACCGGCCTGGCCGCTCCCAGCCGCGGGAGTACGGAACTCAGTACCTGGACCGTCGCGATGGAGGCGGGCCGGAGCGGCCCCGAGCACTCCGTCAGCCGCGAACAGGTCTGGACGGTGACCTCGGGCGTCCTCGAGGTCACCTGTGAGGGCCGCACCGAGAAGGTCGCCGCCGGCCGGACCCTCGTCCTCCCGCCGGAAGTGCTCCGCCGGGTCCACGCCCCGCAGGCGGCCGAGGCCCACGTCGCCATGCGCGCGGACGGCGTGGTCTCCGTGCCCGGCACCGAGGGCACCCGCGTGCTGCCGTGGGCCCGGTGACGGCCCTACGCCGGACCGGCCCCTCGTCGCACATCCGCCGCCGGCGCGAGTGCTTGAGGAGTATTTGAAGGATGCTCGATCCGAGCCTCAAAGACTGTCCGTACCGAGTGCGGATTCCCTGGAGGCTTGGATCATGACGGTCGAGATGCTGTCCACTGCCGAACGTACGCTCCAGGGCCATGAGTTCGCCGCCCTGTACGCGGAGGCGCAGCAGTTCTACGCACTGCAGATGCAGATCCTGGACGCGCACGACACCGAGCGCTGGGCGGGCACCTTCACCGAGGACGCCGTCTTCGAACTGCCTTCCCTGCCCGAGCCGGTGCCTGCCCGCGCCGGGCTCGCCCGCTACGAGCGCGTCGGCGCGGCCGCGCAGCGGCGGGCCGGCAGCCCCCTCAGCCACTGGGTCGGCATGCTCGACGTACAGCCCCGGGCGGACGGGTCGCTGCACACCCGCTGCTCGGCCCTGGTGTGCGCCACGCCGGCCGGAGGCAGCTCCAAGGTCCTGTACGTGTGCGTCATGGAGGACGTCCTGGTCCGCAGCCGCGGCGGATGGCGCATCGCGCACCGCCGGGTGATCCGCGACGACCTGGCCTGAGCCGCTGTCGTGACACGGAGTCGAGGCCACCGCCGAACCGGCGGTGGCCTCGCCGTGCTGCTGCGCGGCCGGCGACGGTCCCGCCCGGAGCTCAGGACAGGCTGGTGAACGCGGCGAAGACGTCGTCGAGTTCGTGCGTGTGCACGGTGAGCGACTCGGAGGTGATCGCTGCGGCGTCGAGGACCGCGAGCACGGCCCGCAGGGTCTCGATGCCGGCGTCGGCGGGGATTTCGAGGGTGAGCGTCGCGGGGTCGCTCCACGCGCCGCCGAGGCCCGGCCCCGATCCGGCGCCGAAGGCGGCGCCGGCACGTTCGAGCGCGATCGCATCGGCGAACCGCAGGCGGACGAGACCGTCGGGCGGACCGTTCCGGGGCGGGCCGCTGGGGGGCGGGACCGCCGTGAGCCCGGGCACGCCGCAGGAGGGCTCACGGCCGTTCTCGTGCAGTGCGTCGGCTTCGGCCAGGGCGCTCCGCAGCATCAGCCGGGCCTCCGGCGAGAGGGAGACGGCGAGACGGCGGGCGAGCCCGCGGGCCGCGTCCCCGTCCGTTTCGGCCGCGACGGCCAGCTCGTCGCCGAGGGCAGCCAGCTGCGGCGCGAGAGGAGCCCAAGGTGTGCGTGTCACGGGCACTGTCCTCGCCTTCGCTCGAGTTTCGTCGTTCGGGTGCCGGCGAGCCGGGACCGGCCGTAGCGCAGGAATGCCGGGCCGATGGCTCGCCGACACCGTTGCCGTTGCCGTTGCCGCTGATCGCTCACCGCAGGATCTCCGCCTCGTCCGGGTCCGGCACGATCACCGTGCCGACCCCGTCGTCGGTGAACATCTGGAGGAGAACCGAGTGCGGGACCCGTCCGTCGATCACCCGGGCCGCGCCCACGCCGCCCCGCACGGCCTGCAGGCAACCGGTCATCTTGGGCACCATGCCGTCGCTCAGCTCCGGCAGGAGCTTCTCCAGCTCGCAGGCCGTGAGCCGCGGGATGACCTCGTCACTGTGCGGCCAGCCCGCGTACAGACCCGCGACGTCCGTCATCATGACGAGCGCCTCGGCGCCGAGCGCGGTCGCGAGCGCTGCCGCCGCGGTGTCGGCGTTGACGTTGTAGACCAGGCCGTCCTCGGCGCTGCGGGCGAGCGGCGAGACCACCGGGATCCGGCCGTCCGCCAGCAGGCTGTCCAGGGCGCCGGTGTCCACGCGGGTGATGTCGCCGACCCTGCCGACGTCCACCGGCTCCCCGTCGATCCACGGCACGTGCCGCACCGCGGTGATGGTGTCCGCGTCCTCGCCGGTCATGCCGACGGCGAGCGGGCCGAAGCGGTTGATCAGCCCGACCAGTTCGCGCTGCACCTGGCCGGCGAGGACCATCCGTACCACGTCCATCGCGGCCGGCGAGGTGACGCGGAGCCCGGCTCTGAACTCGCGCTCCAGGCCCCGCCGCGCGAGCTCGGCATCGATCTGGGGGCCTCCTCCGTGCACCACCACGGGCCGCAGCCCGGCGTAGCGCAGGAAGACGATGTCGCGGGCGAAGGCGGCCGTGAGGTCCTCGTTGACCATGGCGTGTCCGCCCAGCTTGATGACGACCGTCCGGCCCTGGTGGCGGGCCAGCCACGGCAGGGCGTCGCCGATCGACTGGGCCTTGGCCATGGCCGGGTGCATGCTGGCGGTCATAGGCACGACTCCTTCTGTGGAAGACCCCGGCGACGGGCCGGGCCCGATGGCCGGTGGACGTGCGCTCGAGAACGGCACGAAGACACTTGGCTGCGCTGCGGGCTTTTGGGAAAGTGAATACATTTCGGCCCGAGCTGCGCTTGTGCCGCAATCATCGCGCGCGGACGCGGGCCAACGGAAGCCGATTCCGGTCGACTCGCTCGAAAAGGCGACCGATTCTGCCACATGAGTGTGTCCCGATTTCGGGACACGTCCTGTCAACAGGACAGTGGATGGCAGATATCAAGGTAATGGGTCCCGCAGGCCTCCACGGGTTCCCGAAAGGTGCATGATCTGGCTTGGCGGTCTCGCCAACTCCATCCCACCGATGGATGATGATTCATTTTCTGCTCGAAAGTGAATCGTGGACGGCTTGAATTGGAGTGGATTGATGAGCAGCAACCCGTTCGACGACGCCAACGGCCGGTTCTACGTTCTGGTGAACGACGAGCAGCAGCACTCGCTGTGGCCCTCGTTCACCGACGTTCCCGCCGGCTGGCGCATCGTGTTCGGCGAGGAGAGCCGCGACAGGTGCCTCACGTACGTGGAGGACAAGTGGACCGACCTGCGGCCGCAGAGCCTGCAGGACGCGATGGTCGCCGACGCCGCGTGAGCTGACCGGGCACGGCCCGGAACCGCCGTGGGGTGTGCCCCGGTGCTGCAGCCGCAGCACCGGGGCACACCCCACGGTGTGCCGCCTCAGGCGGCCGAGGACGTTTCCGCCACGGGGTGGTTGAGGTCCAGCTCCCGCTCGGTGCGCCGCAGCACGATCGAATCGGCGATCTCGCCGCTGCGCACCGCGATGTTCGACAGCAGGGACGAAGACATGCCGTGGGTGTGCTCGGTGCCGCCCTGGAGATAGACGCCGCAGGTCAGTCCCGATGCGGTGACGAGGCGGTAGTCGCGTTCCACCCGGTGCCTGCCCGCCGCGTCGCGCTGGAAGTGCTGGTCGAAGTCGCCGAGCAGGCGGGCCGGGTCCAGGCCGTCGTAGCCGGTGGCGAACACCAGCGCGTCGACGGCCAGCTCCTCCGTCCGGTCGTCGAGCACCGAGTGCAGGACCACCCGCGCCCCGCTTCCGGCACGTTCGACCTCGGCGACCCGGGTGAGGTTGCGGAAGTGCAGCCGCTGGTCGCCGCCGCGCACCTGCTCCTCGTACGAACGCTGGTACAGGGCCCGGATGACGTCGGCGTCGACCACCGAGTAGTTGGTGTTGCGGTGATAGCGCCAGAACGCGTCCCGTGCCCGCTCGGTGCCGAAGTAGTACTCGTCGACCGCGTCGGGGTCGAACACCTGGTTGGCGAAGGGGGTGTCGTCGGCGACGGAGTAGCCGTACGACGGGATGACCGCGGAGACCTGCGCGTGCGGCAGCGAGTCGTAGAGGAACCGGGTGATCTCGGCCGCGCTCTGGCCGGCACCGACCACCGCCACGCTCTTGAGGTCGCCCGCGGCCTGGGCGTTGAACTTGCTCAGGAACTCCGAGCTGTGCCACACCCGCTCGTCGGACGTCACACCCTCCGGCAGGCGCGGCACCAGACCCGTCGAGATGGTCACGTTGCGTGCGGTGACCACGCTGGTGGTTCCGTCGCCGCCGCGCACCTCGATCTCGAGGAGGTTGGGCGTCGGTGACCCGGCCTCGGTGACGGGCCGGATCGAGGTGACCTCGGCGCCGTAGGTGACCTTGTCGCGCAGGCCCGCGGCCGCCCACTCCAGGTACTGGTGGAATTCGTGCCGGGTCGGGAAGAAGTCCTGGTTGTTCACGAACTGCACCAGCCGGTTGGAGGCGTGCAGATACGAGATGAAGCTGAACCGGGACATCGGATTCCTGAAGGTCGCGAGGTCCTTGAGGAACGAAATCTGCATGGTCGTCGACGGCAGCAGCATGTTCCGGTGCCAGCCGAACGAGGGCTGTCGCTCGAAGAAATGGGACTTGACCGGATGCTGCGGAGCGCTCGCCCCGTGCTCCTCCAAGGCGATCGCGAGCGACATGTTGGACGGGCCGAAGCCGATACCGACCACGTCGTAGATCTCTTGGTTGCGCCTGCCAGTTATGCCCATAGAAATTTCTCCCGCTTGCGTCTGGAAAACTCGGCCGGTGGCCCGAGAGACCGTTCTGCAGTGTTGCTCCCGAGAGTAACTCAAGGCAACTTGAAGACGGCCTGAAGACTGTTTTGAGGGCTTCTCGAGGTGCTCGATTATCCGAAGGCTTTGTCCTGTCGACGGGACGGCGATATGGTCGGCGCGGATTATCAAGATCTCCGCGTGACGCGGCCGGTGGCCGATTGCCCATGTGTCCTGTGTCCGGAGTAATGCGATCAGTCATGCCCTGAGCCAGGGTCATGCCCTGAGCCAATTGTTGAAAGGGTGTATCCGAATGTTCGTGCCCAGCTCTTACCGCGAACCGGACAGTTCGTGGATGGTTGACCTGATCCGTGGTAATCCATTGGCGCTCGCGGTGGCCAATGGCAGCCCCGAGAACGGTCCGTTCGCCACGCACCTCCCGGTCATCTTCGACCCCGAGACGTCCGGCGACTGGTCCGGCGACCTGCCCGGTGCCACGCTGCTCGGACACATGAACCGGGCGAACCCGCACTGGTCGGCGCTGGAGACGGGCGGCGTCCTGCTGCTGACGTTCACCGGCCCGCATTCCTACGTGTCGCCCACCGTGTACGAGAAGACGCCGGCCGCCCCGACCTGGAACTTCACCGCGGTGCACGTCCGGGGCGTGGTGGAGAAGATCGACTCGATGGACGAGACGCTGGGCGTGGTCGAGTCCACCGTGCGCGCCTTCGAGGGGGCGTTCGGCAACGGCTGGGACATGACCGAGTCGCTCGACTACTTCCGCAAGATCGCGCCCGCCGTAGGGGCCTTCCGGTTCACGGTGACTGGGGCCGAGGGAATGTTCAAGCTCAGCCAGGAGCAGCCGGACGAGGTGCGCGACCGGGTACAGAAGTCCTTCGGGCAGAGTGAGTGCACGTACAAGCGCCAGACCGCCGGGCTGATGAGCCAGCTGTCCTGACGCGCCGAAGGGCCTCGGCGACGGGGACTCAGGCGCTGACGGCCACGGGCCGGGTCTGCTCGGCGAGGTCGTCCAGGGCGCTCGCGGCCGCACTGTCCAGCGTGGTCATCACCCACTGCTCGAAGTCGACGCCCAGCTGCTCCGCGGCCTTGTGCCACCACTGGACACGGCTGCCGGGAACCTCCAGACGGCGGCTCGGCTCGGTGGGAGTGCGGGGCAGCTGCTCCCCCTGGCGGGCGGCGCGGATGGCGCCGCGCAGCTGCTTGGTGGTCCACTGCCCCTGCTCGGCGCGGTCGAGCCAGCGGTCCTGGTCCTCGACCGTCATGGAAGCCAGCTCGGCGTGGTGCTGGAAGCTCAGGGTGGGCCGGCGCCGAGTGAAGTCGAAGCGCCGTGAGACCCATGCGTAGTTGCGCAGGGTCTGGTACGAGAGGCCGACGGCCTGTATCCCGCGCTGGTACCGGTCGGTGTAGTGGTCCTTGCCGTACCTCAGCCAGTCACCCAGCCACCAGGAGGACGAGTCGAGGACGCCGGCGAGCTGGCGCCCGGCCCGCTCCCACTCGTCGTAGGCCATCCCGGTCGGCATCTGCAGGCCCACCTTGGTCGTCAGCACCTGGCCCCGGCGCGGCGCGGCCCCCGCAGTGCGCGGCTGCCGTGCCGGGGGCTGCGGGGGAGCGGTTGCCGGGCCGCCATGCGGCCCTGCGGTTAGACCGGCCTGACGTGCCATCATGCCTCCATCAGAGGGGTGTATATAACCGGCGAGAAGTTTCGCGGGGCGGGCTGGAGCGGTACCTGAGCGGCGTTCGAACGGCCGCAGGGTTGTCCCGTCGACAGGACGGCACACGACCGCATGTCCAATCCTGACAGGAATTAATTGCCCGCCGCGGCTCTATTTCCCGCCCGGGTCGGCGACTTCGGGCCATTCAATGGGCCTGCTTGTGCATGTAAATCGGCCGCCTGAATGTCGAAAAGAACCAGCGGGCAGGTATTTTCATGCCGTGGTTCGACTTCGCCGACGGATCGCACAAGCACGGCATCGGCGAAATTCAGACGACCTTCAGGACGGGGAATGAAGATGACGATACGGAAGAGACCAAAGGCCGGCGTGGTCGGTCTGGCGGCACTCGCGATCATGGCCACCGCCTTCACCGGTCCCGCCCAGGCAACGGAGGACACGGCCTCCAAGGCGGCCGCCCACCAGGCGACGCAGCGCGCGATCGACGCGGCCGTTGCGGCCGGCATCCCCGGCATCACGGTCGAAGCCCGGGATGCCAACGGGGTCTGGAAGTCGGCATCGGGCGTGGGCAACCTGAACACGGGTGCACCGCGCGGCAAGAACGACCGGTTCCGTGTCGGGCACGTCACCGCCACCTTCGTGGCGACGGTCCTCCTCCAGATGGAGGCGGAGAAGAAGCTCAGCCTCGACGACGCTGTGGAGCGCCATCTGCCGGGCCTGGTGACGGGCAACGGCAACGACGGCCGCGCGATCACCGTACGACAGCTGCTCAACCACACCAGCGGCCTGTCCGACTACTTCGCCGACGGCGACTACGTCTCGACGTACGTCCTGGGCGACGGCTACCTCCAGCACCGGTACGAGACCATGCCGCACAACAAGCGCGTGGAGGTGGCCCTCTCGCACGCGCCGGCGTTCCAGCCCGGCGCCAGGCACGGGTTCTCCAACACCAACGACATCCTGTCCGCGATGATCGTCGAGAAGGTCGGCGGCAAGCGGTACGAGGACGAGGTGCGCAAGCGCATCATCGAACCCCTCGGGCTCACGGCGACGTCCACCCCCGGCAACGGCACCAACCTGCCCCAGCCGAGCAGCCGCGCCTACTCCAAGCTCTTCTTCCAGACGCAGCCGGACAAGATCGACGACGTCACCGAGGTCAACGGGTCGCAGACCTGGGGCAACCTCGACATCATCTCCAGCGCAGCCGATCTGAACCGGTTCTACAGCGCCCTGATGCGAGGGAAGCTGCTTCCGCCGAAGCAGCTGGCGGAGATGAAGACGACCATCGTCAACCCCGACTTCCCGCTCTCGTCCTACGGCCTCGGCCTCGAACGGCTGACGCTGGGCTGCGGCACCACCATCTGGTACCGCGACGGAGGCACGGTGGGCTGGCTCTCCCTGGTCGCCACCACCGAGGACGCCGGCCACCAGCTCACGTTCAACTACAACAGCGACTGGCGACCGGACGACATCCTCACCATCCTCAACGCCGAGTACTGCGGCGCGTCCTAGCGCTCACGCCGAGGCGGGTCACGAGAGCGCCCTCCCCGACCGCGACACCCGGCGACACCAGGACGCCGGCCCGCACGACGAGCCGTTGGCGTGGTGCGGGCCCGGCACCTGTGAGCCGTGCCTTCGAGCCGCAATCAATTCCGAGGCTGTCGTATGTACGGCGAACGCGACGGGTGACAGGCCCGGATCGCGTGAGAAGGACATGTGTGTCACATCGGGAGGGTTCATGACAGTGCGAGCAGCCGTGGCGGGGGCGAGTGGATATGCGGGGGGCGAGCTCCTACGCCTGCTCCTGGCCCACCCTGAAGTGGAGATCGGTGCTCTGACCGGGCATTCCAGCGCGGGACAGCGCCTCGGCGCGCTGCAGCCGCACCTGGCTCCGCTGGCCGGGCGGGAGCTGCAGCCCACCACTGCCGACGTCCTCAAAGGGCACGACGTCGTCTTCCTCGCCCTGCCGCACGGCCAGTCCGCCGCCGTCGCGGAGCAGTTGGGCGACGAGACGCTCGTCATCGACTGCGGCGCGGACTTCCGCCTCGCGGACGCGGCCGACTGGGAGACGTTCTACGGTACGCCGCACGCGGGCACCTGGCCGTACGGCCTGCCCGAGCTGCCCGGAGCCCGCGCCGCGCTGGCAGGCACCAAGCGCATCGCGGTACCGGGCTGCTACCCGACCGCCGTCCTGCTGGCCCTGTTCCCCGCGTACGCGGCGGGACTGGCCGAACCCGAGGCGGTGGTCGTCGCGGCGTCCGGCACGTCCGGCGCCGGCAAGGCGCCCAAGGCGGACCTGCTCGGCAGCGAGGTCATGGGCTCCATGCGGCCGTACGGCGTGGGCGGCGGCCACCGGCACACACCCGAGATGGTGCAGTACCTCAGCGCCGCGGCGGGTCACCGGGTCGCCGTCTCCTTCACTCCGACCCTGGCCCCCATGCCGCGCGGCATCCTCGCCACCTGCTCCGCCGCGGCGCGGCCCGGGGTCGGTGCGGACGACGTACGGGCCGCGTACGAGAAGGCGCTGGCCGACGAGCCGTTCGTACGGCTGCTGCCCGAGGGACAGTGGCCCGGCACCGGCGCCGTGTACGGATCGAACGCCGCGCAGATCCAGGTGGCCCTCGACCCGGCCGTCGGCCGGATCATCGCGATCAGCGCCATCGACAACCTCACCAAGGGCACCGCGGGCGGTGCCGTCCAGAGCATGAACGCCGCCTTCGGCCTGCCCGAGGGCCTGGGGCTTTCCACGATCGGAGTCGCACCGTGAGCTGGGGGCACCTCCCAGCGGTGGCTGGGGCAACACCCGCAGCTGCCGGGCCGCAGACGACGACAGTCGCACCTCTGCGCTGCACGGGCGGCAGTGACATCAGCCGCAACCGCGGCGGGGCGAACAAGGAGATGTAGTGAGCGTCACCGCAGCACGAGGCTTCACGGCGGCGGGCATCGCCGCAGGAATCAAGCAGAACGGCAACCGAGACCTGGCTCTCGTCGTCAACAACGGGCCGCGCTGCGCCGCGGCCGGCGTCTTCACCTCGAACCGGGTGCAGGCCGCCCCCGTCCAGTGGTCCCGGCAGATACTCGCCGACGGCGAGATCCGCGCGGTCGTGCTCAACTCCGGCGGCGCCAACGCCTGCACCGGACCGCAGGGCTTCCAGGACACGTACGCCACCGCCGAGAAGGCCGCCGAGCGGCTCGGCCTGGACGCGGCGGACGTGGCGGTCTGCTCCACCGGGCTCATCGGCGTGCCGCTGCCCATGGACCGGATCCTGGCCGGCGTCGACAGCGCCGTCACCCTGCTGTCCGAGTCCGGCGGGGAGGACGCGGCAGTCGCCGTCATGACCACCGACACGGTGCACAAGACGGCCGCCGTCACCCGGGGCGAGTGGACCGTCGGCGGCATGGCCAAGGGCGCCGGGATGCTCGCGCCCGGGCTCGCCACCATGCTCGTCGTGCTCACCACGGACGCCGCCCTGGACGCAGCGGTACTGGACCGGGCGCTGCGGGACGCCACCCGTTCCACGTTCGACCGGGTCGACTCCGACGGCTGCATGTCCACCAACGACACCGTGCTGCTGCTCTCCTCCGGGGCGTCCGAAGTCACCCCGGAATACGCCGAGTTCGCCGAGGCCGTGCACACGGTCTGCGCCGACCTGGCCCGGCAGCTCATCGGGGACGCCGAGGGCGCCAGCAAGGAGATCCGCATCGAGGTCGTGGGAGCCGCGAGCGAGGACGACGCCGTCGAGGTGGGCCGCTCCGTCGCCCGCAACAACCTCCTCAAGTGCGCCATCCACGGCGAGGACCCCAACTGGGGCCGCGTCCTGTCCGCCATCGGCACCACCTCCGCCGCTTTCGAGCCCGACCGGCTCAACGTCGCCATCAACGGCGTGTGGGTCTGCAAGAACGGATCGGTGGGCGAGGACCGCACGCTGGTGGACATGACCGGACGCGAAGTCGGGATCACCGTCGACCTCGCCGCGGGCGCGGACTCCGCCGTCATCTGGGCCAACGACCTCACCGCCGAGTACGTCCACGAGAACAGCGAGTACGCCTCATGAGCGCTTCTCCGTCTCATGAGGGCCCCCTGTACGCAGTGAACAACGACGTGAGCTTCGAGGGAGCGACGGCATGAGCAACGGCGCGGACACGGCGGACCTGACCGGGGCGGGCAACGCGGCGCTGACCCGCCGCTGGCAGGGCGTCATGATGGACAACTTCGGCACCCCCCTGCTGCCCCTGGTCCGGGGCGAGGGCACCCAGGTCTGGGACGCGGAGGGCAACGAGTACCTCGACTTCGTCGGCGGCATCGCGGTCAACTCGCTCGGCCATGCGCACCCCGCGGTCGTACGGGCCGTCTCCGAACAGGTCGCCTCACTCGGACACGTCTCGAACCTCTTCATGGCCGAACCGACCGTGCGCCTCGCCGAGCGCCTGCTGCAGCTCGCCGGGCGCCGGGGCCGGGTCTACTTCTCCAACTCCGGCGCCGAGGCCAACGAGGCGGCCTTCAAGATCGGCCGGCTCTCCGGCCGCACGCACATGGTGTCGGCCGTCGGCGGCTTCCACGGCCGCACCATGGGGGCCCTGGCCCTCACCGGCCAGCCGGCCAAGCAGCGCCCCTTCCATCCGCTGCCGGGCGACGTCAGCCACGTGCCGTTCGGGGACGTCGAGGCCTTGCGTGCCGCCGTCACCCCGCACACCGCGCTGCTGATGCTGGAACCCCTGCAGGGGGAGAACGGCGTGGTCGTGCCTCCGCCCGGCTACCTGCGGGCCGCCCGCGAGATCACCGCAGCGACCGGCACCCTCCTCGTCCTGGACGAGATCCAGACCGGCATCGGGCGCACGGGCCGCTGGTTCGCGGCCGAGGCCGAAGGCGTCGAGGCGGACGTCGTCACCCTCGCCAAGGGCCTGGGCGGCGGTCTGCCCATCGGCGCGACGCTCGCCTTCGGCGCGGCCGCCGAGCTGCTCACGCCCGGCGCGCACGGCTCCACCTTCAGCGGGAACCCCGTGGTGTGCGCGGGCGCCCTCGCCGTACTGGACACCATCGAGCGGACGGGCATCCTCGACCACGTGACCTGGACGGGGGAACGGCTGCGGCGCGGCCTGGAGACCCTGGACCACCCGCTGGTGCGCGAGGTCCGCGGCGCCGGCCTGCTGCTGGGCGTCGTGCTCAACGGGAAGTTCGCGGCGCAGGTGCAGCAGGCGGCCCAGGACAAGGGCCTCCTGGTGAACGCGGTGATGCCGGACGTCATCCGGCTCGCCCCGCCGCTGAACGTGTCGGACCGCGAGGTGGACACGTTCCTCGACGGCTTCCGGGCGGCCCTGTCCGAAGCCCTCGGCGAGGTACTGACGGCGGCCTGAACCCGCCCCGCGGGCCCCGGTGGACCCGCTGGCGACACGGCCTAGGCGAGCCCCGCGCCGGCGGTCACCCGCGGCGCGGTGCTCGCCGTCAGCTCGTTGAAGCGGCACCACAGCTGGTTCTGCTCCTGCTGCAGCCGCTCGATGCGGCGGTGCAGACGGGCTATCTCCTCGCAGAGGGGAAGCACCGCGTCGTCGGCCGTCGCGTCCGTCTCCGCGGGCGCCGTCCCGGCCCGAGGCGGGTCGGCCGGGCGGGTGCCCGCCGCCGCGGCGAGAGCCGGGTCGTGGTGGAGGATCGCCTCCATCAGGCCGCGCAGAGCGGGGCCCGGCTCGACACCGAGTTCGTGGACCAGGCGGTTGCGCGCCCGTTCGTACACGCGGAGCGCCTCCGCCTGCCGTCCGCAGCGGTACAGGGCGACCATCAGCAGGTCGTAGAACCTCTCCCGCATCGGGTGATCGGTGGTGAGCTCCACCAGCTCGCCGGTGATCTCGCCGTGGCGCCCGGTGCGCAGATACGCGTCGTACATCATCTCCAGAGCGGTCAGCCGGTGTTCCTCGAGCTGGGCCGCCTTGCCGGCGCAGATGTCGCCGAGCACGCTGCCCTCCAGAGCCGGGCCGCGCCACAGCGACAGCGCCCGGCGCAGCAGCTCACCGGCCCGCCCCGGGTCGCTGGACAGGATCCGCCGGGCCTCGTCGGTGAGGTGCTGGAAGCGCGCGGCGTCCGTTTCGACGGGCGCGAGCTGCAGGGTGTAGCCGCGCGAGGTGGTCACGATCCACGGGTGCTGTGCATGCTGTGTGACGCTCTGGCTCTCCGGTCCGGACAGCAGCCGGCGCAGCCGGGCCACATGGAGCTGCAGCGCGTTCGCCGCGTTGGCGGGCGGGCGCTCGCCCCACAGCTCGTCGATGAGCCGCTGCACGGAGACGTTGTGTCCGGCCTTCACCACCAGTGCCCCCAGCAGTGCACGCTGCTTGGCACCGGTGGGAACGATCCGCAGACCGGTCCGTTCGTCCTGGACTTCCACGAGACCGAGCAGGCGGAACTCCATCTCATCCCCTCACACACGCTGGCATCTCAGTCAGTTGCAGGAGTCGGGCGGCCACGCGTCGGCGGTTCGCCAAAGGGTTCAGGAGGAGCGCATCGCGCCCGCCGCGGCGAGCGCAGTGGTCGCGTCCCGTTCGATCTGCCGCAGCAGCGGACCGGGATCGTCCTGGAAGTAGAAGTGACCGCCGTCGAAGACGTGCAGGCCCAGAAAGTGCTCGGTGTGCTCTTCCCAGCCGGTCATCCGCGCCGGTGAGGCGGAGTGGTCCTCGCCGCCCGCGTAGGCGGACAGCGCCACGGGCAGCGGACCGGTGCCGGGAGCGGGGCGCCAGGTCTCCACCAGGCGCAGGTCGGCCCGGATGACCGGTTCGAACAGGGCCCACAGGTCGGGGTCGTCGAAGACCGCGTCGGGTGTGCCGCCGAGCAGCTTCAGACGAGTCCGCAGCTCGGCGTCGGGCAGCTGGTGGTAACGGTTCTTCGGCCCGGCCAGCTGCGGTGAGGTTCGTGCGGAGACACCGATCCACACCGGCAGCGGCAGGCCCCGGTCGACGGCCCGCCGGGTGATCTCGTACGTGAGGAGAGCGCCCATGCTGTGCCCGAAAAGGGCGTAGGGGCCGTCCCTCAGCTGGGGCTCGATGATGCGCAGCAGGTGGTCGGCGAGGCGGCCGGCGTCTGCGATCTGCGGCTGGTCGAGGAGGAGGCCGTGGCCCGGGGCGTCGAGCAGCCGCACGTCCCACGTGTCCGGCAGCTCGGCGGGCCAGTGGCGGTACAGCAGGTGCGAGCCCCCCGCGTGGTGCAGGACGAACAGGCGCAAGGCAGGTCGTGTGCCGTCCATCTCTCTCCCTCCGATCGGCCGCGCGTCCTCGGACCATAGAGCGCTGTCCGGCTGGCAGCGTGCGGGTACCAGCCGGACTCCGCCCCCGGTGTGGCGGCTCTCGAGCGATCCTCCGGCGGTGCGGCGCGGACACGGGGCGGCGGACATCGGGGAGAGCGCGGGTGCACGCCGGGCAGTGGCCTGAAATCCCGCGCGTGACTGCGGCGAGGTCCGTGCGGATCTCGAGCGGTTCGCCACCGTGAGCGGCGAAGACCGGCCCGAAGGCGCTCGGAGACCTCCGTTCGCCCGGCCGCTCGAGCGGACCTTGACCGGGTCTCAAAAGGGCCGTGGATACAGTGGCGGCAAGTCGGCTACCAGCAACGCGGGCAGCCAAGCCCGTACGACGACCGCGGCCCGACCGAGACGGCCGAGGTCCCGCGCCACCGCTCGAACCGGAGCGGACAGCGGACGGGCCGATCGGCTGCCGTACGTCCTCATCCCAGGAACGTGAGGCAGCCGGTCTCCCAGGAATCCAGTGGGGTGCAGAGGACGACCGGGAGGTCGGCCGGCCTGCCGCCCTGGTACCGCTGACGGTCGAGTCCTTGCGGTGACGCGGCAACGCCGGGGTCGCCACCGATGCCGGGTGTCCCGCCGACCGGACGGAGCCGACCGGTGAACCCGCGCCTGGGCCATCTCCAACTCCGAGTCACCCCGTGACAGTTAAGGACGGTGCCAGTTGAGCACGAACCCCTTCGACGACGAGAACGGCCGCTTCCACGTTGTCGTCAACGACGAGGAGCAGCACTCCCTGTGGCCCGCGTTCGCCGAGGTGCCCGCCGGCTGGCGGGTGGTCTTCGGTGAGGCGGCCAGGTCCGAGTGCCTGGAGTACGTCGAGCAGAACTGGACCGACCTGCGCCCCAAGAGCCTCCGCGAGGCCATGGCGGCGGGCTGAGCGCCGCTCGGATGCTCGTACGCCGGCCGCAGGGGAACGACAGTGTCCGCCGCCCGGGTGCTCGCCCGAGCGACCCGTGTACGCCCAGGCAAACACTCTGAGTGGGGAGATGAAGGTTGTGAGCGGCGCTGTGAGGACCGCCAGCAGATACAAGGCGGGGCCGGTGGGCAACAGCGGTGAGCCCGCGCAACGCGATGCGGTCCTGTCGTTCGCGGGGTCGCAGGCCACGGTGCAGAAGTCGGGGATGGTCTTCCCGCAGAACCTGTCGGAGCGGTCCTGGGAGCAGATCGGGACCAACCTGCGCGAGCTCGTGAACTCCTCCGCGTGGTGGCTCGCCGACTGGATGAACTACGGGGAGTCCACCTACGGGTGGCGGCGGTACAAGGAGGCGATCGAGCGCACGGGGCTCGACTACCAGACCTTGCGCAACTACGCCTGGGTGGGCCGGCGGTTCGAGCACCACCGCAGGCGGGACAGCCTCAGCTTCGCCCACCACGCAGAGGTGGCCCGCCTGTCGCCGCCGGAGCAGGACTACTGGCTGCGCAAGGCCGAACAGCAGAAGTGGTCGCGCAACGAACTCCGCAGGTCGGTCCGTGCCAGCCTGGCCGTGCAGAGCGACACGACCGAGGTCCCCGCGGGCAGCGGCGACGAGAAGCAAGAGGTACCCCGGCTGGCCGACTCGGCGGCCGCTGAAAAGCGCCGGCAGAAGGTCACCACGCTCACCATAGAGCTGTCCGCAGGCCAGCTGGAGTACTACTCGAAGACGGCTGCCGCGCACGGTCTGCCCGTTGACAAGTGGGTGACCCAGGTGCTCGAAACCGCCGATCGCCGGACCGCCTAGAGGCGCATCGCCCCCACGTGCCGGCCGCCCCCTCCCGTTCCCGGGGGTGCGCCGGCGGCTCGTCCGACCGGACACCTCTCACATCGGAGTCAGTTGATGATCCTTCAGGGAAAGCGGGTCGCCCTGCCCTCGGCGCCCGTCGTCCACAAGCAGTTCGAGGCGAACGTGGCGGCGGCGCCCGACGCCGTTGCCGTCTTCTGGGCCGGCCAGGAGCTGACGTACGCAGAGCTGGACGTGAAGGCGAATCGATTCGCCCACTTCCTCGCCGAGCGCGGACACGGCCGGGGTGCGAAGGTCGGCGTCTGTCTCGACTACTCGATCGACATGCTCGTCGCCATCCTCGGAACCCTGAAGGCAGGCGCGGCCTACGTGCCGTTCGACCCGGCCTACCCCGCGGCCAGGCTCCAGCTGCTGCTGGGCCAGGTGCCCGACCTCGCCCTGATCGTCGCCTCCCCGGCCACGGCCGACATGGTCGAGTCGGCGGACGTCGACGTCATCGACCTCGAGCAGCTCGCCGACGGCCTGGCGGCCCTCCCGGCGACCGCTCCCGACGTCACCGTCACCGGCGACGACATCTGCTACGCGGTCTTCACGTCCGGCTCGACCGGTACGCCCAAGCTGACCGCGGTGCGGCACGAGGGCTGGTTCAACCTGATGAACTGGCTGAAGCTCGAGTACGGCCTGCACACCGGGTCGAACCACCTGGTCGTCAGCGCGTTCGGGTTCGACCTCTCCCAGCGCAGCCTGATGACACCGCTGTTCGTCGGCGCCACCCAGAACCTGATGGCGACCCGGAACTTCGACGCGATGATGGCCTACCGCCTGCTCCGCGAGCGCGACATCCGCGTGGTGCACTGCGCCTCCAGCACGCTGTACCTGCTGGTGGACTGGGAGACCGCACGCGGCGGCGACGTCCTCGCCAAGCTCGACTACGTGCTCTTCGGCGGCGAGGCCCTGAAGGTCCAACGGCTCACGGACTGGGCGCGGCGCGAGGGCAACACGTGCACCCTCCTGCACCAGTACGGCGTCGCCGAGTGCACGGACGTCGCGACCTCGTACGACCTGGCCGACTACCGGCCCGGCGAGCACGACGTCCCGCCGGTCGGCAGGCCGGCCTACAACACCGACATCCACCTCGTCGACGAGGACCTGCGCGGTGTCGCGCCGGGGGAGCAGGGCGAGATCTGCATCTCCGGCGCCAGCGTCGGCGCGGGCTACCTCAACAACGGCCCCGAGAACGCCAAGTTCACGACGATCGAGGTCGACGGGGAGCCGCGCCGCGTGTACCGCACGGGCGACCGCGGCCACGTGAACGAGGCCGGCGAGCTCGTCGTCCTCGGCCGGATCGACGCCCAGGTGAAGGTGCGCGGCATGCGCATCGACCCCACCGACATCGAGCGCGCGCTCGCCCGGCTGTCCGGGGTCCGTGAGGCCGCCGTGGCGATCACGTACACCGACGCCGGCGAGGCCGAGCTGATCGCGTTCATCGTCCCGGCGGGGGACGACCTCGCCGAGGACGACCTGCGCACCGGCCTCCTGGAGACGCTGCCGCGGAACATGGTGCCCGCCAAATTCGTGAACGTCCCGCTGCTTCCGCTCAGCCCGCACGGGAAAGTCGACCGCGTCGCGCTGGTCGATGCATACCGGAAGCAGTTCGCCGACAGCGGCATTGCCGCATAGTCGACGGACTTTGATGACAACCGAGAGGGCTGTGATGATTGCCGACAGTGTGCGCGCCATTTGGTGCCGGGAACTCCAGCACGACGACATATCGGTCGACGACGATTTCTTCGCCCTGGGCGGCCAGTCCCTGATCATGGTCAAGATTCAGGGTGCCTTTATGGACGAGTTGGGCGTCGAGGTTCCGATGGACCAGATGTTCCTCAACTCGACCGTGGCGTCGATCTCTGCGTACATCGAATCCCTGGGTGCGCCGACCCGGTAGCTCCAAGCGTGGTCGATGCCCTGTCGTGTCTCGCCGGCGAGACACGACACGGCATCGGCGTGTGTTCCTCGCACTGGCTCTATTTATCCCGCTAGTTCGTATCGGCTAGCATCGAATTCATGCTCGGCAGTGGTTATTCGGTCCGCTGCGTCGATAGCGCGCTCAATCACAACGGATTTCTGGTTGCTGCCGCGTTGGGTCAAAAACTACCTGGTAAGAGAGGCGGAGGCGCCATGTACGACGTGATTGTCATCGGTGCCCGTTGTGCGGGCTCGCCGACGGCCATGCTATTTGCGCAGCAGGGCTATCGAGTGCTGCTCCTGGAGAAAGCGCGATTCCCTCAGGACACGCTGTCCTCGCACTACCTGCACATGCAGGGCGTGGCGCTGCTCAACCGGTGGGGACTGCTCGACAAGCTCAAGGACGCGGGCTGCCGGCCCATCACCAAGCAGGTCTACGAGGGCCCCGGTGTCCGCATCGAGGGCTTCTCCCTGCCGATGGACGGCCTGACCGCCACGTACGCGCCGCGGCGCTTCGTGCTCGACCCGATCCTCGCGGAGGGCGCCGTCGAGGCCGGCGTCGACTTCCAGGAGGGCTGCGCGGTCAACGACCTGCTGTTCGAGGACGGCCGGGTCGTCGGCGTGCGGTACACCACGCCGGGCGGCGCCGAGGCGACGGAACGGGCCCGCCTGGTCGTCGGCGCGGACGGCATGCGATCGCTGGTCGCCCGCAAGGTCGGCGCGGAGAACGTCATCGAGCACCCGCGGCTGACCTGCACCTACTACAGCTACTGGGCCGGGGTCCCGTCCGACTTCGAGCTGTACGAGCAGCCGGGCCGCTGGATCGGCGTGCTGCCGACCAACAACGACCTCACGCTGCTCATGGCCTACTTCCCGCAGGCGGACTTCGGCGCGGTCCGCAAGGCCGTCGAACCCGCCTACCTCGATGCGTTCCGTACGACCGCGCCCGAGCTGTGGGAGCGCATGCAGTCGGGCGAGCGCGTGGAGCAGCTGTACGGCACGGGCCACCAGGACAACTACTTCCGCAAGGCCTACGGGCCCGGGTGGGCGCTGGTCGGCGACGCGGTGAACCACAAGGACTCCATCACCGCCCGCGGCATCACCGAGGCCTTCGTCCAGGCCCAGAACCTCACCGATTTCATCGGGGACGGCCTGCACGACGACGCCAAGCTCAAGTCGGCGCTGAGGCGCTACGAGAACGAGCTGAGCAACGAGGCCCTCAACCACTACCAGGGCGCGCTCAACGTGGCCGAGCTCAAGCCCGAGGGCCGGGTCGACATGCTGCGGAAGCTGGTCGGCCACCAGGAGCACATCGACCGGTACTTCTCGACGCTGTCGGGGGCGTGCTCCATCGACGACTTCTACAACGACGAACTTTTGACCCTGCTCGACCAGAGCTGAGTGACGACTTGCTCCCTGGTTCCGCCGATTTGGAGAAACAATGATCCCGTTGTCGTTCGCGCAGCGTCGGCTGTGGTTCGTGGACCGGTTCGAAGGCCCTTCGCCGACCTACAACGGCGCTTTCGCCCTGCGGCTGACCGGTGAGCTGAACGTGGGTGCGCTGGAGACGGCGCTCCGCGATGTCATCGACAGGCACGAAGTCCTGCGCACGGTGATCGTCGAGGGCGACGACGGCATCCCGCACCAGGAGGTGCTGGCGTCCGGCCTGAAGCCCTTCGGCCTGCCGGTCGTCGAGGTCGCCGAGGAGAAGAGGGCGGCGGCGGTCGACGCGGCTGCCGTCGAGACCTTCGACCTGGCCGCCGACGTGCCGATCCGCGCCACGCTGGTCCGGACCGGCCCGCTCGACCACACCCTGGTCCTCGTGGTGCACCACATCGCCCTGGACGGTGAGTCCCTCGGGCCGCTGCTCCGCGATCTCACCACGGCGTACTCGGCCCGCAAGGAGGGCGACGCCCCCGTGTGGGAGCCGCTCCCGGTGCAGTACGCGGACTACACGCTGTGGCAGCAGGACATGCTCGGCGACGAGTCCGACCCGGACAGCCTGGCCGCCAGGCAGCTGGAGTACTGGCGCGAGGCCCTGGCCGACATGGCACAGCCGCTGGCCCTGCCCACGGACCGCCCGCGCCCCAAGATGACGAGCCCCCGCGGCGACCTGGTCAAGTTCCCGATCGAGGCCGACCTGCTCCGCGCCGTGGAGAAGGTGGCCGCGGAACAGGACACCACGGTGTCGATGGTCATGCAGTCGGCGCTGGCGGTGCTCCTGCACCACCTCGGCTGCGGTGACGACGTCCCCCTCGGTGCGCCGATCGCCGGCCGCACCGACGAGGAGCTGCGGGACCTCGTCGGGTTCTTCGTCAACACCTGGGTGCTGCGCGTCGACCTGTCCGGGAACCCGACCTTCCTCCAGCTGCTCCAGCGGGTGCGGGACCGGGCGCTCGCCGCGTACGACAACCAGGACATGCCGTTCGAGCGCCTCGTGGAGCTGCTCAACCCGGACCGGTCCACCGCCTACCACCCGTTCTTCCAGGTGATGCTCGCCTGGCAGGAGCCCCTGGGGGACCTGGAGTTCGCCGGCCTCGGTGTCGAGTCCGAGACGCTCGAGACCGGAACCGCCAAGTTCGACCTGTTCTTCAACATGATCCCGGACGGCGCCGGCGGGGCCGGAGTCCGTCTGGAGTACGCCACCGACCTGTTCGACAGGGCGACGGTCGAGCGCCTCGCCGACCGGTTCGTGCGCGTGCTGGGCGAGCTCGTGGCCGACTCGGAGCGCGCCGTCGGCGGCATCGACGTGCTCGACGCGGCCGAGCGGGACCTTCTGCTCGTCCGGTTCAACGACAACGCCACGGCGGCGTCCGAGCTGACGGTCCCGGAGCTGTTCGAGAGCCAGGCGGCCAGGACCCCGGACGCCCCGGCGATCGTGTGCAACGACCGGACGCTGACCTACCGGGAGCTCGACGACCGGGCGAACGCCGTCGCGTGGGAGCTGGTCCGGCGCGGTGCCGGCCCGGAGGACCTGGTGGTCCTCGCGCTGCCCCGCACGGAGGACCTCGTCGTCGGCCTGCTCGGCATCCTCAAGTCCGGTGCCGGCTACGTGCCGATGGACCCGCAGTACCTCGCCGGACGCGCGGAGACCGTGCTGTCCGAGGCGCGCCCGCGTTTCGTGGTCACCGACACCGCGACGGCGCAGGACCTGCCGCAGAACGACATGTCGAGCATCAACCTCGACCTCCGCGCCGAATGGGACGCGCCCCGGGGAGCGCTGGACAACACCGGCCGCATCTCGCCGCTGGGCCCGGACAACCTGGCGTACGTGATGTACACCTCCGGCTCCACGGGCAAGCCGAAGGGCGCGGCGATCACCCACCGCAGCGTCGTCAACGGCGTGCAGGAGCTGGTGCGCGTCATCGACGCCCCGACCGGCTGGAAGATGCTCGCCGGCACCTCGGTGAACTTCGACGTCTCGGTCTTCGAGCTGCTGACCACCCTGTCCACCGGCGGCACCGCCGAGGTCGTGCCGAACGCGCTGGCGCTCGCCGAGCGGGACAGCTGGGACGGCCACGTCATCAGCGGTGTCCCCTCGGTGCTCGGCGAACTCGTGGGTCACCTGGACAAGGCGACCGACGTGCGCACGGTCGTCTTCGCGGGCGACGTGCTCCCGGCCCGACTGGTGCGCCAGGTCCGCGAGGCCCTGCCCGACGTACAGATCGTGAACTCCTACGGGCAGAGCGAGAGCTTCTACGCCACCACCTTCTCCCTCCCCGCGGCCCAGGAGTGGGCGGAGAGCGACGTCGCGCCCATCGGCACCCCGCTGGGGAACATGCGTGCCTACGTGCTGGGCCCGGGCCTCGCCCCGGTGCCGCAGGGCGTGATCGGTGAGCTGTACGTCGTCGGCACCTGCCTCGGCCGCGGCTACCACGACCGCCCGGGCCTGACCGCCGAGCGCTTCGTGGCGAACCCGTTCGCCGCCGGCGAGCGGATGTACCGCACGGGCGACCTGGCCCGCTGGAACGCACACGGTGAACTGGAGTGCGTCGGCCGCGGTGACGGCCAGGTGAAGGTGCGCGGCTTCCGCATCGAGACCGCCGAGGTGGAGGCGGCGATCACGCAGCACCCCGGTATCAGCGAGGCCGTGGTGATCAGCCGCGAGGTGGGCTCGGACGGGCGGCGTCTCGTCGCCTACGTGGTGCACACCGGCGAGGGGGCCGTCGGTGACGACGGCGCCGGCGGCATCGGCGACGTGGACGTGCAGGCCGGAGCCTCGGCCGCAGAGCTGCGCAAGTTCGTCGCGGCACGGCTGCCCGACTACATGGTGCCGTCGGCCTTCGTGGCCGTCAGCCAGCTGCCGCTCGGCCCGACCGGCAAGCTGGACCGCTCGGCGCTGCCCGAGCCGGAGTTCCTGGGCGAGGCCTACCGGGAGCCGCGCACCGAGGCCGAGAAGATCATCACCGCCGCGTACGCGGACGTGCTCGGCGTGGACCGGGTCGGCATCGACGACGACTTCTTCGCCGTCGGCGGCGACAGCCTGCGCTCCATCCAGGTCGTGGCCCGGGCCCGGGCCCGCGGCCTGAACCTGACCACGCGGGAGATCTTCGAGTGCCGCACCGCGGAGCGGCTGGCCGAGGTGGCCTCCGACCGCAAGGACCAGGTGCCGGTGCTCGCGGAGCTCGAGGGCGGCGGCGTCGGCGAGCTGGCGCTGCAGCCGGTGGCGCAGCACGTGTTCGAGCACGGCGGCGGGATCAACCGTTTCGCCATGTCGATCGTGCTCGAGCTGCCCACGGGCATCGACGAGAGCGGACTGGCCGCGACGCTGGACGCCGTGCTCGACCGGCACGACCTCCTGCGCGCGCAGCTGGTGCGCGGTGACGAGCCCTCCCTCGTCGTACGTCCGCAGGGCGCCGTACGGGCGGCGGAGCTGATCCGCCGCGTGCCCATAGCCGGCGGGTGGGACGACCCCGCCGCGCTGGAGGCGGCGAAGGCCGAGGTGGACGCCGCGGCCGGCCGGCTCGACCCGGAAGCCGGGACCATGGCCGACTTCGTCTGGTTCGCCGCGGACTCCGGTGCGGGCAGGCTGCTCGTGGTGCTGCACCACCTGGTGGTGGACGGCGTCTCCTGGCGCATCCTCATGTCGGACTTCGCCGAGGCGTGGCAGCAGGTCAAGTCCGGTAAGGCGGCCGAGCTGCCCGAGGTCGGCACGTCGGCCCGCCGCTGGGCGGCGGCGCTGGAGTCCGAGGCCCTCTCCCCGGAGCGGGAAGAGGAGCTGGACTACTGGCGCGACATGCTCGAGTCGCCCAACCTCCCGCTGGGCGAGCGGGCGTTCGATCCCGCCGTGGACACCATGTCCACCCTCGACATCGTGCGCGTGCAGCTGCCCGCCGAGGTCACCGAGGCGGTGCTGACCAAGCTTCCCGCCGCGTTCAAGGGCACCGGCACCGACGTGCTGCTCGCCGCGCTCGCCCTCGCGGTGAACCGCTGGCGCGGTGACGACCGTTCGACCCTCGTCCGCCTGGAAGGACACGGGCGCGAGGAGGACGTCGTCCCCGGCGCGGACCTCTCCCGGACCGTCGGATGGTTCACCAGCATGTACCCGGCCCGGGTCGACGTGCAGGGCGTGGACCTGGCCGACGTGCTCGCGGGCGGCTCCGCCGCCGGCAAGGCGATCAAGCTGGTCAAGGAACAGCTGCGCGGCGTCCCGGACAAGGGACTGGGCTACGGTCTGCTGCGCTGGCTGAACCCGGAGACCGCCCCGCAGCTCGAGGACTACGCGGCGCCGCAGATCGGCTTCAACTACCTCGGCCGGATCTCCGACGCCGACGTGCCCGAGCACCTGCGCGCCGACGGCTGGGTGCCGGCGGACTGGTCCGCCCAGCTGATCCCGATGCCCGACCCGGACCTGCCCGCGCTGTCCGCGCTGGAGGTCAACTCGGTCGTCACGGACACCGCCGACGGCGCCCGGCTCCAGGCCGTCTTCATGTTCCCCACCGGGGTGCTGTCCCACGAGCGCACCGCCGAACTGGCCGAGCTGTGGGTCGAGGTGCTGCACGGCATGGCCGCGCACGCCGCGCGCCCGCAGACCGGCGGGCTCACGCCCTCGGACGCCCCGCTGGTCTCGGTGAAGCAGGACGAGATCGACGACTGGGAGGAGCACTACGGCAAGCTGGTCCAGGTGTGGCCGCAGGCCCCGGGCCAGTCCGGCATCCAGTTCCAGGCCGCGCTCGCCGACGGCAACTTCGACGTCTACCACATGCAGTTCCTGCTGCACCTGACCGGGCACGTGGACCCGGCGCGCATGCGGGCGGCCGGGCAGGCGCTCCTCGAGCGGTACCCGAACCTGCGCTCCGCGTTCGTGGCCGGAGCCGACGGCGATCCGGTCCAGGTCGTGGCGGAGCACGTCGACATCCCCTGGCGGCACATCGACCTGACCGGTCTCGACGAGGCCGGGCAGGAAGCGGCGGTCGACAAGGCCCTCGCCGACGACCGGGCCGACCAGCTCGACCCCACCCGGCCGCCGCTGATCCGCCTGGCCCTGCTCACCTGCGGGCCGCAGAAGGCGAAGCTCATCATCACGGCCCACCACACCCTGTTCGACGGGTGGTCGTCGCCGCTGGTGATCAAGGACCTGGTGCGGCTGTACGGCGGCACCGAGGAGCTCGCCCCGGTCCGGAGCTACGGCGACTACCTGGGCTGGCTGTCCAAGCAGGACCGGGACGCATCGGCCGCCCGGTGGAAGGACGAGCTCGCCGAATTCGACCAGCCGACCCTCCTGGCCGCGGACCTTCCCGAGAAGGGTGAGGCCTCCCGCCTCGGCCGCGTCGAGGTCCCGCTGTCGATCGACAAGGGCCGGGAACTCGCCCGGCGCGCCGCGGAACTCGGCGTCACGCTGAACACGCTGCTCCAGGGCGCGTGGGCCGTCCTCCTCTCGAAGCTGACCGGCCAGAACGACGTCGTGTTCGGCGCGGCCGTCAACGGTCGCCCGGCGGACCTGGTCGGTTCGGACGAGATGGTCGGCCTCTTCATCAACACCCTGCCGACCAGGGTGCGCTGCCGGCCGGACCAGACCGTCGGCGAGGTCATCGCCGACCTGCAGGACCGGCAGATCTCACTGCTCGACCACCACTACTACGGCCTGGCCGACATCCAGCGCGGCGTCGGACTGCCCGCCCTGTTCGACACGATCGTCGTGTTCGAGAACTACCCGATCGACCGCGAGGGCATCGTCGAGGCGAACGACTCGGCGGGCTTCACGATCGACGCCATCCGGCCGTTCGCCGGCTCGCACTACCCGCTCACCCTCAACTCCTCCGACCCGTACCTGCGGCTCTCCCTCGACTACCAGACCAACCTCTTCGAGCGCGACGCGGCCGAGGAGATCGCCGCCCGGCTCGTCCGGGTGCTGGAGCAGGTGCTCGAGGACCCGAAGAAGCCGGTCGGTGCCATGGAGGTGCTGTCGGCGCAGGAGCGGGACTGGCTGGTCAAGGGGATCAATGACACGGCACATCCGGTGGCGCCGGACACTCTGCCGGGCGCGTTCGAGGCTCAGGTGGAGCGCACCCCTGACGGTGTGGCGCTGATCGGCGAGCAGGAGACCCTGACCTACGGCGAGTTCAACCGGCGCGCGAACCGGCTGGCGCACTGGCTGGTCGAGCAGGGTGCCGGCGCCGAGCAGCTGGTCGCCGTGAAGATCCCCCGCTCGGTGGACCTGATGGTGGCGATCTACGCGGTGGTGAAGGCCGGTGCGGCCTACCTGCCGATCGACACCGAGCTGCCCGAGGACCGGGTGGCGCGCGTGCTGGACAGCGCGAAGCCGCTGCTGGTGCTCGACGCAGACCTTCCGGACGTCTCCGAGTACCCGCAGACGAACCCGGAGCGCGCACTGACGCCGGACAACGCCGCGTACGTCATCTACACCTCCGGTTCCACCGGCCGTCCCAAGGGCGTGCAGGTGGCGCACCGGGCGATCCTGAACCGGCTCAAGTGGGGTCTGGCGCACTTCGACGTCGGCGCCCGGGACCGGGTGCTGCTGAGCACCACGGCCAGCTTCGACGTCTCGGTGCCGGAGCTGTTCGCGCCGCTCCAGGTCGGCGCCGCGGTCGTGATCGCGCGTCCCGACGGGCGTCGGGACCCGGCCTACCTCGCCGACCTGATCCAGCGGGAGCGTGTCACCGGAGCGGACTTCGTGCCCTCCCTGCTGGAGGCGTTCGTCAACGAGCCCTCGGCGAAGGAGTGCACCAGCCTGCGCTGGATCGAGGTCGCCGGTGAGGCGTTCCCGCCCGCGCTTGCCAACCGCGTCGTCGAGGTGCTGCCGGGCTGCGGTGTGCACAACCTCTACGGGCCCACCGAGGCGTCCGTCGAGGTCACGGCGTACCAGCACGTGCCGGGTGCCGACCGGGTGCCGATCGGCGCCCCCGTGTGGAACACCCAGGTGTACGTGCTGGACGAGGCGCTGCGCCCGGTCGCGCCGGGGGTCACCGGCGAGCTGTACCTGGCCGGTACCGGGCTCGCCCGGGGCTACCTGGGACAGACGGAGCTGACCGCGAACCGGTTCGTCGCCTGCCCCTTCGGCGAGCCGGGAACCCGGATGTACCGCACCGGCGACGTCGTGCGGTGGAACCAGGACGGCCAGGTCGAGTACATCGGCCGGTCCGACTTCCAGGTCAAGCTCCGCGGCTTCCGCATCGAGCTCGGCGAGATCGAGACGGCGCTGGCCAAGCACCCGGACGTCGACGGCGCGGTGGCCCTGGTCCGCGAGGACCGCCCCGGTGACCAGCGGCTCGTCGCGTACGTGGTGACGGCCAAGCCGGCGGCCCAGCTGGATCTCACGGCCCTGACGGACCTGGCCCGGGACAACCTGCCCGAGTACATGGTCCCCTCGGCCATCGTGCCGCTCGCGGCCTTCCCCACCACGCCGAGCGGGAAGCTCGACCGCAAGGCGCTCCCCGCACCGGACCACACGGAAGCCGCCGTGACCGGACGAGGGCCTCGCAACCACAACGAGGAAGTCCTCTGCCGGCTGTTCGCCGAACTGCTGGGTCTGGAGGAGGTCGGCATCGACGCCGACTTCTTCGACCACGGCGGGCACTCGCTGCTCGCCACCCGGCTGACCGGCCGCATCCGCAACGAGCTCAAGGTCGACGTGAAGGTCACCACCGTGTTCCGCAGTCCGACCGTCGCCGAACTGGCGACCCGGCTCGAGAAGACGGGCACGTCGAACCGCCCCCAGCTTCGCCCGATGAACGTGTAGGAGTACGTCGATGATCCCGTTGTCCTTCGCACAGCGTCGGCTGTGGTTCCTCCACCGTCTGGAAGGCCCGTCCGCGACCTACAACATCCCGTTCGTGCTGCGCCTGGACGGGCCGCTGGACACGGCGGCCCTGGCCGCGGCGGTGACGGACGTCGTCACCCGGCACGAGAGCCTGCGCACCCTGATCGCCGAGAACGAGGACGGCACCCCGGAGCAGCGGATCGTGCCCGCGCAGGAGGCCGCCCTCCAGTTCCGGGTGGTCGACGTGGCCGCGGACGCGGTGGAGGCCGCGGCCGCCGAGGCCGCGTGCGAAGGCTTCGACCTCGACACGGAGCTCCCCCTGCGGACCACCGTGCTGCGGATCTGCCCGCAGGAGCACGTGGTGGTGTTCGTCATCCACCACATCGCCGCGGACGGGGCGTCGATGGCGCCCTTCATCCGGGACCTGCTGTCGGCGTACTCGGCCCGCAAGCAGGGCGGTGCGCCGCAGTGGACTCCCCTTCCGATCCAGTACAAGGACTACACGCTGTGGCAGCGCGAGGTCCTCGGCGACGAGGAGGACCCGGACAGCGTCGCCGCGGCGCAGCTGGACTACTGGCGCACCGAACTGGCCGGCGTCCCGCAGCCGGTCCAGCTCCCGCTGGACCGGCCGCGGCCGACGGCGGCCGACCACCGCGGCGGCCACGTCGACTTCGAGCTGGAACCGGAACTCCTTGCCGGAGTCGGGAAGCTCGCCGGGTCGCACGGCGCCACCGCGCCCATGGTCGCCCAGGCCGTGCTCGCGGTGCTCCTGCACCACCTCGGCGCCGGCAACGACCTGACCATCGGCAGCCCGATCGAGGGGCGCGCCGACGAGCAGCTCGACGACCTGATCGGTTTCTTCGCCAACACCTGGGTGCTGCGCGTCGACCTCTCGCAGAACCCCTCGTTCGGCGACCTGCTGGACCAGGTCCGCGACCGGGCCCTGGCCGCGTACGACAACCAGGACGTTCCGTTCGAGCGCCTGGTGGAGCTGCTGAGCCCGGACCGCACCACCGCCTACCAGCCGCTGTTCCAGGTCATGCTGGCCTGGCAGTTCGAGTGGTCGCAGATCGAGACCCCGGGTCTGCGCATCACCCCCGTCCCGGCAGGCACCGGCACCGCGAAGTTCGACCTGTTCTTCAACATCGTCCCGGCCCCGGCCGGTGGCGCGTACGGGCGGCTGGAGTACGCGACCGAGCTGTTCGACCACGCCACGGCCGAGAGCCTCGTCGACCGCTACGTGCGCGTGCTGCGCCAGGTGGTCGCCGACTCGGGGACGCGGCTCGGCGGGGTGGACGTGCTCACCGACGCCGAACGCAGCTGGCTGACCAAGCTGAACGAGACGACGGTACCGGTGAGCGGCACGACGGTGCCGGAGCTCGTCGCCGCCCAGGCGGCGCAGACGCCGGACGCGACCGCGGTGGTGTCCGGACGGGCCACGCTGTCCTACCGGGAGCTGGACGCCCGCGCCAACCGGCTGGCTGCGGTGCTGCAGGACCGCGGTGTCGGGCCGGACGTCCTGGTCGCCGTGGCACTGCCACGGTCCGCTGACCTGGTGGTCGCGCTCCTCGCCGTACTCAAGGCCGGCGGCGCCTACCTGCCGATCGACCCCAACTACCCGGCCGCACGAGTCGACCTGCTGCTCGACACGGCCGACCCCGCACTGGTGCTGACCGATTACCAGACGGCGCCGACCGTGTCCAAGTGCCGCCAGCCGGTACTCCACCTCAACGACCTGAGCCTCGAGGGCCGGGCCGTCGAGGCCCCGGACGTCCGCATCGGGCCGGACAACCTGGCCTACGTGATGTTCACGTCGGGGTCGACCGGGACGCCCAAGGGCGTCGCCATCACCCATGGCAGCGTGGTCAACGGTGTGCAGGACCTGCGTCGGACCGTGCAGGTCGAGGCCGGCTCCCGGATGCTCGCCGCGACCTCGGTGAACTTCGACGTCTCCGTGTTCGAGATCTTCACCGCGCTGACCAGCGGTGCGAGCGTCGAGGTCGTCCGTGACGTGCTCGAACTCGCCGAGCGCGGCAGCTGGTCCGGCACGACCATCAGCGCCGTGCCCGCGGTGTTCTCCGCGCTGCTCGACCAGATCACCGGTGCCCCGGACGGCCTCGAACTCGAGGTGGACACCGTCATCTTCGCGGGCGAAGCCCTGTCGGCCGACCTGGTCCGCAAGGTGCGCCGCGCCCTGCCCGACGTCCGTGTCGTCAACGCCTACGGACAGACGGAAAGCTTCTACGCCGCCACGCACACGCTCCCGCAGCAGTCGGCCGGGACCGGTGCGGTACCGGTCGGAGCGCCCCTGGCCAACATGCGCACGTACGTGCTGGGGCCGGAGCTCACCCCGGTCGCGCCCGGCGTGATCGGCGAACTGTACGTCGGCGGTCTGATCGCCCGCGGCTACCACGGCAACGGCACCATCACCGCGGAGCGGTTCGTCGCATGCCCCTTCGGCCCCGCCGGCGCGCGCATGTACCGCACCGGTGACCTGGCCCAGTGGGACGAGAACGGCCGGCTGAAGTACGCGGGACGCGCCGACAACCAGGTGAAGGTCAACGGCATCCGTGTCGAGCCGACCGAGATCGAGACGGCCCTCGCCCAGCACTCCGCGGTCGGCCAGGCCGTGGTCACGGTCGGCGAGGACCACACCGGCACCGCACGGCTCGTCGGCTACGTGGCGCCCGCGGGCGCCACCGACGGCGAAGCCGCCCCGGACGCCGCCCTCTCCCCGGCGGACCTGCAGCGGTTCGTGGCCAAGCGGCTGCCGGACTACATGGTGCCCGCGCTGATCGTGGTGCTGGACCGGCTGCCGCTGAACGCGAACGGAAAGCTGGACCGGGCCGCGCTGCCCGAGCCGGAGTTCGCCCGCACCGAGTACCGGGCGCCGCGCAACGAGGCCGAGCGGGTCCTGGCCGAGGTGTACGCGGACGTGCTCGGCAGCGAGCAGGTGGGCATCGACGACGACTTCTTCACCAGCGGCGGCGACAGCATCCGTTCCATCCAGGTCGTCGCGCGGGCCAAGACGCGCGGCGTGGTGGTCAGCACGCGGGAGATCTTCGAGCACCGCACGGTCGCCCGGCTCGCGGAACTGGTCGAAGGCCGGGAGGAAGAGGAGCGGGTCGTCCTGGCCGAACTGCCGGGCGGTGGCGTGGGCTGGGCTCCGCTGCCCCCGACGGGTGCGCACGTACTCGGCCTGGGCGGCGCAACCGGCCGGTTCTGCATGTCCGCGCTGCTCACCCTGCCCGAGGACATCGACCGTACGGGTCTGCTCGCCACGCTCCAGGCCGTCCTGGACCGTCACGACGTGCTGCGCTCCCGCCTCGACCGGGCGGAGCCGGGCCTGCGCATGGAGCCCGTCGGCAGCGTGGACGCCGGCGCGCTGGTGCACGAGGTCGGCTACGCCGGCGCCGACGTGCAGGCCGAGCTGGACGCGGCCGCGGACCGGCTCGACCCGGACGCGGGCGTCATGGCCCAGTTCGTGTGGCTCACCTCCGCCGCGGAGGCGGACCGCCTGCTGATCGTGCTGCACCACCTGGTCGTCGACGGCGTGTCCTGGCGCATCCTGGTGCCGGACCTGGCCGCCGCATGGAAGCGGATCCGTGCGGGCCTCGCCCCGGAAGCCGCCCCGGAGAGCACCTCGCTGCGCCGGTGGATGCACGCCCTCGCCGACGAGGCGGCCACCCCGGAGCGGGTGGCGGAACTGCCCGTGTGGCAGGAGATGCTCAGCGGCGAGGAGCCCGTGCTCGGCGCCCGGGACGTGGACCCGGCGCGCGATGTCACGGCCACCGTGGACACCGTACGCATCCAGGTGCCGGCCGACGTCACCGCGACCCTGCTCGACACGGTGCCCGCGGTGTTCCGCGGCGGTGTCGACGACGGGCTGCTGGCCGGCCTGGCGCTGGCACTGGCGCGCTGGCGTCGGACGCGGGGCGTGTCCGGGGACTCGACGCTGGTCCGGCTCGAAGGCCACGGCCGCGAGGACCACCTCGTGCCCGGTGCCGACCTGTCCGGCACGATCGGCTGGTTCACCGCGATGTACCCGGTGAAGCTGGACCTGGCGGGCGTCGACGTCGCGGACGCGTTCGCCGGCGGCCCCGCCGCCGGCCGCGCGGTCAAGGCCGTCAAGGAACAGCTGCGCGCCGTGCCGGACAACGGCATGGGCTACGGCCTGCTGCGCCACCTCAACACGGAGACCGCCCCCGCGCTCGCCGGACGGCGGGAGCCGCGGATCGGCTTCAACTACCTGGGCCGGGCGTCCAGCGCGGACATCCCCGAGGAGCTGCGGGGCCTCGGCTGGGCGCCGGACACCACCCACCAGGACCTGATCGCCGCGCCCGACGCGGACATGCCGGTGCTGTCGGCGCTGGAGATCAACGCCGTGGCCGCCGGTGACGAGCTGACCGCCTACTTCGGCTTCCCGACCGGGGTGCTCTCCCGCGACGAGGTCACCGAGCTGGCCGGGCTGTGGGTCGAGGCGCTGACCGCCCTGGCCCGGCACGCCACGACCCCCGAAGCCGGCGGCCTGACCCCGAGCGACGCACCCCTGGTCGAGGTGGGCCAGCAGGAGATCGACACCTGGGAGACCCGGTTCGGCAAGCTGGCCAAGGTGTGGCCGACGACCCCGGTGCAGTCCGGGATGCTGTTCCACACGATGCTGGCCGGCGCCGAGTTCGACGCCTACCACATGCAGCTGGTGTTCCACCTGTCCGGCGAGGTCGACCCGGAGCGGATGCACCTGGCTGCGCAGGCCCTGCTGGCGCGCCACCCCAGCCTCCGCGCCGCGTTCGTCAACCGGGCGGACGGCGACGTGGTGCAGGTGGTGCCCGAGACGGTGTCGCTGCCGTGGCAGTACCTCGACCTGACCGCCCTCGACGAGGCGGAACGGACCGAGCAGTTCGAGGCGTTCCTCGCCGAGGACCGGAGCGCCTACTTCGACGTGGCCACCCCGCCGCTGATCCGCGTGGCGCTCGTCGTCCTCGAGCACGGCCGCGCCGAGCTAGTGATGACCGCCCACCACGTGCTCATCGACGGCTGGTCCATGCCCCTGCTCATGCGGGACCTGCTGCTGCTCTACGCGTCCCACGGCGACCCGGCCGGTCTGCCCGCGACCCGCGACTTCGGCGAGTTCCTCTCCTGGCGCGCCCGCCAGGACCAGGAGGAGACCGCCCGGGTGTGGGCGGCCGAGCTGGACGGCGTCGAGGAGCCGACCCTGCTCGTGCCCGGCTCCGAAGGCGGGGGCGAGGGCGTCGGCCAGGTCGACATCACGCTCCCCGAGGAGGAGGCCCGCGCCCTGAGCCGGCGCGCCACCGAGCTGGGCGTCACCGTCAACACCCTGGTCCAGGGTGCCTGGGGGCTGCTGCTCGGCCAGCTCACCGGCCGCCAGGACGTGGTGCTCGGCGCCACCGTCTCCGGGCGCCCGCCCGAGGTGACGGACGTCGACTCGATCGTCGGGATGTTCATCAACACCCTTCCCGTACGCGTCGAGTACGGACCCGGCGACACCCTCGCCGAGGTCCTCACCCGGCTGCAGAGCCGGCAGGCCCGGCTCCTGGACCACCACTACTACGGGCTCACCGAGATCCAGCAGTCCGTCGGCCTGAAGTCCCTCTTCGACACGCTGGTCGTCTTCGAGTCGTACCCGGTCGACGAGGAAGGCATCGGCGCCGCCTCCGACGCCGCGGACGGGATCGCCTTCACGGGCCTGCGCGCGGCCACGGGCACCAACTACCCGCTGACGCTGATGGCGGCGCTCGACCCGCACCTCCACTTCATCCTCCAGTACACGCAGGGCGTCTTCGAGCAGGACGCCGTGGAGGTGCTCGCGGCCCGCCTCGTGCGCGTCCTGCGGCAGCTGGCGGCCGGCCCCGACCTGAAGGTCGCCGACGTCGACATCCTGGATCCGGCCGAACGCGACCGGCTGCTCACCGAGTTCAACGACACGGCCGTCCCGACTCCGGACGTCACGATCAACGAGCTCGTCGAGGAACAGGCGGCGCGGACCCCGGACGAGGTCGCCGTGATCGCCGAGGGCGAGTCGCTCACGTACCGCGAGGTGGACGCCCGGGCCAACCGCCTGGCGCGCGAACTGGCCGGACGCGGGGTGGGCCCGGAGTCGGTGGTCGCGGTGTCGCTGCCGCGGTCGGCGGACCTGGTGGTCGC
The DNA here is from genome assembly GCF_055579465.1 of Streptomyces sp. NPDC032745. Lineage (NCBI taxonomy): Bacteria > Bacillati > Actinomycetota > Actinomycetes > Kitasatosporales > Streptomycetaceae > Streptomyces > Streptomyces sp. NPDC032745. Next base: position 148,636 of record NZ_JBVING010000013.1, on the reverse strand, counting down.
ACTGCTCGCGGTCCTGAAGGCGGGCGGCGCGTACCTGCCGGTCGACCCCAAGTACCCCAGCCACCGCCTCGAGGCCATCCTCGAGGAGGCGCGGCCGCGCCTGGTCCTGACGGACTCCAAGACCGTCGCGGTGCTGCCGGGGCACGACGCCCCGGACGTCTTCCTCGACACGCTCGACCTGTCCGGCGACGACACGGGCCTCGCACTGCCGCTCCACGCGGATCAGCTGGCGTACGTCATGTACACCTCCGGCTCCACGGGCAAGCCCAAGGGCGTCGCCATCACCCACGCCAACGTGGTCAACGGCGTGCTGCGGCTCGCCTCCCGCGTCGGCATGGAGCCGGGCAAGCGGCTCCTCGCGGGCACGTCGGTCAACTTCGACGTCTCGGCGTTCGAGATCTTCACGACCCTCGCCTCCGGCGGCGTCGTCGAAGTGGTCCGGGACGTCCTGGTCCTGGGCGAGCGGGAGGGCTGGAGCGGCAGCGTCATCTCCACCGTGCCGTCCGCCTTCGCCGAACTCGTCGACGAGATCTCCGGCCGCACCAGCGTGGAGACGGTCGTCTTCGCCGGCGAGGCCCTGCCCTCGTCGCTCGTCGAGAAGACGCGAAAGGCCTTCCCGGGCGTACGGGTCGTCAACGCCTACGGGCAGAGCGAGTCGTTCTACGCCACCACCTTCGCCGTCCACGGCGACATGCAGCCCGGGTCGGGCAGCACGCCCGTCGGCACCCCGCTCGGCAACATGCGGGCCTACGTCCTCGGCCCCGGCCTGACTCCGCTGCCGCCCGGCGCCGTCGGCGAGCTGTACGTCGGCGGAAGCGTGGGCCGCGGCTACCACGGCCGCGCAGAACTGACCGCAGAGCGTTTCGTCGCCGACCCGTTCGGCCCGTCCGGCTCGCGCATGTACCGCACCGGTGACCTGGCGCGCTGGAACGCCGACGGCCGGCTGGAGTACGCGGGCCGCGGGGACGCGCAGGTCAAGGTGCGCGGCTTCCGCGTCGAGCCCGGCGAGGTCGAGGCCGCGGTCACCGCGCACCCCGGGGTCGCGCAGGCCGTCGTCATCGCCTGCGACGGGCGCGCCGGCAGCACCAGCAAGCAGCTGGTCGCCTATGTCGTGCCCGTCGTCACCGGCGAGGACACCAAGACCGGCGACGGCTCCGGCCCGTCGACGAAGGAGCTGCACGGCTTCGTCTCGGAGCGGCTGCCGGACTTCATGGTGCCGGCCGCCTTCATGCTCCTCGACCGGCTGCCGCTCGGCCCGAACGGAAAGCTGGACCGGGCCGCGCTGCCCGAACCGGAGTACAACGGCGCCGCCTACAGAGCGCCTCGAACTCCCCGCGAGGAGACCCTGGCCAAGCTGTTCGCCGAGGTGCTCGGTGTGGACCGGGTCGGCATCGACGACGGCTTCTTCGAGCTCGGCGGGCACTCGCTGCTCGCCACCAGGCTGATCAGCCGCGCCCGCGCCGAGATGGGGATCGAGATACCGATCCGGAAGATCTTCGACCTGCCGTCGGTGGCCGCGCTCGCCACCTGGTCGCAGGAGTCGGCCGCTCCCCGTCGCCCCAGCTTGCGCCAGATGATCGTTAAGGATGTGAAGTGATGATTCCGCTGTCATTCGCACAACGCCGTATGTGGCTTCTCCACCAGCTGGAAGGGGGGGCGGCGACCTACAACATCTCCGCCGCCTTCCGGCTGACCGGATCCCTGGACCAGGACGCCCTCGCCGCGGCGATCCGCGACGTGGTCGACCGGCACGAGATCCTGAGAACCACGTACGCGACGGATGACGACGGAGAGCCCTACTCGCGGATCCTGACGGTGGCGGAGGCCTCGCCCCAGGTGCAGGTGGCCGACGTGGCGCCCGAGGACATGTCCCGCGCGATCGACGAAGCCGTCTCGCACGGGTTCGACCTGGAGGGCGAACTCCCCTTCCGGGCGCACCTGCTGCGCTGCTCCCCCCAGGAGCGCGTCCTCGTCATGGTCGTCCACCACATCGCCTCGGACGGCAGCTCGAGCGCGCCGATGATGCGGGACCTGATCGCCGCCTACGCCGCCCGCCAGGACGGCCAGGCGCCGCAGTGGGAGCCGCTGCCCGTTCAGTACAAGGAGTACGCGCAGTGGCAGCGCGAGGTGCTCGGCGAGGTGTCCGACCCGGAAAGCCTCGCCGCGCAGCAGGTCGAGTACTGGCGCAAGCAGCTGGACGGCGTGCCGCAGCCGCTGAGCCTGCCGACGGACCGCCCGCGGCCCGCGGAGGCGAACTCGCACGGCGAGACGATCGGCCTCTCCGTGGACGCGGAGGTCGCGGCCGGGCTGCAGAGGCTGGCCGACGAGCGCGGTGCGTCCATGTCGATGGTCCTGCAGGGCGCGCTGGCGGTGCTGCTGCGCAAGCTCGGCGGCGGGGACGACCTGACGATCGGCTCCCCGATCGCCGGACGGACCGACGAGGCGCTGGCCGATCTGATCGGGTTCTTCGTCAACACCCAGGTGCTGCGGGCGGACCTCTCCGACAACCCGACCTTCACCGAGCTGCTCGCCCAGGTGCGGGACAAGGCGCTGACGGCCTACGAGTACCAGGACGTCCCGTTCGACCTGCTCGTCGAGGCCATCAACCCCGAGCGCTCCGCGTCCTACCAGCCGCTGTTCCAGGTGATGTTCGCCTGGCAGAGCTACCAGAAGCCGGACCTCGGGATCCCCGGGCTCGAGGTGAAGTTCGAGCAGGCCATCCCGTCGACCGCCATGGTCGACCTGTTCTTCAGCCTGACCGCGGACGAGTCGGGCGCGCTGCAGGGCGACCTCCAGTACGCGACCCAGCTGTTCGACCGCGAGTCGGCCGAGGTGATCGCCGCCCGGCTCGTCCGGGTGCTGGAGCAGCTGGCCGCCGATCCGAGCGTCCGCGTCGGCGACGTCGACGTGCTGAGCGCGGCCGAGCGGCAGCGGCTGCTGCGGGACGTGAACCCCGCCGGCCACGACATCCCCGAGGTCACCCTGGTCGAGCTGTTTGAACGCCAGGCGGCGCAGCGGGCGGACGAGGTCGCCGTGTCCCACGAGGGCGACACGCTCACCTACGGCGAGGTCAACGCCCGGGCCAACCGGCTCGCGCGGCACCTCGTCGCCCAGGGCGTCGGCCCCGAGTCCCTGGTCGGAGTCTGCCTGGAGCGCTCGGCCGAGCTGGTCGTCGCGCTGCTCGCGGTGCTCAAGGCGGGCGGTGCCTATCTCCCGATCGACCCCGACTCCCCGGCCGACCGCATCGCGTACATGGTCCAGGACGCCCAGCCGGTCCTGCTGGTCACCACCAGTTCGAACGCTGCCGCGCAGGGGCTGGACCAGGACCTCCCGCTGGTCCACCTCGACCAGGCCGGGTCCTTCGCCGAGGAGACGGCCGCCGACCTCACCGACGCCGAGCGCCGCACGCCCCTGCGCCCCCAGCACCCGGCGTACGTGATCTACACCTCCGGGTCGACCGGCCGCCCCAAGGGCGTGCTGATCCCGCACAGCAACGTGGTCGGGCTCTTCAGCGCCGCCGAGGACTTCGCCTTCGGCGCGGACGACGTGTGGACCCTCTTCCACTCCTACGCCTTCGACTTCTCGGTGTGGGAGCTGTGGGGGCCGCTGCTGCACGGCGGACGCCTGGTCGTGGTCCCCTACGACGTCTCCCGCTCCCCGGGCGACTTCCTCCAGCTGCTCGCCCGCGAGCGGGTGACCGTCCTCAACCAGACGCCCTCGGCCTTCTACCAGCTCGTCCAGGCCGACGCGGACGCTCCCGGCCAGGACCTGGCCCTGCGGTACGTGGTGTTCGGCGGCGAGGCCCTCGACCTGAACCGCCTTGCCGACTGGTACCAGCGCCACGCCCCGGATGCGCCGGTGCTGGTGAACATGTACGGCATCACCGAGACCACGGTGCACGTCACCCGCATCGACCTGGACGAGAACTCCGCCGCCCGCTTCCGCGCCAGCGTGATCGGCCCGGCCGTCCCGGGCCTGCGCGCCTACGTCCTGGACGCGAACCTCCTGCCGGCGCCCACCGGCGTGACCGGGGAGCTGTACGTGGCGGGCTACGGCCTGGCCCGCGGGTACCACGGCCGGCCGGATCTGACGGCGGGGCGGTTCGTCGCTTGCCCCTTCGGCGTGCCGGGCGAGCGGATGTACCGCTCCGGCGACCTGGTCCGCTGGAGCCGGAACGGTCAGCTGGAGTACGTGGGCCGGGCCGACACCCAGGTGAAGATCCGCGGCTTCCGGATCGAGCTGGGCGAGATCGAGAACGTGCTGGCCGGGCATCCGGGTGTGGCGCAGGCGGTGATCGTGGTGCGCGAGAACCACGAGGACGACAAGCGCATCGTGGGCTACGTGGTGCCCGAGTCCGACGACGAGCCGACCGGTGCGCTGCTCGCCGAGCTGTCCGAGTACATGCGCGAGCGACTCCCGGACTACATGGTGCCCTCCGTGCTGATTCCGCTGTCGGAGATCCCGCTGACCTCGAACGGCAAGCTCGACCGGCGGGCACTGCCCTCGGAGGACGCGAACACCGCGGTGGTCAGCCGGGAGCCGCGCAACGCCTTCGAGGAGAAGCTGTGCGCCCTCTACGGCGAGCTGCTCGGCCTGGAGAAGGTCGGCATCGACGACGGCTTCTTCGCGCTCGGCGGGCACTCGCTGCTGGCCACCCGGCTCAGCGTCCGCATCCGCAACGAGTTCGACATCGACATTCCCATCAGGACGGTCATCAAGTACCCGACGGTGGCCGAGCTGGCCGCGCTGATGCTCGCCGGCGGCGTTCCCGCGGACGACGCGGACTCGTTCGCGGTCGTGCTGCCCCTGAACAGCGATCCCGGTACGGGCAAGGCGCCGGTGTGGTTCTTCCACGGAGGCGGCGGGCTGGGCTGGGCGTACTACAGCTTCGTGCTGCACCTGCAGGACCGGCCGGCCTACGCCCTGCAGTCCCGCGGCTCCGACGGCGTGGACACGCTGGCGGGCTCCGTGCAGGAGATGATCGACGACTACGTCACCCAGATGCTGAAGATCCAGTCGGAGGGGCCGTTCAACCTGATCGGCTGGTCCTACGGCGGCACCATCGTGCAGGCCGTCGCGGATGCGCTCGACCGGCTCGGCCACGAGGTCGCCTTCGTGGCCATCCTGGACGCCCAGCCGGGTGGCCACGGGTTCACGGAGGTACACGCCGGCAAGGAGTCGTCGGACTACCGGGTGGAGCTCGAGGACGACTTCAGCCAGTACATCCGCATGGGCAACCGGCAGGGCCTGCTGGACACCATGTCGAAGGTCATGGCGAACAACACGAACCGGATGATGGATTTCGAATCTCCGGTCTACCGCGGCGACGTGCTGTATTTCAACGCGACGCTCGAGGAGAAGTCGTACGCGCACCTGTGGCGCCCGTACGTCGGCGGTTCCCTCGAGGTGCACGAGATGCACGCCACGCACCACGAAATGCACATGCCCGCACCCGTGGCCGAATTCTTCGAGGTCGTGGGCCGCAAGCTCGCGTAGCGACCGGACATCTATGTACCGGAACTGTTCAACAAACGATCGAATGGATGATTGGGGTTGGTCGGGGTGACAGAGCCCGGCATGTCCGCGGAACACGGGGACCAGGCCACGCTGCTGTGCGTGCCGTTCGCAGGAGCAGGTCCTTCGTTCTTCCACCCGTGGCGGGAGCCGGCCGCCGGCCGGTGGCGCGTCACCTCGGTCGACCTGCCGGGCCGGGAGCGGAAGATCCTGGAGGAGCCGTACCGGAACGTCGTCGAGGCGGCCAAGGGCTCGATCGACGAGGTCGTCGCGGACCTCGGCGAAGGGGCCCGGGTCGTGCTGTTCGGGCACAGCCTGGGCGCGGTGCTCGCGTACGAGCTGGTGCACCTGCTGACCGCGCGCGGTGTGCAGGTCGAGCGGCTGGTCGTCAGCGGTTCGCCCGGGCCGTGGACCCAGCGCGAGCGGCGGGCCACCGGGCTCCAGGACGAGGAGTTCCTCGCCAGGGTCGAGGAGTTCGCGGGGTTCCGGCACGAGGCCCTCGACCACCCGGAGATGCGGGAACTGATTCTCCCCGTGCTGCAGGCCGACTGCGAAATGCACGAGAACTACGTCCCGAGCACCGACGAACTCGTTTCGGTCCCGATCTGCTCGCTGCGGGGTGCCTCCGACGGACTGGTCACTGCGGAAGAAGCCCAGCAGTGGCAGGCGTCGACCACCGCCGAATTCAGCTATGTGGAGTTTCCGGGCGATCACATGTATCTGGTCGATCTCGGCCGTGAGGTGCTGGACGTGATCGAGGCTCAGTCCGCCCGCGGTCGTTAGGGCGGGGCGGTTTCGCGGATGGAATGAGCGGTCCTCTGGCCCGGGCGATCTTGTCGAACGCCGTGTCAGGGATGTGACAGGTGCGTGACAGGCCCGGAGAGGAAAGTGGAGGAATGAGAAGTTCAGCGATTGCAGTTTCAGGGCTGCGCAAGGCATATGGCGACAAGGTCGTCCTCGACGGCATCGATTTCGATGTCGCCGCAGGATCGATCTTCTCCCTGCTCGGTCCGAACGGGGCCGGCAAGACGACGACGGTCAACGTCCTCACGACGCTGATGAAGGCCGACGCCGGTACGGTGCGCGTCGCCGGGCACGACGTGGCGACCGCGACCAAGCAGGCGCGCGCGGCCATCGGCGTGACCGGTCAGTTCGCCGCGGTCGACGATCTGCTGTCGGGGCGCGAGAACCTGCAGCTGATGACGGACCTGAAGCGGGTGCGGGGCGGTGACCGGGTGGTCACGCAGCTTCTGGAGCGCTTCGACCTGGTGGAGTCGGCGGACAAGCTGTCGTCGACCTACTCCGGCGGTATGCGCCGCAAGCTGGACCTGGCGATGACGCTGGTCGGCGACCCGGAGATCATCTTCCTCGACGAGCCGACGACGGGTCTCGACCCGCGCAGCCGGCGCACCATGTGGGGGATCGTCCGCGAGCTCGTGGCCGAGGGCACCACCATCTTCCTCACCACCCAGTACCTCGAGGAGGCCGACCAGCTCGCCGACCAGATCGCGGTGCTCAACGGGGGCCGTCTGGTCGCCCAGGGCACCCCGGAGGAGCTCAAGCGCCAGATCCCCGGCACCCACATCCGATTCCGCTTCGCCGACCTCTACGAACTCGACGCGGCGGCCCGCCTCCTGACCGGGTCCACGCGGGACGACGAGGAGCTGACCCTGCGGGTGGCCAGCGACGGTGAGACGAGGTCGCTGCGGGTCCTGCTGGACCAGCTCGACGCGCACTCGCTGGACGCCCAGGAGTTCTCGGTGCAGCGACCGGACCTCGACGACGTCTTCCTCGCCCTGACCGACCCCACGCGTACCGAGCACCTGAGCAAGGAGGCGATCGCACAGTGAGCACTGCTTCGACGCCGTTGGCCGATTCCTCGATCATGTTGCGCCGCAACATCAAGCACAACGTGCGCAACCCCATCACGATGTTCAACGCGGTCCTGTTCCCCATCGTGATCATGCTGATGTTCGTCAAGGTGTTCGGCGGCGCGTTCAGCGTCGGCGACGACTACATCGACTACGCGACGCCGGGTCTGCTCGTCATGGCCATCAGCTACGGGCTGGGAGCCACCGCGACGGCCGTGAACTCCGACATGACCAAGGGCATCATCAACCGGTTCAAGGTCATGGACGTCTCCCGCGGCGCCATGCTGACCGGACACGTCGTCATCACCGCCGTGCGCGCCCTGGTGGGCTGCGCGGCCATCATCGGCGTGGCCTTCCTGATGGGGTTCGACCCCAAGGCGAGCGCCGTCGACTGGCTCGGCGTGGTCGGCATCATCGTGCTGCTCAGCATCGCGGCCGGCTGGCTCACGGTCGCCATGGGGCTGGCCGCGAAGACCGCGGAGTCGGCGGGCCTGGGCGCCGTGCCGCTCATCATGCTGCCGTTCCTCAGCAGCGCGTTCGTGCCGGCGGAAACGATGGGCGTCGGCGTTCGGCAGTTCGCCGAGTACCAGCCCTTCACCCCGATCATCGAGACGCTGCGCGGGCTGCTCGCGGGCAACCCCTCGAGCGGCGACGCCATCGCGGCCGTCGCCTGGTGCGTCGGGATCGCCGTCCTCGGCTACGTGTGGGCGGTCTCCACGTTCAAGAAGAGAGCGTGACCCCGACCAGCTCGTACGAACTGGTCAGAGTCTCCTCCCGAGCCGCCTCGGCTGACCGCGCGTCACCGGGGCGGCTCCATGTTTGGCACCATGCGGGCATTTTCCGCTCCCCACCCGGCTGATCGGCTGCGCCTTCGCCGAGCCGGGGAGCGAGAGGCCCGCACGTTCTTCGACCTGCCACAGGTGGCTGCGTGGGCGGAGGAATCGGCTGCTCGCGTCCCCTGAGGCCTGAGCCAGACGATCCTCAAGGAGTGAAGCAATGGTTCCGCTGTCATTCGCGCAACGCCGCTACTGGTACATGCACCAACTGGAGGGCGGGGAGACCTGGAACATGCCGTCGGCGCTGCGGCTGACCGGCCCCCTGGACCAGGGCGCCCTCGCCGCGGCGATCAGCGACGTGGTCGACCGGCACGAGATCCTGCGCACCACGTACGTGACCGACGGCGAGGGCGAGCCCCACCAGCGGATCCTGCCGATGGCCGAGGCCTCGGAGCAGACGCGGCTGTCGGTGGTCGAGGTGGCGTCCGAGGGCGTGCCCGGCGCGATCGACGAGGCCGTCGCGCACGGGTTCGACCTGGCGGTCGAAATCCCGTTCCGGGCGCACCTGCTGCGCTGCTCGCCCGAGGAGCACGTCCTGGTCCTGGTCATCCACCACATCGCCACGGACGGCAGCTCGGGCGCACCGCTGGCACGGGACCTGGCCGCCGCCTACGCCGCCCGCAAGGACGGCGGGGCGCCGCAGTGGGAGCCGCTGCCCGTCCAGTACCAGCACTACACGATGTGGCAGCGCGAGGTGCTCGGCGAACTGGACGACCCGGACAGCCTCGGCGCGGCGCAGATCGCGTACTGGCGCGACGAACTGGACGGGGTACCGCAGCCGCTGGACCTGCCGCTGGACCGCCCGCGGTCCGTCGAAGCGACCACCCACGGCGACACGGTCGGCTTCCGCCTGGAGCCGGAGGTGGCGGCCGGGCTGGAGAAGCTGGCGGCCGACCGCGGAACGACCATGGCGATGGTCATGCACGGCGCGCTGGCGGTGCTGCTGAGCAAGCTCGGCGGCGGGGACGACGTGCAGCTCGGCACCCCGATCGCCGGGCGGACCGACGAGGCGCTGGCCGATCTGATCGGGTGCTTCGTCAACAACCTGGTCCTGCGCGTGGACCTCTCCGGGAACCCGTCGTTCGCCGACGTGCTCGCACAGGTGCGGAACAAGGCGCTGGCGGCCTACGAGCACCAGGACGTGCCGTTCGACGTGCTGGTCGAGGCGATCAACCCCGACCGCTCCACGGCGTACCGGCCGCTGTTCCAGGTGATGTGCGGCTGGCAGAACTTCGAGAAGCCGGTCCTCGAGTTCCCCGGGCTCGACGTGGAGTTCGTACAGGCCCTCACCACGAAGGCCATGGTCGACCTGTTCTTCAGCATGGCCCTGGACGAGTCGGGGGCGCTGCGGGGCGACATCCAGTACGTGACCCAGCTGTTCGACCGGGACACCGTCGAGGCCATGGCCGCCCGCTTCGCGCGCGTCCTGGAGCAGCTGGTCGTCGACCCGGGCGTGCGCGTCGGGGACATCGACGTACTGATCGCGGGGGAGCGGGAACGGCTGCTCGAAGAGGTCAACGACACCGTCGAGCCGACCCTGGAGCAGGGCCTGGTGGGCGCCGTGCGAAGACAAGCCGAAGAGAGACCCCAGGCGCTCGCCGTCATCGGCGAGGACGAATCGCTCACCTACCGGGAGCTGGACACGCGGTCCAACAGGCTGGCGCACTGGCTGGCCGACCGCGGCGTGCGGGCCGAATCGCTGGTCGCCGTGTGCCTGCCCCGGACCGTGAATCTGATGGTGGCGCTGCTGGCGGTGCTGAAGGCCGGCGGAGCCTACGTTCCTCTCGACCCGGAGCACCCGCGCTCCCGGATCGACTTCATCCTCGAGCAGGTGGACCCGGTACTCGTGCTCGATGCCGGCACACTGGCCGGCGCGGATTGCTCGCAGTATCCGGATGTGGCACCCGAGGTGGCCGTCCGTCCGGAGAACACCCAGTACGTGATCTACACATCGGGGTCGACGGGCACCCCGAAGGGGGTCGCGGTCCCGCGCGGCGCGCTCGCGAACTTCATCGCCTCCACCCAGCGGCGGTTCCCGCTCTCGCCCGCCGACCGGATGCTGTTCAGCACGACGGTGTCGTTCGACATGGCGAACACCGAGCTGTACCTCCCCTTCGTCGCCGGCGCGACCATGGTCATGGCGAAGAAGGACACCGTCACCGACCCGTCGGCCATGATGGCGTTCATACGCCGCCACGGGGTCACCGTGGTGCAGGCCACGCCCGCGTTCTGGCAGATGCTGCTGACGCACGAGCCGAACGCCGCGCAGGGCCTGCGGATCATCACCGGCGCCGAGGCCGTGCCGGCCCGGCTGGCCGAGACGCTGTCGGAGCAGGCCGTCGAAGTGGGCAACTGGTACGGCCCGACCGAGACGACGACGTGGTCGACCATGGCGCCCGTGAAGGCGGGGGCCGGTGCGCCGCCGATCGGGACGCCGATCGGGAACACCCAGGTGTACGTGCTCGACTCGCGGATGCGGCCGGTTCCGCGCGGGGTGCAGGGCGATCTGTACATCGCCGGTGACGGGGTGGCCCGCGGGTACCAGGGCCGGCCGGAGCTGACCGCGGAGCGGTTCGTGGCGTGTCCGTTCGGCCCTGCCGGTGCGCGGATGTACCGCACCGGGGACCTGGTGCGGTGGGACCGGGACGGTCAGCTCGAGTACATCGCGCGAACCGACCACCAGGTGAAGGTCCGGGGTTTCCGCATCGAGCTGGGCGAGATCGAGAACGCGCTGGCCCGCCACCCCGGTGTTGCGCAGGCGGTGGTCGTGGTGCGCGAGGACCGCGAAGGCGACAAGCGCATCGTCGGCTACGTGGTGCCGGCGGCCGGTTCCGGTGTCCGGGCGGCCGAGGGGAGCCACGACGACGAGGCGGCCGGCCGGCTGCTCGCCGAGCTGTCCGAGCACCTGCGCGGGCGTCTGCCGGAGTACATGGTGCCTTCCGCCCTGATCCCGCTGGCGGAGATCCCGCTGACCCCGAACGGAAAGCTCGACCGGCGGGCACTGCCCGCGGAGCACACGCCCGCCGTGATCGGCGGCGAGCCGCGCGACGCCCACGAAGAGAAGCTGTGCGCCCTCTTCGCCGAGCTGCTCCGCCGGGAGAAGGTCGGCATCCACGACAACTTCTTCACGCACGGCGGGCACTCGCTCCTGGCCACCCGGCTCAGCGTCCGCATCCGCAAGGAGTTCGACGTCGAGATCCCCATCAGGACGATCATCAAGTTCCCCACGGTGGCCGAGCTGGCCTCGCTGCTGCTCATAGGCACTCCCATGGACAACGACGACCCGTTCGCGGTCGTGCTGCCGCTGAACAGCGACCCCGGCACGGGCAAGGAGCCCATGTGGTTCTTCCACGGGGGAGGCGGGCTGGGCTGGGCGTACTTCAGCTTCGTGACGCACGTGCAGGACCGGAAGGCGTACGCCCTGCAGTCCCGTGGCTCCGACGGCGTGGACTCGCTGGTGGGATCCGTGGCGGAGATGGTCGACGACTACGTCAACGAGATGCTGAAGATCCAGCCGGAGGGGCCCTTCCACCTGGTCGGCTGGTCCTACGGCGGCACCGTCGTCCAGGCCGTCGCCGATGCGCTGGACAAGCTCGGGCACGAGATCGCCCTCGTGGCCATCCTGGACTCCCAGCCCGGCGGGCACGGGTGGACGGAGATCCACGCCAACAAGACCCTGGCGGAATACCGGTCGGAGCTCGAGGACTTCTTCGGCCAGTACATCGGCACCGACAACCGTCAGCAGTTCCTGGACACCATGTCCAAGGTGCTGGCCAACAACTCGAACCTCATGATGACGTTCGAGTCGCCCGTCTACGGCGGTGACGTGCTGTTCTTCAGCGCGACCCTCCAGGACGAGCAGTACGCCCACCTGTGGCGGCCGTACGTCACCGGTTCCATCGAGGTGCACGACGTACACGCCACGCACCACGAGATGAACATGCCCGCGGCCGTTGCGGAAGTGTTCGAAGTCATCAACCGCAAGCTGGCTGAATGACGGACGGCGGCCGCCAAGACCCCGAACGGGTCTTGGCGGCCGCCGTCATGTCGTCCCTCAGCCCTGCCGGGCCGGACCGAACCACGTGGTGAGGGCGGTCCGGAGCGCGGAGGTGTCGGGCGTGCCGCCGTCCGACGCCCAGGCGACATGGCCGTCGGGGCGGATGAGGAGCGCGGCGGGAGCCGGTACCTGGTCGATGGCGGGGACGGCCCACTGGTCGTCCTCGCTCCGCGCCTCGACGAGGTCGACGCGATCGGCCCAGCCCCCGGCGACCGCCGCCACCGCGGCGCTGCCGCTCAGGTCGAGCAGTACGGGGCGGCCGGCGTGCAGCAGGTCGTAGACGCCGATGGTGCCTTCCGGCGTCTTGAGGTCGGCGTCGGGGACCCGGCGGCCCGCCAGCGGGTGGTCGACGTCGACCGGGTACCGGATGTCCAGCGCGGTGAGCATGAGGCGCAGCTGCCGGTTGACGTCGTCGAACACCATGAGCGAGCCGAACACCTCGCGCAGCGCGTCCGTCTGTGCGCCGGGGCGGGCCAGGGCCGACTGTGCCCGGGTGTTGTGCAGAACGCGCTCCCCGACCGGGTGCCGCTCGGCGTGGTAGCTGTCCAGCAGACTCTCGGGCGCCTGGCCGCGCACCACCGAGGCGAGCTTCCAGCCGAGGTTGACCGCGTCCTGCACGCCCATGTTCAGCCCCTGCCCGCCGGCCGGGAAGTGGATGTGCGCCGCGTCGCCAGCGAGCAGCACCCGGCCCTTCCGGTACTCGGCGGCCTGCCGCGCGGCGTCGTTGAACCGGGAGACCCAGCGCGGGCTGTGCATGCCGAAGTCGGTGCCCGCGACCCGGATCAGGGACTCCCGGAGCTGCTCGAACGTCGGGGCTTCGTCGCGGTCCGCGACGCGGTCGTACTCGGAGGTGATCACCCGGTACCAGCCCGGCTCGAAGGCGATCGCCGAGTAGTCGCCGCCCGCGCAGCGCCGCACCCAGACGTAGTCCTCGGGCAGATCGGGGAGTTCGACGTCGCCGATCAGCGCGGTCATCGTCGCCTCGGTGCCGGGGAAGTCGATGCCCGCCAGCTTGCGCACCGTGCTGCGCCCGCCGTCGCAGCCCACGAGGTAGCGGGCGCGCAGCGTCGCCGGAGCCGCGTCCGCCGTGCCCAGCCCGACCGTCACGCCGTCCTCGTCCTGCTGGATCCCGCTCACCTCGGACGAGCGGCGGACCTGCACGCCGAGCTCGGCGGCCCACTCCTCCAGCAGCCGCTCGATGTCGGACTGCAGGATCATCAGCGGGTAGGGGTGCCTGGACTCCGACTCGTCGAAGTCCAGATAAAGGCCGGAGAAGTGGCCCACCGGCTGCAGTTCGCCGACCGCGAGGAAGCGGTCCAGGATCCCGCGCTGGTCCAGCACCTCCAGGGTGCGGGAGTGGATCCCGCCGGCCCGCGACTCTCCCGTCCGCTCCGCGAGCCGCTCGACCACCACCACGTCGGCGCCCGCCAGCCGCAGCTCGCAGGCGAGCATCAGGCCCGTCGGCCCGGCGCCCGCGATCACCACGTCCGTGTCGAAGCCGGTGTTTCCCACGTCGTTGCCCCCTCTGTTCCAGTGCGCCTCTAACGTCGTTAAATCACGTCCACGTTCACTGAACGCGGATCAGCCGGTCAAGGAACGTCGGTGCCGGGCGGCACGAGCCGCCGGCGAACTTGTCCTGTCCCGCCGGCGGGACAGGGGCGTCGCGTGCAGGCTCGCCGGTCCACGCTCAACCCCAGCGGCCGGAGAGCACCGGAGACCACCAACACGGTGTGAGCGGTCGCGCATTCACGCGACACTCGATTCGGCCATTCAAAGAATTTGTCTCGCCGGCGGGACAGCGCAAAGGGCCCCAGTGGTCGTGGTGGCGGAGGAAGGAAAGAGTGGCAATGGAATCGACGCTGGCGCAGGAAATCGCCGAGCTGTGGAGGGAACTCCTCGACTGCCCCGAGGTCGGGGTGGAAGACGACTTCTTCACGCTCGGCGGCAATTCGCTGACCGGAATCAAGATCATCGACCAGGTGTCGCAGAACTACGGCGTCCAGCTGTCGGTGCGCGACTTCTACCTGGCACAGACCCCGGCCCGGGTCGCCGAGCTGATCGAGCAGGGGAGGGCGGCGGCGTGAGGTTGACGCCTGGTCCCGGGCGCGACATCGACCTCGACAGCGTCGACCTGTTCGACCTGGACCTCTACACGTCGGGCGATCCGCACCCGATCTGGGACGTGATGCGGGCCGAGGCGCCCCTGCACCACCAGGTCCTGCCGGACGGCCGCGAGTTCTGGTCGGTGACCCGCTACGAGGACGTCCGCCGCGTGCTCAGCGACCACCGGGAGTTCACCTCCGAGCGCGGCACCGTGCCCACCCACCTCGGGACGGACGACGTCGCCGCCGGCGTGCTGATGACGTCCACCGACCCGCCGCGGCACACCGAGGTCCGCCGGCCGCTCGGCTCCAAGCTCACCGCGCGCGCCGTGAAGTCCTGGGAGGACTCGATCCGGCGCACCGTCGTGGGCTTCCTCCAGCCGGCGCTCGACGGCGAGACCTTCGACCTGGCCGAGAAGGCGCTGCTCCTCCCGGCGATGGTCACGGGCCCGCTCCTGGGCATCCCGGAGAAGGACTGGGCAGAGCTCGTCCAGCTGACCGCGATGGTGACGGCTCCCTCGGACCCGCACTTCCAGATGGGCAGCGAGGCCGCGACCCTGGCCATCTCCCACCACGAGCTCGTCACGTACGTCAAGGAGTGGGTCAAGACCCGCCGGGCGACCGGCGAGGAGGGCGAGAGCCTGCTCCACCACCTCATGAGCGTCGCGCCGGGAGGCACGCCGCTCTCCGACGAGGAGATCGCCCTCGACGGCTACAGCATCCTCCTGGGCGCCAACGTGACGACGCCGCACACCGTCTCGGGCACCGTGCAGGCGCTCATCGAGCGGCCCGTGCAGTACGAGAAGGCGGCGGCCGACCTGTCGCTGGTCCCGAACCTGGTCGAGGAAGGGCTGCGCTGGACCTCGGCCGCGTGCAACTTCATGCGGTACGCGGTGGACGACGTCGAGATCGGCGGGGGCGTGATCCCGGCCGGCGGCGCGGTCGTCGCGTGGATCGGCTCGGCCAACCGGGACGAGTCCCTGTTCCCCGACCCGCACACGTTCGACATCACGCGCGAAGGCGCCAAGCGCCAGGCCGCGTTCGGGTTCGGGACGCACTTCTGCATCGGGGCGCCGCTGGCCCGGATGACGCTGCGCATCTTCTTCGAGGAGCTGCTCCAGCGCTTCGAATCCATCGAGCTCGCCGGCGAACCGCAGCACCTGCGGTCGTACTTCATCGCCGGGATGACCCACCTCCCCATCGTCGGCAAGAAACGGTAGACGCCATGACAACCGGCTCCACCACCGCCGCCTCGCCGTGGTTCGTCCGGCCGCCGTCCGCCGACCACCCCGCCCGGATCTTCTGCTTCCCCTTCTCCGGGTCCGGGGCTTCGGCGTTCAGCGCCTGGCCGGCCGCGATCGACGACGTCGAGATCTGCCCGGTGCAGTTCCCCGGCCGCGAGAACCGGCTGGGCCACCCGCACTACGGCACCTACGAGAACCTGGCCGCGAGCCTGGTCGGACCGCTGGAGCCGCTGCTCGACCGCCCGTACGCCTTCTTCGCGCACTGCGCGGGTGCGATGCCGGCGTACGAGACCGTGCTCCGGCTCGCCGAACTCGGCCTGCGCGGCCCGGACTGCCTCGTCGTGTCGGGCCAGCCGGCCCCGCACGACGCCTCGCGCGACCGGATGCTCACCATGTCCGAGCCCGAGCTGCGCGCCGAGCTGGAGTCGTTCCTCCGCAGCCGCGGGATCGAGCCGCGGCCCGACATGATCGACATGGGCATGTTCGTGCTGCTCCGCGACCACGCAGCCGCGGGCGCGTACCGGCGGCCGGAGCCGGTCAAGGTGGACTGCCCCATCGTCGTCCTGCACTGGCAGGACGACCCCGACGTGAGCCTCGACGAGCTCCAAGGGTGGCGTCAGTACTCGGATTCGGTCGAATTCCGGGTCGTCGAAGGCGGCCACTACGACTTCATGGACGCGCCGGACGAGCTGCAGAAGTTGTTGACCTGTTGGCGGTGAAAGCAGTGCAGCCCGTAAGAGCCGTATGCCGAGGCAACCGGAAGGAATTCGTATGAGTGGCGCAGCCGCCGATATTGCCGTCATCGGGATGTCGTGCCGCTTCCCCGGTGTGAACAATCCGGGTGAGTTCTGGCGCTTGCTGCTCGACGGGGAGTCGACCGTCGGAAAGTTCCCCGAGCACCGGGCGGCCGACTCGAACCACATGTCCCACCCGGACGCCGACACCCTGAACTCGGGTTCGTTCCTCGACTCCATCGACGGGTTCGACGCGGAGTTCTTCGGAACGGGTGCCGCGGAGGCGGCCGCCATGGACCCCGTGCAGCGGCTGGGGCTGGAGCTCGCCTGGGAGGCCGTCGAAGACGCCCGGATCCCGGCGGCCGCGCTCGCGGGCTGCGAGATCGACGTCGTGGTCGGCAGCGGGCCCTCCGGGTACGAGCTGCTGCGCAAGCGGTCCGGCAGCGACCAGGACGACCACTACGCCGCGCTCGGCTCGAGCGGTGCGCTGATCGCGAACCGGATCTCGAGCCTGTTCGACCTCCGCGGCATGAGCTTCTGCGCGGACTCGGGCCAGTCCTCCTCACTCGTGTCGCTGGCGCTGACGTGCGACCGGATCCGCAGCGGCGCGGTCGACATGGCCGTCGCCGGCGGCGTGGAGCTGGTCGTCGACCCGGAAGCGGGACTCGGCCTGGCGAACCTGGGTGCCCTGTCTCCCGACGGCACCTGTTTCCCCTTCGACGAACGGGCCAACGGCTTCGTCCGGGGAGAGGGCGGGGCGTTCGTCCTGCTGAAGCGGCTCGACCTCGCCGTAGCCGACGGCGACCACGTCTACGCGGTGGTGCGCGGCTGGGGCGTCGCCAGCGGTGGCGCGTCCAGCCGGATGCCGGACCCCAGCCCCACCGGGCAGGCCTCGGCCGTGCTGTCCGCTCTCGCACGCGCGGGTGTTGCGTTCGACGACGTCGACTACGTCGAGGCCCACGGCACCGGCACACGGATGGGCGATCCCGCCGAAGTCTCCGGTCTGCGCGAGGTGTTCCGGGAGACGGGCCGTAGCCGTCCCCTGGCGATCGGATCGGTGAAGGCGAACGTCGGGCACCTGGAGCCGGCCGCCGGACTCGTCGGCTTCGTGAAGGCGGCGCTCTGCGTGGACCGCGGCCACCTCGTCCCGAGCGTGAACTTCCGCGCCCCGAACCCTGGCATCCAGAACTTCCACGAGGACTTCGAGGTGGTCCGGGCCGCGCGACCCTGGCCGGGGACGGCCGAGCGGCCGCGCCGCGCCGGCGTGTCGTCGTTCGGCCTGGGCGGCACCACCGCTCACGTGATCCTCGAACAGGCCCCCGAGGCGCGGACGGAACCCCGTGCCACGGACGGGGCCCCGACCTCCACGGGCGTTTCCGGGGTGCTGCCCTGGGTGCTGTCGGCACGGTCGGAGGCGGCGCTGCGGGAGCAGGCGGCGCGGCTGCGGGAGCTCGTGGCCGCGGACGCGTCGCTGTCGGCGGCCGATGTGGGGCACTCGCTGGTGTCGACGCGGTCGGTGTTCGACCACCGGGCAGTGGTGCTGGGCGGTGACCGCGACGAGTCGCTGGCCGGTCTCGACCTGGTCGCGGCGGGCGGTGACTCGGCGCGGGCGGTTCGCGGGGTGGCCGCGGGGCCGCTGGGCCCGGTCGTCTTCGTGTTCCCCGGTCAGGGGTCGCAGTGGCTGGGCATGGGCAAGCAGCTGTACGCGGAGTCGGAGGTCTTCGCGCGCTCGATCGACGCGTGCGCGCAGGCCCTGGCCCCGCATGTGGACTGGTCCCTGGTGGACGCGCTGACCGGAGCGGAGTCGGCCGCCTCGCTGGAGCGGGTGGACGTGGTCCAGCCGGCGCTGTTCGCGATGATGGTGTCGCTGGCGCAGGTGTGGCGCTCCCTCGGCGTGGTCCCCGACGCCGTCGTGGGCCACTCGCAGGGCGAGATCGCCGCGGCGTGCGTGTCGGGCGCGCTGTCGCTCGAGGACGCGGCCCGGATCGTCGCCCTGCGCAGCCGGGCACTGATCGACCTGGCCGGCCTGGGCGGCGGGATGAGCGCGGTGGCCGCGCCCTCCGCATGGGTCCACGACCGGCTGGAGCAGTGGTCGGGGAGGCTCTCCGTGGCCGCCGTCAACGGGCCGGCCTCGGTGGTGATCGCCGGAGACGGCGCGGCACTGGACGAGTTCGCCGCCATGGCGGCCGGCGACGACGTCCGGGTGCGCCGGGTCAAGGTGGACTACGCCTCCCACTCCCACCACGTCGAAGCCATCCGTGACCGTCTGCTCGAGGACACCGCGGGTCTTTCGCCGCGGGAGTCGGCGGTGAGGTTCCACTCCACGGTCACCGGCGGACTGCTCGACACCCGCGTGCTCGACGCCTCGTACTGGTACGACAACCTGCGCTCGGTGGTGCGTTTCGGCGAGGTGGTCGAAGGCCTGATGCAGGACCACGGCGGCGTGTTCGTGGAAGTCAGCCCGCACCCCGTGCTCCAGGTGGCGATGGAGGAGGCCGCCGACGCGCTGGCTACCCCGCCGGTGGTGGTGAGCACCCTGCACAAGCGCGACGGGAGCGCGGGCCAGGTCCTGGCGTCGCTGGCCGAACTGCACGTACGCGGTGTGCCGGTGAACTGGAAGGCGGTGTTCACCGCGGACCGGCCGCGCCGGATCGGCCTGCCGACCTACGCGTTCCAGCGGCAGCGGTACTGGCTGACAGCGGCCGATGACACCGGAGCCACGAACAGCCCCGCCGCGCAGCCGAGCGGACCGGACGCGAGCACCAGGGCAGCGTATCTGGGCTCGGAATCAACGGTCCTCACCCTCGTGTGCGCCGAAACGGCGGCGCTGCTGAGTGCGAAGGACGCGGACCGGACGTTCGCCTATCTCGAGGCGAGGTCGACCGAGACCTTCAAGGTGCTGGGATTCGACTCCTCGATGGCCGTGGCGCTCCGCAACCGGCTCGCCGCGGTGGCCGGAGTGCGGCTCCCGGCCACCGTCGCGTTCACCTACCCCACTCCCGAGAAGCTCGCCCACCACGTCTTCTCCCTCCTCGAGCCGCAGGCGACCGAGGTCCCGGAAACGGTGGTGGCTGCGCATCCGGAGATCCCGGGCCTGGAGAGCCCGAGTCTGGAAAGTCGCAGTGATGACGATTTGTACGAAATGATCGAACGCGGCTACGTGTAGCCACACCTGTTCTTCTGAGTCATTGGTTGGGGGAGGCCCTGGTGGAGGATGTCGACAAGCTCCGGTCCTACTTGCGACGCGCCGTCGGCGATGCGCAGGACCTGCGCGAGCGGGTGCGCGAGCTGGAGGAGTCCGCTCGCGAGCCCATCGCGGTCGTGGGTGTGGGGTGTCGCTTCCCTGGTGGGGTGACGTCCCCCGAAGGGCTGTGGGGAGTCGTGTCCGAGGGTGTGGACGCGATCACCGAGTTCCCGTCGGACCGCGGATGGGACGTGGAGGCGCTGTACTCCCCGGATCCCGAGGTGCCCGGGACGACGAACACGCGCTCGGGCGGGTTCCTGCACGACCTCGCGGAGTTCGACGCGCCGTTCTTCGGCATCAGCCCGCGCGAGGCGCTCGCGATGGACCCGCAGCAGCGGCTGATGCTGGAGACGTCGTGGGAGGCGCTGGAGCGGGCGGGCATCGACCCGGCCGCACTTCGCGGCACGGCGACCGGCGTGTTCACCGGCATCTACACCACCGACTACGGCCCGCGGATGGGCGGCGCGGCATCCGGCGAGGTCGAGGGCTTCCAGCTCACCGGCACGCTCCCCAGCGTCGCCTCGGGCCGGGTGGCGTACGTACTGGGCCTGGAGGGCCCGGCGGTGTCCACCGACACCGCGTGCTCGTCTTCGCTCGTAGCCGTCCACCAGGCCGTCCGCTCCCTGCGGTCCGGGGAGTGCACCCTGGCGCTGGCCGGCGGGGTGTCGGCCATGCCGACCCCGGGCCTGCTCGTGGAGATGGGCCGCCAGCGCGGCCTGTCGGACGACGCACGGTGCAAGGCGTTCGCCGACGCGGCAGACGGCACCGGCTTCTCCGAGGGCGCGGGCATGCTCGTCCTCGAGCGCCTCTCGGACGCTCAGCGCAACGGGCGTCGCATCCTCGCCGTGATCCGCGGCTCGGCGACCAACCAGGACGGGGCCTCCAACGGCCTCACCGCGCCGAACGAACTGGCCCAGCGCCGGGTCATCCGGGCAGCCCTGGCCGATGCCGGGCTGCAGGCGAGCGACGTGGACGCGGTGGAGGCGCACGGGACCGGTACGAGGCTGGGCGACCCCATGGAGGCGGAAGCGCTGCTCGCCACCTACGGACAGGACCGCGAAGCGGACAGCCCGCTGTGGCTGGGCTCCCTGAAGTCCAACATCGGCCACACACAAGCGGCCGCTGGCGTCGGCGCCGTCATCAAGATGACCATGGCGATACGCCACGGCGTGCTGCCCAAGACCCTCCACGTGGACCGTCCGTCCACGCACGTGGACTGGACATCGGGTGCGGTCGAGCTGCTGACCGAGGCCCGTCAGTGGACCAGCGCACCCGGACGCCCCCGGCGGGCCGGCATCTCCGCCTTCGGCATCAGCGGCACCAACGCGCACCTGATCCTCGAGCAGGCACCCGAGACCCCCGAGCAGGCACCGCAGGAGGCCACGGCCCCTCCGGCCCCCGCCTCGGTGCCGTGGGTGCTGTCGGCGCGGTCGGCAGAAGCCCTGCGGGAGCAGGCGCTGCGGTTGCGCGACGGCGTGGCCGCGGACGCGGCCCTCCCGCTCGCGGGCGTGGGCCGTTCGCTGGTGACGACGCGATCCCTCTTCGACCACCGCCAGGTGGTCATCGGCGCCGACCGGGACGAGCTGCTCGCTGCCCTGACCGCCGCTGCCGCGGGTGACGAGAGCGGCGCCGCCGGTGTGGTGTCCGGAGTCGCGAAGCCGGTGGGCAAGACGGTGTTCGTGTTCCCGGGCCAGGGGTCGCAGTGGGTCGAGATGGGGCGCGAGCTGTGGGAGTCCTCCCCCGTGTTCGCGCGCCGCATGCAGGAGTGCGCGGACGCGCTGGCCCCGCACGTCGACTGGTCCCTCCACGACGTGCTCGGCGATGCCGACGCGCTGGAACGGGTGGACGTCGTACAGCCCGTGCTGTGGGCCGTGATGGTGTCGCTGGCCGAGGTGTGGCGCTCGTACGGGGTGCAGCCCGCGGCCGTCGTGGGCCACTCCCAGGGCGAGATCGCGGCCGCGTGCGTCGCCGGCGCCCTGTCGATCGAGGACGCCGCGAAGGTGGTGGCGCTCCGCTCGAAGGCGATCCTGGCCCTGTCCGGGCTCGGCGGCATGGTGTCGGTCGCGCTCCCGGTGGAAGACGTACGCGCACGTCTGACGGACGGGCTGTCGGTCGCGGCCGTCAACGGGCCTTCGTCCGTCGTGGTGTCGGGCGACGTGGCCGAGCTCGATGCCCTGCTGGCCGCCTGCGAGGCCGACGAGGTGCGGGCCCGCCGGGTTCCGGTGGACTACGCCTCGCACTCCCGGCACGTGGAGGCCATCGACGGCGAACTGCGCCGGGTTCTGGCGGGGCTGCGGCCGCGTACGGCCGAGGTGCCGTTCTTCTCGACCGTGACGGCCGACTGGCTCGACACGACCTGCATGGACGCCGAGTACTGGTACACCAACCTGCGCCGGACGGTCCGCTTCGAGGAGGCGACCCGGGCACTGGCCGAACAGGGCTTCCGCTTCTTCGTCGAGGCGTCCGCCCACCCCGTACTGACGATCGGTGTGGAACAGACCCTGGACAGCGCGGGCGTCGAGGCCGCCGCCGTGGGCACGCTGCGCCGCGGCGAGGGCAGCCTCGCGCGCTTCCACCGGTCGGCGGCCGAGGCCTTCGTGGCAGGCGTCGACGTGTCGTGGGAGAACGCGTTCCAGGACTGGGACGGCCCGTGGGTCGAGCTGCCCACGTACGCCTTCCAGCGCCAGCGCTACTGGCTGAACGCACCCGGCGAGACCACCACCGCCGGGAGCACGTCGGACCACCCTCTGCTCGACGCCGTGATCGATCTGCCCGATGACGGGGAGAACGGCGGCGTGGTGGGCAGCGGACGCCTGTCCCTGGAGCGCCACCCCTGGCTCGCCGGCCACGTGGTCCACGGCGCCGTCCTGGTGCCGGCAACGGCGCTGCTGGAGATGGCGGTCTGGGCCGCGCACAAGGCGGGGGGCGACGTCGTCGACGAACTCACCCTGGAAACGCCGCTGGTGCTCTCCCGGACGGCCGAGCGCGAGATCCGCGTCGTGGTCGACGGCAAGAACGTGATCAGCGTGCACTCCCGGGGCGAGGGCGACACCGGGTGGACGCGCAACGCCGTCGGCGTCGTCGGGTCCGACACCGGACGCACCCCCGCGCGGGAAAGCCTCGTCGCGTGGCCTCCCGCGGGCGCGGTCGCCGTACCCTTCGAGGACGAGTACGCCCGGCTGTCCGCCCTCGGCTTCGGCTACGGGCCCCTGTTCCGCGGCCTGCAGAAGGTCTGGCGCCAGGGCGACGCCCTGTTCGCGGAGGTGGAGCTGCCCGCCGCCGACGGCGCGGACCGCAGCCGGTACCGGATCCACCCGGCGCTGTTCCACGCCGCGCTGCTCCCGGTCGGCCTGGGGCAGTTCGTGGACAACTCCCGGCCCGAGGGCTGGCTGCCGCTGCGCTGCACCGGCATCCGCGTGAACCCCGCCGAGCCGGCCGTGCTGCGCGTCCGTCTCGCACCCGTGGGGGAGAACGCGCTGTCCGTGACCATCGCGGACCGAAGCGGAGCCCCCGTCGGCGGCGTCGAATCGCTGACCCTGGGGCCCGCGGACGTCCAGAAGCTGACCGCGCTGGGCTTCGACCACCAGGACGCGCTGTTCCAGGTGGACTGGGCCCCCCTCACGGTCCCCTCCGGTCACGCGACGGGCCGGTACGCGGTGCTGGGCGAACCCGCCGCGGTCGCCGCGGACCTGGGAGAGGGCGCAGAGGTCTTCGCCGGCCTCGGGGAACTCGCCGCCTCCGGCAGCGCGATCCCCCCGATCGTCATCGCCGGCATCGGCCGGACCGGCACGGACGGCGCTGACACACCCGCCGCCGTCGAGCGGAACCTCCACCGTGTGCTGCGGTGGACGCAGGACTGGCTCGCCGACGACCGGTTCGCAGAATCCCGTCTGGTCGTCGTGACGCAGGACGCGATCCGCGACGACCAAGTGGCCCACCCCGACCCCGCGGCGACCGCGGTCTGGGGATTCGTGCGCACCGCGCAGACCGAGAACCCGGGCCGGTTCACGCTCGTGGACACGGACGGCCGGCCCGCTTCGTGGGCCCGCGTCCCCGCGGCGGCCGGGACCGGAGAACTCCAGCTCAAGATCCGAGCCGGCGAGGTGACCACGCCGGAACTGGCCCGCGCCCACGGTGCGTCCGCCGGTTCCGGAGCCCTCGGCGGGGCGGAGGACCTTCCCGCTCTCGGGTCCGGGACGGTGCTGATCACGGGTGGCACCAGCGGCCTGGGCGCGATGCTGGCCCGCCACCTCGTGCAGCGGCACGGCGTGCGCCGGCTGGTGCTGACCAGCAGGCGGGGCCTGGCGGCCCCGGCGGCGGCAGGGCTGCAGGAGGAGCTGACCGGGGCGGGAGCCCAGGTCGAGGTCGTGGCCTGCGATGTCGCGAACCGTGACTCCGTCGCGGAGCTCATCGCCGCGGTGCCGGCCGGGCACCCGCTGACCGCGGTGATCCACTGCGCGGGCGTGCTGGCCGACGGAGTCGTCGAGGCGCTGACCGAGGACCGCGTGAACACGGTCCTCGCGCCCAAGGTGAACGGTGCCTGGCACCTGCACGAGCTGACCCGCCATCTGGACCTGTCCGCGTTCGTGCTGTTCTCCTCGATCGCGAGCGTGCTCGGGACGGCAGGACAGGCCAACTACGCGGCGGCCAACGCGTTCCTCAACGGCCTCGCGGAGACCCGTCGGGCCGAGGGCCTGCCGGCCACCTCGCTGTGCTGGGGCTTCTGGGCCGAACGCAGCGAGATGGTCGCCGACATCGGCGACACGGACGTCGTACGCCTCCAGCGGCAGGGCGTGCTGCCGATGGCGTCGCAGGAGGGCCTCGCGCTCTTCGACGCGGCGATCTCGCTGGACGAGCCGGTCCTGGTGCCGGCGCGGCTGAACCTCGCCGCTCCGGGCGCGGCTTCACCGCTCCTGCGCGCTCTGACCGGGACCGGCGCCGGATCCGGCGGCCCGGGGAACCGGGAGTCCACCGACAGCGCACTCGCGCAGCAGCTGGCCTCGCTGGCGCCGGCGGAAGCGGAGGCGGTGCTGCTCGATGCCATCCGGGCGCAGACCGCGATCGTCCTCGGCCACCCGGACGCCCGGCGGATCACTGCGGCTGCGACGTTCAGGAAACTGGGGATCGACTCGCTCACCGGGCTGGAGCTGCGGAACAAGCTGTCGGCGGTGACCGGCCTGAAGCTGCCCTCCACGCTGGTGTTCGACCACCCGAACCCCACCGCCCTCGCGCAGTTCCTGAACGCGCGTATCACCCCCGACTCCGGTGCTGCCCCGGAATCTCCGGCCGATCACCTGGCCAAGGAGATCAACGGACTGGGCGCCCGGCTGGAGGAGGCGTTCCTCGAACTCGGGGACGAGGACAAGAACACGATTTCCACTCTGCTCGGCGAGCTGCAGGGCCGAGTCCGTTCGCTGGTGAGCGCCGGAGCACCGGTCGGCATCGTCGACCAGATCAGTTCGGCCTCGGCGGGAGACCTTCTCGCGCTACTGGACAAAGAGCTCGGCTAGGGGAGAGCGATGACAAACGACAACAACGCCGAAGTTCTCGAGTACCTCAAGCGGACGTCGATCGAGCTGATCGAAACCCGCAAGCGTCTGAAGGAGCTGACCGAGGCCGCCGCCGAGCCCATCGCCGTGGTGGGCGTCGCCTGCCGTTTCCCGGGCGGGGCGGCGTCCCCGGAGGCCCTGTGGGACCTGGTGCAGGCGGGCGCGGACGTCGTGTCGGAGTTCCCCGAGGACCGTTTCTGGGACCTGGAGGACCTCTACGACCCGCAGCGCGAGCGGCCGGGCACCTGCTACACGCGGGAAGGAGGCTTCCTCCACGACGCGGGCGACTTCGACGCCGACTTCTTCGAGATCAACCCGCGCGAGGCGCTGGCCTCCGACCCGCAGCAGCGGCTCCTGCTGGAGACCTCATGGGAGTCCCTGGAGCGGGCCGGCATCGACCCGCACTCCCTGCGCGGCACCAGCACCGGCGTCTTCGCCGGCATCGCCTACTTCGGGTACGGCAACCACTACTTCACCCCCGAGAACATCTCGGGCTACGCGCAGATCGGCTCCCTGCTGAGCGTCGCGTCCGGCCGCGTGTCGTACGCGCTGGGCCTGGAGGGCCCGGCGGTGTCCACCGACACCGCGTGCTCGTCCTCGCTGGTGACGGTGCACCAGGCGGTGCAGTCGCTGCGCCAGGGCGAGTGCGGCCTGGCGCTGGCCGGCGGCGTCACCGTCATGGCGATGCCGCAGGTGCTCCGCGAGTTCGCGCGCCAGGGCGGCCTTTCGGCCGACGGCCGGTGCAAGGCGTTCGCCGACGCGGCGGACGGCACCGGCTTCTCCGAGGGCGTCGGCATGCTGGTCCTGGAGCGGCTCTCCGACGCGCAGCGCAACGGCCGCAAGATCTGGGCGGTCATCCGCGGCTCCGCCGTCAACCAGGACGGCGCCTCCAACGGCCTGACCGCACCGAGCGGCCCGGCGCAGCAGCGCGTCATCCGCGCCGCGCTGGCCAACGCCCGCGTCCAGGCGGGCGACGTCGACGTGGTCGAGGCGCACGGCACCGGCACCACGCTCGGCGACCCCATCGAGGCGCAGGCGCTGCTGGCCACCTACGGGCAGGAGCGCGAGCCGGGCAACCCGCTGTGGCTGGGGTCCCTGAAGTCGAACATCGGCCACACCCAGGCGGCGGGCGGCGTCGGCGGCATCATCAAGATGATCATGGCGATGCAGCACGGCGTCCTGCCCAAGACGCTGCACGTGGACCAGCCCTCGACGCACGTCGACTGGACGGCCGGCGCGGTCGAGCTGCTGACCGAGGCCCGCGACTGGACCACCGCCCCGGGCCGGCCCCGCCGGGCCGGCGTGTCCAGCTTCGGCGCCAGCGGCACCAACGCCCACCTCATCCTCGAGGAGGCCCCCGAGGCGCAGCCGGCCCCGGACGCCGCCGACCGCACGCCGGCCGGCGCTGCGGGCATCGTGCCGTGGGCGCTGTCGGCGCGGTCCGAGCAGGCGCTGCGGGCGCAGGCCGAGAAGCTGCGCGCGTTCGTCGCCGCCGACCCGGCGGCGGACCTCGCCGCCATCGGCGCCTCGCTGGTCTCCAGCCGGGCGCAGTTCGAGCACCGCGCCGTGGTGCTGGGCAGCGGCCGGGACGACCTGCTGGACGCCCTCGCGAAGCTGGCCGAGGGCGCCGAGTCCCCCGCCGTGGTGCGCGGCGCGGCCGGCGAGCCGGGCGGCTTCGCCCTCATGTTCCCGGGCCAGGGCTCGAAGTGGACCGGCGTGGCCCGCGAGCTGTACGACACCTTCCCCGTCTTCGCCGAGGCCCTCGACGAGGTCTGCGCCCGCTTCGACGCGCACCTCCCGTTCGAGCTCCGGCCCCTGCTCCTCGCCGACGAGCCCGAGGGCCGCGAGCGTACGGACGTCATGCAGCCCGCGCTGTTCGCCCTGCAGGTCGCCCTCTACCGGCTCCTCGGCCAGTACGGCCCGCAGCCGACCCACCTGATCGGCCACTCAGTCGGCGAGATCGCCGCCGCCCACGTGTCCGGAGCCTTCGACCTCGACACCGCGACCCGCATCGTGGCCGCCCGCGGCCGCACCATGCAGGCCGTCGCCGAGCCGGGCGCCATGCTGGCGGTCCGCGCCTCGGAAGCCGAAGTCGCCGCGCTGCTGCGCCCGTACACCCGTACCGGCATCGCCGCCGTCAACGGCCCGGAGTCGGTGGTGGTCTCGGGCCTGCGCGACGAGGTCCACGACCTGCGCGACCGGCTCGTCGCCGACGGCCGGTCGGCGAAGCTGCTCCCCGTCGACCACGCGTTCCACTCCCCGCTGATGGGACCGGTCCTCGAGGAGTTCGAACTGGCGCTGCGCGCGCTGCCCATGGGCGGCGAGCTGTCGATCCCGGTCGTGTCGACGCTGCTGGGCCGCGAGGCCACCCTCCAGGAGCTGACGTCCGTCGCCCACTGGGTCGACCACGTCCGCGAGCCCGTGCGCTTCCACGACGCCGTGGAGCGCGCCCGCGCGGCCGGCGCGAACGTCTTCGTCGAGGTCGGCCCGGGCTCCACGCTCGCCGGCCTCACCAAGGACGCGTTCGCCGCGGAGGGCGTGCACGACGCCGTCGTCGTGGCCTCTTCGCGCCGCGACCGCGGTGTCGCGCAGGGCCTGGCCGGCGCGCTCGCCGAGCTGCACGTCCTGGGCGCCGCCGCGGACTGGGCCGCCCTGTTCGGCACGCAGGAGCGCGTCGACCTCCCGACGTACGCGTTCCAGCACCAGCGCTACTGGATGGACTTCCTGTCGGGCCTCGCGTCCGCGGACGTGACCTCCGCCGGCCTGTCCGCCGCCGAGCACCCGCTGCTCGGCGCCGTGGTGGACCACCCCGGCACCGACGAGGTGGTGTTCACCGACCTGTGGTCCCTGCGGACCCACGAGTGGATCGCCGACCACGCCGTGTTCGACTCGGTCGTCGTCCCGGCGACCGCGTACATGGACCTGGCGCTGTCGGTGGGCGAGCACGTCGGCTGCGCCTCGGTCGAGGAGCTCTCCCTCGAAGTCCCGCTGATCCTCCCCGACACGGGCGACGTGCAGGTGCGCGTCGTCGCCGGCGCCGCGGACGGGAGCGGCCGCCGCTCCCTGGACGTGTACTCGCGTCCCGCCGAGGACGCCGCCGGTGCCGGCGGCTGGACCCGGCACGCCATGGGCACCCTGGCGCCCGGCGCCCCGCAGGACGCCGGCCGGGCCGACGACGCCCGCGCGCTCGCCGCGTGGCCGCCGGCCGGGGCCGAGCAGATCGGCTTCGACGGCCTCTACGACTCCCTCGCGGACGGCGGCTTCGACTACGGCCCGCTGTTCCGCGGCCTGCGCGAGGTCTGGCGCAAGGGCGACGACCTGTTCGCCCTCGCCACCCTGCCGGAAGGCGCCGACGGCGGGTTCACCCTGCACCCGGCGCTGATCGACACCGTGCTGCACGCCGTCGTCGCCGGCGGCGTCATCACCGTGACGGGCGACCAGGGCTGGATGCCCTTCGCCTGGTCCGGCGTGCACCTCGCCGGGGACTGCGGCCCGACCGTGCGCGTCAAGCTCACCCCGGCCGCCGAAGGCGTCGTGTCCCTCGTGATCGCCGACGAGCACGGCCGCGAGATCGCCCACGTCGACGCGCTGACGTTCCGCCCGGCGAGCGCCGAGCAGGTCCGCTCGGCGCGCGGTGGCCGCGAGCAGTCCCTGTACGCACTGGACTGGCGCCCGGCCCCGGAGGCCGCGCCGGACGCCGGCCGCGCGCAGTGGGGCGTCATCGGCTCGGAGACCGGCCGGGCCGCCCGGCTCGTCGCCGCGGGCGACGGCGGCGTCTCGCTGTACGCGTCCCTCGGCGAGGTCCTCGCCGCCGACGCCCCCCGCCACCTCGTCCTGTGCCTCGACGACGCCGTCGCCCCCGGCGACGACCTGCTCACCACGGTCGGTGACGCCGGCAAGCACGTGCTGGAGACCGTCCAGAAGTTCCTCGCCGAGGACCGGCTCGCCGCGTCCACGCTGGTCGTGCTCACCCGCCTGGCGCAGGCCACCGGCGCGGGCGACGACGTCGAGAGCCTGCCCGGCGCGTCCGTGTGGGGCCTGATCCGCTCCGCGCAGACCGAGCACCCCGGCCGGTTCCGGCTCGTCGACATCGACGACGAGGAGACCTCGTGGGCGGCCTTCGCGGACGCCCTCGCCCTCGGTGAGGACCAGCTGGCGCTGCGCGGCGGTACGTCCCTCGTGCCGCGGATGGTGCAGGCCGCGCCCGCCGACCACCAGCTCGACGCCCCGGCAGACGGCGCGTACCGGCTGGGCATCACGAAGGCGGGCACGCTGGAGAACCTGACGTGGGTCGCGTGCCCCGAGGTGGCGGCGCCCCTGGAGGCCGGGCAGGTCCGCATCGCCGTCCAGGCGGCCGGCCTCAACTTCCGCGACGTCACGATCGCCCTGGGCCTCATCGACCGGACGGACTTCGACTCCGGGCTCGGCAGCGAGGGCGCGGGCATCGTGCTGGAGGTCGCGGACGACGTGGCCGGCCTCGCCCCGGGCGACCGGGTGACCGGCATCTTCAACGGCTCCTTCGGAAGCGTGGCCGTGGCCGACCACCGGCTGCTGGCCCCCGTCCCCGACGGCTGGAGCCACGCCGAGGCGGCCTCCATGCCGAGCACCTTCCTCACCGCCTACTACGCGCTCTTCCACGTGATGAAGCTGCAGAAGGGGCAGCGCATCCTCATCCACGCCGCGGCCGGCGGCGTCGGAACGGCCGCCGTCCAGCTGGCCAGGCACGTGGGCGCCGAGGTCTACGCCACCGCCAGCCCGGCCAAGTGGCCCGCGCTGCGCGGCATGGGCCTCGACGACGCGCACCTGGCGTCCTCGCGCGACCTGGAGTTCGTGGAGAAGTTCCTCGACGCCACGGACGGCCGCGGTGTCGACGTCGTGCTCAACTCCCTCGCGCACACCTTCGTCGACGCCTCGCTGAAGCTGCTGCCGGGCGGCGGCAACTTCATCGAGATGGGCAAGACGGACATCCGCGAGGCCGGGCAGGTCGCGGCCGACCACCCCGGAGTCGACTACCAGGCCTTCGACCTCTACGGCACGGCGGGCCCGGACACCATCCACGAGATGTTCCGCGACGTCATGGAGCTGTTCGCCGACGGACGGGTGCAGCTCAGCCCGATCTCCGTCCGCAGCATCCGCGACGCCCGCAAGACGTTCCGCGAGATGAGCCAGGGCCGCCACGTCGGCAAGCTGGTCTTCGACCTGAGCGGTGGCTTCGGCGGCGGCAGCGTGCTCGTCACCGGCGGCACCGGGGGCGTCGGCTCGCTGGTGGCGCGGCACCTCGTCGCCGAACACGGCGTACGGAGCCTGGTGCTGGCGAGCCGTCGGGGAACGGCGGCCGACGGGGTTCCCGAGCTGGTCTCGGACCTCGAGGAGGCGGGCGCCGCCGTCCGGGTCGTGGCCTGCGACATCGCGGACCGGGATGCCCTGGCGGACCTGCTCGCGGACATGCCCCCGCGGTACCCGCTGACGGCGGTCGTCCACGCGGCGGGCGTACTGGCCGACGGCACCGTCGAATCGCTGACCCCGGAGAGCCTCGACCACGTGCTGCGCGCCAAGGTCGGCGGTGCGGTCAACCTGCACGAGCTGACCCGGGAGCACAGCCTGTCGGCGTTCGTCCAGTTCTCCGCCCTCGCCGGCACGCTCGGCACCGGAGGACAGGCGAACTACGCCGCGGCGAACGGCTTCCTGGACGGTCTGGCGGCCCAGCGCAGCGCATCCGGCCTGGTCGGCACCTCGCTGTGCTGGGGCTGGTGGGAGCAGAGCAGCGGCATGACCGGGGACCTGGACCAGGCCGATTTCTCCCGGCTCCGGCGGATGGGCATCGCCCCGATGCCGACGCCCGAGGCACTGGCCCTGTTCGACGCGGCGTGCGCGAGCGGCAAGCCGGTCCTCGTCCCGGCCCGGGTGGACGTCGCCGGGCTGCGCAGCAAGGCCGCCGACGAGCTGCCGCTGCTGCTGCGCGGCCTCGCCGACTCCGGCCGTCCGCGCCGGAGCAGGGCGGGCACGCCCAAGGACGGCGGCTCCGTGGACCTGGCCGCCAGGCTGGTCACCCTGCCGGCGGACGAGGCGGAGGCAGCGGCCTTGGACTGGATCCGCGACCAGGCCGCCGTCGTGCTCGGACACCCGTCCGGCGCGGCCGTCGACGCCGACCAGGCGTTCACCCAGCTCGGATTCGACTCGCTGACCGCGGTCGAACTGTGCAACCGCCTGGCCGCCGCGACCGGACTGCGCCTGGCGTCCACCCTCGTCTTCAGCTACCCCACGCCGCGCGAGCTGGGCCTGCACCTGCTGGGCCTGCTGCGTCCCGAGGCGGACGCGAGCCAGGACGAGGACGCTGTGATCCGCGAGGTGCTGCGGAACGTCTCGATCGACGGCCTGCGCAGCGCGGGCCTCCTGGAGCTGGTCCTGGCGTGCGCCAACCCGCCCCAGGAGAACGGCGAGGCATCCGCGGCGGACGCGGACACCGGTGCGGACGAACTGTCGGACATGGACCTGGACGCGCTGCTCGACCTGGCTCTGGATGAGAAGAGGTAAGTGACATGACCAACTCCGCGGATCAGACGGCGGAGGGCGGGGACCGGGTCCAGCGGGCGCTCCGAACGCTGCTGGAGGAGCGCGACCGCCTGCGCCAGGAGAACGACGCCCTGAAGGCCGGCCGTGGCGAGCCGATCGCCGTGGTGTCCATGGCCTGCCGCTACCCGGGAGGCGTCTCGTCGCCCGAGGAACTGTGGGACGTGATCCGCAGCGGCCGGGACGTCGTGGACGCGTTCCCGACGGACCGCGGGTGGCGGGACGTGTACGACCCGGACCCCGACACCGTCGGCAGCGCGTACGTGCGCCAGGGAGGGTTCCTGGCGGACGTCGCAGGCTTCGACGCCGACTTCTTCGGCATCAGCCCGCGCGAGGCGCTGGCGACCGACCCGCAGCAGCGCATGCTGCTGGAGACGTCGTGGGAGGCCTTCGAGCGCGCCGGCATCGTCCCCGCCGACGTACGCGGGGCGGAGGTCGGCGTCTTCTCCGGGGTGAGCTCCACCGAGTACGGCTGGCGTTTCCTGGAGTCGGGCCAGAGCGAGCTCGAGGGCTACCTGCTGTACGGCAGCTCGCTCAGCGTCGCGTCCGGCCGGGTGGCGTACGAACTGGGGCTGACCGGGCCGGCGGTGTCCCTGGACACGGCGTGCTCCTCGTCGCTGGTGGCCCTGCACATGGCAGTGCAGTCCCTGCGTGCGGGGGAGTGCTCCCTCGCGCTGGCCGGCGGGGCATTGGTGATGTCGACGCCCGCCGCCTTCGTGGAGTTCGCCCGCCAGGGCGCCCTGTCGGCCGACGGCCGGTGCAAGGCCTTCGCGGACGGGGCCGACGGGACCGGCTGGGCCGAGGGCGTGGGCGTACTGCTCCTGGAGCGGCTGTCCGACGCCCGGCGCAACGGCCACCCGGTGCTCGCCGTCGTCCGCGGTTCCGCGGTGAACCAGGACGGCGCCAGCAACGGGCTGACCGCTCCCAACGGCCGCGCGCAGGAGAAGGTGATCCGGCGGGCACTGGCGAACGCGGGGGTCAAGCCCTCCGAGGTGGACCTGGTCGAAGCCCACGGCACCGGAACCAAGCTGGGCGACCCCATCGAGGCGGAGGCCCTGCTGGCGACCTACGGGAAGGACCGGGCCGACGGCAGGCCGCTCTTCCTGGGATCCCTGAAGTCGAACATGGGTCACGCCCAGGCCGCCGCCGGAGTCGGCGGGGTCATCAAGGCCGTGATGGCCATGCGCCACGGGTACCTGCCGAAGACCCTGCACGTCGACGCGCCCTCGAGGCACGTCGACTGGTCCTCCGGCGGGGTCGAACTGCTGGCGGAGGGCCGTGAGTGGACCCGGGCGGACGGTCCGCGCCGGGCCGGGGTGTCCTCCTTCGGCGTCAGCGGCACCAACGCGCACGTGATCCTGGAAGAGGCTCCGCAGCAGGAGCAGGCGGACGAGCGGGTCCCGGGCCCGGGCGTCGTCGGCGGGCTGGTGCCGTGGGTGGTGTCGGCCAAGAGCGCGGCCGCCCTGCAGGGCCAGGCGGGCAAGCTGCGCGACTTCCTCGCTGCCGACCCGCAGGCGGACATCGCCGGCATCGGCGCGTCGCTGCTGTCGAGCCGGTCGCGGTTCGACCACCGTGCAGTCGTGCTGGGCCGCGGTCGCGACGAGCTGCTGAGCGCTCTGACGGCGCTGGGCGAGGGTGCGGAGTCCCCCGCGGTGGTGCGCGGAGCCACCGGGAAACTCGGCGGTGTCGCCTTCATGTTCCCCGGGCAGGGGTCGCAGTGGGTCGGCATGGGCCGGCAGCTGTACGACACCTTCCCGGTCTTCGCGCAGAGCCTCGACGCGTGCGCGGCCGCACTGTCCGAGTGGGTCGACTGGTCGCTGCTCGACGTGGTGCGCGGCGTGGACGGGGCGCCGTCTCTGGACCGGGTGGACGTGGTCCAGCCGGCGCTGTTCTCGGTGATGGTGTCGATGGCCGGCCTGTGGCGCTCCTGGGGTGTGGAACCGGCCGCCGTGGTCGGACACAGCCAGGGCGAGATCGCCGCCGCCTACGTCTGCGGTGCACTGTCGTTGAGGGACGCCACCAAGATCGTGGCGCTCCGCAGCAAGGCTCTGGTGGACCTGATCGGTCACGGCGGGATGGCATCGGTCGCGGAGTCCGCGGAAGTCGTAGCGGAACGTCTCGTTCCGTGGGGCGACCAGCTGAGCATCGCCGTCGTCAACGGGCCCCGCTCCGTGGTGGTGTCCGGGGAGCCGGACGCGCTCGACGAGTTCGTCGAGAAGATGAAGGCCGACGGCGCTCAGGCGCGGAGGATCTCGGTCGACTACGCCTCGCATTCGCACCACGTGACCCGGGTCCGCGAGCAGGTGCTCGGCCCGCTGTCCGACGTGAGCCCGAAGACGTCGGCGCTGCCCTTCTACTCGACCCTCCACGGCGAGGTCATCGACACCGCACAGCTGAACGGCGACTACTGGTACGACAACCTGCGCGAGAAGGTCCTCTTCGAGACCTCCGTCCAGCGGTTGGCCGAGGACGGTTTCCGGGTGTTCGTCGAGATGAGCCCGCACCCCGTTCTGACCGTCCCGGTGCAGGAGATCGTCGAGGACGTGGACGACGCGCTGGTCCTGTCCTCGTCGCGGCGGGACCGGGACGAGGTGGAGGCCGTGGTCGGCTCGCTGGCCCAGCTCCACGTCCGGGGCGGGTCGGTGGACTGGGACGCCCTGTTCGGGACTCGCGAGCGGGTGGACCTCCCGACGTACGCGTTCCAGCGGCAGCGGTACTGGCTGAACTCCTCGCAGACGGCGGTGGCGGCGGAGGTGCCCTCGACGGAGGCACCGGCCGGCGACGACCACCTCGTACCCCTGCCGGAGCGGCTCGCCGCCCTCTCCGGGGACGACGCGGAGGCACTCGTGCTCGAGCACGTCCTCGAGAAGGTCGCCGTCGTGCTCGGACACCCGTCCAGCGCGTCCGTCGACCCCGACCAGGAGTTCAAGGAGATCGGATTCGACTCCCTGCTGTCGGTGGAGCTGAGCAAGCGTCTGACCGCATCGACCGGACTCAAGCTGAGGGCGAACCTGGTCCTGAAGTTCCCGTCGCCGAGGCGGATCGCCGAGCACGTCACGTCCTCGATGGCCGCGTAGGAATGTCCCGCCGGCGGGACACGCAAGCTCCACAGCTGCTTGTCCCGCCCGGCACCGAGTTGTCTTGAACGGCCGACCCACTTCCCTGAAGGTGGGGGTGATCTGTGAAGTTCTCCGATTCCCGGGCCTGTTTGCTGAGGGGTTGATCTGTGTGCGTTCGTTCGGTGCGTCGTCTGCGCATAAAGGCATGTGGCGGGCGCAGGAAATGGCTCCCGACACGCCGAACCATGCGCTGACCATGTGGGATGTGGACGGTGAGCTGGACGCGGCGGTCATTGAATCCGCGTTCCTGCACGTGATGGGCGAGGCGGAGGTGCTGCGCGTCAACTTCGTCGACGACGGCAGCGGGCTGCGCCTGGTACCCCGGGAACTGGGGGACTGGCGGCCGTTCTACCTGGACCTCAGTGCCGAGGCCGATCCCGAGCAGGCGGCGCGCGAAGCGCTGGCCGACATGGTGCGGCAGCCGTTCGACCTGTCGCGGGACCTGCTGTTCCGGCTGGGTGTGGTCAAACTCGCGGAGGCCCGCTCCCTCCTGGTGATCGCCTACCACCACCTCATATCGGACGGGTTCGGCGCGGGTGGCCTGCTCTCGCGGCGCCTCGCCGAGGTCTACACGGCGCTGGTGCGGGGCGAGAACGTACCGGAGCTGCCGCACCCGTGGGACGCCGAGTCGTTCGCGGCCGAGGCGACGGAGTACCTCGCCTCCCAGAAGTTCACCGAGGACTCGGAGTTCTGGCGCGACTACCTGAAGGATGCCCCGGCGCCCGCCCAGGTTCCGCGTGTCGCCCTGTCCGACTCGCTGCGGGCCGCGCTCTCCCAGCCGCTGAGCAGCGCCGACCGCTGGTCGGAGGTGGCCGAGACCATCGGCATGGTGAGCCGGACGCTGACCGTTCCGCGCGCCGAGGCCGACGTCTGGACCGAGACCGCGACGGACATGGGCGTGTGGATGTCGCAGATGCTGACCGCGGCCGCGGCGGTGTTCTTCCGGCACCGCTGCGACCGTCCGGAGTTCCTCCTCTCGCTGGCCGTGGGCAACCGCGTCGGCGTGGCGAGCCGGACGCCCGGCCTGGCCGTGAACGTGGTGCCGGTACGGGTGGCCGTTCCGCTCGGTGCGACCTTCGCCGAGATCGCCGACGCCATGGTCGACGAGACGTACGAGCTCTTCGGCCACACCGCCTGCCACTACTCGGACATCCAGCGCGCGAGCGGAACCGTCCTGAGCGGCCGCGGCAGCTTCGGCGCCGTCATGAACGTCGTCGAGTTCGTGGAGCAGCTCCACTTCGCCGACAGCCCGGCGCGCTACTCCGGCGCGACGACCGGCACCTTCGAGGAACTGTCGATCGGCGTCTACACCGACGGCAGCGCCGACAGCGACCTCTACATCCGGCTCGACGCCCCTGCGAGCCTGTACCACCGCGCGGAGCTGCGCTTCCTCGGCGAGGAGCTGATCGCGCACATCCGTGCCGTGGTGGCCGCCGGTACGCAGCCGATCGGTGCGCTGGACGTGGTCGGCGGTGTCGAGCGCGACGGCGTGCTGACGGCACCGAACGACACGGACGTGCCGCTGCCGGGGCTGACGGTCCCGGAGCTGTTCGCCCTGCAGGTGGATCGGGACCCCTACGCCATCGCGATGGTGTCCGGCGACTCGGAGGTCTCCTACCGGGAGCTGGACGAGCGCTCGAGCCGGCTGGCCGAGGCGCTGCGACGGCAGCACGTCGGACCCGAGACGGTCGTCGCCGTGGCGATGCCCCGATCGGTGGACCTCGCCGTCGCGCTGCTGGGCGTGGTGAAGGCGGGCGGGGCCTACCTGCCGATCGACCCGACGCTCCCGGCGGAGCAGATCACGTCGCAGGTCGGCGGCTCTGCGGCGCGCGCTCTGCTCACCGACGCGGCGACGGCCGGAGCACTCTCCTCCGGCCTGGACGTTCCGGCGATCGTGTTCGACGACATCCGCTCGGACGGCGCCGACGACGAGAACAGCGGTGCGCCGGAGGCTGCGGTCCCGTCGCACCAGGACAACCTGCTGGCCGTGATGCACGGCTCCGGAACGACCGGTGCGGCCACGGGAGTCGCCGTGACGCACCGGAACATGGAGCGGTTCGTCAAGGACCGCCACTGCAAGGAGGCCGGCCACAGCACCGTGCTGTGGCACGCGCCGCACACCGCCGATGCGCTCGCCCTCGAACTGTGGGTGCCTCTGCTGAACGGCGGCCGCGTGGTCGTGGCTCCCGCGGGGGAGCTCGACATCGACGCGCTGACCGCCGTGCGAGCGGCGACCGAGATCTCCACGGTGTGGCTGCCCGCGAGCCTGTTCTCGGCGATCGCGGCAGAACGCCCCGAGACCTTCGCCGGGCTGCGCGAGGTGTGGACCGGTGGTGACCGCGTGTCCACGGCCGCGCTGCGCCGGGTCCGCGAGGCCTGCCCCGAGCTGACGATCGTCACCGGCCACGGCTTGACGGAGACGACCGTCTTCGCCGCATGCCAGCGCCTGGCTGCGGACGAACCGGTGCGCCTCGCGTCCGCGGTCGGCCGCCCGATGGACAACACCGCCCTCTACGTGCTGGGTCCGGGACTGGCGCCGGTCCCCGTCGGCGTGACCGGAGAGCTGTACGTGGCCGGCCCCGGCGTGGCCCGTGGATATGCAGGGCAGCCCGGGGCGACCGCGGAGCGGTTCGTGCCCTGCCCGTTCGGTCCGGCCGGCGGGCTCATGTACCGGACCGGAGACCGGGTGCGCTGGGGTACCGGCGGCCGGCTCGAGTACGTGGCCCGGGCCGACGCCCAGGTCGATGTACGTGGCGTTCGAGTCGAGTTGGCCGAGGTCGAGGAGGTGCTGTCCGAGCACAGCGGCCTTGCACAGTCGGTCGTGGTCGTCAAGGAGGACGGTTCCGGGCAGCAGCGGCTGGTGGCCTATGTGGTCCCGGTCCGCGGCCAGGCCGTTTCGGGCGAAGAGCTGCGCCGGTTCGCCGCAGGGTGGCTGCCGGAGTCCATGGTGCCGTCGGTGTTCACGGTGCTGGAACGCCTGCCGGTGACGGTCAACGGGACGGTGGACCGGGCCTCGCTGCCGGAGCCCGAGTTCGACGCGAAGTACCGGGCACCGCGCAACGAGACCGAGCGGGTTCTGGCCGCGGCGTTCGCCGATGTGCTCGAGCTGGACCGGGTGGGCATCGACGAGGACTTCTTCGACCTCGGTGGCAACTCGCTGCGGGCGATCAGGCTGGTCGGCCTGATCCGGGCGGAGCTGAACCAGGAGGTGTCGATCCGCAGGCTGTTCGCGGCGCGCACCATCACCGGTCTCTCGGACATGTGGAAGGACCTCGCCCAGTCCAGCAGGCCGACTCTGCGCAGGAGGACGAGGGAAGGCGCCGTTCTCTGACCGCGCCGTGACGCCGAGCGCCCGCGGCCCCCTGACCAGGGGCCGCGGGCGTTTGTGCTGCCTGCTGTCCTCGAGCGGGGCTCAAGTGGGCCACCACCGGCCTCCGGTGAACTTCCGACGGGGTTCAGCTCGTGCTGGATCGAACCGTGTGAGTGGTTCCGCACAGCGTTCGTGGCTGAAGCCGGTGTGGTGGCGTGAATCCATCTGCCATTAAGAAAACCGCATGAGCGGTTTGTTATCGTCCTTGAGTCCTGCCTGTTGCTCTGCCGATCCGATGGGAGTCCACTCGCCGTGGCCACCTTCCTTTACAAACTCGGCCGCTTGGCGTTCCGGCGCCGATGGCTGCTGGTCGTCCTGTGGGTGCTGATCTTCGGCGGCGTCGGAGTCGCGGCGTCCTCCGCACCCCCGCCCCCCGCCGACACCTTCTCCATGCCGGGCACCGAGTCGCAGAAGGCCTTCGACCTGCTCAAGGAGAAGTTCCCCGCGGCCAGCGCCACCGGCGCCAGCGCCCGGGTCGTCATCCGCGCCCCCCAGGGCGCCAAGATCTCCGACGACGGTCCCAAGGCCGGCGTCACCGAGCTGCTCGGGAACCTGTCCAAGGCCCCCGAGGTGATCGGCGCGACCGACCCCTACCAGGCCAACACCATCAGCAAGGACGGCACCACCGCCTACGCGGTGGTCACCTACAAGGTCCCCGGCCCCGAGGTGAGCGACGAGGCCCACGACGCCTTCGACGAGATCACCGAGAAGGCCCGGGCCGGCGGACTGACCGTCGAGGCCGGCGGTGACGCCGTCAAGATCAAGGCCGAGATGGGCGGTTCCGGCGAAGGCATCGGCATCCTGGTCTCCGCCATAGTCCTGCTGCTGACCTTCGGCTCGATGATCGCGGCCGGCATGCCGCTCCTGACCGCCACCATCGGCGTCT
Organism: Streptomyces sp. NPDC032745; assembly: GCF_055579465.1. Taxonomy (NCBI): domain Bacteria; kingdom Bacillati; phylum Actinomycetota; class Actinomycetes; order Kitasatosporales; family Streptomycetaceae; genus Streptomyces; species Streptomyces sp. NPDC032745. The sequence continues at coordinate 109,540 of NZ_JBVING010000013.1, read as the reverse complement.
CCATCGGCATCTCCGGCATCACCGCGCTCGGCAGCACGTTCGGGCTCTCCGCCACCACCTCGACCCTGGCGATGATGCTCGGCCTCGCCGTCGGCATCGACTACGCGCTGTTCATCGTCTCCCGCTACCGCTCGGAGATGGCGGAGGGCCGCGACCGCGAGGAGGCCGCCGGACGCGCTGTCGGCACGGCCGGCTCGGCCGTCGTCTTCGCCGGCCTCACGGTCATCATCGCGCTGGCCGGCCTGTCCGTCGTGAACGTCCCGCTGCTCACCAAGATGGGCCTGGCCGCCTCCGGCACGGTCGCCGTCGCCGTCCTCATCGCGCTGACGCTGGTTCCCGCACTGCTCGGCTTCGCCCCGTTCAAGGTGCTGCCCCGCCGCGAGCGCCACCTGTTCTGGAGCGGGCCGCTGTCGGCCCGCAAGCAGCGCGTGTCCGCCAAGCGAGCCGCCAAGGCCGCCGCGCGCGCCGCGAAGAAGGACCCGAACAAGCCGAACCTCGGCTCCCGCTGGGCCGGCTACGTGCTCCGCAACCCGGTCGCCGTCCTGCTCGTCGGCGTCGTGAGCCTCGGCGCGCTCGCGGTGCCCGCCGCCAGCCTGGAGCTCGGCCTGCCGGGCGAGGGCACCATGTCGACGGAGACCACCCAGCGCAAGGCCTACGACATGCTGTCCGAGTCCTTCGGCGCCGGCTTCAACGGCCCGCTGATGGTCACGGTCAGCGCCAAGGACGCCAAGGCCGCCGGCGACACCGTCGGCAAGGCCCTCGCCAAGGTGGACGGGGTGGCCTCGGTCTCCCCGGCCGTCGCCAACGAGGCCGGCGACACCGCCATCCTCAACGTCGTCCCGACCACCGGTCCGGCCGACAAGAAGACCGAGGACCTCGTCCACAACCTCCGCGCCCTCGCGGGCGGCCTGGAGGAGCAGACCGCCGGCGAGGTGCTGATCACCGGCCAGACCGCGATGCTCATCGACTTCTCGAAGACGCTTGACGACGCGTTCGTGCCCTACCTCGGCCTGGTCGTCGGCCTTGCCTTCGTCCTGCTGGTCCTGGTCTTCCGCTCGCTGCTCGTCCCGCTGAAGGCGGCCCTCGGCTTCCTCCTGTCGGTCAGCGCGGCCCTCGGCGCCGTCGTCGCGGTCTTCCAGTGGGGCTGGCTGAAGGACGTCCTCGGCATCGACCAGACCGGTCCGATCATGAGCACCATGCCGATCTTCATGATCGGCATCGTCTTCGGCCTGGCCATGGACTACGAGGTCTTCCTGGTCTCCCGCATGCGCGAGGCCTACGTCCACGGCGCAGGCCCGGACGAGGCCGTGGCCACGGGCTTCCGCTACAGCGGCCGCGTCGTCACCGCCGCGGCGGCCATCATGATCAGCGTGTTCTCCGGCTTCATCCTGGACGCCAACGACATGATCCAGATGATCGGCTTCGGGCTGGCGACGGCCATCCTCTTCGACGCCTTCGTCGTCCGCATGGCCATCGTGCCCGCCCTGTTCGCCCTGCTCGGCAAGACCGCCTGGTGGCTGCCCCGCTGGCTCGACGCACTGCTCCCGAACGTCGACGTGGAGGGCGAGAAGCTCAACCGCATCGTGGCCCGCTCGGTCCCGCACCGCGAGCGTGAGCTCGCGGACCGCGTCTCCTAGCGGATCCCCGTAAGGGGACACCTGCAGCGGACTCCCGCGGCGGACCGGCCCCCCCCGTCCGGACCGTCAGGGAACCGCACCCCCGCCGGCCCGGTGGCACCAGCCACCGGGCCGGCCGCCGTCTCCGGGCCGAGCCGCCGGCAGCTGCCCGGGCCGCTACTGATGCGGGATGTCGACGCCGGCTGCGCGGAGGTTCGCCTCGAGCAGCTCGGTCAGCCGGGCAGCCGCTGGCGCCTGGTCTTCACGGTGGTGGTTGATGAGCCCGTAGCGGGTGGCGGCGTCGGGCCTGGCCCGGAACTCGGCCGGCAGCGACAGCAGTTCGCGGTTGGCGAGCACCTTGGCGGCCAGGGCGGACGCGATCTCGTCCAGCCGTGGGTCGTCGGGATCCCATGACTCGGCGTCCTGGCAGAGCTTCATCAGCTCGACGTACTGGGGGTCGCCGAGCTGGCGCTCGAGCTGGCTCAGGAAGCTGTCGAAGACCTCGGGCACCAGCGCACGGGCCAGTACCAGGGCCTCCTGCTGGATGGCCACGTACTCGGCACCGAAGCCGAGTTCCGCGAACCGGTCCAAGGCCACGCACGCGCGCTCGGGCAGCAGGAGCCGGTCGCCGGCGGCGAGCCGGTGCAGCACCGCGCGCCGCGCGATCAGCTCGTCGATCCGATCGGTGAGTCGCCGCTCGACATCGTCCAGGGCGGAGGCGAACTGCTCGGGATCGGCGTCGAGCAGATCCCCGATCTCGGCCAGCGGCACGCCCGCGTCGGCGAGCGTGCGGGCCTGGACCAGCCGCAGCATGTCGGACGATCCGTACCGGCGATAACCGGAGCCGTCGCGCTCCGGTTCATCGACCAGGCCGAGCCGGTGGTAGTGGCGCACGGTCTTCACCGTGACGCCGGCGAACGCGGCCGCCTGACCGATCGTGAGTCCGTACGCCATCGGCTCAGCGGGCCCTCTGGTCGTGGGCGGCCGCGGTCTCGTGGACGGCCGCGGCGATGGCCCGGAAGTCCTTGGCCAGAATTTTGGAGTGGTTGCTCGCGACCTTCGCGCTCACCTTGACGTTCGGGTTACGGGCGAGCACCGGATCGAGTGCTGCCCGCATCTTCTCCATCTCCTCCTGGCCCCCGCCGAGGCTGGCACCCGTGGCGAGGACGTACCGCACCGGGCAGGTCAAGCGGTCGAGGACCGGCCCGATGGCGGCGTTGACCTCGTTGGCCTCGATGTTGATGTCGGCATGCTGGTCGGCGGTCATCCGCGCGGCCAGGCCCAGCGGGCGCACCAGCGGCAGCAGCCACCGCATCCGGCGGAACAGCCGCCGGATCCGCTCACGGCCCTCCTCGCCGGTCAGACCGTACGGAATACCGCCGTCCACGGCCACTACCCCCAGGACGCGGTCCGGATTCCGGTCGGCCCAGTGCGCCGCGAGCGCCGCACCGTACGACCAGCCGACGAGCAGCGGCCGCTCCACCCCGGTCGCCTCGAGGACGGCATCGAGGTCTCGGACGCACGCCTCGAAGGAGTAGTCCGCCGACCGCTTCGACCGTCCGCGGGCCCGCTCGTCGTAGGTGATGTGCCGCCAGCCGGAGTCGAGTTCGGCGATCACGGGCCGCCAGGGCCGGGAGTCGGCGTAGGAGCCGTTCAGAAAGACGACGGGACGGCCGGGGCCGCGCGTGTCGGTGACCGCCAGGGCCGTGTCGTCGACAGGAACCATGCCGGTCCAGGACGAAGAAGTGGAATTTGTCATGCCATCAGCGTCCACCCTGACCCAGGGTCAAGGTCAACCAGCAACATCAAGCCGGACCTCACACGAGCTTCACCGCCGAAGCGATCGCCGCCACGAACGCCCGGACCCCGGCAGACGGGGCGGGCGTAGCGTCTGACGGGGTCACCGTTCGGGAAGACGAGGCCCTCGCGGCCGACGACGACGGCTCCGTGGTCCGTCAGCCGGAGGTGGTGGACGGCATCCCGCCGGGTAGCGGTGTCGATGCCCCGCCCGGCCCCTCCGAGCAGGAGCAGCCGGTCACCGCGGATCGCGGGGCCGGACGGTTCCGAGACCGGCAGGGCGCGGATGCGGAGTATCCCGCTGGGCCCCGTCCCGACGAGCGGTGCGCCTGGCCGGCCGCCAGTGGGTCAGAGGCGAAGGACGCCGAGGACGGCTGCGAGCGAGGCGGCGAGGCCGGCATGGGCAATGGCGATAAATATCCACTCCAGGGTGCTCATGCGCCACCGGACGCGGGCCAGCAGCCGCCACTCGTACACCATGGCCCCGATACCGATGGCGAACAGCGGCCCCCAGAGCAAGGCCCACCATGACCAGGCGCCGCCGAAGTTGAGTACGGCGTTGACCGCACCGAAGAGCAGTACGGTCAGAGACCATCCCGGCTTCTTCTCCTCCTGCATCGAGCACGAGGGGTTGCTCACGGCTCGTGGCCTCTCCGGTTGTGACGGGCGAACGATGCAGGGGGTGCGCCGCAGCCGTGGCCGCGGCGCTCTCGCCGTTCGCGATCTCCTGAAGCTCAGCGCGCTCGGCTCACTGACCGGGAAAGCGGCGGACTCGCTCCGGCGTGGGACGGCCTCCACGGTGGCCGAGGCGAGACGAAGGAGGCAGCAGGCGGCGGGGACCGGACAGCCGATGGCCGGCCAGGCCGGCTGCGCAGCACCGTGGACGTGGACCGGCTCGTCACCGAATGGCGGGGGCACGGCGTTCGACTCCCGGCACGTCTGCGCAGCCGGCCGACGGCCGGCCAGGAAGCGCGGTCAGGAAGCGGTGGCGGAGGCGAGCAGCCCCTCGGTGACGGCCGCGGCGACCTGGTCGATCTGGTCGACGAGGTAGAAGTGACCGCCGGGGAAGACCTTCAGGTCGAAGTCACCGCTGGTCTGCTCCCGCCATGTCCCGGCCTCCTGGACCGTCACCATCGGGTCGCTGTCCCCGATCAGGGTGGTGATCGGAGCGGCGAGCGGCTCTCCCCCGCGCCAGTCGTACGCGGCGAGGGCCCGGTAGTCGGCTCGCAGTGCCGGCAGTACGAGCTCCAGGACCTCGGGGTTCTCGAGCATCGACTGGTCGGTTCCGCCCAGCCTGCGCAGCTCGGCCAGCACGTCGGCGTCGTCGTAGAACTCGTACTGGGCACTGGTGCCGGGTCGCGGCGCTCCCCGGCCGGAGAGGAACAGCCGCTGGGGTCCGGGCAGTTCGCCCCGGGCGACGAGCAGCCGGGCCGTCTCGAACGCGACGAGCGCGCCCATGCTGTGGCCGAACAGGGCGTACGGCCGTCCGGGGTCCGCGGCCAGTTCGTGGGCCAGCTCCTCGGCCACTGCCTCGACGAGCGGGGCCACGGCCGTGAACGGCTCCTCGTGGTACCGGTCCTGGCGCCCCGGGTACTGCACGGACACCACGTCGAAGTCCGCGGGCAGCACACGCGCCAGCTGCACGTACGCCGTCGCGGAGCCCCCGGCGTGCGGGAAGCAGAAGAGGCGCGGCCCGTTTCCCGTGGTCGGGGTGAAGCGCCGGAACCACGTGTTGTTCATTGTCGGTGTGTCCCTTCGTCTGTGCCGGCAACACTGCCCCGCTGATCACACCGACCCGGCAGCGGGCAGAGCGAAAGCCCGCCGGTGCCCTCGGGGGATGGGGCGCCGGCGGGCGGTTCGGGTGCTCCGCGAGGGCTCGCGCCCGTCCGTATCGGAGCTCATGACCCGAGCATCGCGCCCGCTCCTCGACGGGTGCTCGCACTGCGCTGGAGAACCTGTACAGCCGCTGCCGTCCGGTGCACCGGACGGCCGGTGAGCGCGTCCACATCGACGTCAGGAACCGGTGGCCGGGACTGCCGCGAGGGCGGCGTGCGCCGGCGGAATGCCGGGTCACGCTGCCCTGGGCGGTCCGCGCTCATGGCTGCTACTCGGGGTCGCGGTTGAAGGATGCCGTCGACCAGCGGTAACCGAGTGCGATGAGGGCGATGGACCAGCCGAGGGCGAGCCAGCCGTTGTTGCCGATCTCGGTGCCGAGCAGCAGGCCGCGCAGGGTCTCGATGACCGGGGTGAACGGCTGGTACTCGGCGATGGGCTGGAACCAGCCCGGCATCGAGTCGATCGGGGTGAATGCGCTGGAGATGAGCGGCAGGAGGATCAGCGGCATCGCGCTGTTGCCGGCCGCTTCGGCGTTGGGGCTGGCCATGCCCATGCCGACCGCGATCCAGGTGAGTGCGACGGCGAAGAGCGCGAGGAGCCCGAACGCCGCCAGCCATTCCAGGGCCGTGGCGTCGTGGGAGCGGAAGCCGATGGCCACGCCGACGAGGCCGACGAGGACGACGCCGGCGAGGGATTGCAGGACACCGCCGATCACGTGCCGCGGTGGATGGCCATGGTGCGGAAGCGGGCGATGATGCCCTCGGACATGTCGGTGGAGACGGATACGGCGGCGCCGATGACCGTACTGCCGATGGTCATGAGGAGGATGCCGGGAACGATGTAGGCGATGTAGGCGGAGCGGTCTCCGCCGCCGCTGATGCCTCCGCTCATGGCGCCGCCGAAGATGTAGACGAAGAGCAGCAGCAGCATGACCGGGGTGAGCAGCAGGTTCAGCGTCAGTGACGGGTAGCGGCGCGCGTGCAGCAGGTTGCGGCGCAGCATCGTGGACGAGTCACGAACGGTGAGGGAGAGGGAGCTCATCGGACGGTCTCCTCGGACTGCCGCGATGGCCAAGCCGGTCATGATGGACGCTCCCTTTGACGCTGCGGGTTAGAGGCTGCGGGCGGTGATGTTGCCGTAGTTGGTGCTGGCGTGGATGTTCAGGCCGGCAACGCCCTCGCTGTTCTGGAGCGAGTTGTGGATCCGGCCGTAGGTGGTGCCGGCGTCCAGGGAAGCGGAAACGCCCCGGGCGGCACCGACCGTGATCTCGCCGTGCTCGGTGCGCAGCGTGACCGTGCCGCGCACGGCCTCGGTGATCTGGAGGTCGCCCTTCTGGGTGCTGATCTGCGCGTCCCCGCCCAGGCGGCCGACCGAGACGTCACCCGACATCAGGGTCAGCCGGGCGCTCGCCGCCTCGTCGATCTTGACCGTGGCCTGCGCACCCTCGAAGGAGACGTCACCGAGGCGTCCGACGCAAAGGAACTCGGCGCTGGCCGCCTTCGCCTCGATACGGGAGCCGGCAGGCAGCTGGACGGTCAGTTCGATGGATCCCGAAGAGCCGAGGACCTGGTTCTTGGCAGGTGCGCCCTGGATGCGCAGGACGCCGTCGATGTAGGTGACGGTGGTCCCCTCGGCGGCCTTCACGTCACGGCTCTTGGAGGCGTCGGCGGGCAGGATCTCAACGGTGGTGTTGTCCCGGTCGGCGGCGATGAACCGGATGCGTCCGGCGGGGATGTCGACGACGGTGGAGCTGCCGGCGGGGGTGTCGAACTTCTGCATGGTGCTCTCCTTCTGCTCCAGCGTGCACTCTGTCGGCCCGCTGTTTCTGATGATGGAAAAGCTACGTTGCATTCAGGGATCTGGCAACACGCTCGTTGCGCAAAATCAGCATCACTGCAGGTGAGATGCTAGAAATCGTTGCAATGTTATTGAACCTAACGCAACGCCCATCCTCGTTTCGTTGCAATGGATTGAGCGTGAACGCGATACTTGGAGACACCACGGACCGTGAAGGCGACGCCGGCGGGCTCCCCGGATGCGCTGCAGCGAGCAGCGGACGCCGACGGGAACGCCCTGGGCCGGGTCCGGTAGGGAAACGCGCCGAAGCCGGCCGTTCTCGGCTCAACTACGCTCGGCGCCACTCACGTTCACTCTGCGATCCGGGCAGACTGCAACCGGATCGCCACTCGGAAGACGCCAACGCATGCATACGCCACCATCGCCACCCGGAGCGGACCGGACTGACGGATCGTCCGTCCGCATCGGCGCTCTCGTTCCGCTGACCAGGCCCGGCTGGGTCGGGGCAGGCCGACACCTGCTCGCTGGACTCGAGCTGGCCGTTCGCGAAGTCAATGACGCCGGCGGGATCCTCGGAAAGCCACTCGAGCTGCTGGTCCGGGACACCGCGGCCGATCCACACAGGGCCGCGGCCGCCGTGGACGAATTGGCCAGCCTGGGCGTAGCCGCCTTGGCGGGGGAGTATCACAGCGTCGTCGCTCGCGCCGCTGCCGCCAGGGCCGACGCCCTCGGCCTGCCGTTCCTCTGCTCGTCAGCGGTTCTCGACGCGCTCACCGAACAGCCGACGGAGTGGGTCGCGCGCCTCGCCCCGGCACAGTCCCACGGCTGGCAGATCTACGCAGACTTCCTCCTCGGCGCGGGCCACAGCCGCATCGCCGTAGCAGCCCAGCCGAGTGTCTACTGGGCATCCGGGGCCCGCATTCTGCGCGACTGCCTCGCTCCGCGCGGCGGCACGGTCATCGAACTCGACATGAGCGCGCTCACCCCCGCGGCGGTGTGCGACGAACTCGCCGACAACGATGCGACAGCCCTTCTTCTGCTGGTCGGCCACCCGGATCCGGCCGTGCCGATCGTCAAGTCCGTCCGCCGCGACCGGCGCCTCGCCGAGATCCTGATCGGTGCTCCGGCCGGGCAGCCGGAGTTCGCCGAATGGGCGACGCTGCTGGGCGAGGACGGCGCCGCGATCCCGTTCTTGCGCTATCTGCCCGAGCGCCTCGGCCCACTCGGTGAACGAGTCGAGAAGACCCTCCGTGAGCGGCTGGGCGAAGCGCCCTCCTTCGTCGCCCTCGAGGGCTACGACACGGTCGCCGTCCTCGCCGACGTGCTGCGTTCCAACGGCCCGGACCGGGCGCGCACCGCCGAATCCTGGCCGCGCGTTGCAGTCGAAGGCACCCGCGGGCACATCCACTTCTCCCGCACGCCGGGCATCGGCGTGTGGCAGTGGGCTTGGCCGCCGGTCCAAGTCGCCGACCGGGATCCGGCGGAACCCGACCGCTTCCGAATCCTCCACACCGGCTGAGAGCACGGATCCGAAGGCCGGAACGACTCCGATACGGGCGCCACGGCCGGCCGCGGACGACAACGCGTCCCACAACATCGCCCGCATGGGCGAGGCCATGTGGAACGCGGGGCGTGAGTCACGCGTCCCTGCCACCCCGTAGCGGGTGTCTGAACGGAGGAGCCACCCAGCAGCCAGCTGGGCGCTACCTCCAAGCCCGGCTCTCCAGGGCCGGGTCAACTCGACAGCATGATGAGCAGACGGGTCTTCGGCTTGAGCTTGCGGTTCACCGAACGGCTCTGCACGTACACCTCCAACTTGGGATTGCGCCCCGCCTTCACGGAGACGGTCCCCTGGATGCCCGTGCCGAACAGAAGACTGCGTGCCGCGTCGCCCGTGTACGCGCGGTCGGTGTCCTTCTCGACCACGATGACTTCCTTGTCGGGCTGAACCTGGACCCGGCTGCCCAGCTGGTAGTAACACGAGCCGCGCTCGTACGTCACGCCCGGATGCGAATCGACGAAGGACCGGATCTCGACCTCCGTGTCGACCTTCAGGAGTCGGTACTTGTCGGCCGGGACCGGTTCGAGGTTCGCCCGCACGTCGTCGACCGAGATGTCCTGGCCGACCGCGAACAGGTTCTTCGTACCGCGCACGCCCTTCTCGCGGCCGCGGAGGAAGCTGGTGGCGGCGGCGCGCACGGTACCGATCGCCTCCTCGACACCCTCCTGGGAATCGGCATCCCAGATGGCGATGTTTCCGGCCGGGAAGCCGTAGTTCTGGGCGGTGCGCTTCGCCAGGGAGTTCGGAACGAGGATGGCGGAAGTCCAGTGCCCCGGAAGCGCACCCATCTTCGCCGCGATCTTGTCGAGCCAGGGGCCCAGGATGGCCATGTCGCCGTCGTGCCGCCTGTCGCCCCCGGAGGCGTTCTCCTCGCCGTCCGTCACCACGATCTGGAGGAAGCTGTGCTCCCCGTACGCCTCCCAGATGTGGCCCAGGTCGTCCAGTGACTTCAGAGAGGCTTCGATGAGGGCGGTAGCACCATTGTTGACCTCGTACAGACCGCGCATGGACGGCAGATGCTTCACGTCCATGTCCCAGACCAGGTTCTCCACCTTGTGGTCGAAGGAGTAGAGGCTGATCCGGGTCTCATGGCCGAGACTGTCCGACTCGGCCTTCAATCCCGCCACGAACTCGTCCACGACACGGATGAGCTGACTCTGGTGCTGGTGCATGGAACCCGAACAGTCCACTACCAGCGCGACGTGATTCACCTTGTGCTGGATCTTGATGGCGGACATGACTCTGCTCCTTCGCCGAGCTCCCCGAGTGATGTCCGCACACTATGAGGACCCACTGACAACGGGGGAGGTCCTCCTCCGGTGCACCCTCAGCGTGGTTCAGGAGGCTGCGGCGGCCTCCTGGATACGGGGTACGAAGACCCCCTGGGCCAATCTGTGGGCGGTGCCCGGGTCCAGGTCGCTGCCCGGCCCTTCCAGCCTGATCTCTGCCATGACCGTACCGGTGCACATGATGAGGTCGAGGCCGTCGAGGCCGCCGGCGTTCCGGTGGTACGCGTGGCTGGTCATACCGCCGACGGGAGGCACGTCCGCCTTGGTGTACTCGGCCGACCGGGCCGCCTCCTTGCCGCACGCGTCCTGGGCGGCCTTCTGGTCGGGGTAGGCCCTGATGCTGAAGACGACGGTCTCGCCGAATGCTTCGAACTTCGCCGAGCCGGTCGCGATGGTGGCGCATTCCCAGTCCGTATCCGGGCCGCACTCCGCCGGGGACTTGGGGTGTTCCTCGACGTGCGCGCGGCCGGTCTTCGGTGTCCACTCGTGCATCTGCGACGGGTCGGGAAGCGCCGACCGAATCTTCTGCTCGGTGTTGAGGACGGTGGCGACATCCTTCGTGCCTGCCGACGGCTTGGCTGAAGTGCCCGCACCCACACCCGTGTCAGCCGCGGTCGTCGGCTTCTGCGTACCCGCCCCGTCCGAACCGTTTCCACAGGCGGTGACCAAGGCCGCGAGCGCCACAACGGCCGCCGCCCTCGAACCGACGCCGGACCTCGACTGCATTCCCCGCTCCCCGTTCGACCCGTCGGGCGGCGCCACCGCACGTGGCTGCCGCATCGTCAGGCGATCCTGACAGCCGACCCCGGCCGTAACCAAACAAACGTCCAGTCCTGGATGCGGTCACGGTTGCTCCGCCGCCGGCGGCCGGGGCGCAGAAATGGGCGTTCCGGCGCCGTCAGCTGTTCTCCGCGGTCTTCTGCTGGGCGGTGGGGGAGGGCTTGCCCTCGCAGCCGCAGCCGCCGCGCTGGACGGTGAAGCGGCGGCGCGGCGCCGGGACGGCGGCGGGAGCGGCGGAGCCGGCGTCGTCGGAAGCGGTGCCGCTCGGGAGGTTGTACTCGGTCATGAGTTCCTGCTTTCCGGTGGGTGCGGCGCCGGTACGGCTCCGCACGAAGGCGATCTGGGCGGACACGGCGCCCGCGCCGGCCTCGGCACGGGCGCCGGCGTGGCCGGTGGAGCGCAGCCGGAAGTCGGTCTGACTTCCTGGTTCAGGGCCGGGTGGCGCCCCAGGAGAACCCTGCGAACGCCGGACGGCCGATCGGGGCCTGCGGCGCCTCCACCCGGGGAGTGAGCGAGCAGACCGGGGACTGCGGGCCGGCCGTGGACAGCCGGCGCGCGGCGTGGGCGGCCCTTTCGGCCAGTCCCTGTGCCGTGCCCGGTTCGTAGAGTGCGCAGTCGTACTGAAGAAGCAGTTTCAAGCCACTCGAGGAACGCGAGAACTGGAACGAGAGGTCGAACAGGCCCTCGCCCAGCGGGATGGGGCCGCCGGTGAGCCGGAGCGCGCCCGGCCCGGTGTCGATCTCGTCCCAGAGGGTCACCCACACGTCGAAGAACGGGTTGCGGTCCGGGTGCCGCGGCGGGTCCAGGGTGCGCACCAGCTCGCTGAAGGGCAGCCCTCCGTGGTCCATCGCGCCGACCGCCTGGTCCGCGAGGTCGTCGACCAGCGCGACGCAGGGCGATCCGCCCTGTACGGCGGTCCGCAGGACCACGGTGTTCACCATGCAGCCCACCGCGCCCCCCGGGCCGGGCCCGAGGGCGGGGCGGCGGCTGACGGCCGTGCCGAGGCTGATGTCGCCGGCGCCCGTCACCTCGTGCAGCGTGGCGGCAACGGCGGCGGCCAGCACCGGGAACAGTCCCGTACGGCGGCTGCGCGCGAGCTCCTCCAGCGCCTCGAGTTCGGCGGCGTCGAGGTACGCGGCCGTGACCGCGGTGGCCCGGCCGGCCGGGCCGGTGCGCGGATGGTCGACGGGCAGCGGGAGGGGAGTCGGCGGCGGGCTCAACCGGCTCCGCCAGTAGGCGAGTTCGTCCCCGCCGGACGGCTCGTACGAGGCGCGGCCGGGCAGTCCCGGAGCCGGCTCCGGACCGGTCCCGGCCAGGGCCCGGGCGATGATCTCGAGCGAGGTCTGGTCGCCGACGATGTGGTGCAGGACGACCAGCAGCCGGTCCCGGCCGCCGGGGCGGCGCAGCAGTGCGGCCCGCACCAGCGGCCCGTGCGCGAGGTCGAACGGGGCGTGGGCCCACTCCTGTACGGCGGCCGCGCGGGCGGCCTCGTCGGGCAGGTCCAGGACCGCCAGGCGGGCGCGCTCGGACGCGGGGCCGGGCACCGGCTCCCCCCACTCCTCGCGGAAGACGGTGCGCAGCTGCGGCTGGAGCTCCTGGAGGCGGGCGAACGCGGCGCCCAGCGCCTCGGGATCGGCGGCGCCGTGGCACTCCAGCAGCATCGGCACGTGGTACGCGGCGCTCTCGCGCGCCCCGGCGCCCCGGGTCCGGTTCTCCAGCCACAGCCACCGCTGAGCCCCGCTGATGCCCTGCGACCCGTCGGTGCCCCCGGCCGGGGCCACGGCCCCGGTCTCGGGTCCGGCCGTCGCGGAGGCGGCGCGTGACGCCAGCCGGTCGGCGAGGTCGGTGACGTTCGGGCATTCGAACACGTCGCGGACGCGGACCGGTACGGACAGCCGTTGCGCCGCCTCGGTAGCCAGGGAGGCGGCCTTGAGGCTGTTGCCCCCGAGGAGGAAGAAGTCGCCGTGGTCCGGTACCGGTTGGCCGAACGCCTCGGAGAACAGAGCCCGCAGCACGGCACGGACGGCGTCGGCCGCCCCACCGGCATCCGCCGCGGACCGCAGCCCGGCAGACGGCACCCCCGCACCGCCGGAGGCACCGGCGTCCGGCCAGGGCGCGAGCCCGGCGGAGGAGTCGGGAGCCGGAACGGCAGGAACGGCCGGGAGGACCGTGGGCAGGGCGCGGGCGGAGAGGCTGCGGCGGTCTATCTTGCCGTTGGGAGTGCTCGGCATACGGTCCAGCGGGATCACCGCTGCCGGGATCATGTAGTACGGCAGCCGCTCGGCCAGCCTGGCCCGCCAGTCGGCGGGCAGCGGTCCGTCGGTGACCACGTACCCGGCGAGCAGCTTCTGCGCCGTCCCCTCGGGCACGACCACGGCGGCGGCCGCGATACCCGGCAGAGCGGTGAGCGCCACCTCCACCTCGCCGGGCTCGATGCGGAAGCCGCGGATCTTCAGCTGCCGGTCGGCGCGCCCGCGGAAGTCCAGGGTGCCGTCCGCGCGGTGGCGGGCCAGGTCGCCGGTGCGGTAGAGCCGGGCCCCGGGGCGGGGGTCGTCGGGGTCGGGTACGAAGCGTGGCGCGCCCGCGTCGGGCAGGCCCAGGTAGCCCCGGCCCACGCCGGCGCCGCCGATCCACAGCTCGCCCTCGACGCCGGGGCCGACCGGTGCGCCGGAGCCGTCGCGCACCGAGTAGCGCAGGTTGGCCATGGGGCGGCCGATGGTCGCCGGCTCCCCGGGGGCGCCGGGCAGGCACCGGTGCCAGGACTGGAACACCGTGGCCTCGGTGGGCCCGTAGACGTAGATGAGGTCGCGGCCCGGGGCCCAGCGGTCCACCAGCGCCTGGCTGAAGGACTCGCCGCCGGTGACGACCGTCCGTACGCCCGGGAAGGCGGCCGGGTCCAGCTGGGCCAGCAGCGCGGCGAGCAGGAACACGGTGTCGGCGCGCCGTTCGCGGACCAGTGCGGCCAGGGCCTCGGCGGAGGCGACGGGCTCGTCGAAGACGACGACGGCCGCCCCGGCCCACAGGGTCGCCAGGATCTCCCACACCGAGACGTCGAAGGCGGGGCTGGCGAACTGGAGCACGCGCCGGCCCGGGGCGAGACCGAAGGGGACGGCGGTGGCCTCCAGCAGATTGGCCAGGGAGTGCTGCTCGATGGCCACCCCCTTGGGGCGGCCGGTGGAGCCCGAGGTGTGGATGACGTACGCGAGGTCGGCCGGGCCCGGCTGCGGCCCGCCCGGCTCCGGTACGGCCGGGCCGACGGCGCCCGGCGCGTCCAGGCCGACCTCCAGCACACCCGCCGCGGGGAACAGGTGGGCGAGCCCGGCACTGGTCAGGGTGATCGGCGCGGGGGCGCTGTCGACGAGCTGGGCGAGCCGCTCGGCCGGGTGGTCCGGGTCCAGCGGTACGTACGCGGCTCCGGCGCGCAGCACCGCGAGGACGGCGACGACCAGCTCGGCGGAGCGGGGCAGGCACACCCGGACCAGGACGCCGGGCCCCGCCCCGCGCTCGCGCAGCCGTGCCGCGAGCGCCTCGGCGAGGCCGTGCAGTTCCCCGTGGGTGAGGTCCCGGTCGCGGGCCACCACGGCGGGCCGGTCCGCGACCGCGCGGGCGCGTTCGGCGAGCAGGTGCGCCACCGGGCCCCGCGGGACGGGCGCGGCCGTGTCGTTGAGTGCGGCAAGGGTCTGCTGCCAGGTGGTCACCGCCGCTCCCGGCTCGAGGCGGGTCATCGGTGCTGCGGTCATGGACGTACGCTCCCTGCGGTGTGCGGTCGGTCGGTTTCGGCAGGGCGGGCGGGCGAGGCGGACAGGCGGGGCGGCGTCGACCGGTCCGCGGCGGCGGGGTCCCAGGACGGGTGGCGGCCCAGGAGGTCCACCACCTCGTCGAGCAGCCCCTCGGCGGTGGCCTCGGGGAACAGCGCCCGGTCGTAGGCGAGTTCGAGCAGGACCCGGCCGTCGCGCTCGTTCGCGTAGATCCGCAGGTCGTCGGTGAGCGGGGTCTGCGAGGGGGCCGCGGGCAGGAACTCGGGCCCGCCCTCGAAGCGTTCGGGCGTCTCCCAGCTCAGTCCGGCGTCGTAGACGAGCCGGCGGCCGCGCGCGGGCCGCTCCGCGATCTCCACGGCCATGGTGTCGAAGGGGAAGCGGGCGTTGTCGTACGCCTCGGCCAGCCGGTCGCGCACCTGGATCAGCAGCTCGGCCGGGCTGTGGGCCTCGCCGGGGGCGAGTCGCACCGGCAGGGCGTTGACGAAGCAGCCGACGGTCTCGGCGGTCTCCGTACGGTCGCGGGTGCCGGCCGGGCATCCGATGACCACCTCGGCGCTGCCGGAACGGCGGTGCAGTACCAGCGCCCAGGCGCTGAGCAGGGCGGTGAACGGGGTGGCGCCCCCGGACTCGGCGGCAGCGTGCAGCACGCCGGCGGGCAGGGCCCGGCTGACCAGTCCCGCGCCCAGCCGTCCGGCGTCCTCGCGGGGGCCGGCGTCCGGCAGGTCGAGGCGGGGCAGCGGCCCGGCGAGGGTACGGGTCCAGTACGCGCGCTGGCGGGCGGCCTCGGGGCCCTCCAGCCAGGCGGCCTCCTCGGCCACCCAGTCGCGGTACGGGCGGGCGGGGCGGCCGTCCCACGGTTCGCGTCCGGCGGCGAGGGCGTCGTACGCGGCCAGCAGGTCGCGGGCCACCAGGGCGGCGCTGTCGCCGTCGTACACGATGTGGTGGGCGGTGATCACCAGGATGTCGCCGCCGGGGTGGCCGGTCAGCAGCCGCACTGCGAACAGCGGGCCGGCGGCCAGGGTGAACGGGGTGCCGTGGGCGGCGTCCACCGCCTCGGCGACCGCCTCGTCGGTGCCGTCGATGCGCAGGACGGACAGCGGCGGCCCGTCGGGAAGGCGGTCCATGACGATCTGCCGGACGGTGCCGTCGATGGCGGCCACCCGGGTGCGCAGCGCCTCGTGCCGGTCGGCGAGGGCGGTGACGGCCGCCCGCAGTACGCCGGGGTCGAGCGTCCGGCCGGCCCGTACCGCGTCGCTGATGTTGAGGGCGACGGGGTTGCGGCTGGTGCGGGCGGCCATCCAGATCCGGCGCTGGGCGCGGGAGAGCGGCAGGACGGCGCCGTCGGGGGCGGGCGCGAGCAGGGGCACGGCCGCCGGGGCGGCCGGGGCGCCGAGCGGGATGCCGTCCGGCTGCTCGAGCACGGCCGCGAGGGCCCGTACGGTCTGCTGCTGGAAGACGGTGACGAGCGGTACCCGTACGCCGAACTCCTCCTGGAGGGCCGCGGCGAGGCGGGCGGCGGTCAGGCTGTGGCCGCCGAGGGAGAACAGATCGGCCTCGGGGTCGGTGACCGGGCTCCCGAGCACGTCCGCCCAGATCTTGGCCACCCGCTCCTCGGTGGGGCTCAGGTCCGCGCACGCGAGCGGCTCCTCGCGGGGCGGGGCGGGCAGCGCGCGGCGGTCGAGCTTGCCGTTGGGGTTCAGCGGCAGCTCGTCGATCGGGACGTACGTACGGGGGACCATCGCGGCCGGGAGCAGCTCGGTGAGGTGGGCCCGCAGGGTGTGCGGGGCGGCGGCGCCCACCACGTAGGCGACGAGGCCGAGTTCGCCGCGCTCGTCGGGCACGGCGATGACGGCGCAGCGCCGCACCTCCGGGTGCTCGGCGAGGACGGCCGCCACCTCGCCCGGCTCGACCCGCTGGCCGCGGATCTTGACCTGGTCGTCGATGCGGCCGAGGTAGAGCAGGTTGCCGTCGGGCCGGCGGGCGGCGCGGTCGCCGGTGCGGTACATGAGCCGGCCGGGGCGCAGCGGGTGCGGTACGAACCGGTCGGCGGTCAGCTCCGGGTTGCCGAGGTAGCCGCGGGCCAGGCCCGCGCCGGAGATGCACAGCTCGCCGGGGACACCGACGGGGGCGAGGTCGCCGTGCGCGTCGACGACGTCGACCGTCTTGTTGGCGATGGGGTGGCCGATCAGGACGTCGGCGCCCGGGTCGGTGATCCGGTGGACGGTGGTCCACACGCTGTCCTCGGTGGGCCCGTACTCGTTGTAGAGGACGGTGTCGGGGAGCAGGTCGGCGTGCCGGGCGGCGAGGGCCTCGGGGAGCCGCTCGCCGACCAGGACGATCTGGCGGACGGAGGTGAGCCGGGGCGCGCAGCGCTCCAGCATCAGCTGGTAGAGGCTGGGGACCAGCATGATGTGGGTGACCGCGTTGCGGCCGATCTCCTCGGCCACGTGCTCGACGTCGAGGAGGCGGTCCTTGCCCAGGACCACCACCCGGGTGCCGGCGATCAGCGCGGAGAAGATGTCGTTGACCCCGCTGTCGAAGTGCAGCGGCGGCACCTGGAGCACGGCCGCGTCCGGGCCGAACCCGTAGTAGCCGGCCCGGTAGTGGACGGTGTTGACGATGCCGCGGTGCTCGATCATGACGCCCTTGGGGCGGCCGGTGGAGCCCGAGGTGTAGATGACGTACGCGAGGTCGTGCGGACCGGCCCGGTGCGCGGGCGGCAGCGGGGCGGGGGCGGCGCCGGGCTCCGCGGGGGCGCGCGGGTCGAGGACGGGCAGGCCGGTCAGGGCGGCGGTCTTGGCGTGGTACGGGCCGTCGGCGAGCACGGCGAGCGCCCCGCTGTCGGCGAGGGCGAACGCGAGCCGGTCGCCGGGCTGTTCGGGGTCCAGCGGGACGAAGGCGGCGCCGGTCTTCAGGACGGCGAGCGCGCTCACGACCATCCACTCGGTCCGCTCGGTGACCACGGCCACCAGCGTTCCGGGGCCCGCGGCGCAGGCCGCCCGCAGCCGGGCGGCGACGGCCTCGGCGCGGGCGTCGAGCTCGGCGAAGCTGAGGACGGTGGTGCCGTGCACCACGGCGGGCCGGCCGGGGCCGGCGGCCGTCTGCTCCTCGACCAGGTCCAGGAGGGTCCGGTGCTCGGGGAAGGGGGCGGCGGTGTCGTTGGCCTCGTCGAGCAGGAAACGCCGTTCGGCGGCGGGCAGGACCGGGATCCCGGGCAGCGGGGCGTCGGGGCCGGCCAGCAGCCCGGCGAGCAGGTGGACCAGCCGCTCACCCATGCGGCGTGCGCTGTCCCGGTCGAAGAGGTCGTCGGTGTAGCCGACCCACAGCTCGCCCGGGGCCCCGGCCCGGGCGTCGAGGAAGCTGAACGCCAGGTCGAAGTCGCTGACCGGCTGTTCGAGGTCGAGGTGGCGCACGGCCGGGCCGCTGCCGCCGGGGGCGCCGGCGCCGTCGTCGAGGACGGTCTCGACGAGGACGTCGAAGACGGGGTTGCGGCTGGGGTCGCGGGGCAGCGCGAGGTCCTCGACGAGCTGCTCGAACGGGTACTCCTGGTGCGTCATGGCCTCCTGCGCGGTGGTGCGCACGGCGGCCAGCAGCTCGCGGAAGGAGCCGGCGGGGTCCACCGGGGTGCGCAGGACCACGGTGTTGGCGAACAGCCCGACCGTCTCGGCGGACCGCCGGTCGGGCCGGCCCGCGACCACGGTGCCCAGCAGTACGTCCGGCTGCGCGCACAGCCGCCACAGCAGGACGCGCAGCGCCGCGGTGAAGCCCATGAAGGGGGTGGCCGCGTTCGCGTGGCACAGCTCGGCCAGGGCGCGGGTGAGTTCCGGGTCGAGGGTGAGGCGTACGGTGCCGCCGGCGGCGCTGCGGGCGGCGGGGCGGCGCCGGTCGGCGGGCAGCTCCAGCGGTTCGGGCAGGTCGGCGAGGCGCTCCTGCCAGTACGCGCGGTGCTCCGCGCCCGCCGGGCCCGCGAGCCGGGCGGCGAGCCGGTCGGTGTGCTCGGTGTACGTGGGCGCCGGCTCCTGCGCGGCGGCCTTGCCGGTCAGCGAGCGCAGGAGGTCGCGCATCAGCAGGCCGAAGGACCAGCCGTCGCAGATCGCGTGGTGCACGGTGAACAGCAGCACGCCGCCCGTCGCCGGCCCGTTCCCGGACCGGGGGTCGGGCAGCCAGGAGACCTTGGCCAGCGGGCCCTCTGCGAGGTCGAAGCGGTGGCGGCAGGCCCGTGCGAAGGCCTCGTCCACGGTGGTGTCCCGCTCGGTGGCGAGGACCGCGGAGGGCGGGTCGAGGACCACCTGGGTCAGGCCCCCGGGCGTCTGGCGCAGGACGGTCCGCAGGGATTCGTGCCGGGCCACCAGCGCGTCGACGCCGGCGGCGAGCCGGGACTCGTCCACGGGGCCGTCGAGCCGGTAGGCCTCGACCATCGTGTACGGGGGGAGGGGCGACTCGTCCAGCCGGTCCAGCAGCCACATCCGGCGCTGGGCGTTGGAGGCGGGGAAGGTGTTCCCGGACCGGGGTGCCCGCGCGGCGGGCGCGGCCGCGGCGCGCGCACCGGGGTCCTCGGGCAGGGCCCCGCGTTCGCGCAGTACGGCGGCCAGCGCCCCCGGGGTGCGCAGGTCGAGCACGTCGTGGACGCGGGCCGCGTCCGGGCGTCCGGTGCCCTCGCAGAGCGCGGCGACGAGCTGGACGGCGGCCAGGCTGTGGCCCTCGGCCTTGAAGAAGTCCTCGTCGGCGGAGTGCGGCGGGTGGCCCAGCACCTCGGCCCAGGCGTCGTGGACGAGCTGTTCCAGGGCGTCGGCGGGCTGCCATCCGGGGCCCTGCGCAGCGGTGGGGAGCGCGAGCAGCGCGGCCCGGTCCACCTTGCCGTGGACGGTGAGCGGCAGCGTCTCGAGCCGGTGCAGGCCGGCCGGGAGCATCGGGGAGGGCAGCTGCCCGCGCAGCCGTTCGGCGAGGGCGTCGGGGGCGAGCGGGGCGCCCCCGGGCGCCTGCGGGCGGGCCACGTACCAGGCGTGCAGGGTCACGGTGCCGTCGGCGGCGGTGCGGGGCACGACCACGGCCTCGATCACCTCCGGATGCCGGACCAGGGCCTGTTCGACCTCGCCGGTCTCCACCCGGGTGCCGAAGACCTGTACCTGGCCGTCGGCGCGGCCGAGGAACTCCAGTTCGCCGTCGGCGTTCCAGCGGCCCTGGTCCCCCGTACGGAAGACGCGGGCGTCCCCGGCGTGCGGGGAGCGGACGAAGCGGGCGGCGGTGGCCTCGGCGTCCCCGCGGTAGCCGGGGGCGACGCCGGGTCCGGCCACGTGGATCTCGCCCGGTACGCCGCGCGGGGCGAGTTCGCCGGAGGGGGTGACCACGAACACGCCGTAGCCGGGCGAGGGGCGGCCGACCGGCACCCGGTCGAGCCGCTGGGCGAGCGCGCCGTCCCGGATGAACATGGTGGCTTCGACGGTGGCCTCGCTGGGCCCGTACAGATTGCCGAAGGTGTCGATGCGCAGCCGCCCGGCGGTACGCGGCAGCAGCCCGCGGGCGATGGTGTCGCCGCCCAGCAGCAGGTGGCGCAGCGGGAGTTCGCCGTCCTCGGGCAGGGCGCGCAGCAGCACGGAGAGGAGTCCGGGCACGCAGTTGACGAGGTTGATCTCGCCGTCGCGCACCTGCTGCCACAGCGCGTGCGGGTCGAGCCGGTCGGGGTCGCCGACGGCGACGAGGGTGCCGCCCGCGAGGAGCGTGGCGAAGACCTGGAAGGCGGTGGCGTCGGAGGTGATCGCGGAGAGCAGGGCGGTACGGGTCGCGGCGTCGATGCCGAGCGCGCGGATCCCGGTCAGCATCTTGTGGCTCAGCTGGTCGTGGTACACGGCGACCGGACGGGGGGTGCCGGTGGATCCGGAGGTGAACAGGACCATGGCCGGGGCCCCGGGCTCGGCGGCGTCGCGGGCCTCTGCGTCGGCCGGCGCCGCGGCGAGCAGGGCGGTCAGGCCCGCCACCGGGACGGGCAGCTCCTCGTCGGCGGGGCCGTACCCCTCGGCGCGCAGCACCAGGCGGGCGCCGCTCAGCCGGGCCAGCAGGGCCACGCGGGCGGCGGGGTGGCGGTGTTCGAGGGGGACGACGGCCGCGCCGGTGCGCAGGACGGCGAGGAAGGCGGTGACGAGGTCGGCGCCGCGCGGAGCCATGACGCAGACGGCGTCGCCGGGGCCGATGCCGTGCCGTGCGGTGAGCGCGGCGGCGGCCCGCCCGGCCTCGGCGGCGAGCTGCCGGTAGGTCAGGGTGCGGCCCTCGCCGGTGACGGCGACGGAGTCGGGGGTGCGCCGGGCGGACTCCTCGAACAGGGCGGTGAGGGTGGCGGCCTCGAAGGCCGCGGGGGCGGGCAGCTCGGCGAGGGCGAGGAGTTCGGCGCGCTGGGCGGCGCCGAGCACGTCCATCTCCGCCGGGGTCCGGCGCGGGTCGGCGGCGAGGGCCTCGAGTACGGCGGCCACGCAGCGGGGCAGGGCCGCGGTGAGGCCGGCGGCGCCGTGGGCGGTGACCGACAGTGCGCCGTCCGGGGCCGGTTCGGCGCGCAGGACCAGGGCGGCCCGGGGGGCCGGTGTGCGGTCCCCGTACAGGGCCGGGCAGACGACGGCGAGCTGCGCCAGGGCGGAGCCCGTGCCGGGGGTGACGGCGTCCAGCCGGGCGCTGAGCGCGTCCCGGTCCCGCCAGGGTCGGGCGGAGGCCTGCTCCAGCTCGGAGTGCAGGGCCTCCAGGAAGTCGGTGGCGGGCGCGGCGGGGTCCAGCGGGGCCAGCAGCGCGAACTCGGACCCGCCGGCGGTGCCGAGGGCGGGTACGAGGACCGGCACCCGCCCCGGCGCACCGGACCCGGTGGACCCGGTGGACCCGGTGAGCCGGGCGAGGGCGATCCGGGCGGCGGCGACGGTGAGCAGCAGCAGGCCTTCGGGGGCGCCGCCGGTCATCGCGTGCAGGGCGGCGGCGGCTTCGGGGGCCACCCGGCCGGGCATTGCGGTGACGGCGCCGGGCGTGCCCGCGGGCTCCAGCAGGGGTTCGCGGCAGGCACCGTTCAGGCGCGGGAGCCAGAACTCGGCCTCCGCGGCCGACGCCCTAGAGTCGTCCCCATGGCCGAACTCTCCGTCACCATCGTTGCGCAGCACTTCTACGTCCTCCCTGACCAGTTGTGGGTACACCGCCTGCCGGCGGACGCCCCCGTGCCCCTGCTGCCCGGCCGTCCGTGGTCCTCGGTCACCCGGGCGCGGGACGGGCTCACCGTGGTGTGCGCCGAGCGGCTGCCGGGCGCGTCCGGCGCGAGCGGTCCGTGGCGCGGGCTGTACGGGACCGGCGCACACTCGCTGGACCTGCCCGGCATGCTGGCGAGCATGCTGGTGCCGCTGGCCGGGGCCGGGATCGGCGTGTTCGCCGCGTCGACGTTCGACGCGGACCTCGTACTCGTCCCCGCCGGGGAGTACGAGCGGGCCCGGACCGCTCTGGAAGCGGCCGGGCACATGTTGTCGTCCGACTGACTCAGACGCCGGTGAGAATCCGCGCCGGGGCCACGCCGAGGGCCGGGAACAGCTCCACGTCGCGGCCGTCCACGCCGCGCATCAGCACGTCGATGGAGGTGCTCATCAGGTCGATGTGGAACTGCGTGAACGTGCCCAGGCCCAGGCCCAGGTGCACACCGGGGTGCCGCTCGTTGGCGAAGTGGTTGCCCGGGAGCAGCGGGGAGCAGCTGGCGTTGGTGCCGAAGCCGATCTCGTGCAGCTTGGCGTAGCGGTCGTCCTGGGCCAGCAGCTTCTCGAGGTTGGCGGCGAACTCGGTGCGTCCGGCGACGGCCGGGCGCACCGCGGTGATGCGCCCCTCGGCCAGCGTGATGACCGCCGGCTGGTCCGCCATGGAGGCGAGGTCGCGGTAGACCCGCTCGGTCTCGGCGAGGCTGGTCTCGTGACCGCCGCGGTGGACGATGGGCGCGCCCTGGAGGGTGATCTCGCCGTTCAGCGTGAAGTGGGTGTGGAGCTCGAACTCGCCCGAGGCGTTCACCAGCGAGCTGAGCTCACCGGTGGGCAGGACGACCTGCTGGCCGGGCAGGAGCGGGCCGTGCAGCGAGAACCAGTGCTCGGAGAGCTGGTGCTGGAAGACGGCCTCGGTGCCGAACTCGCGGCCGAGGAAGAGCATGTCGTCGGCCTGGTCGAGGAGCGTCAGGAACTCCTCCTCGATGCCGAGCTCGCGCTCGTAGTCGACGTCGGCGACGACGCGGATGTTGTTGCGCAGGCTCTCCACGGAGAAGGGCACCGAGAAGCTGGAGAAGGCGCCCATGGCCATGCCCACGAGGTCTTCGTCGTCGAAGTGGACGAACTCGTCGTCGGCGATCCACAGGACGGAGGCACGGCGGCCAGAGGCGCGGATGGCGGCCATCTCGGCGATGAGGCCCGCGCGGGAGTCGGGGCCGGTCCAGGTGAACTCCTGTACCGGGACGGTGCCGGTCTCGACGGTGAGCGCGCTGCGCACGCCCGGCGACGTGACCAGGAGGAAGACGTCTGCGAGGTCACCCCCGAACACCTTGCGGA
Organism: Streptomyces sp. NPDC032745; assembly: GCF_055579465.1. NCBI lineage: Bacteria > Bacillati > Actinomycetota > Actinomycetes > Kitasatosporales > Streptomycetaceae > Streptomyces > Streptomyces sp. NPDC032745. Next base: position 86,566 of record NZ_JBVING010000013.1, on the reverse strand, counting down.
ACTGCTCCGGGCTGATCGGTACGGGCTGTGCAGTGCTCAAGGAAACCTCCCTGTAAAGGCGTGCCGGGGTGTGAGTGCCGTTCACTCACATGAAGGCGTGCCGGGGTGTGAGTGCTGTTCACTCACACCCCGGAGCACGACTCGAACTCAGCCCTCGAGGCGGTCGTACTTCCCGTACTTGCTGATGCGGGAGCTGATCGACGCCTTCTTCGGGGCCTCCGGCTTGGCGTTGGCCTGAACGGACTGCTGGTCCAGCTTGTTCTGGGTCACGTCGACTCCTCGTCGTGTTCTGGTGGAGCTCCGGTATACGCGGGGTGCGCATCCGGCGTGGTCGGGGCCGGTTCCCGATCGGGGCCCCGGCCTTTCCCGACAACAGAACAACTCGCTTGGCTACAGGACCGCTTGAAAGGCGATGGAGGCGACATGCGGACCAACTTGCATGGGTGCAAGAGTGGTTGCGGCGATTCCCGCGACGTTTCTTGAGTGTCATTCGAGTGGATCCTGAGAGGCTGCGGCAACTCCACGCCTCCTGAGAAAGGGAGCCACCATGCAGACCATCGCACCGGCCGTCATCGCACCGACCGCGGCGTCACAGCCGGGGCCGGGGGTCCCGCGCATCGAACTCCTGCCCGACGAGCGCCACAGCGTGGCCGCACTCGCCCACGAGTACGCACGGGCCTCGGCCTCGCTGGATGCCCGGCGATCCCTCCAGCTCGCCGCCCTGATGGCCCATGAGCTGCCGCGTTCGCTGCGGCGGCTGATGACCGAGTTCCGCCTGGCCGGGTCCCCGCACGCGGGCTTCCTGATCAGCGGGCTGCTCATCGACGAGAACGCGCTCGGCCCCACCCCGATGAGCTACCAGGAGCGCCCCGACCGCCCCGAGCTGCGGCACGCGGACGCGGTGCTGTCCCTGGTCGGCTCCCTGCTCGGGGAGCCCTTCTCGTTCAGCAGCCAGCAGCGCGGCCGACTGCTCCTCGACCTGTACCCGGTGCCCGGGCACGAGCAGAGCCAGCTCGGCTCGGGATCGACCGCCCTGCTCGACTGGCACACCGAGGACGCCTTCCACCCGCACCGCGCGGACTGGATGATCCTGCTGGGCCTGCGCAACCACGACGCGGTGCCCACGACCTTCGCGGCCATGGAAGACGTCGAGCTCAGTGACGAGCACCGCGCCGTCCTCTTCGAGAAGCGCTTCGCGATCCTTCCGGACGAGTCGCACTCCAAGAACTTCAACGTGGCCACCGGCGCCGCCGACGACGCGGAGGCCGCCGGAGCCGAGCAGTTCCGGCGCATCGACACCATGGCGAACCGGCCCGAGCCGATCGCCCTGCTGGAGGGCGACCCCGCGGCCCCGTGGCTGCGCGTGGACCCGCCGTTCATGCACACCAACCCGCTCGACCCGCAGGCAGCGGAGGCGCAGGACGCACTGCTGGCCGCGATCGAGGCGAAGCTGACCGACGTGGTGATCGGCCGCGGCGACCTGTTCGTCATCGACAACAAGCGTGCGGTGCACGGCCGCCGGCCGTTCACGCCCCGCTACGACGGCACCGACCGCTGGCTCAAGCGCATCAACCTCACGGCCGATCTGCGGCGCAGCGCCGGATCCCGGCTCGGCGACCACGGCCGGGCCGTGGTCTGACCCACAGCCGCAAGTGCTCACACCGCGCGCGGACCGTCCGTTTCCCCTTGAAAGGATTCAAGGCCTTGGCCGCAGAACCCAATCTGATCCGACGCCACCGGCTGTTCCGCCGGTTCTGGCTGGCGCGCGCGGTCTCGCTCGTCGGCGACGGCGCAGCCATGGTGGCGCTCGTCCTGCTGGTCAGCCGCGGTGACCACGCCGGAACCGGTGTGTCGCTGATCCTCCTGGCCGAGTCCGTGCCGAGGTTCTTCGGACCGCTCGCCGGGGCGCTCGCGGACCGGATGGGCGTGCGGCGCCTGCTGATCGCCGCCGAGCTGGTCCAGGCCCTGGTCTTCGGGGTCGTCGTACTGGCACGGCCCGGCCTCGCCGTCCTCGTGCCGCTGGTCGCGGTGGCCGCCGCAGCCTCCACCGTCTTCTCCGCGGCCGGCCGCACGGTGGTGCCGCGCCTGGTCGACGAGAAGGACCTGATGCCCGCCAACGCGTGGATGGGCACCGCCTTCAACCTCCAGGCCGCGCTCGGCCCGGTGCTCGGCGGCGTGTTCTCCGCCTGGGGCGGCGAGTACGGCGCGCTGGCCGTCAACGCGGGCAGCTTCGTCATCTCCGCCCTGCTGCTGACCCGCATCCCGGCACTGGAGCCGCTGCGCACCGGCCAGCGGCGGACCCTGCTGGGCGACACCGTCGAGGGGCTGAAGTTCGTACGGCACCACCGGGTGTCCCGGGCCATCGTGCTGCTGCTCCTGCTCGGCCTGTTCTTCGGCTCGCTCGACAACCTGGCGCTGGTCTTCCTCGCCGAGCACACCCTGGACACCGGCGAGACCGGATACGGCATCCTGTCCGCGTCGTTCGGCGTCGCCATGGTCGCCGCCTCGCTGTGGCTGGTCCGCACCGCCGAGAGCCGCTCGCCCGTGTGGGTGCTGCTGGCGGGCTGGTTCTTCACCGGCCTGGGCCTGCTGCTGACGGCCGCCGCGCCGGTGCTGCTCGCCGCGATCGCCATGCAGATGATCGCGGGCCTGGGCAACGGTGTGGCCAACGTCGGCGAGGAGACGCTGCTGCAGAAGGCCGTGCCCGCCGAGGTGCTGGGCCGGGTGGGCGGCACGCTGTCCTCCGCCGCCTTCTTCGGCAGCACGGCCGGCTACCTGGCCGGCAGCCTGCTCAGCCCCGACAGCCACGCCCGGCTGGTCTTCGTGATCGCCGGTGGCGGCATCTTCCTGGCGCTCGCACTGTGCGGCCCCGCGCTGCTCTCCGCCCGCGCCACGCTCACGGCACCCCCGGCCGACGCCGAGGACCAGAAGACCGCCGAACCCGTCGCCCAGCCCGGAGCCGTGGCCTGACACCGCGGCGCTGAACCTGCGGCGCTTCACGCGCTGTGACGTGCGGCCGGGGAGAGGCGCCTGCAGGCCCGAGCGGACCCGCCTCGTTTCGGCATGGCAGCGGCCGCCTCCCCGGACTTCGGGGAAGCGGCCGCTGCGTCGGCTCGGGTGAGGGCGTCTACGCGCCGGGGGCGGGGAGAGGCGCTGTGCCGAGGGTGGGAATGGTCCAGCGCTGGGCGGGGCTGTTGTTGCAGTCGAACAGCCGGAGCGGGGTTCCGGGACGGGTGTCGAAGTTGCCGAGGTCGACGCAGCGGCCGGAGACCGGGTTGTGGATGCTGCCGTTGGCTCGGGGGAGGAACCGCTGGCGCGGGGCGCTGCTGTCGCAGGTTTGGAGTTCGATGAGCGTCGTGTTCGCGGTGCCTGCGTTCACCGCGCCGAGGCACTTGCCGTTGGTACGGATGGTTCCGTCGCCCCGGATCTGGAACTTCTGGGCGTCGGAGTCGTTGCAGGCGGCGATCTGGATCTTGTTGCCATCGTCGGGGCGGTTGAAGTCGTTGTCGACGCAGTTGGCGGCCGAGGCCGTCAGAGCAATCGGGCCGACGGCGTCCGGGGCGGTGGGGGCGACGGCGTACGGATAGACCGCGAAGTCGCTGATGCCGCCGTCAAGCGTGTCCGCACTGGCTCCGTCGGCCTTGAACCGTCCGAGGACGAGAGGCCCACCGGCGGCAGGGCTCGTGGAGGCCCGGTGCTGCGCGGTGCCGGCCAGGACCCCGTTGACGTAGAGGCTCATGAGGCCGGTGTCGGCGTTGTAGACGGCTGTCAGGCGGGCCCACGTGTTCGGGGTGAACCGGGCGGCGTCGTTGGCGATGTCGGTGTAGTCGAACGGCCATCCGTCGGCATCGGCGTGAGCCAGGGCAAAGCGCCAGTGCGAGGAGTCGGCATACAAGATGAAGGAACTCGTCCGATTGCCGTCCTGGCTGGCGATGAGCCTCCTCTCGGCCCCGGCCTTGGCCCAGGTGCTGATGGTGAAGCTCTTCGTCGTGTCGACGGCCGAACGGGCGGCCGTGATGGTCGCTGGAGACTCTGAGCCCTTGAAAGCGGCGTAGGTGGCTGCGCGGCCGCCGATCGTGTCGGTCGAGAAAGTGATGCCGGTCGTGGTGGCGTCGTTGGTGCCGACCGAATCCCGGGTGATGGTGCCGTTCTGCCCGGTCAGCTTCCACTGCCCGGTCGGCATGTTGAGGTTGCCCATGAAGATCGGGGTCACATCAACGTCGGTAACCGTGGGGTGTGGGACAGTGCCGCCATTCGGGACGGTACCCGTGCCTTTGAACGCGACGAGCTGCTGGCCTCCATCTACAGCCCACAGGTCGGGGATGCCGTCCCCGGTGAGGTCGCCGTCGGAGCCGACCCGCGGGTAGCGGGCAGGTTCGAACTTGCCGCCGATCGTGCCTGCAGACGGGTCGGTGAAGCCGCTGAGGTCGGGTTCCTGCGTTGTGCCCCTGACCGGGAAGGCGTGCAGAGTGCCGTCGGCCTTGGATCGCGCCCAGAGAGTTGGCAGGTCTGTGCCCTGTGCACGCCCGGGAGTGATCAACTCGTAGCCGTCCCATCGGGCGTCGTTGGCCGAAAGCAGGATGGATCGGGGCCCGAGCTTGTTTACAGTTCCGGCCGCGGCGAGCCAGAGCCTCCCGTTCTCGACGAAGAGCAAGGAAGTACGCCCCAATGCCCCGTCCTTTGCGGTGTCCCCGGACAGTGAGCCGAAGGCCGCGATCTGCGTCGCCTTGGACCAGTCGGTGCCGTAGCCGTGAGCGGTGCAGTCGATTGCTGCCCCGGCGGGTGTGACACAGCTGCCGGGCTTGGTCACGGTTACGGGTGCCGTGCCATCGAGACCGCCGGTCGCGTCGTTGAGGTAGATGTACAACTTGGGCTGGCCCGGCTGGTGGGCAAAGAGATCGTCAACGGATTTCTCACCCAGGCTGCCGCGGTGGGTGGTGTGGATGCCATTCCAGCCGTTCCAGCCGGGGGCCAGCTGCGGGCGGGCGCTGGGGGCCGCACCAGGGTCGCTGTCGCCCCCGACCAGGCGCAGCGTGCCGGCGCTGTCGGGCAGGAGGATGTCCGCCCTCCTGTCGCCGGTGAGATCGCCGAAGATCGGCGCAGGGCTGTTCGGGTTGGACGGGGCGTAGTAGCTGTAGGCGACGGGCTGGGAGAGGTTGCCGGCGTTGTCCTGGGTCTGCAGGTAGAGGTAGTTGGTACCCCACCGCTGGGGGGTGACCTTGATGGTGGTCTTTCCGTCGGTGAGCTTGGCTATGCCGGTTTCGGTATCGGTGCACTTCCAGTTGACGGCCGCGGCCTTGACGGGGTCCGTGGTCCAGCGGGCGCAGGCCAGGCCCGAGGTGCGCCCGCCGGCTGCCGGTACGGGATCGGTGCCTGAGAGGGTGAACGTTCCTTCGTCGCCCGCGCGCTTGGGGTGGGCGTCGATGGTGCCGGAGGCGGGGAAGTCGGTGGAGGTGACGGCTGCGGTGGGAGGGGTGCGGTCGACGCGCAGGAAGCACCATTCCGTGGCCGCGCTGGTCAGTGTCCCGTCCGTGGTGCGTGCGGTCCAGCCGTACTGGTGGCCGTCGGTCAGTGCGCCGACGTCGACGGTCGCGTCTCCGTAGTCGCCGTTCCAGCCGGTCTGGGCGTATTCGGTCTTGCCGGTGTCGTCGTCCCAGTACTGGAAGGTCGTCTGGAGCTGGCGCTTGGTGGCCGAGTACGTGGAGGTGGTGAGGGTGACGTTGTTGTTGGCCCCGACCCAGCCGGGGTTGTCCCAGGGGTTCGCGGTGCCGGGCGTGCGGCAGTCGGCGTACGAGGCCGAGTTCGCGAAGCCAGGAGTGGGACGGGTGCGGGGCCACCAGACGGTTGGCGTGATGTCGTACTCGACGACGATGTGCGGGGTGTTCTCGTACCGCTGTCGGTAGTACTTGTTGTACTCGTCGTCGGGCGCGAGGCCGACGGTGATGGTGGGCCACTGGTATCGGGCGGCGTTCTTCACCAGGTCCGTGACGTTGAAGTCGATCTGGCCGGTGCCCGACATGCTGGTGTGCCCGACCTGGCTGCAGCCCTGCATGGTGGAGCCCGTGCCGCAGGGCTGCCGGTTCCAGCTGGTCGGGTTGCCGATGGCGTTGGTGGAGTACAGGCCCATCGGTGTGCTGCCGGTGCTCGGGCTGGACGAGGAGATCACGGTCGCGGAGAACGTCGCGTTGATGATCTCGGTGTTGTACAGCCTCGAGTCGACCCCGATCTGGAAGTAAGCGCGGGTACGGCCGATTCCGGTGCAGGGCGGGTTGCCGATGTTGTAGCCGCAGTAGCCGGTGGCCGGCTTGTCCTGACCGTACTCGGTGCCGTTGAACTCGTTCGTGTCCGGGTACGCCTCCTGGACCTGCGCCCAGGCCTGGTTGGGGTTGTCCAGAACCGGATTCCAGCCCGGGTCGATGTACCAGGGGCCGGTGCCCTTACCCAGCAGATCGGGGTCGGGGACGAGCTCGATCCCCTTCGAGTCGGCCGTCGTTTTGACCGGCTTTACGGTGGCACCCGCGCCCGGGCCGTCCGCGGTGGAGGCCGCGGGCGGATCATCGGTGGCCGGGGCGGACTGCGGGGCGTCGGCGCCGGCCGACTTGCTCAGGCGCTGGGCGGCGGCCGGAGCCGGTGCGGCGGCCGAGTCCCACATGAAGGAGCTCGGGCTGGTGAAGCGGGTCCGGCCCTTGGCGTCCTTGATGTCGAGGTTGCCTGCGCTGTCGCCGGCGACGGTCAGCCCGTCTGCCTCGACATCCAGCCGCAGCTTCCTGACCGCCGGGTTCGCGGCGGCCTGGGCGGTGCGGACGATCAGGACCTGGCTCCAGCCGCCCTGCCGGTCGGCGGTCAGCCGCAGGTCCACGTCGGGAAGGACGTTGCGATAGAGGGCGCTGTCCGCGACGAGTGCGGGCTTGGGGAGCGCGAACGGGGTCTTGAAGGCGACTTTCCGGCCGTCGGCCGTGGCCATGGAGACCATGGGGCCCGTGCCGCCGCCGGAGAAGCTGAGCTTCGAGGAAGCCGCGGCCGGTACGACGGCACCGTCAGCGGCGGCGTGGAGCGTGGCGTCGAGCGCGCGCCACTGCCCGTCCGCGCCCTTCGTGCGCTCCGGCACGGCAGTGGCATCGGTGGTCAGCGTGCCGCCGGGATTGGCGAACGTCTGCGAGCCCGCGGTGGTCAGATCGGCGACGGCCACCCGCTTGCCACTGCTCCTGGCCTCGGCGAGGGCCTTGGTGATGGCCGTTTCCTGCGCGCTCGGCGCGGGTTTGGGCGGAGGCGCGGGCCAGGCGGACTGCCCTGGTCCGTGGCCCCGCACGCCGCCGTCAGCCGCTGCGGGCGGAGCGGCGATCAGGCCGGCTCCGAGTGAGAGTACGGCTGCTCCGGCAACGGGCAGCATCGAGACGCGCAAGGCCCGCCGAGTGCGGCCCCCCATCCTTGGTGTCCGCAATGCTGAAAATGACGATCTCACGTGAAAGCCCCCCTGAGCTGTGAGACGGACAGAAGCCAGCCGCACGATGTCTTCACGTCTGCAATTCTGTCAACGATTTATGAGATTCCATTGTCCGCTTTGGGTGGTGAACGCCCGAGGCGCACCTCAAGTGACATGAGTCACGCGTGAGGAATATGAGACTCCGCTGATAAATCGAACGTGTACTTCGTAAGGTGCCTCTGATCTGGGCCTTGCCGGTCCGGGGTTCACGCTTCCTGTGTCCTGTGGGGGGATTCGGTTGTCTCGTAGAGGTGGCTCCACCGCGCGCTCGCGCACCAGACGGTCGCGCATCGCGGTCGTCGCTGCGCTGTCAGTTCTCTTCTCCGGCCTCGGCCTTCCCGTAGTCGAAGCGGCAGACAAGCCGCCAAAGGTGTGGGTTCCACCCAATACGCCGCTGCCGGATGCGAAACCCGTCAAGGGGGCTAATGCCAAGCCTTCGGCCAAGCAGGCGCCGGCTGGCCGGAAATGGTCCCCCGAATCGAAGAGCAAGATTCCGGCCGGCGCGGCAAACGTCACCTTGGGCCCCAAGGAAACGGCTCGAGGCATCACCGGCCCCGGGGCCGTCCAGGCTGGCGGACTTCCTGTCTGGATTGCGCCCGCGAATGGCGTGAATCGTTCGGCGAATTTGTCTTCTCTCGCCTTTGGAGGATCGGCCACACAATCAGGCCAGGACAGCACACTGCATGTCGAGGTGAAGGAGGCAGCCAAGACCCGGGCCGCCGGAGTCAACGGCGCACTCATCGCCCTCAGCAGCACCGCCGGCGCCGGCCCCGCGGGCAAGGTGGAAGTCGGTCTCGACGTCTCGGCATGGGCCAAGGCCGCCGGAGCCAACTGGGCCGACCGCGCCCGTCTCGTTCAGCTGCCCACCTGTGCGCTGACCACTCCCGGCGCCACCGGCTGCACGACCCGTACGCCCCTCGCCTCACACCGGGACGCCTCCGGGCGCCTGGTCGCCGAGGTGGACGTGCCCAAGAGCCCCGCTGCCTTCGCCTCCGCGCCGAAGAACCAGCCCGGCGGCGCCAAGTCGGCATCGCCGGCCGCCCCGCAGGTGCTGGCCGCCCAGGACGTGGCGCTCGCGCTGGAGCCGGGCCCCAAGGGCGCCAGCGGTGACTACACCGCCAGCCCGCTGCAGCCGTCCGCCTCCTGGCAGGCCGGGGCGAACGCCGCGAACTTCACCTACGGCTACACCGTCGAGGTACCCAACGGGATCGCCGGGGCCGGGCCGGGAATCTCCCTCGGCTACGACTCATCCTCCGTCGACGGCCGCACGGCGTCGACGAACGCGCAGGCAGGCCTGTTCGGAGAGGGCTGGGACTGGAGCCCCGGCTCGATCTCGCGCTCGTACAGGGGGTGCAAGGACGCGGGCATCAAGGACTCGGGCGACGAGTGCTGGGCCGGCGACATCCTCTCGCTGAACCTGGCCGGCCACTCCGGGCAGATCGTCCGGGACGACACCACCTGCGTGTACCGCCTCCAGGGCGACGACGGGACGAAAGTCGAGCGCCTCACCGATCAGCGCAACGCCGCCTGGAAGGGCGAAGGCTTCAAGGTCACCACGACCGACGGCACCCAGTACTACTTCGGCTCCAACCGCCTCCCCGGCGGTGACGGCACCGACCCCGAGGCCAAGTCCGTCTCCACAGTCCCGGTCTACTTCAACAGCGGCCAGGACAAGTGCCTGGGCTCCCAGACCCCGGCCAACGGCACGTGGCAGAAGCTGGGCTGGCAGTGGAACCTCGACTACGTCGTGGATCCGCACCAGAACCTCGTCTCCTACCGCTACGAGCAGGAGGACAACTACTACGGGCGCGGCGGCGGCCAGAACAACGGCACCGGCACCAACACGCTCTACCAGCGCGCCAGCTACCCGACCTGGATCGGCTACGGCCAGCGCCTGCCGGAGCAGATCGCGGCCAAGGGCGCGGCCAAGCCTGCCGCCCAGGTGTGGCTGAGCAGCGCCGAGCGCTGCTTCCCCGATGACGCCCCCGCCTGCGCCCCCGCCCAGCGCACCAAGGCCAACGCGAACTCCTGGCCCGACACACCCGTCGACCAGGAATGCCCGGCCGCCGGCCAGTGCCTGAACCTCTCGCCGACCTACTTCTCCTCCAAGCGCGTCAAGCGGATCGACACCGAGGTCCTGGCCGGCACCGGCTACCGCCGCATCGACTCCTACTTCCTCAACCAGTCCTTCGAGAACCCGGGCGACGGCACCTCCCCGACGCTCTGGCTCGACTCGATCGTGCGCAAGGCATCCAACGGCCAGCCCGAGAAGGAACTGCCCGCGGTGTCGTTCCAGCCGCGGCAGATCGCCAACCGCGTCGACGGCGTGGTACGGCGCCCGGACGGCAATGACGCCTCGGCGCCCCACTACTACCGCCCGCGCATCGAGAAGATCACCACCGAGACCGGCGGCCTGATCAACGTCGTCTACAAAGAGCCGGAGTGCTCGAGGGTCAAGGGCACCATGCCCTCCTCCGAGGACGGCAACACGATGGCCTGCATGCCGGTCAAGTGGTACCTGCCCAAGCAGTCCTACCCGGATCCGGTCAACGACTGGTTCAACAAGATCGTCGTCCAGTCCGTCACCCAGCAGGACCTGGTGGCCGGTCAGGTCACCACCGTGACCGACTACGAATACCGCGGCGGCATCGCCTGGCACCGCAACGACTCCGAGTTCGCCGACCCCAAGACCCGCACCTGGGACCAGTTCCGCGGCTACGCCACGGTCACCACCCGCACCGGCAACGGCAACGCGGCCGAAGCCCCGCGCACCAAGAGCGTGGCCACCTACCTGCGCGGCATGGACGGCGACGTCCTCGCCAACGGCACCAAGCGCAGCGTCACGGTGCCCGACGCGCAGGGCGGCACCATCAAGGACGAGAACCTCCTGTCCGGCCGGGTCCGCCAGACCGAGACGTACGACCGCGACGGCGGAACCGTCGTGGCCGACGAGGTCACCACCCCCTGGCTCGGCAAGAAGGACACCGCGACCCGCGCCCAGTCCGGAGACCTGCCCGCCATCACCGCGCGCGCCCAGAACACGGCCAAGGTCACCACCCGCGCGAAGCTGGCGGACGGGAAGACCTGGCGCATCAGCGAGCGCACCTCCGAATACGACGACACCCTCCTGTCGCGCCCGACCAAGGTCGACGACAAGAGCGACCTGTCCCGCCCCGACCAGCGCCTGTGCACCACCTTCGACTACGCCGCCGGCCCCGGCGGCGCCCTCACCCAGCTGGCCTCCCGCACCCTGGTCCTCTCCGGCGCCTGCGGGCAGACCCCGACGGCCGCGAACACCGTCGGCGACACCCTCGCCTCGTTCGACAACCTGCCCGCCGGACAGGCCGGCGCCACCGGGGACCAGACCGGCACCTCGGTCCTCGAGAAGTACGACGACGCAGGCAAGCCGGTGTACCGGCTCAACTCCACCTCGACGTACGACGCGTACGGCCGCGTCACGAGCAACACCAACAAGACCCGCAAGGACGCCGCTCACCCCGACGGGGCGGTGACCACCACCGAGTACAAGCCGGCCACCGGCTCCATACCGACCGAGGTCACCCACACCAACCCGCTCGGCTGGAAGACGACCACCACCCTCGATGTCGGCCGCTCGCTGCCGCTGAAGACGACGGACGAGAACCAGCACGTCGCGGAACGCGAGTACGACCAGTTCGGCCGTGTCACCTCCGTCTGGCAGCCCGGCCAGGAACGGGCGAAGGGCGCCCTGCCCGTACGCAAGTACTCCTATGCGATGAACGGCACCAACGCACCGTCCAGCGTCCTGAGCCGGGCGCTCATGAACGACGACTCGTACACGTCCAGTTACACGGTCTACGACGGACTCGGACGCACCCGCCAGACACAGGCGAACCCTGTTTCCGGTACCCGCGGACGCCTGATCACGGACGCACTGTTCGACTCACACGGCTGGCAGGTCAAGACCAGCTCCGCCTACTACAACGACGAAGCCGGTCCGTCGGGCACCCTGTTCCTGCCCAACGGCGGAGTCAACCCCGACAGCAAGCTCCCCGCGCAGACCGTCTCCGTCTTCGACGGCCTGGGCCGCACGACGGCCTCCGTCTTCCAGTCGTACGGCGTGGAACAGTGGCGCTCGAAGACCGAGTACCCGGGCGCCGACGAGGTCCGCACCATCCCGCCGAACGGCGGCTATGCCACCGCGACCATCACCAACGGCACCACCTCGCTCCTGCGCCAGTACAAGTCGAACACGCCCACCGGTCCCTACGACGAGACGACCTACGAGACCAACACGCAAGGCCAGGAACTGCGGCGCAAGGACTCCGCGGGCAACGAGTGGACCTTCACCTACGACCTCCTCGGGCGCACCGTGAAGACCACCGACCCGGACGCCGGAACCAGCACCACCGTCTACGACGACAGCAGGAACCTCACCACCGTCACCGACGGCAGGAACAAGAGCGCCACCACCGTCACCGACCTCCTCGGCCGCGCCACCGCGACCTATGAGGGCAAGGCCGTCGACCCGGCCAAGCAGGTGGGTGCCTTCACCTATGACTCCAAGGCCCTGGGCAAGCCTGCTACGAGCACCCGCTACGTCGGCGGAGCCGGCGGCAGCGCCTACATCTCCGAAGTCACCGGCTACGACGGCGGCTACCGCCCTCTCGGCACGAAGACCACCATCCCGGCGGTCGAGAAGGGGCTTGCGGGGACCTACGAGGCCAAGAACACCTACGATGCGTACGGCCAGTTGGCGAGCACTGAGCTTCCGGGCGTTCCGCAGGCGGGTCTGGGCGTCGAGACGATGACGTTCTCCATGGATGCGGCGGGCAACCTTGCGGCGTTCGACGGCACCATCGGCACGACCCCCTCGCCTTACGTCATGGACCTGCGGCGTGACCCCTACGGTCACGTCATCCGCACCACGGTGGGCAAGAGCGCCAAGCAGGTCGTCTCAACGATCGGCTACGACATCGCGACCGGGCGGCAGATCCGCTCGACCTTGGACAAGCAGACCGCGGCGACCTCGAGTGTCGACGTCGTCGACTACACCTACAACCAGGTCGGCCAGCTGACCTCGATCGGCAATACGCAGGATGGGGCCACCCGTGACCTGCAGTGCTTCACGCACGACTACCTGGGCCGACTGACCCAAGCGTGGACCGACACCGGGAGCCAGAGCACGGCTCCCCAGCCCAGCGTCCCCGGCGTCGGCGGCTGCACCAACTTCGGCGGCCCGGCCGTCGACGGCACCGGCAAGCCCAGCGTGGGCGGACCCGCCCCGTACTGGCAGCAGTACGAGTACGACCTCCTCGGCAACCGCACCAAGCTGGTCAAGAAGGACGTCACCGGCAACGCGGCCAAGGACACCACCGTCACCCAGACCTTCGGCGGCCGCCAGAACACCCCCTCCACCGACCCGAAGACCGGCGGCGGCACGGGCGGCCCGCACGCACTGATGACCTCCACGGAAACCGGCCCGTCCGGCACCAAGGCCGCGTCGTACACGTACGACGCGGGCGGCAACACCGCCTCCATCACCAGCACCCCGGGCACCAAGAACCTGACCTGGAACGACCAGGGCAAGCTCGACAAGATCACCGGAACCGGTGAGAGCGCCGGTACCAGCTACCTGTACGGCACGGGCGGCAACCAGCTCATCCGCCGGGACCCGGGCAGCACGACGCTCAACCTCGGCACCGACCAGATCACCCTGGACACCGCCACCGGCAAGGTCTCCAACACCCGCACGTACGCGGCTCCCGGCGGCCTGTCCATCACCCGCACCACCACCGGCGGCACCTCCGCCCTCACCTACCAGCGCTCCGACCACCACGGCACGGGCGGCGTCCAGTTCAACGCGAACGACCTCGCCCACGTCCGTCGCGCGTCCGACCCCTTCGGCAACGAGCGCGGCACCCAGCCCGCCCCGGGCACCTGGGCCGGGGACAAGGGCTTCATCGGCGGAACCAAGGAGAAGTCCACCGGCCTCACCCTGCTGGGCGCCCGCGAATACGACCCGACAACGGGCCGCTTCATCAGCCCGGACCCCATCCTCGACGCCGGCGACCCGCAGCAGTGGAACGCGTACGCGTACTCCAACAACGACCCGATCAACAAGTCGGACCCCAGCGGCCTCGCATACAAGTGCGAGCAGGGTGAATGCGGCGGAAGCTCCTACATCAAGACGCAGACCCTCTCCGACCACAAGGCGACCACCACCCCCTCCAGCGACGACAAACTCGAGAGCGCCACGACGCAGCTCCGCAAGACGAAGCAGAGGCGGGACCACCTGGTCCACGAGGTCGTCGACCTCATCGGTGACCTGATCGGCTACAACGACGCCCGTGACTGCTTCACCAAGGGCGACGTCATGGCCTGCATCAACACGGCCTTGGGCGCCGTCCCCTGGGGCAAGATCGCCAAGGCCATCAAGGTCGGCATCAAGGCATTCAAGATCTACAAGGAGATCAACAAGGCATACGACGCCGTCCACGAGGCCGAACGCGGCGTAGCCCGCGCGGCTGAGGCGGTGACCCGGTCCAAGAAGGCGGCAAAGGAAGCCGGCGAAGCCGAAGCCAAGGCCGCCCAGTCATCAGCGGAGAAGGCAGGCAAGGAAACCGCCACCGACAGCGCCGGCACGGAAGCCAAGGCCGCAAGAGAATCCGGCGACGCCGATTCGGTCGCCAGCAGCGAATCCCACAGCAGCGGCGGCGCGGAAACAGAAGCGGGAGTGGCCTGCAAGCTCAACAGCTTCCCCACCGGTACCCGCGTCCAGACGGCCGACGGCACGACCAAGGAGATCCAGGACGTCCGCGTCGGCGACACCGTCCTGGCCACCGACCCGCAGACCGGCGAGACCCGTCCCCAGCAGGTGACGGCCACCATCACCACCCCGGACGACAAAGACTTCACCGACCTCACCCTCACCGACGAGTCCAACCCCCGCGCCCCGCCCGTCCAGCTCACCTCCACCCTCCACCACCCGCACTGGAACGAAACCCGCCACCAGTGGGTCGACGCGGGCGAATTCACCCCGGGCGATCAACTCCGCCGCCCCGACGGCACCACCCTGACGGTCCAAACCAAGCGCAACTACCCCTACGCAGTTACCACCCACAACCTCACCGTCAACGACTTCCACACGTACTATGTGCTCGCGGGCGCCACGCCGGTCCTCGTGCACAATTGCAACGTTACGGTCTACCGAGCCCAGCGCGCCGGGGGGCATAGCGAGCGGATACACATTGGTGCCGACGGGAACGTTACGGCGAGCGGTGACGCGATGATCCATGTCAATATGAGCGGCAACATCGAGCACACTGAGGCATTCCGCGGCTCGGAAAGCCAGATCGTTGCCTTCGACGTTCCGAAGTCGTTCCTCGACGAGGTCCGCGCCGCAGCCATCGGTCAGCGTCGACCGAAGGGTATGAGTCGGCGAGAGTGGAACATCGACTCCGTGGGCAGACCTCAGATCGATGACCCGAAGGTGGCAGCTGATCTTTATGGCATCCCGCATGATTTGTTTGGCGGGGAGAACTTCTCCGCGTTGCTTTCCGCCGCAATTCCTGGTTCTGGGAGAGTGGTTCGGTGACATCAATGGCTGAACTTGTCAGGATCGCTAACCGTCCCGATGAATTCCCAGATGGGATGTTGTCGGTGTTCTACATCGAGGTGGAGGCGTGGAACGAGGTAGAGGTTTTTGGGCGGCGACTGCGGGAGTTGATCGGGGCTGGAGTCAAGGCGGGCTTGGATGCCGACTTTGAGTCCGAGACGATCTCAGAGGCCGACATGCCCGCTTGGGCTGCCGACGCTTGGGCAGAGGCGGCTCCTAGGTATGCGGTGCATCGGGGTGATGAAGAGTGGACAGTTCAGGATTTCCTGTACTCATTTGAGCCGGGCCAGCGAACTTGGTCTTGGTGGGATGTGACGGCGGTATCCGGAAATATTGTGTGCATGTGGATTGATTCGCACGGAGAGGCGGTATATGGCTGCGAGGAGCTCCGGTGGGTGGTCTATGCGGCCGGCGCGCAGTCAGTGGTAGGGCCGCTGTTGCGCGAGGTTGAAGAGTGGGAGCGGTCAGCGAGTCTTGGGAATAGTTGAGTTGCCGAGAGCCTGACTGTTCACTAGCTTGGTACAGCCCGATACATTCCCGAGGTCTTCTTTGCTCAATTCGTTCGCTGTAGCGAAATGAGGCCCCGCCGGGTGTGTCCTGGCGGGGCTTCTGCGTGGGGTGACGGCAGTAGATGACGGCAACGTCAGCGGACGATGGTGCAGGGCGGCAGTTCGTCGCTGTCACTGTTGGCCTTGGTGGTCGCCGAGCTGCCAAGCGCGGTGCTGAGGGTGTCGATGGCGTCGCGTTGGAGGCGGAGCCGTACGTGTGCGTAGACGGTGGCGGTGACGCCGATGTGGGCGTGGCCGAGGAGTTCCTTGATCACGACGAGTTCGACGCCCTGTTCCAGGAGCAGGGTGGCGGTCGAGTGACGGAGGTCGTGGAAGCGGATGCGGCGGAGGTCGGCCGTGCGGAGGAGCGTGGTGAAGGCGCGGGTGAGATAGGAGGGCCGATTGGGCCTCCCTGCGCAGTGGTGAACACGTGCCCGTTGTTCTGCCACGTGGCGCCCGCGGCCTCGCGCTCGCGCTGCTGCTGGTCGTGGTGGTGCTTCAGTGACTGGACGCAGAGGGTGGGGAGTGCGATGCGGCGTTCGGAGGCCCGCGTCTTGGTGGGTAGCGTGGTGAGCCCGCCTGCGTTGGTGCGTTGCAAGGTTCGGCGGATTGCGGCGGTGCCCGCGTCGAGGTCGATGTCTTCCCAGCGAAGTCCGAGGAGTTCGCCCTTGCGGAGTCCGGTGTGGAGGGCGAGCTCGAACAGGGTGTGCAGCCGGTGACCCTGTGCGGCGGTGAGGAACTGGCGGGAATCGGTGGCGGTGAGCAACTGGCGGGCTTCCTCGACGGTGAAGGGTTCGAAGCGACGAGGTTGGGGTGTGCCAGTGCGGACGTTGCGGGCGACGTTGCGCGTGATCTCTTCCTCGCGGACGGCGTGCTCCAGGGCGGACTTGAGGACAGAGTGGATGTACGCCAGCGTCAGTGGGGAGAGCCGCTTGGAGCAGCACGCCCCAGCGGCGCAGCAACGGGGCTGATCACGGCCGGCATCGATGCTGCGGGCGCAGCACTGGCAGGTGGTGCGGACCTGGTTGAGCCAGGCACAGACGTCTTTGGCGGTGAGCTCGGCGAGCTTCTTCTTGCCCAGGCCGGGGACGAGGTACTGGTTGACGCAGGCGGTGTATCGGGTGTGGGTGTTCTCTCGGAGCTGATGGACAGCGACGGCCTCCAGCCAGTACGTCAGGTAGGCGCTGACGCTGCCCTGTGCGGACGGAACGGGAACGTCGCGGTTGCTGGCAGCGATCTTCTCGGTGAGCTTGGCCAGGGCTTCCTTGCGGGTGGTGCCGTAGACGCGGACGCGCTTGCGGGTGTTGCCCGGGGCGAGGACGTAGCCGGCGGCTTCTCAGCGTCCGTCTTTGCGCTGGTAGACCGTCCCGCCGTTGGCCACCACCACCGGCCACACCCAACCGACCCCACCCTGAAAGGCTTGGTAACGGCCCTCTTCGGCTCCCTGCCTGTCACGCCTACAGGTGAGCCCTGGCGAGGAGCAATTCCGCCTGCTCTCGGGTGAGTATCGGCGGGGCCGGTGCTGGTGAGGGACACGTGTGTGGGTTGCGGCGGGACGACAGGATCCACTCCGCGAGGGGGCTGTCGGTCTCCAGGCTGGCCACGATCCGCACACGCAGCGCCAGCGGGGTGTCCGGGCGGGCTGCGATCGCGTTACGGACAAAGACGTCCGGGTCTTCTGCCAGCAGATCACGCAGACCGGTGGGCAGGTCCGGATGGGCAGCGGTGGCCTCGCGCACAGCGGAATCCGGGTCGCTAGCCAGTTCCAGCGAGGGGGCTGTGTATCGGACGGCGGCGGCACGGGTCACTGGATCAGCGATCAGACCTGGCAGCAGGTCCGCCGGCGGGGGGTACGCCAGAACACTGTCCCTGCGGACGTTGGGATCGGCATCCGTCAGCAGAGCCCGACGCACACGGTCCGGGGCATCGTGCCAGCGCTGGATGATCGACGACCGCACACTGGGCTCTGGGTCTGAGGCCAGGCGGGCCAGCAGTTCCGGTGGCAGGCGTTCGTTCATCGTGAGAAACGACCGCACGGAGGGATCCGGATCGTCCGCCAACCGGGCCAGCAACCCCGGCGGCTCGTCCGCGACGCTCGCGGCGACCCCGCACCGGACCGACGGCTCCGGGTGCTCCGCCAGCCGGGCCCTGACGTCGGCGGGCACGGAGGTGTTGGCAGCGAGGGAACGTGCGGAGCCGAGTTCAATGATCTCCTTGATCAGCTGCTCGGTCAGGTCCCGGCGCCTCAGAGCCACCGAGCGGCGGGCCACCGGATGCCGGAGCAGACGCCACACCAGGTCGACGGGGAGGTCCTCTTGGACTGCCAGCGCGCTCAGTTCAGCATCCAGATTCATGGACCGCAGGCTAAGCGGCTGCGCGGAGATCCGTGCCACAACCCCATCATCCGTCAACCCACCCAACCCGCCGCACGCCATGGCTGCCTCAATAAAGGCCTACGCGCCCCTGGCGAATAGCCGTCATTCCAACAGAGGGCAAGGCGATCACTGGCAGAGGTCCAGGACGAGCTCGTGGAGCGCAGCAGCGGAGTCGACGGCGAGCCGGTAGATGCCCTGAAGGCTCACCGAACGGATCAGTCGACCTCCTCGACGTACTTGAGCGTGCGCTCACCCCGACGAGAGGTGAACGTCAGGCGCTCCAGAAGGTCGGGAGGGAGGACTGGGCCGAACGTCAGGGGAGAGCCCGGCGGCCCGAGGACCACCTCGGTCACACAGCCCGCCTTCAGCGGCCGCCAGTCCAGGAGTTTCGTCTAGTCGTCGTCGTGGAGTTCCGACCCGGCATGCTCGTACGGGATGATCCGGGACACCTCCATCCCGCCGAGCACATGGAGGCGGGTGCGAAGGACCCGGACGGGATAGACCGTGTCACCGGGCTGAACGCCCGCCCGCGCGAAGCTCGGAGGGGATTGGTGCGGACCGCCGGACATCACTGACAGGTGGTCTTGCGCCGGTGAGGACGGCGACACCAGGGGAAGCGCGCGGGTGGCCGGCGGCGCAGCTCGCGGACATGCGGCGACCGTCAACGGACTCCCCGGTGTCATCGCCTGGAGCGAAGACGGGACCCCGCTTTCGCTCCTCGCCTTCATCGTCGCCGACGGCCGTATCACCGAGATCACGGCTGTGGTCGATCCGGCCGAACTCGCGCTCATGGACCTGCCGGACCCGGTGTGACTTCCACCGGCGATGGCCGCTCGTCCTCGATGTGGTCCATGCCCGATCCCGCAGAGATGGTGAACGTGGCCACCTGGTGGGCGGAGAGTGCGGGGCCCGGGATCACCGTGAGTGCCCCACACCGATCGGAGAGCACTCGAGTTGACCCGCAGGGTAGCCACGCCCTCGTCTGCCTGCGGTGTTTTCGGGAGGCCCGTGTCGGCGTACCCGTCAATGTGCCGAGCCACGTACGGACGAACGACGAACGTGCTCAGGCGGAGGGATTCAGCGGAAAGCTGCGGCGTTCTCCGAAGCCCACTGCCGGAACGGCCGGGCCGGCATTCCGGTGACCTGCGAAACCGTGTCGCGTACCGTCAGGAGCTCGTCGTTGACGTCTCCACCCGTGACGTCGAGCACCGCGTCTGCGGCCTCGGCCCCGAAGACCGCGGCCATGTGTGCGCGGGCCTCCTGGCGGCTGATCTCTTCGAAGGGAATCTCCCGCCCGAGGGCTGCCGCGATGGCCTCGACCTGCTGCCGGGCAGTTATCGGCTCTGGACCGGTCAAGGCATACGTGTGCCCCTGGTGGCCCGGCTCGGTCAGCGCCACCCGTGCCACCGACGCGATGTCCGCGGGGTGGATCGTTGGCAGCGCCGTGTCCGCGTACGGCGCGCGGACGGTTTCGTGTTGCCGGATGGGGGCTGCCCACATCCGGGCGTTCGACGCGAACTGCGTCGGCCGCAGGATCGTCCACGCCGCGCCGCTTTCCTGAAGCAGCTGCTCGACCGTCAAGTTCTCGGCGGCGGGGCCAAGGTGTGGATGGGTCTGGACGGTAATCGACGACACCAGCACCACGTGCTCCACGCCCGCCTGCCGGGCGGCGTCGAGGATGTCG
Organism: Streptomyces sp. NPDC032745; assembly: GCF_055579465.1. Classification (NCBI taxonomy): domain Bacteria; kingdom Bacillati; phylum Actinomycetota; class Actinomycetes; order Kitasatosporales; family Streptomycetaceae; genus Streptomyces; species Streptomyces sp. NPDC032745. Next base: position 66,879 of record NZ_JBVING010000013.1, on the reverse strand, counting down.
GCGTCCGAACCCAGGCGAGACACGAGGAACAGCGAGCGCACCCCCTCCAGCGCGGGCTTCAACGACGCCGGCTCCGCGAAGTCGCCCTCCACAGCCTCGACCCCTTCGGGGAAGGCGGCCTGTGCGGCATTTCGGGTGAGCCCCCTCAGCGGCCCGGCACCGCATGCTCGCAGCTCCTTCAACAGCGCACTGCCTATGTTTCCGGTGGCTCCGGTCACGAGGATCACGAGCGCCTCCTCCCGTCGTCAAGTGATCAACTGGAGAGCACGCTAGAAGCTCAATCACACTTCAGGTCAAGGAGTCCCCTGCCCTTCTGCTGCTGGGCACGTTCACGTGTACGCCGACAGCCCGGCGGCATCCACTGTCACAGCCTGCGCGTACGGTCTGCGCATGGTTGATCAAGGACATTCGACTTCGGTACGGGATTTCGTGGCTTGGGAGCCCGTGCTGCGGCTCATGCTGGGCGGCGACGGGGAGAGGCGTGCCGCCCGGTCCGCCCGTGTGGCGGGACGCATCAGCCGAACCGGCTGGAGTCTGGCCCATCCGGGACGTATGTCGCCGGACGGGCGGATCGCGGTGGAGGACATACAGAGGGCGCTCGCTCGCGACGGAGTGCAGGAGGTCGCGTTCAGGGCGGAGGTCCAGCCGGACGGAAGGACCAGGCTCGGGCTGGTGTGGCCCAGCCCGGTCGTGGAACCGGCCATCGGCTACCCGGACCTGGGGGTACTCGTGCTGGTCGAAGGCGCCCAGGCCGAGCCCTGGCGGCAGCTTCCCGAACCGTTGCCCGGGGTGGTGCCGGCCCCTTCGGCGGACCTCGAGTTGCTGGAGCGGACGCTCCGCGAGCGGCTGCCCGACGCCGTCGGTGCCACGGAGGAGGAGATCGCCGCCGCCGAAGCCCGCCTGGGCGTCACGTTCTCCGACGAGATGAGGGTGCTCTACCGGGCGACCCCGCGGTGGGAGGGCTGGAGCGACGACTATGCGGCAATGGATCGCGTCAACACGGCCGTCGGCTGTGAGTTCTCCGCGCTGGAACACCTGTACAGCATCGACGCGGCAATCCGCCACCCCGGCTGGGACCTCGGCGCGACGGACACGATCAGCACCCCGCCCGACGCCGCGGTGCAGGGTCTGGCCGGTTCACCGGGCTGGATCGGCTTCGGAAGCAACGGCGGCGACGAGTTCGCGGTCGACCTGACTCCCGGCCCGGGCGGATACTTCGGGCAGGTCATCCTGATCGATCACGAGCAGAGCCTCGGTGCCGAGCTCGTGGCCGATTCCCTCACCGACTTCGTCCTGGGCCGGATGAGAGAGGAACGGCGGGATCGCCACGGGGACCAGCTCCCGGCCGTGGCCAGGGTCGGCAGCAGACACGGACACGGACGCCTTGAGACCGTCCGCGCCGCGGCCCACCCCGCCCTGGAAGTCCTGTCCATCGAGGCCCGGGACGGCGGGCCGTTCAGCCTCGCGCCTGTCGCCGGCCTGCCCCGCCTGCGCACGCTCACCGCCTTCCCCGGCGCACTGGCCGACCCCCTGGAAGTCGCCGGGCTCACCGGACTGGAGTTCCTGGAACTCGGCACGGAGGAATGGCGCGTCCTCCTGGACGCCGGAGCCGTCCCGCGCACCTTGAAGGCCGCAGCCGTCAAGGTGCGCGACCAGGACCACCTGCCCGTCGTGGCCATCGCCAACGAGATCCTGGCCCTCTGGGACCGGCCCCAGATCGTACAAACGCTCCTCGACGGAGACCTCGGCCCCACTGTATGACCGGCAGGTACGCGTGGAGTCAGCCGCCGTCGACGTAGGCTCGGGCCGCCACCATCACGTCGCGCATCCTGCCGTCGGCGATGCACTGCGCCGGAGCCTCGTCTGCGAGCTGCGGGTTCATGCCGATCATCCAAGCGCGTGCCGTGTAGAGACTTTCGGCGTCCTGGATGAGCTGGAAGACCTGCAGGGCCGCGCGCAGGCGCTGCTCCGATTCGGGTCGGGGCGTGGTGTCGCCCGATGCCCACTTGCCGACCTGCTTGGGATCGCTGATGTTGGCGATCCGCGCGGTCAGCCGCTGCCCCAGGTTCTCCTGGAGGAAGCGGGCGATCTCGCTGATGTGCATGCGCACGGTGGCGACGTGGGCTCTTTCGGCGCTGGCAACGCTCTTGGCGACGGCAACGGCGACGGCGACGGGGGGCGTGGTGGTGTCAGAAGGCATGGTCAGGTCTCCCTCGTTGCCCTGACTGCGCGCCCGTCCGGTGGCGGGTCGCGTGTTCAGGCGACGGGTGTCGGGGTGTGCCCGCAGGACCTGGCTGTCGCGTGCTGCCGCGAGGGCAGACGGAAGGGACGCTCGGTCTCGGCGAGCTGCGAACGCTTCGTGGTGTGTTCCCGACCCGCCGGGAAGCGTGTACCAGCGCGGGTGGGGTGGGGCGTGCCGACCAGCGGTTAGCTGCCGGCACTCAGCATCGATGTATTCCGGTCCGAGGGGATCCGGCACATGGATGACTGGGGTGATCTGAGGGTGCAGAGCCCGTGGCGGGCGGTGGTGCCGCGACGCGCGGCGCGGGCCCGACGGGTAAGAACGCACTGACGGCGCAACGGGTGTTGCTCATGAGATCCCCCACATGCTCCAAGTTGGTCTACGTACTGGTTAGGTTACCCATTATCACCTTCCAACTCCACCTCTTAGGCAGAATTCAGCACGTTCTCGACGGTGCGTCAACTGGCGGGTTTGAAGCCGGACTTCCGTCTTGACCTGTGTATATGTTGCTGAGCTGGGAGGGTGTCCGGCGGCGTGGGGGTGGCAGAGAACGAGTTGTTTCGCTCTTTTGGGCGACAGCAATGTGGCGGCTTTCGGGTTGGTTTCAGTCCCCTTTTCGGGTGGGCAACATGAGGGGGTTGAGGGGGGCGGGCGGAGGCTGCTCCGGGGCTGCTCCGGGGCTACCCCGGCGTGCTCCAGGGCGCTCCGGTCACAGCATCGTCAGGTCGTACTCCTCGGCCACCCGCCGCAGCGCCTCCGACTCGGGGAAGATCAGGCTGGTCTCCTCCTGCTTGAGGTCCACGTCGTTGAAGACGGCCCAGCACTGGCGCATCCCGAAGCGGGAGCGGTAGGCGATGCCGTGGATGAGGCGCTCCTGCCTCGAGGGGCCGGTGCGCTGGGTGATGGCCCACGCCGAGATCAGCCGGGTGATCCGGCGGTTGAAGCCCTGGATGTGCTCCGTGGTGAGCCTGTCCACGTCCTGTTCCGCCAGCTCGTCCTTGAGTTCGCGGGAGAGCGTCTCCAGGGTCCGCTCGTCGTCCACGTCGAGGAAGCGGGCCTCCTTGGGAGGCTGCAGACGGACCAGGATGTGCCGCGTGGTCCAGTCACGGGGGATCTTGCCGGGGGTCATGTAGGACGGCTTCATCCACTCGTCGCCGATGACCTCCCGCATCTTGGGGTCCACACGGAAGGGTGCTAACGCCTCTGCGAAGCACCCGTCGTGCTGGGAGGCGCAGTAGAGCGTGTCGTAGCTGACCAGACTCCAGCGGTTTCCGCCCGTCCGGGACGCGTCCTCCTGGCTGATCCTTTCGTACGTGACCGGGTTCTTGGCCTTCCCCAGGCGCCATACGCCCAGGTCGGGCGCGGGGATGAGGACGACGTCCGGCTGTACGGTGTCCCGGCTCATGCGGCCGCTCTCCTTGCTCCGGCCGCCCTCCGCGAGGCGCGGGCCGGTGATGCTCGTGGCTCGCGGAGGGCGGCCGGGCCGGCGGGGCGGTCCGGCCGCCGGGAGAGCCGGTCTCGTGACGGAGTGATGCTCATGAGGGGCGCTCATGAGCGGATGGCGCGCGTCCTACGGCGTATTGATCCGTGGCACATGCCGAACGATCATTTTCATGCTCTGGTACGACCGACGCGACCGGGTTGCGGTGGTCATCGGGGGCGCACGAAGGAACGCAGGGGGCGCATGCGGGTGATCAGGTTCCGCCCGCCCGGCATTCGGCGAGGTCGATCTCCACCGCGGCGGCTCCGGCGTCCCCGGCGAAGGAGAGCACGACGCGCCCACCGGCCGCCGACGGGTGCGCGGCGAGGCTGCGTACGGGACTCCCCACCGCGAGCAGCAGCCGGCACTGCCCGGTGGCGGCGTCCCAGACGCGGATGGTCCCGTCGGCCGCACCGGAGGCGACGAAGCTGCCGTGGCCCTCCGCGTTCCACAGGGCCACGGCGCGCACGGCCGCGGTGTGGCCGGTCAGCGGCTCGCCCAGGGGCCGGCGCTCGCGCAGGTCCCACAGCCGCACCGTGCCCGTGTCGCCGCCGCTGGCCAGATGCGGCGGAAGGCCGCCCAGCGGGCCGGGATTGACGGCGACGGCGTGCAGGAGCCCCTGGTCGCAGCGCAGGGGACCGCCCAGCGCACCACCGCGTTCCGCGTCCCACAGCCGTACGGTGCCATCGGAGCTGGCGGAGGCGAACCAGTCCCCGCCCCCCTCGCACGAGGCGGCCGCCACCGCCAGGACCCGCAGGCCGTGACCGGTCCACTCGCGCAGCGGACCCGGGCGGTCCAGATCCCACAGCCGGACCGTCTCGTCGTCCCCGCCGCTCAGCAGCAGGTGCCTGCCGTCGGCGGTGGCACAGCCGGCAAGGGCGCGGACGGGGAGGAAGTGCCCCTCCAGGACGTCCGGCAGCGCCTGCCGGGTACCCGCGTCCCACAGCCGGATGCCGTGGTCCTCGCATCCGGCCGAGACAAGTACGCGCCCCTCCCGCCGGCGCGCCCAGGCCATCGCGGACGGCGGCCGGCCGGTGTCGATCCGGGCGACCGCGTCCCCCGTGTCGATGTCCCGCACCTCGATGTGCGGGTGGCCGTCGCCCAGCGCGAACCAGGACGGACCGCGCAGGTCCCCCGGCTCCGGCAGCAGCAGCGCCCCGCCCGTCGGCGCCGGCTCGGCCGGCGTACGGGCGGTGGCCAGCGCGCGCCCCAGGACCTCACGGTTCCACAGGCGCAGCGTGCCGTCGGTGGAGGCGGACGCGAGGATCCCGGAATCCGGGGAGGCGACGGGGCTGAGCGCGGTCACCGCGGCGGTGTGCCCGCTGAGCAGCGCCGGAGGCTCCTTCGTGGCGGTGTCCCAGCGGGAGACGTCCCATACGGCGATGCGGCTGCCCGTCCCGGCCGCGAGGAGGTGGCGTTCGCCCAGGGTGAGGGCGGCCAGGCTGCTCACCGGCCCGTCGGCACCGGTGAGGGTGGCGAGCGGTCCGCCGACGCCCCAGACGGTGACGCTCCCGTCCGCGTGGCCGGCCGCGACCGTCCCCGGCCGCGTGGTCGCAGCGAGTACGCGTACGTCGGCCGGGAAATCGAACCGCGCCGCCTCCACCCCGGCCGCGGTGTCCCGGAACGCCAGGAACGCGCCGTCGGCGATCGCCAGCAACGGCCGGCCGGGCGCCTCCTCCTCCACCGCCGCCAGCGCGGTGGTCGTCGTACGCGGCGTGTCGCCCGGCAGGGTCAGCAGGTCCAGCGGGCCCATCCGCTCGTTCCACCAGACCACCACGCCGTCCCCGTTGACGCAGAACACCGCGAGCTCGTGCCCGCTGTCGCGGTACGCGCACACGTCGGCGATCCACATCCCGCCGGGCCGGTGGACCTGGTCGACGAGGCGGCCGGTCGCGGGGTCCCAGAGGCGGACGGTGCCGTCCGTACTGCCGGACACGAGCAGCGGCGACTGCGCGGGGCGCGGCGCGAGGAGCAGATGGCGTACGGATCCCTCGTGGGCGCCGATCCGTTCGCGGACCGCCGTTCCCTCGACCGCGTCGATCAGTTCGATGCCGCCGTCGTCGTCGCCCGCCGCGAGGGCGGGGCGCCCGTCGGGTGCCGGCAGCGCCGTCAGGGAACGCACGGTGGCGCCGAGGGTGGCCAGGACGTTCACGGGCGGCGTCCACCGGGACCACAGCACCGCCAGCGGCCCCGCCGTCTCTTCGGCGGTCCGCGGGCGCGGCAGGCCGGGGTGGCGCAGCGCCGTGTACGCGAGGTGCAGGCTGGCCAGGCGCGAGGGGTGGTCCTCCCGGTCCGCCCGGTGCAGGTAGGGCTCGACCGCGGCCCACGCCTCCAGCCAGAGCCGGCCTTCCTGCCCCCGGCCCGGGCCCAGCAGCCCGCGGATCGGGCTGCCGGTCAGCCACGGCAGCACGTCGGCCGGCACGTGCGCGTCGTCCAGGACCCCGCCCAGGCGGGCGTGGCGCGCGAGGTACCGCCGTACGTACGGGTGCGGGGCGGTGCCGGCGGCGCGGCCGCCGGTGTGCGGAGCGGCCAGATCGGCGAGCGCCCGCGCGATGCGGGCGTGCACGGCCGCATCGTCGCCCCCGCACGTGTCGCCGTACGTGTCCCGGCACGTGTCCCCGCACGTGTCCTCGTACGCGTCCCCCGTCGCGCCGGTCCCCGTCACCTCATCAGCGCCGCCGGCCCCATCAGGCTGCTCGGCAGGCTCATCCTGACCATCCGTCATTCCCATCCCCCCACCAGGTGCCGCGCCGCCCACGGGCCAGGCGCGCAGGACAGCGGCCAGCCGCTCGTGCGCCGGCCGGTACACCCGCTGGTCCTCTTCCGCGTCACGGGTGAGATACCCAGCCAGCCGGCCTTCCAGCAGCACCCGGATCTTGGCATCGGCATCCCGGAGGGCCTTCCCGTGGACGGCGGACGCGACAGCGGGCCACACCTCCCCCCAGGCGATGCCGCGCCCCTGCGCGAACGCCGTCGCGCGCAGCAGCGCCAGCGCCTCGTCCGCCCCCAGGCCGTCCTCCGCCGACCTCGCCAGATCGTCCTTCAGCAGTCCCGTCGTGCCCTCGCCCAGCCGCGCGAGCCAGCCCGCGTCGGCCGGCAGCCGCGGCCCCTCGGCGCGCAGCTGGTGCGCCGCCACGCGGGCGTCGAGGAAGGACCGCCCCACCGCCTCGGCCACCGTCCGCGCGACCTCGGTCAGGTCGTGTCCCGCCCAGTTGGGCTCCCCGTCCAGGAGGGCCCGTACGTACCCTTCCACGTCGTTGCCCATGTCCTCGTCGTCGGTACGCAGCACGGCCGCCCCGGGGAACGCGTCCCGCAGCCGGCCCAGCAGTTCCTGCCCGCCGCCGCCGCCGCCGTCCGGGACGAGGCGGTCGGCGCCATCGCTGCTGCGGACGGCGACGACCAGCCGTAACCCGCGCCGTACGGGCGACGACGGCGCGGCGCCGGACAGGTGTCCGGCCAGTGGCACCAGGACCTGGTGGACCACCGCCGCCGGGTCGGTCGCCTCGTCCAGGGCGTCGACGACGACCGTCACCATGGGGCCGGGCGAGCCGAGGAACCTCCGCAGCCCCAACTGCCAGCGGCTCAGCTGGTCCCTGCCCGAGGGGTCCGCCGCGGCTCCCAGCTTCTTCGCGATGACCGTCAACAGCCCCAGTGGCTCCCGGTTGTGCGCGGTGACCGCGATGGTCACCGCGCCCTCGTCCGGAACGGTGTCCGGCGGGCAGTGGCCGACGGCGGCCGCGAACAGGGCCGACGTCCTGAACGTCGCGTCGCTCAAGGTCACCGCGCGGCCCAGGATCGCCGATTTCCCGCTCGCGGTGATGCCCGTGACGACGAGGACCCCCGGCGCGCCCTTCAGGAAGGAGACCACCGAGGCGTTCAGGCGCTTGCGGCCCGAGAAGTACCATCCGGTGTCGTCGGCGCCGGTGCGGCCACTGGCCTTCTCCAGCCAGTAGTCCAGGTCCTCCAGGGTCGCCGCCACCTCCTGCCGGCTCTCCTCCACCGCGGCCCGCTCCGGCCGGTAGCCCGGGTTCGGCAGCGCGGCGGTCGCCACGTGCAGCTTGCCGCCCATCAGCGGGCGGCAGTCGAGGGACAGGCTCCGGCCGAGCTCCGCGCCGACCGCCTGCGCCGCCTGGTACAGGGCCCGGCTGAACTCGTCCATCGTCAGGTAGGGGCGGGTGACCCCGCCGGCCGTGCGCAGCCACTCGTGGGCCCGGCGCAGGACGAGCGCGAACTCCCCGCCCAACACCTGCATCTTGGGCGCCGCGGTGGTCAGGACGTTCAGCGTGGCGCGCGTGGTGCGCGCGGTGTCCAGGCTCCGCGAGAGTTCCAGCAACTCCCCTCCCACGTCGGCGGACTCGCACATGTTCACGATCACCAGGACGTCCCGGGCGTGCGAGTCGAGCGCGGCGATCACGATCTCCGTCGTACGCAGCCCCGTCGCCAGGAGCCGTTGGGTATCGGTGTCCCGCAGCACCGCGAAGTGCTTGGCCGCGCCCGAGGTGAGGCCGTGGCCCGACACGTACAGCACCACGGGGACGTCCGGCTCCGCCTCCCGGATCCCCGCCGTCTCCAGGAAGCACTCCACGTCATGACGGCTGGTCACCGGCTGTGCGGGCGCCACCTTCACGAATCCGGGCCCGTCCGGGGGCGGCCGCTCCCACCACAGCGCCACCGCCTCCAGCTGCGCGCCGAGGGCCTGGCGCAGTGACTCGGTCCCGTCCTCCATCGGCAGGACGTACAAGGTGCCGGCGGGCGGCGGCCCCACCACGGCGGGCGGCGGCCCCACCACCACCGGCAGCGCAGCCTCCTCCACCGCATCGGCTAAGCCGATCTCCCCCCGCTGCCCGTCCACGGTCCCTATTCTTCACTGCCATGAACGAGCAGCAGCGCCAGCGCCGGCACCGCACGGACGACTTACCCGACCACGTCACCCAGGACGCGGTGGTCGTCGTACCGGGGATCATGGGCAGCACCCTCCACGACACGCACACCGGCAAGGCCGTCTGGGGCCTCGGCGGCGTCTCCTGGCTGCTGAAGGCCTGGACCACGCCCGCCGGCCTGAAGTCCCTGGCCATGACCGAGGACGAGCTGGCGGGCAAGACCGGCCGCATCGAGGCGACCGGCCTCCTCAAGCACTCCGCCTGGACCCCGTACCTCGCCGGCAGCGAGCCGTACACCGACCTCGTCGACACGATCCGCACCAGCGTCGCCGACGACGCCGCGATCCTGGAGTTCGCCTACGACTGGCGCCTGCCCGTCGCCGTCAACGGCCGTCTACTGGCCGACGCCGCGCGCCTCCACCTGACCGACTGGCGCCGCCACCCCGCCCACACCCAGGCCCGCCGCCACCGCCAGGACCAGCGGGAGGGACGGCTCGTCTTCGTCGCCCACTCCATGGGCGGGCTCGTCACCCGCGCGGCCCTCGACCCCGGCTACGACAGCGACCTCCAGGCCGACACCCGGGGCGTCATCACCCTCGGCACGCCCTTCCAGGGCTCGGTCAAGGCGGCCGTCATCCTCGCCACCGGCCGGGGTGCCCCCGTACGGCTGCCGCACCGCAAACTCCGGGCCATCTGCGCCACGATGCCCGGCCTCCACGACCTGCTGCCGCAGTACCGGAGCCTGCGCGCGGGGGACGACGTACGCCACCTCACGCCGAGCGACGTCGCGGCCATCGGCGGCGACGCGGAACTGGCGCGGAACGCGGCCCGCTTCCACCACGGCCAGAAGGGCATCACCCTGCCCGGCCACCGCTCGGTCGTCGGCATCAACCAGCCCACCTGGCAGAACCTGACGATCACCGACGGCAAGGTCGAGGCACACCTCGACGGCGCCCGGCAGAACTCCGACGGGACCTTCATCCTCGACCGGCACGACCGCGTCCGGTACTTCCAGGTGCACGGCGACGGCACCGTCTACAAGGAGTCGGCGATCCTCACCGACATCATCACCCACCTGCCGCTCCAGCACGGCGACGTCGCCAAGGCGCAGACCGCCCTCGAAGCCGTCACCGAGATCGTCCGCGACGACATCAACCCCGGCCCGCCCCAGGGCGAGGCCGGCTGCGGCCTGAGCGCCCCCGACCTGGTCCCGGCGGGCCGGCCCTGGAAGCTCCACCTCAGCGACGTCGACACCCTCTCGGGCCTGACCTGCCGCCTCACGGACCTCGAGAACCCCACCCGCCCGACCCCACTCACCCTGACCTGGGAGGACGGCGTGGCCACCGCAACGGCAACCGCCCCGACCCCGGGCCTGTACCGCATCGACGTCCGCACCCCGGACGGCTGCGACATCACCCAGCTGACCATGGCCACCGACCCGGACGAGCCCCTGGCGGAGGCGGAGGACTGAACCCGGCCTGCTCGAACGGCAGATGCCCGGAGCAGCCGCATTCAAGGCCCCGGCCCCGGCGTCGCCGCAGTCGCCCGGCACGCAGCCGAGCGGGACACCGGCGCCCGCCATCGTTGGTGAACGCCTCGTCAGGCCGGCCGGGCGCGTCCCTGCTCCAGACCCGCCGACGCCGATCCCGTGGCCGCGCGGCGGGCGCCCGGCGCGCCGCGCCCGGCTAGCACCCGTCGCCGAGGTTGATCCCCGACGCGGCGGCCGAGTACACGACGTACAGCTGGATCAGCTCCATCGGAATCGCCAGGACGCTGAACCACACGGTGGTGCCGGCGAGCAGACCCGGCCAGGTCTCCCCGAGCCGGAGTCCGTACCGGCCGCGCAGCCGCCGCGCGAGCAGCACGCACACCGCCACCGCCGTCACGCCGAGGACCGCACCGGCCCACCCTGCGACGTACTCCGCCACCGGGAAGGGCAGGTGCCGACACGCTTCCCGCTGCCGGTCGGCCCACTCGTGCTGCATCTCCTGCGTGTGCAGGGAGGTCCCCACACCCGCCACGGTCATCAGCGGCACCATCAGTGCCGCCGTCACGGTGCCGTACGGGACGGCACGCGGGCGCGCGGCGCCGTCGCCCGTAGCGGGGGAGGGTGAGGTGGCGGCCATCAGTACCGATCCGGTTCCGGGCGAACGATGCGGATGTGCTGCTCGCCCCCGTTCCTGTTCGCGATGTGTTCCCGGCTGTTCGGGCTCACGTTCGGTATCGCCCGGGGCTCGACGATATCCTCCGCCGTCCTCGCCACCGCCGACCGCATCACCCGCGCCGGTACCGGGGCCCGCTGGAATTCCTCGCGTTGCTGAGCGCCATGGCCGGCCCTCAGCAGCACGGGCAGAAGCGTTCGTTGTCAGTGGCCCCACGTACGGTCTGCCCATGGATGGTCAGCAGTCGCCGCTTTCTCGGAGCGGACCTGGCAGGGCCCGTCGGCTCGATCCTCGTCCGGAGGATGAGCCCATACGCCGCTGGGCGCGTGCGAATGGCCATCTGGTGAACGACCGCGGGCGTGTCCCTGCAACCCTCCGCGAGGCTTGCGAAGCGCAGTGAGCATGCGGACCAGGACCGTCTGAGTACGTGCGCCCATGCGGACGGTGCGCACGAAGCCGTGCAATGGATCCATGAACGCGACTCCGCCCCTCGTACCTCCGGCCGCTCGGCCCCTGGCCCCGCCGTGGTGGCTGGCCCCGGCCCTGTTCACCGTGGCCGCGGTACTGGGCGGTGCATGGGGATACCGCTCCTGCCCGGTCGTCCACGCCACGCCGTGGCTGACCCTGCCGTACGCCGTTCCGATGGCCCTGGTGGCAGCCTCCTGGTGGCCGCCGTCCCGCCCGGGCGCACGGGCCCGTTGCCTGGTCCTGGGCGGGGTCGGCGCCTTCGTGGCCCTGGTCTACGCCCACCTGGCGACCTTCGTGCTGTACGCGGCGGCGTTCGTGCTGTGGGCCTTCCAGGGCGGTGGCTGAGGCCGACTTCAGGCCGTGGCTCTTGCCGGGCCTGCGAAGCCCGGCGCCGTACCTCGCCAGCTGGGCCGGCTGCGGCTGCGGCTGCGGCGCCGGCTGCAGGGTGAGCGGTCGCGCGGGGGGCGCCGGGGCACGATTCGTCCGTACCGGGGTGCGGCGGCCCGTCCCGCCGATACCGTGGTGACACACGTCAGATGACAGCCCAGGAGCCCCGGATGAGCCAGCAGCCGGCCACCGCGCCCGTGCCCGAACGCCTGCCCCTCGACGAGCACGCCGCCGCGTCCGTCCTCGCGTACGCAGCCGACCAGCGCGCGAAGGCCGACGTCCTCGCCTCCGTGCTCGAGGACATCGCTGCGAACGGCTACCCGTCCCCGGAGACCGGCGTGCTGTGGGAAACCGCTCGCGACGCCCACCTCGCCCGTCTCGCGGACGAGCGGCCCCGTGTCGCCTGACCACTCCGCGCGCCGCTCGAGCGTCGTCATGGTGGAGCCCGCGCTCACCCAGCTGGCCAAGCTCACCGCGAACGAGACGCACCGCCTGGACCGCGCGATCGTCGCCGTCAGCGTCAACCCCGAACTCGGCACCGAGGTGCCCGGCACCCTGCTGCGCGACTACGCGGACGAGATCGACGGGGTGCGCGTCATCTACTACGTAACTGCCCTGCGGACCATCACGATCGTGGCCTACGTCGAAGCCTGAGTTGCACACCGGCAACGCCCTGGATCCGCTTGGAGGATGCAGCCCAGCGTGGGTGGCGGCTGTTTGGCGACTCCGCATGCACTTGCCCTGAACGGGCCACCGGCTACGACTCCGCTCCCGGTCATCCCCGAACAGCAGCTGATGACGAGGCTTCGCGCGGCCGCGGCCGTCGGCCGGTGAGAGGCGAGGCGGTGTCAATGCCGCACAGCACAACGACCGACCACATTCTGCGTGACACCTTGTCACGAGCCGCTGACGGAACCATCGATACGATCTTCGATGACGGGTGTCCGGAGCAGGACTTCGGCGTCGACCGCCCGGCCCTGGCCGAGCTGCCGACCGACCTCGAAGAGCGGCTGTCCGTCGTCATCCCGGACGAGGAGACCGGCCGCCTCCACGCGGTCGCGGACCTGCGCGCTCTCCTCGCCCGCCTCGCCCGCCTCGCCCCCAACGGAACGGACGCATCGTGAGCCCTCGCCAGATCGAGCCCAAGCAGCGCGGATTCCTCATCGTCAACTCCCACCCCGAAGGGGCCGCGCAGACCGTACGCCGGACATGGGAGGCGATCCCGGCCCGTACCGACGGCCGCAAGCCCGTCGCGCTCATCCTGGGACACTCCGCCGGCTACGGGCTCGCCACCCTCCTGGCCGGACTGCGCCGGCACGGCATCCGCGGCATCGGAGTCGCCTACGAGGCCGCCGACACCGGGCGCCGCACCGCGACAGCAGGGTGGTACCGCACCGCGGCCGCCGCCCGACTCGCCGCCGAGGACGGCCACGACATCCGCTTCGTGAACACCGACGCCTTCTCCACGGACGCCAAGACGCACGTCATGGACCTCTTGGAGCAGCACTACGGACCCGTCGACTACCTCATCTACAGCCTCGCAGCACCCCGCCGTACCGACCCGGCCACGGGCACGGTCCACCACTCGGTGATCAAACCCATCGGCGCCGCCTACGAGGCACCCGCACTCGACTTCTCCGGCACCGACCCGAAGGTCACCCGGGCCCGGATCGAACCCGGAACCGAGGGCGAGACGCGCGCGACGGTCGCGGTGATGGGCGGCGACGACTGGGCCCTGTGGGTGCGCGCCCTGGCCGCTCGCCGGCTCCTCGCGGACAAGTTCACCACGGCTGCCCTCACCTACGTCGGCTCGGAGGTGACCGCGCCCGTCTACAGGCAGGGAACCATCGGTGCCGCCAAGGAACACCTGGAGCAGACCGCCCACGACCTGAACACCTCGGCCGCACTCAAGGAGCAGGACGGCCGCGTCTTCACGGTCGTGGCCGGCGCCGCCGTCACCCAGGCATCCAGCGCGATCCCCTCCATCGCCCTGTACACCGCCTTCCTCCGCACCGTTCTCGGCGAGGAGGGCTTCCGCACCACGGCCGAGCAGGCCGTGGACCTGTGGGACCAGCTGGAGGGCCGCACCCCGCTGCTCCTCGATGCGGCAGGGCGGATCCGGCTGGACGGCTGGGAACTCGACGAGCAGGTCCAAGACCGCGTCCGGGAACTGTGGGCGGATCCCGAGCGCGGCATCGAAGCAGCCCGGGCCGGCGCGGACTGGTTCATGAGCCAGGTCCGGGAACTCTACGGCTGGGGCCTCGAAGGCGTGACCTACGGGCAGCCGGTCGAGACCGAGGTTGCCTGGCCCGCACCTCGGTAGACCGACCCGAGCGCACGCGAGACCGGGTACGCGATCGGGTGCCGCTGCCGTTGGGCGACAGGCCGAGGGGTACGGCCCCTCAGACCGCAGCCGTGCAGAACAGGCACGCCTCCCAGAACGGCAGCGCGTCCAGTACCCGGTGGCGTACGCACGAGGCCATCGCGGCCTCGTCCAGTCCGGGCAGGACGCCCGTGCCGGCCCTCGCGGTCGCAGGGTCGAACTCCTCCACCATCGCCCGGTAGGCGCGCAGGTACCCCTCGGCTCGGGGCGGATCGTAGGTCAGTTCCTCCCACCGGTGGCGGGACAGCGCCAGATCGAGCACGCGTAGCAGGAAGTCCTTGGCCGCGGCCCGTTCCTGCGGCGTGTCGCCCCAGTCGAGCTCTGCCAGGCCGAAGCCGACCACCCCACGCCCCATCACGTTCTGGTCCTGGAGCGTCAGCAGGGCGGCGAAACGGAACTCCCACGGCTCGTGGGCAAGCGCGGACACGGCGAGCATCAGCACGTCCACGAACACCGCCGTGCCGCCGTTCGTCATCTCCAGGTACCGACCGTCAGCGCCGCCGAACACGTTCATGACTCCACAGTAAAGAGAGAGGGGGAGGCCACCCCCTCCGCGGCGGAAACATGTTCGTACGCACCGCCGCTATGTGTACTCTGAATCCGCTTCACCTTCTGAACAGGTTCAAGAACAAGGGGGGACCGGTGCAGCGTCACCGCGTCATGATTTCTGCTGCCGTCGTCGCGGCAGCCATCGGCTTCGTACCGAACGTGGCCCAGGCCTCAGACCAGCCTGCGGACCGTACGGGCAGCGTGGCCGCCAAGATCGATTCCGCGAAGGCCGCGGCGGCGGCTTCCGCCGTCTTCCACAGCCCCGCCAAGCGCACCGTGCGCAAGGCCACCACCGCGCCCGCCGATGCGGGCAAGACCGGCAAGACGGCCGCCGCTCCGCAGGCCGCCGACGCCGCGAAGGACAACCCGGGCCTCGCGGTCGACCTGCTCGCCTCGGGCACCACCGCGCACGGCATCAGCCTGGCATCCCAGATCAGCACCAGCGTCGAGTCCTCGATCCGGGTCGACATCAACTGGGGTGACGGTCAGACCGAGACCACCCACACCACCAACGCCAAGCTCCTCAAGTCGAACCACACGTTCTCCGAGGTCGGGACCCACAAGGTCACAGTCACCCTGACCGACCTGAACAACAACGTGACCGCCACCAACAGCGTGGAGACCCAGGCATACGGTTCGAAGTTCACCCCGCACGGCCCGACCCGGCTGCTGGACACCCGCGACGGCACCGGCGCCGCCGCCGGCCCGGTCCTCCCGTACGGCACGACCCGTGTGAAGGTCGGCGGCAACAGCGGCATTCCGGACGGTGCGACCGCCGTGGCCCTCAACCTGACCGTCACCAACGCCCGCTCGGGCGGCCACATCACGGCCTACCCGTCGGGCACGGAGCAGCCGAACACCTCGAACGTCAACTTCGTCGCGGGGCAGACCGTGCCGAACATGACGATCGTGCCCGTCGGCACGGACGGCTACGTGGAGCTCGTCAACCGCAGCTACGGCAACGTGGACCTGATCGCGGACGTCACCGGGTACTTCACCCGTACCAACGCCAGCGGCTACACCTCGCTGGACCCGGCCCGCATCGTCGACAGCCGTGAGGGCCTCGGCATCTCATGGGGTCAGGTCGCAGGGCAGGGCACGTTCCCCGTCCAGATCGCCGGCCAGGCCGGCGTCCCGTCCGGGGGCGTCACCGCCGTAGCCCTCAACGTCACGGTCACCAACCCGCGGAGCGCCGGCCACCTCACGCTCTTCCCGAGCGGGCAGCAGGCCCCGTCCACCTCGAACGTGAACTTCACGTCGGGCCAGACGGTCGCGAACTCGGTGATCGTCCCGGTGGGCCCCGACGGCAGGATCAACGTCCGCAACGGTTCCTGGGACCCGGCCGACGTGATCGTGGACGTCGTCGGCTACTACAGCCCCGACAGCAAGGCCGCCTACCTGCCCGTCAAGCCCACGCGGTTGTACGACTCGCGCGAGTGGTCCCGGGTGGCGGGCCAGGACTACAGCTACCTGCCGCTCGGGGACGGCAAGCCGTGGGTCACGGGCTACGTCCTGAACGCGACGGTCACCAACACCCAGGGTGACGGCCACCTCACGGTCGCACCGGACCCGAACACCTGGGCCTCGTACCTCGACGGGACCCGGATCCGGCCGACACCGCCCAACTCCTCCAACCTGAACTGGACGAAGGGCGCGACCGTCCCCAACCTGGTCCAGGCGAGCACCGGCAAGAACGGCGTCATCGACCTCTGGAACCGCAGCTGGCAGCCCACCGACATGGTGGTCGACATGTTCGGTCTCTACGAGTACTGATCCGCCCGGCGGGCCGAGCCCTCACGACGGTGCCCCGGGAACAGCCAGTGCGGCTGTTCCCGGGGCACGTCCCTTCCCGGCCGGATCCGGGCATGTGTCACACGGGCAGCGGGGAGCGCAGTGCGGCCTCCCGAGCAGGCGTCCACGTGTTCATGGCGCTCTCCCGGACCACTGGCGCCCCGCTGTACATCTTGATCACGTCGTTGATGAAGTGCCGTGAGTCGCAAGGGTTGAGGGCTTGTGCCTGAAGGTGGTCGTACATGATGTGGTACATGCGCCGGTCGGAATGTTTCTCCACGTAGAGATCGCCGGTGAAGCGCTCCAGATAGACGACTCCCGCGTCGGTGTCGGGAAACGTGAGGGTGGAGAACTGCCCTGTCATCCCGGGGTGGGCTCCGGCGCTGTGGGGGAGGACCTGCACGGTGATGTGCGGCTGTTCACCGAGGGCGTTGAGGTGCTCGAGTTGTTCCCGCATGACGTCGCGGTTGCCGATGGTGCGATGCAGTACGGATTCGTCCAGGATCGTCCATAAGCGGAGCGGCCGAGCGGGGTGATGTGCGCGGTGCTGGCGCCGCAGCCGCACGTCGAGACGGACTGCGGCCTGTTCGACCGGGGGGCAAGGGACCGTTTCCGCGATGATCGCAGCTGCGTAGGCGCGGGTCTGCAGCAGGCCGGGGACCACCAGCGGCTCGTAGGAGTGGATGGCGGCGGCCTCCGTCTCCAGGCCGATGTACACGCCGTAGGGAACATCGCCGCAGGCAACCCACCAGCCCTGCCGAGCCGATTCCTTCGCCATGCGCATGAGCGAGTCGACGACGCCCTGCTCGGTGACCCCGTAGAGTCGGCACAGGTCGCGCACATCCCGCGGATTGATGGGACGGCGCCCCGTCTCGATGAGGCTGATCTTGGGCTGTGACACGAGCAGGTGCTTCGCCACCTGCACGGACGTCATTCCCGCCGCCCGGCGAAGCTGGCGAAGCTCCGCGCCGAGGCGGCGCCTTCTGACCGTGGGACTTCCGTTCGCCGTCACCGGCGGTGCACCTCCAGCTCAAGAACCTCGCGCAGGCTCCCTCGCCCCACGGCCGACACCGGCAAATCGCATTCTGCATACCCTGCCCGGCACTCCACGCATCTGCACGACGAGCACCACCTGTTCGGACTAAGACGGGAGGCCGGCGGTTGCGCGGTTCCTATAATGCGGCCGTCGGTGGCGGCGGGTACCTGCTGACGGTCTGGGGCCGACCCGCGGCCGTGTCGCGGGGCACGTGCCGGGGGAGTGCGTCAAAATGTGCTGGAGATCCACCGTCTGACGGCTGCGTTGGTGGCGTCGTCGACCGTGGAGAGTACTGCGATGGCGTGGAGGTCGCCGACGAGCGGCGGAACGCCCGCGGCGGTAAGGCAAGCGTGCAGATCAAGGCGTCGGCGGTCTGCGGGACTCAGCCCGCCCGGAGGATGACCGGAAGCGGGGAGAGGGTCCAGGGGGCGCGGGGCGCTCGGTTCCTCGGCGTCCGCCAAGCCCCGTATGCCCGGGAACCGGTAGGGGTCGAGTTCCGTTCCGGGCGCCTTCGGAAGGTGGGATGAAGGCTGCCACGCGTTCATGCAAG
Source organism: Streptomyces sp. NPDC032745 (assembly GCF_055579465.1). NCBI lineage: Bacteria > Bacillati > Actinomycetota > Actinomycetes > Kitasatosporales > Streptomycetaceae > Streptomyces > Streptomyces sp. NPDC032745. The sequence continues at coordinate 48,951 of NZ_JBVING010000013.1, read as the reverse complement.
AACCTCCGCGAGTGTGTCACTTGTGGCGAGGAAGCTGCGGTGTGCCTGCGGGCACGACGTGGTTCGGGTGGCCGGCCGAGTGTCTCCGGATCGGTCGCAGCCCGTTGTCACCGGTCTTGCAGGGCGTGGGCCCCGGCTGCGATGACCTCGGCGAGCCGGTTGGCAAGGTCTGTGCTGCACCCTCCGAGCCGGACCAGACCACGGCAGCCCACAGGGCCGTCGTTGCTGAGTGAGGGAAGGGCCAGGCCGGCGAGGGCCAGTGCGGCCTGGAGGTTGGTGACGGCGTCCTGGCCGGCCCGGTATGCGGCGTCCTGGCGTCGCTCGTACTGGATTCGCTCCGCGCGGGCGAGGTCGTGGATCATGATGCTGTCCTCTCGATGGACGGGAAACGGGGCGCTCAAGTGCGTTGCCGATTCGGATGGTTCAGGCGGTCGGGCGCCCAACAGCACAAGGATTTCCCGCGCTCGCACATCACGGCGTGCAGATTCTTCGTGCAGATTCTTCGTGCAGAGTGGTCGTGCGGATCCGCCGGGTCGCGCTCCGCTGGGTGCGGTGCGGGCCCTAATGCCCAGGTCGTGACTGTTCGGTGCGGGAGACCCGTAGGACTGAGACCGTGCCCAGCCCGTGACCTATCGGTTTCGATCTTCGTTCCTGTGATGGAAGTGATCACGAGCACAGGAATCCGGGAAGGATCGAGTTGTCCGACACGTCAGCGACGCTCGACCGCCGTGCACCGCGTCCCCACGGCGCCGTGCTCCGGGGAACCCTGTCTCCGGACTCCCTCGACGCCGACCCCGGTAAAGGACGCACATCGATCTGCAGCGGGACCTCCTACGACGACGGGCTCGACCCCCTCATGACCCGTAGCGGAATCTGTAGCCGGGGGCGGAATGCCCCGCAGGCCTGTGATCCACCACCGGGTATTCGGAGACCGGCGTACCGGGGCTGCTCGGCGCGGCCGGGGGCCGAAGCTGGGAGGTCGTCCGGTTACGGTGGCGCGGCACGGGGTGACGGGGTGGTCGTGTGAGTGTGATCTGGCGGACGAGCTGCTGGAAGCAGGCCAGTGCCGCGACGGGAGGAAGCGTGGCCGCAGCCTGCGCGGCGAAGGTTCTGGGCGCCTGGGCCACGCACAGAAGGGTGGCGAGGGTGGAGAACAGGAGGACGATGGACCAGGAGTGGATGGCACGACGTTGATGTAGGGCTGCCCGGAGGATGGACAGGGAGGCGACCATCCAGGGTCCGTAGAGCAGCAGGGGCCACCAGCTGACGACGTCGTGCGCGGTGTTCGGTCCGGCGCTTTGGCGCAGGGCCTCGGAAATGGCCAGACCGCTGAAGATGCTCACCACGGCGGCGATGACCGCGACCAGCAACGCCGAGAAGAGGCTGCCCGTTCGGAAAAGGGTCAGCATCGGCGCCTTCGGCGGAACCCGGCGGTGCCCGTTGGGGGTCTCCGTGCGCGGCCTGTCGTAGGTGCTCTGGGGCAGCCCGGTGGCAAGGCCGGCGGCGCTGACCGTGTCAGCGGTTTCGTCGAATCCGATGCGGTCGAGCGGCTCCGCGTGCCTCGCTCCCCTGGACTCCTGCAGAAGGCAGGCCAGCTCCTCCGCCGGATCCCACCCGGAGTTCATCTCGTTCAGCCCGAGGAGCGGTTGCGTGGGCGCTGCGTGCTGCACGGGTTCCGTCCCCGGCCCCGGCCAGGACGCCGGGCCTTCCGGCTGGCCGTAGAAACCACTCGCGTCTTGAAGGCCGTATTCATACAAGGGAGTTCCGCCCGGATCGCTCGCCGACGGACGACATGGTCGAAGCCGCCTCTTGAAGCCGCCTGCCGAAGTCGTTCTCGATCGCGTTCATCGCCTCCAGGAAGTCCTCGAAGACCGACGACGAGTAGTGGAGGTCGACATCCCTCCCCTCACGGTGCAACGTCGCGCTCTCGTTCGGGGCCCAGTCTGCCGAGACCGGCGTGTAGGTCCATTTCCCCACCCTTGTGGCCCCGGCACGAACACTGCGTCCGTCGCCCTCTGCGCCGCTCTGCGGAAAGATGGACGAGTGGTTTGCTGTTGTCATAGTCCACCCAACGCTTCGGAACCCTGGTTAGGTGTGCTCCATGCAGGTGAGGGTGGCGAGGAAGGCACGGGTTGACAGGTGTCTCTTATCGGTTATGCACATGCGAAGTCCGCATCCGCACCCCGTGCGAGCTGCAGTTCTTTCCGTCGGCAGCCAGTAGTGCCGTAAGCCGGGGTTGCCTTCGGAATGCGCGACCTCCTGTGGGCGCACGGCCGCCGGGCCGGCCGGCGAAGCGCACTCGGTCGCTGACGCGGCGCTCACGCTCCGCCACGCGCCCCCTTGGGTGACTCCGACGGCGTTGTGTCCCCTAGGGCCGCCAGGTCCCGACCCGACTGCTCGTAGGTAAAGCATGCGAACTGACGAAGACCAACACAATGCTGCGCGTGACTGCAATCGGCTGACATAACGCAACTCGTCATATGCCTATGCGTTATGTCGAGGTGTCGCCGGAGCCCCGGCCGCAGGCGGCACTCTCACCTCAGTCACGGAAAGGAACCGCTGTGACAGATGCCCTACCGTGGATCGTGCTGATCTGCGCTGCACTGGGTACGGGAATCACCGCTTGGACGTCATCAGGGGTTGGCCGTATGCACTACACAGACAGCCGCGAGCTACGACGCGCACAACACTTCAAGGACGTCCTGTCCCGGCACGTGGACGCATTGCAGGCGCGGCACGGGGGCGCGGCGGGGGCAGCGCCGGAGACGACCGGTGTCTCGGTCGGTATCCCGGCCTGTTCCGAGTGCGGCGCCATGTCCGGCCGGCTGTGAATGCGTTCGACCCGCTGCGACCGCAGTAGACGGCACCAGCCATGCCCGCTCGCCTGACAGCGCGCGCTGCCAGGTGGTGTGGAAGGAGCGCAAGGCGGGCGTCGCGGACGCGTCGGTCGGGGCGTTCGGGGGAGTTCGGGTGTCACCGGCCCCCTTCCGCCGGCCGACGGCGCCAGGGAGTTTGCGGGGTGTAGCGCCGAAGCAGGGTCTCGCGCTCCGTCTTGAAGGCGTCCCCGGCCGACGCGATGGGATCAGATGCTCCCTCACTACGGGCACGGCTTCGGGCCCGCTCCTCGTTGGCCACGTCCTCACAGGCCCGCAGCAGACCCAGCGTGTGGGCCAGGGCGTTGACCAGCAGGACCGGCGCGTCCGGGAGAGCGGGCATCCGTCGGGGAACCGTGACCAGGGACAGCCCCGCGAGCTGGTCCGGGCTCTCGGCCCGGGCCCGCACCGTGCCCGTGGTGGTGGCCAGATGCCCGCCGGCCGCCATGACGTCGTGAAGCAGCCGCACCGGACCCGCCTCGGCGCACCGGCGCGGCCGCCGAGGCGTCACGAGCGGATCCCGCGAGGCCACCTCGTTGCAGGCGAGCTCCAGGCGCCGCGCCCACCGCAGCTCCCTGTTACCGGAGGCCAGGGTGACGGCATGCCGCGCGATCTGGTCGATCAGGTCGCCAAGCTCCAGCAGTTTCAGCGTCCGGGCCCGCAACAGCCACGCCACCTCCACGCGGTACTTGCCGTGCGGGTCCACCGCCTCCAGCTCATGACCGCTGTGCCAGCGGACGTCCACCCGGTCCCGCGGACCGCCACTCGAGGAAACGGCTACATGGACGTCCGCCACCGCCCAGCGGCGGCCGCCGTACTCGACCAGCGGCAGGCACAGTTCCCCTCGCGGCGTCCGCGCACCCGGCCGAGCCCAGCCGGTCAGCGACGTGCTGCCCAGCTCGGACAGGGCCAGCTCAGCGCCATCGAGGTCGACCGGCGGGAAGTCACCGGCGAACGTCAGTACCGCGCTGTCCTCCGTCATCGGACAGCCCCCGCACGGATCCGGACCGCCTCGCGGGCCGCCGACCAGCGAACGTCCGACTCGTGGTCGTCTCCGGCCTCATCCCGGAGCCCCTCGATCGCCGCGCCGCCGACCGTGCCCGTTCCGGCGGTCATCTCCTCGCCGCCGGCCGGTTCGCCGTCGTCCCACATGCTGCCCATCGGTTCTCCTCCGCGGTGTTGTTCGCCAGATGTCCGCATGGGGCCCCCTTCGACAAGCTCGGCGCCGCCGCGGTCCATTCGGGCAAATTACCCGTAAGGGGGCAGGTCCCGTGGTCTCGTGGACACGCAGCCTGTGCGCGGAGGAATTCTCCGACGACACGCCGGAGCCCGCTCGCAGGGTCCGGCATAGCTTTCACCTGCATTCATTGCAACATGCAGATGCTCTCGTTGCGTTAAGCTTGAGTTTGTTGCAACGATTTATGCCCGCTGACCTGCGTAAACACTGTTTTTCCGCAACGAATGTGTTGAAGAATCTCTAAACGCAACGTAGCTTTTCCTTCATCGGAAACAACGAGCCGAAGGAAGAGAACCATGCAGAAGTTCGACACCACCGCCCCGATCGCCGCCGTCCTGGACATCCCCGCCGGACACATCCGGTTCATCGCCGCCGACCGGACCACCACCACCGTCGAGGTCCTGCCCGCCGACGCCTCCAAGGCCCGCGACGTGAACGCAGCGGAGCAGATCACCGTCGCTTACGACTGCGGCGTCCTGCGCATCGAGGCCGCACCCGCGAAGAACCGGATCCTGGGCAACTCCGGCTCGGTCGAGGTGACCGTCCAGCTGCCGGCCGGCTCCCGTGTCGAGGCGAAGGCGGCCAGTGCCGAGTTCCGCGGTGTCGGCCGACTCGGCGACGTCGCCTTCGAGGGCGCCCAGGCCTCCGTCAAGCTCGACGAGGCCGTAAGCGCCCGCCTCGCCCTCCTCGCCGGCGACATCTCGGTCGGCCGCCTGGGCGGCCCCGCCGAGATCAGCACCCAGAAGGGCGACATCAACATCACCGAAGCCGTACACGGCACGGTCACCCTGAGCACCCAGGCCGGAAACGTGTCGGTCGGCGCCGCCGCCGGGGTCTCCGCCGCCCTGGACGCCGGCACCTCCTACGGCCGCATCCACAACGCCCTGAAGAACACCGATGGCACCCCCGGCCTGACCATCCACGCCACCACCGCCTACGGCGACATCAGCGCCCGCAGCATCTGACCCGCAGTCCCTGACGGCATCACCGCCCACTGCTCCTGATCCCTCTCTGACCCTGGAAGAAGGCAAACCGTGACCTCCATCAAGCAGTCCGCCTGGTCCGGCATGGTGTCGATCGACGACACCGCTCTGGCCTTGACCGACACCGGCGGTCCCGGCCGTCCCGTGGTCTACCTCAACGGCTCCTACGCCGACCAGTCGCACTGGCGGCGCGTCATCACCGACCTCGGCAGCGGCTACCGGCACATCACCTTCGACGAGCGCGCCCGCGGCAAGTCGAAGCGGGCCACGGACTATTCGTTCGAGGCGTGCCTGCGCGACCTCGACGCCGTCCTTGCGGCCAGGGGCGTGGAGCGGCCGATCCTGGTGGGCTGGTCCTACGGCGCCATGCTCGCCGTGCACTGGGCCGCCCGGAACCCGGACCGCGCCGCGGGGCTGGTGTCCGTGGACGGCGCCATGCCGCACGAGTGGCTCGACGACGCGGCCCGGGCCCAGATCCGCAAGCTGTTCCGCCGGATGAGCCCGCTGTTCCCGATCGCCCGCCCGCTCGGCCTGGCCGCACGCATGAGCGCCGCACAGCACGCCGAGATCAACATCGAGATCAACGAGCTCTGCACGCCCGCCGCCCTCAACCCGGTCTTCGACCGCGTGACCGTGCCGGCCCGGTACGTGCTCGCCACCGGCGGCAACCTCGGCGGCGACCCGAAGCTGATGGAAAAGATCCGCGCCAACCTCGACCCGGTGGTCGCCCGTAACCCGAACATCCGGGTCAGCGCGAAGGTCGCGAGCAACCACTCCAAGATCCTGCGCAAGGACTTCCGGGCCGTTGCCGACGCGGTACGCGAGGTCGCCACCGCCCGCGAACACCACGAGGTCGGCTGAGCCGGCCACGTGCGTGAAGGGGTGTGACGGTGGCACTGGGCAGGCGTCAGTCAGGTTGAGGCGGTTGTCCCTGCTCGCACCCCGCAGCTGGAAGGTGGCTGGCTGCCATGAGCTCGGCGCGCCCTGTGTTCAGCCCCGGCGCTGGACCGCGGCCAGGGCGTTCTTGACCTCTTGCGCCACGCGGGCCGCGTCGTCGGGGTTGTTGACCACGTCGGTGTGGTTCATGTCGATGACGAGGACGTCGCTGGCCGAGTAGTGCTGGTGTACCCAGTCGTCGTAGCCGGACCACAGCGTCCGGTAGTACTCGACGAGGCTCTCGTCCTGTTCGAAATCACGGCCCCGCAGGCCGATGCGGTGCAGCACGGTCTCGAAGTCCGCCTTGAGGTAGACCATGAGATCGGGTGCCTTGCGGTAGGGCAGGCCGTCGATTTCGCGCATCATCTCGTTGAGCAGTCCCTCGTACACCTGCATCTCGAGGGAGCTGATCCGGCCCAGGTCGTGGTTGACCTTGGCGAAGTACCAGTCCTCGTAGATCGACCGGTCCAGGACGTTGTCGCCCTGCTTGTACGCTTCCTTGATCGAGGCGAACCGCGTCTGCAGGAAGTAGAGCTGGAGCAGGAAGGGGTAGCGCTTGGCCTGGATCTCCTCGGGGCTCGCCGTGTAGAAGAGCGGAAGGACCGGATTGTCGTCCACGCTCTCGTAGAAGACTTCGCTGCCCAGTTCCTTGGCGAGCAGTTCGGCCACGCTCGTCTTGCCGATCCCGATCATGCCTCCGACGCAGATCACGGGCATACCTCACTTCTCCCTGGGGGTCTTCTACTCGAGGGCGGGCGGGCTGGGCGCCCCACACCACTGAGACGCACGCCGACGGGCACGTGATTCCCCGGGAGATTCATGATCGGCGTCACATGGTCCCGCCCGGACCAGAACCCCGACACCGGCCGTTCTCAACGACCGGCCGACCCACCCTCTCCGCAGCCGCCGCGCACAGCGACGGGCCGCAGCCCCACAGCCAGCCTGAATCCTAAATGACGATTTTCCCCATCCCGGCCAGAGGCGTAGGTGGCCGGCGCCGCGGCTCCCGCCCACGCCGCGAGAGTGCGCCCGCAACGCCTTCGGGCTGTCAAGCCACGAGATTCCGTGCCGTGACCCGTAGGGCCGTCCGGGGCGCAATGGAGTTACACACCGTTGGCGGTGGAAGGCCATCGAGGCCCCCGCCGCACTCCCGGACCAGGAGCCACTCGCATGACCACCAAGAACCGACGCCTCGCCGTGCTCGCGGCTGTGTACCGGTGCATCGTGGCAGGGAGTGCCCATGGCGTAGGCCGGCCGTGGGGCACCGGGTCGAGGCGTGTGCGGTGGCTGTGGGCGGGCGCGGTTGTCGGCCTGGGGCTGGCGGCGTTGATCCTCGCCGTTTACACGTCCGACGCGGGGACCGGATCGGCACCCAGCTCCCCGCCTCCATCTGACCCCACGCATTCGGTAGCCGAACGTCAGTCGGCGACGGCGACGGCGCCTAAGCGGCAGGGTGAGGCGGATCTGGAAAGCCCAGACGTGCTTTTGCCGCCGGCAGCGGAGTCGGGGTCGGATCCGCTTGCGCCTTCTGCGTCCGCAGATTCTCCGGCGTCTGATGCGGGGGCTGAGTGGGCGAGTATGTCGGTAGCGGCCGTATCTGCTGTGGGCGGGATGATGAGCGGCGTTGCCGCGGTGATCACTGCCCGGCGCAATAGGTCGTCGGCCCCGGTCCCGGCGGAGTCGGCAGGATCGGGCGGGCTTGCGCACCTGTCATCGCCTGCCTCGTCGGACACGCCCGCGGCTTCCGGCCCGCCCTCGCGTGCGCCGTGTCAGCGCGAGCCGTACTCGCCGCGACTGCGTCAGCCCGGGCGGCGGCATCGGCCCTTCGACCAGCCTGAGCGCCTGCACTGACGCGCCCCGGTGCGCGAGGCCGCAATGAAGTTCACCTTCGGACCACTCGGCGTCTTGTCCTGCTCACTGCATCGATGGCGCTGGCCGTGGGAGCTGTCTCGGTGTCCGAGAACCTCACCACTGGAACCGCCACTGCCGGTGACGAACCCAGCACCTCTGGTGACGAGAGCCAACGTCAAGGTCATCAGGAAGACGACGAAGTCGGGCTGAGTCTTCCTTCGCAGGGCCGGTCCGGGCCGGACCGGCCCTGCGAAGGGCCTGTCGTACGGTCCGGTTGTGCGGACCAGGGATCTCGGCCCGGCTGTCGCGGGAACCGCCGAAGAGATCGTCCACTCGTGATCTTGAGGTCAGCTTCCGGGGGCGTGAGCCTCGCCGTTGATATCGCTGATCAGCCAGGCGAGCATTGCGGGGGTGGCGTCGAAGTGGCCGCCGTGCCCGGCATCGGCTTGTCTGATCAGCGTCGCGGTCGGCATGCGTGCGGCGAGCCACTCGCCGTGCGCAGGGGGCACCAGGGTGTCGAGGCCACCGTGCCAGATCCGCGCCGGGACTGTGATGTCTGCCGGGTCGAACCCCCATTCCGTGCCGAAGAGGGCGGTGACGTCGTCCACCCAGCCGTCCAGCCCCGGCCGGACCGCTTCGGCGAACGCCGGGCCCATCATCGCGCTGATCTCCGGTCGGGAAAGGACCGCCTGTTCGATCTCCGGCAGCGGCGGGAAATTGGCCGTTCCGAGATTCGCCAGGTGTTCCGTGACGGCTTCCCTCCCGGTCAACGCCACGGCGGCGCTGCGGCGGTTTCCCTCGCTCATGCCGGCGGTCCAGTCCAGCCCGGCCGCGTCACGCGGCGCCAGGCTCGCCAGCGCCCCCAGCCGTGTCACCCGTTCGGGATACCGGGCAGCGAAAGCCATGGCGTGCGGGCCGCCCCCGGACACCCCGAACACCGCGAAGCGGTGCAGGCCGAGTGCGGCGGTGATGGCGGCGACATCAGCGGCGGCATCGATGACCCGACGCCCAGGCTTCGGCGTGGAGCCCCCGAACCCGGGCCGGTCATAGGTGATCAGCCGGACGCCGAGCTCGTGGAACAGGGAATCGTCCGGGTATCGGGCCAGTCGGCTCATCGGGCTGCCGTGCAGGTAGACGACCGGTATCCCGGTGGGGTCGCCCCATTCCTCCACCGCCAACGTCCGACAGTCGTCGGTGATCAACTCGCGCATGGCGGCAAAGCTAGCCTCGGCACTGATCGACGGCCAAAGCTTTTCATTCACAGCGCAACTGGCCTTGTACGTCCGGTGCCGGAGCGTCTGAGGCGTTCGCCGTGACGCAATCGCTCGATGCCTTGTTCCGGCGCAGACGCCGCCTTCAACGTGAGCCCGTCGGTGTTCCTCGCGCACGCCTGCGTGCTGGTGGACGCTGCTGCGTAAGTGCCTCGCGGGCGTCGCGCAGCGGCCCGACTCGCCCTGTCCCGCAGCTGGTTGCATAAGGGTATGAACGCCATACTCACCAGCCTGATCGCGGTCCTCGGCACCCTGCTGGGCTCCACCGTGACCCACGTGTTCCAGCAGCGCTCTGCCCGGCGGACGGAGGAGACGGCCCGCGATGAGCGCCTGCGGCAGGAGCGGCTGGACGTGTACGGCACGTACGCCGGGCTGCTCGTCGAGTTCCGCCAGGCCATGCTGCACCACTGGTTCTGCGTCCACGAGGGAAAGGACGCGGAGGAGGAGGTCGCCTTGCGGGGGCGTTCGTTCGAGCGGCGCTCCGCGGCCCAGAACGCGCTGTTCCGGCTGCACCTGATCACGGAGGAGCCCGAGGTACTGGCCGCGGCGGACGCTGCGTTCACGGAGGTGGGCAAGCTGGACCGACCCGTCGGCCGCGAGGCCCTCATCCCGCGGCGGGACACCACCAGCGAGTTGATCAACGCCTTCGTCACGACGGCCCGCCGGCACGTCTAGTCAGCCCACCGTGCCCCAGAAGAGCCGCCGGACCCCGGCGACACTGGCCCACGGGAACGGAGCCCCAGGGACAGGGCGTCCTGCAGCTCGACGGTCCAGGACGCGCAGATCGACTACACGTTCCTGAAAGCCTCGAGGAAGCTCAACGCGCTGCACACGGAGCGGGGTGTGTGGCCGGAGCGGGGGATGAGCGTGAGCTGACCACGGCTTGCAGGCGAGCTCGTATTTCCCGTCGTTGGCCGCTCCAAGGCAGAGGCGCTCGACGTGTCCCTTCCAGTCGGAGGGGGCCAGGTCGGCGGGGCGAGCGCGACCGTCGCTCTCGTGCTCATCGCCGACCCGTCCAGGGGACCGGCTGGGGGTTCCAGTAGCGTCGGTTCCATGATCGCCCCGGATGCCCCCTATGCCCTCGTCCGCCTCTGCCCGCCGCCCGCCGATCCGCCGCCCGCGGTGGACTGGGCGCAGGCCGAGCGTGCCCTGGGTGCGGCTCTGCCCGCGGACTACAAGCAGCTCGTCGAGACCTACGGGGACGGCATCTTCGACGAAACGATCTGGCTGCTCGTCCCGGACTCCGCCTACAGCGACTGCGACCTGCACGCGCAGACGACGGAACGGGACGAGATGTTGGCGGACCTGTGGGAGATGGGCGAGGAGAAGCCCGCCGCCCTGCTGGAGGCAGGGGCGCGGGTCCTGCCGTGGGCGTTCGAGGAGGGCACGGGGGCGTTCCTGTACTGGCTGGTGCGGCCCGGGCAGCACCCCGACGAGTGGACCGTGCTCTACAACGAGGGGCGCGGCCCGCTGTGGGAGCAACACGACATGGGGTGCCTCGCCTTCCTGCTCGCGGTACTCGCAGGAACCGCGGAAACCGATTACTTCGGCCACCTCTACGAAGAGCTGAAGCTGACGGAGCACCGCTTCGCGACGGCCGACCAGACCCTCGGAGTGTCGAGGCGCTGACGCCGTCCGGCCGCTGTCGACGACCTGGTTCGCCGCTGGCCGCAGCACTAGCTGAGCGCCGTACGCGGCCGGACCGGCCGAGCACGGTGCCCCGTCACACCGGGCGCATTCCACGTGCCCGGAAGGCAGTGCCCAGCGGGGTCGACCCGGGCCGTTTTGCCGGATCGCAGGAGCCGGCCAGGTGAATCGCCCCTGCAAGATGCGGCCGGGTTCCGGCGCGGCGATGAGTTCGCGGGCACTCGCAGGTCCATCTCTTGAAGGAGACAACCGACTCATCGGGAGTAAGCCATGGGCCTCATCCACATCGAGATGTTCGCGACCCTCGACCTCGTCGGGCAGGCGCCCGGCGGCCCCGACGAGGACCCGGTGGGGTTCCCGTTCGGCGGCTGGCAGGCGCCCCTGCTGGACGACGTAGCCGGGGCACAGGTCGGTGCCGCGTACGAGGGCACGGACGCCCTGCTGCTCGGCCGGCGGACGTACGACATCTTCGCCGCCTACTGGCCTCACCAGGAGGGCGGCCAGGACAACGAGATCGCCACGCTCTTCAACCGCGTCCCGAAGTACGTGGCCTCTCGCGGCCGCCCCGACCTCTCGTGGGCCGGGTCCACGCAGCTCGGCCCGGACCTGGCCGACGCGGTGCGTGAGATCCGCGACCGTCACGAGCACGTGAAGGTCGTCGGCAGCCTGAACCTCGTGCAGACCCTCCTGCGCGAGAAGCTCTTCGACCGTCTCGACCTCTGGCTGCACCCGATCGTCCTCGGCGTCGGGAAGAAGGTGTTCGACGATGGCGCGGTGCCCACGAACGTCACGCTCCTCGCACCCCCGACAGCCGGCCCGAAGGGCACCGTGTACCTGCGCTACGGGCTCGCCGAAGGCACGCCCGCGACGGGGGACATGAGCGCACCCGATCGCGGCGTCGCAAGTGGCGACTGAGGCGGCCCCATGCCCGGTATCCATCGCACCCGCATCCAGGCCGTGTTCACCATCCCGCTCGCCATCGGCCTTCTCGGCGCCGCCGCGTTACCAGCCGATGCAGCGGCCTTACCCAGCCAACGCCCCGCCAAGTCCCTCACCTGTCGCGGAGCCGGCGTCGACCCCGCCGCCCGCGTCCGCCACCGGGCCGAGGTCCTCACTCCGGCCACCAGTCCGGAGATCACCTCGACCGTCGAACAGCTCCGGCGGCACTCCTGCGTCCGCTGGACGGGCCCCGCGACCGGCGAGGGACTGCACACCTGAAGGCCACCGCCGAGGCCCGCACCCACCACCACCCGAACTGACCCGTGTGCGCACGGACTCCGCCCGAGGACCGGCACCTTCGCCGCCCTCGTCCTCAGCCGCGCCGACCGCCAGCAGCGTGCCACGCCCTGGTTGGTCCGGCTGACGGTGCGATCGGTCGGGTGACCGAAGGGCCGCGCACGGGCCTCAGCCCGTTTCCTCGGGCGGCTTGGAACGCGATGCACGGAGCCCCTGCCACCACACGGTCACAGCGGCGAGGCCACCGGCGGCCACGAAGAAGCCCACCTTCACCGCAGCCTTGCCGGACAGCCAGGCCGCGCCGACGCCCAGGTTCAGGCCCAGCCACCAAAAAATCGCACACACACCTGCCGCAGCGAGCACTCCCGCCACGACACCCATTGCAGCCCGAAGCCATTGGCGTCCGCCGCTACGGTCCCCCGAGTCACTGGTCATGCGGACCACGCTAGGGACCCGTGGCGCGGTCTTCGTCCGCACGGAGGATGATCGTACGGGCAACTTTCGTCGCGGAAAGCGGCCGAGGCGCGAGCCGAAAGTACCTGAGCGTGCGCCAGGCTGCCGGGTTGTCCGAGTCGACGTCGATCAGTACGGGCGCCGCCATCGTCTTGGTCACGAACACCTCCGCGCAGCCCTGCATGCTGCACGGCTTCCCCACTGTCGCCGGCGCGGGCAACGGATCGCCGGACAGAACCGCCCCTGACCGCGCGGCGGGCACGGTGACCCTGGCTCACCGTCGTCGACGCCCAGGGCGAGGCGGACGGCTGCTGCGTGTCCGGGGCCACCCCGTCCGGCTTCCCCACGCTGGTGCTGGGCATTGCCGGTGCGGGATCGGACCAGAATCGCCACGGAGACGACGGGGTGTTCGCCGACTGCGACGGCAAGGTGACGATCACGGCGTTCTCCGACACCAAGCCCTCCTGACTCAGGGTACCTGGCCGTTTGTCTGATGATCCTTCAGTAATGCTGCGGTGGCGGCGAGTTGAGCCGTGAGGCGAACTCGAGAGTGGGGCGGCTGTGGCGGAGGACGTCGGGTCCTGAGGGGCGGCGGGGGCGGCGCCGGGGCGCCACCGGTACGGGGCCGTACGGGCTACCGCGCGGAAGCGCGGAGGGCGTGGCTGACCTACATGTTTCGCTGTCCGGGTTGCTTGATGGTGATCTTGATCTCGTGGCGGTTCGGCATGCTGGTCGGTAGCGTGGACCCCGTATGAACGGCTCACCGGGAATCGACCGGTCGTCGTCGACCGGGGGCTCGGGCCGGTGCGGTACACGGGGAGGGCGATCATGTTAGGCAGTCGGGGTGGGCGTGGCTTAGAGCATTCGCCGAGCGCACGGGGAAATCGGCTGCGTGATGCCCAATTGCGCTCGCACAGCCGCTGTTTGATGCGTCGACTCGCGCCGCAGCTGCCCCTGAGCGTCACCGCCCTGTGCGAGCGGCTCGGTGAGATGCGCGGCACGCCGATCAGCTTGCTCGAGTGGGACCTGCCGGCCGATGGTCCTTTCGGTGTCCTGATCTCGCGACCGCACGAGGACGCGATCGCATATCAGGCGAAGACCACCAAGGCGCACCAGGCGCACATCATCCTCCACGAGGTGGGCCACATCATCGCCTACGACCTCGCGGGTGAGCGGCCGGCGCACATGCAGCTGCGCACGTGCTACTCCGATCGGGACGAGCGCGACGCCGAGATCATCGCATCGACGATCATGAACCAGGCCCTTTCCATGAGCCGGCGCGCGCGGCGCCACGGCCTGGACGAGCCGTGGCGGCCCTCCGTTTACAACAGCCTCGTCCTCACCGACGGGGTGACGTGAGCGCTCTCAACCTGGTCGCCAGCGTCACGCTGCTGGGCGGTGCGGCCTGGATGATGCCCGCGCTCGTCCAGCAAGGCTTCCGCGACCCCATGCGCCTGCACCTCGCCCTGTCGCTGTTCCTCATGGGGCTCGGGAACGTGCTGGCCCAGCCCCCGGTCCTCGCCTGGGCCGACGGCCTCGCATTCCCCGGCTTCACGAAAATCACCTACAACGTGGCCATTCTGACCGGGCTCGGCCTCATGGTCGGATTCCTGCGTGAGTGCCCGCTGACCCGCTGGGGTGCGCCGTGGCCGTGGGAGGTGGTGGCCTGCGCGGTCTGCCTGGCTGTGATGATCGCTATGACTGCGGCTCTTCCGCCGCATCTGCGCAACCACGTGCTGACGTCCGAGTTCCTCGTCGACTGGCGTGTGCGGACGTTCTACAACTTCGGCAATTTCTACCTGTTCTTCGGGTACGCCGCGTGCGCCATGCTCGCCGCGCGGGACGCGCGCAAGGGGCGCTCCCTGCATCGGCTTTCGCTGAGTGTCATCTCCGGCGGGCTGAGTGCGCTGGCACTCACCTGCGTCTTCCGTTTCCTGTGGGTCAATCTGCCGACGCTGCGCGAACCGGGACGGGCGATCACGTACGCCGACGACTTCGCCTTCGGCCAGATCGCCACCATCGTGGTGTGTGCCGGGCTGAGTCTGCCCTGTTTCGTGAGCGTGGTGCAGATCGTGCGGGAGAGGCTGGACTGCCGGACTCAGTTCCGCGGCCTGGAGGAGTTGTGGAGCCGGCTGGTGGACATCCATCCCGAGCTGGTCCTCGACCACCACATCCGGCGGCGGGGTTTCTTCCCCGTGAGCGCCCCGGCCGTGTACCGGCGGTACGTGGAATGCCGGGACGGTCTCACCCGGCTCGGCCCCTACATCAAGCTCGTGGCCGAAGAGGCGTCTGTCCCCGCCCCCGAGGACGACCCGCGGAGTTCCGCGTGCCTCGTCGACCGCGCGCTGCGTCGGCTGCGCGAGCAGCAGGGCCAGGGCAGCGCCCCGCCGACGACTTCCGTCTTCGTCCTCGCTCCCAGGCTGCAGGGCCGCGCCGGCGGGACCGACTACGAGGAGGACCTCGGCGCCCTCGTCAGGCTCTCCCTCGAACTGCGTGAGATGCGCGCCCTGTCCCAGTAGGGCGCCGACGGACGGCTCCCCGCGGTCTCATGCTGCGTCGCCCCGCGCGTCCCTGCGGTTCCGCTACGCGTCGTCCTGCTCAGACGGCTGCGTCTTCCTCGACGCGTCCAGTACGTCCATGATCGACAACAGCTGGTCGCGCAGCTCGGGCGTGAACTGGCCGGCCCGCAACGCGATCGAGCGCACCTGCCGGTCCGCCAGGGCCGCCCATTCCTCGGGCAGCCCTTCCGGACGGGCCGGCGGCTCTTCGTCGATCAGCGCACTCACCGACACCGGCAGCGTCATGTCCCGGGACTGGAAGTAGGTGACGATCGCCGACAGCACGCTGACCGTCGGGTTGGTCTGGGAGCCGTTGCGCAGGGCCGTCAGGTAGCTCCGGGAGATCGTCACGCTGTGACGGGGGTCGTCCGAGATCGCCTGGGCGACCTCCGCGGTCGACGGCTCGCGCAGGCGGCCCACCGCGTCCGCCGTGGCGGCGTCGGCGAACCAGGAATTCAGGCGTTCCGCCAGCGTTGCCATGCGTCCGACCTCCGTGGGCTTCGGCGGGTTTCGTAAGTGAGCACGGAAGTCTTCAGGCTCGACCGGATACCCATGCGTGCGCACACTCGCTCGTTATAGCGGCGCTTGCGGAAAGTGTAACACATGTGATGCTGACGAAGTCATGCTGCTACTATATTCGACGAAGCGCCGATACAGAGTGCACTTGCCTTGTCATGTGGCACTCGAACTGGAGGGGATATGCGCAGCGGTACTGCTTTCACTCAGGGGCTCCGTCAGGCCGTCGACAACGGCCCGGCGTGGACGGTCGAGGCCGTCCGCCAGGTGCGTTACCACGTCGTCAGCTCCGACGGCCTGTTCGAGCCCGGCAACACGGCGCTGCTGACCGGCTGTCCGGAGGTGCCCATGAACCCGGGCGACCGGCGGCTCGTCGTCGTCGACGAGAATGTCGACGTGCTCTACGGGGCCCAGATCCGCGCATACTTCGCCGCCCATGAAATCGCTGTCACCGTCGTAGCCCTGAGGGCCGACGAGACGGTCAAGCAGTGGGACGCCGTGTCCCGTGTCGTCGACGCCATGAACGACTTCGGGATCGACCGCCGCCGCGAGCCGGTCCTCGCCATCGGCGGCGGTGTCCTGACCGACATCGTCGGCTTCGCCGCCAGCCTGTACCGGCGCGGAACGCCGTACATCCGTATCCCGACGACCCTCATCGGCCTCGTGGACGCGGGAGTCGGCGTCAAGACCGGGGTCAACTACGAGCGCGGCAAGAACCGGCTGGGCACGTACGCGCCGGCCACGGCCACGTTCCTGGACCGGTCCTTCCTTCGCAGCCTGCCCCTACGGCACGTCAGCAACGGCCTCGCCGAGATCCTGAAGATGGCCCTCATCCGCTCCGAGGACCTGTTCACCCTGCTGGAGACACATGGTGCGGCCGTACGGGCCGACCGGCTCCAGGGAACGACCGAGGAACTCGCCACGGCATCGGACGCGATCATCGCCGAGTCCATCCACCTCATGCTCGAGGAACTGCAGCCCAATCTCTGGGAGTCGACGCTGGAGCGCTGCGTCGACTACGGCCACACCTTCAGCCCGACCCTTGAGATGCATGCGCTGCCCGAGTTGCTGCACGGAGAAGCCGTCGTGATCGACATGGCGCTCACGACGGCCCTCGCGACCCTGCGCGGCGATGTCAGCCAGGCCCAGGCCGACCGTGTCTACGCCGTGATCCGAGCGCTCGGCCTGCCCCTGTGGAACGACGTGCTGCACGACACGACGCTCCTGGACGAGGCCCTGCGGGACACCGTGCGCCACCGGGACGGCCAGCAGAGGCTGCCGCTGCCAGTGGGCATCGGAGGGCACCGTTTCGTCAACGACGTCACGCCCGCGGAACTGCGCGACGCCGCACGGCTGCTGAGCGAGCAGGGCCGGACGTCGGCCCACGTCGGCGCGGCCGCGGTGCCCGTGCCCGAGACGGTGAGCGCATGACCGGGCGGGCGCGGGCCGCGGACGCGGCGGTCGTGGTCGGCGGATCGACCGGAATCGGCCGGGGCGTCGCTGATGCCTGGGCCGCCCAGGGCATCGAAACCCACGTCCTCAGCCGCAGTAAGCCGGCCGGACCCGGCGCCGACCGCCTGGTGTGGCACCGGCTCGACTTCCGCGACGCCGACCAGGCCAAGGAGACGTTGCGGTCCGCCATACCGCCCCAGGTCGGCCTGGTCTGCTATTCAGCCGTCTACTTCACCGCCCGGCGCGAGCCGTTCCTGCAGACCGACGAGACCGACTGGCTGGACCAGTTCGCCATCAACGTGCACGGCCTGTCCTGGACGCTGAGGACGACGCTGCCGTTGCTGCGCGCGACGGCTCCCGGACTGTTCCTGCACATCTCGTCCGAGGTGGTCTACAACGCCGGTCCGAACCGGGCGGGCTACGCCGCCACCAAGGCCGCGGCCAGCTCGCTCATCCAGTCCGTCTCCCAGGAGACCGATCCCTCCGAGGTGCGCTTCGTCCAGGCGCTCCCCGCGGGCATGGTCGACACCCCGGGCATCCGCGCCCGCCGGTCACAGGACTTCGACTACAGCGGCTACATGGCCCCGGCGGCGTTCGCGCCGCTGGCCGCCGAGCTCGCCGGGACCCGCGGTGCGGCCGAGCACGGCAAGGCTCTGGTCGTGCACGCCGACGGCACCTGGTCATCCGTCGGCGACGGTGCGCCCGCGTCCCAGTCACGCCCCCTGGACAACACCTCCCGGTAGGAGAACCCCTTGCCACAGCTGTACACATCAGCGCTGCTGTTCGACATGGACGGCACGCTGGTCGACTCCACCGCGCTCGTCGAGTCCACCTGGGCCGACTTCTGCACGCGGCACGTATTGGACCTGTCGGAAGTGCTGGCCTACGCACACGGCCGCCCCACCCGGGAGACCGTGAGCCGCTTCGTTCCCGATCCGGAGCTCGCGGCCTCGGAGACCCGACGGCTCGTCGCGCACGAAGAGTTGGAGACCACCGGCATCACCGCGATACCGGGCGCACCCGAGCTCCTGGCGGCCCTCCCGCGGGGCTCCTGGGCCGTCGTGACGTCGGCGGGCCGGAAACTCGCCGAGGTCAGACTCGCCGCCGCGGGCCTGCCGCTGCCCGAGATCATGGTGACCGCGGACGAGGTGACGCACGGCAAGCCCCATCCCGAAGGGTTCCTGCGCGCCGCTGCCGCCCTGGGAGTCGAACCGGCCTCCACGATCGTGTTCGAGGACTCCGGCGCCGGTGTCCGGGCGGGACTGGACAGCGGCGCACGCACCGTTGTCATCGGCAGTCTGACCGCCTACGACGACGTGACGGAGCGGTACACCGACTTCTGTGCGTTCCGCGTCGCCGAACCCGAATCCGCAGCCGGGTCGTCATCCGTCGTTCTGGTTGCTCCCGAGCCGGTCACTGGCCGTACGGGGGCCTCGCAATGACCGCTCCCCTCACGATGCCCCGGACGCGACCCACCACGGCGGCCCTGGCGGCGGACATCGGCGGCACGTGGATGCGGCTGCGGGTCGGCGGAGCGGGGGCACCCGTCGAACGGCTCCGCTCTCCCAGCAGGCTCAACCACCCCGGCCGGTCCGTCGCCGAACTGCGCGAGGACATGGTCGACATGCTGTGCCGGGCGGCGCCCCCCGACGCCAACGCGGCCCTCTCCTTCGGCGCGGCGATCGACCATCTCACCGGCACGGTCTACGGATCGGCGCCGCTGTGGGGATCGGAGGCCGCACCGTACGACCTGCGAGGCGCCCTGCGCCGGCGCCGACCCGATGTCACCTGGAACCTGGTCAACGACGTCACCGCGGCCCTCGCAGACTTCGCCGTCGAGCACGCCCGGCACGACACCCGGCGCATCGGGTACCTGACCATCAGCAGCGGCATCGCGCTGCGCGTCGCCGACCTGGACCGCAAACGCATTCCCGTCGACGACCGTGGCCTGCAGGGCGAGATCGGCCATCTTCCGGCCATGGTCACGGGTTACGTGCCCGAGCGGTCGGGGCTGCTGTGCGCCTGCGGGGCTCCCGACCACCTCGCCTCGATCGCTTCCGGGCCCGGCATCGCCCGTGTCGCCGAACGACTGGGACTCGATGCAGGCCCCGAACTCCCGAAGTGGCTCCCCGAGGCACTCGCGGCGCAGGACCCCGGCGCGCGGCGCCTGCTCGAACTGTGCGTCGAACCGATCGCCAACATGCTCCGCACCCTGTGGTGCCTCGACCCGCACCTCGACCTGCTGGGGCTCGGCGGGGGAGTGGTCGAGGGGCTCGGCGCCCACTACGCCGATGAGTTACGCCGGCAGCTGGGGACCGCGACCTCCTATGCCGACCGCGGCCGGAACGCCGCGTGGCTCGCCGACCGGCTGGTCTTCTGCGGACGCGGCGCGGTGGACGCGCTCCAGGGCGCGGAACGCATCGGGCGCTGGCTGCCCGGGATCGTCCAGTGAGCGCCGCGACACATCGCGCGCTGCGGCGCCTGCCCCCGGACGCTCTGGGCCGTACCCGTGTCGAGGTCGCCGAAGTGCCGACGCCGCGGCTGGCACCGGGGGACGTCCTGCTGGCTCCGGCCGTCGTCGGCATCTGCGGCACCGACTGGCAGATCCTGCGCGGGCTGCGCCCCGACGCGAGCCCCGTTCTGGGACACGAAGGCGTGGCCCACGTCGTGGAGCCGGGAGACTCCGGCCTGCCGGTCGGCTCGCTGGTCACCGTGAACCCCACCCACCCCGACGACCCCTCGTTCCTGCTGGGGCACAACCTGCCGGGCCTGTGGGCCGAGCGCACCCGCATCCCCGCCACAGCCGTACGCGGGGGACTGGTGCTGCAGGTGCCCGACGGGGCGGACCACCCGCGGGTGGCTGCGCTGGCCGAACCACTCGCCTCGGTCCTCTACGGCCTGCGTACGGCCCTGCGTACGACACGTCCCGCCGCCCTGGTGGTGTGGGGCGACGGGATCGTCGGACGGCTCGCACGTGAGGCCTGGCAGCGCGAACTCCCCAGGCTGCCCACGCTCCTGGTGGGGCACGGCGCCGACGCCGTCCACCCGCACGACGCCGGCCTGCCCCACGTGCTGGCGGCAGTTCCCTCACCGGTCGCCGTCGTGATCGCCACGCCGCGCACCGGGACGCAGGAGGCGCTGTCCGCCGTGGACCGTCACATACGGGGCACGCTGCTGGTCGACGTGCATGCGGGCCTGCCGTCCGGCCGCATCCCCCTGTCCGCCGGCGGCATCGACGTCGCTGCCCTGCGCGCGGACAACTGCGGAGGCCGGCCCTGGCCGCCGCGGGTGCACCGCTTCGAACGACCGGCCGGCCCGCTGCTGCTCCACGGCCACCGCGGGGTGTCGGGGGAGCACCTGCGGCAAGCGGTCGACCTCCTCCTGGCAGAGCGGGACGACGAACCCCTGGGGGAGCGCGTACTCACCCACGAGGTGGACCTGGCGGCCGCGGCCGGACTGATCAACTCGGTGCTGGCTTCGGCCGACCGGGTCGCCGACGGGCGGCGGGTGCTCAAGGCCGCCATCCGGATCGGGGGCCTGCCATCACGGCCATGACCGGTGGTGTGGCGGTCGCCGCACCGCAATGGCGCATCAGCACGGACCGGCGCGAAGCGGCGCGCGTCGCCGTGGCGGCCGGATCCGACCTGCTGCACCTCGACTTCGGCGGGGCCCACCGCGGGCCCCTGCTCAGCGGACCCGCCGAACTGCGCGGAGCCGAGGCGATCGGCAAGGACATCCGGATCTCCGTCCTCGCGGTCAACCACGTCAACGACATCGGACTGGCCGACGACCACGGGACCGCCAACCCGGCGGCGCTCGCCGTACTGGAGCAGGCCCTGGACTGCGCGTTGCGCCTGGGGGCACAGGTCCTCCACGTCCCGGGCTTCCGGCGGAGCCTGCCGACCACCGAGGCGCTGCGGGCGGGCACGGTCGATGCGCTGCGCACGCTGTGCGAACGCGTCGTGGGGGCGGGCATCACGCTCGCGTACGAGTCGCCCCTGGGCCCCCGCGACTCGCTCGCCCTCGCCCGCGCGGTGGACCACCAGGCGCTGCGCCTGGTGCTGGACACCGGCAACCTCAGGGAGGCCGGGGAGGATCCGCTGGCCTTCGCCCGAGAGGTCGGGGCGCCCGGACTGCTGCTGCCGGACCTGCACGTGAAGGATCCAGCCCCCGTGGCGGGCGGCGCTGCGCCGACACCGGGGTCCGCCTTCGACGACCTGCCCGACCTGCTGCGGCACTGCGCTGTCCGCTCCGTGCTCGTGGAGAACGACTACAGGCACGCGCCGGGACGCCTACGCGAGGACATCATGCTCTGCCGTACCGCGGCCGGGCTCAGCCACTCTGAGGACGCACGATGAAAGCCATTCAG
Organism: Streptomyces sp. NPDC032745; assembly: GCF_055579465.1. Classification (NCBI taxonomy): domain Bacteria; kingdom Bacillati; phylum Actinomycetota; class Actinomycetes; order Kitasatosporales; family Streptomycetaceae; genus Streptomyces; species Streptomyces sp. NPDC032745. The sequence continues at coordinate 27,569 of NZ_JBVING010000013.1, read as the reverse complement.
CTCACCGGTCCCCGCACGCTGTCGGTCACGGAGGTCGACCCGCCCGAACCGGGCTCCGGGGAGGTGCTGGTCAGGGTGGGTCTGCTAGGCCTGTGCGGAACCGATCTCGGTTTCTACGACGGCACCAGCAACTACCTTCGCGACGGCCTGAAGAGCTACCCGTTCGTCCCGGGGCACGAATGGATCGGCACGGTGGTCGGCATCGGCCCCGGCGTGGAACGCAGCCTGGCCGGACAGCGGGTCTCGGGGCACAACTTCCGTGCCTGCGGCTGGTGTCCGCACTGCCGCGCGGGCCGCATCCGGTACTGCCCCGACCGCAGCGAGATCGGCGTCCTAGGCGACAGGCCCGGAGCCGGCTCGCAGTTGCTCACCGCACCGGTGGACACCCTCACCCGGATACCCGACGGCCTCTCCGACGCTGCCGGAGTCCTGCTGGAGCCGACCGCCGCCGCGGTCCACGCGCTGGACCGGCTCGACGTGACCTCCCGCGACCGCGTCGCCGTCCTCGGGGCGGGCACGCTGGGGCTGGCGGCGGCCCAGGTCGCGCGGGCCATGGGCGCCGATCCCGTCGTCTTCGAGCCGCAGCCCGCCGCCCGGGAGCTGGCGGACCGCCTCGGACTGCGCGCCTGCGCCGCGCCGGCCGGGCCGGACGAGGAGGCGTACGACGCCGTGATCGAAGCGTCCGGCAGTACGGCCGCGGTCCGCTCGGCCGTCCGTCTGGTCGCGGCGGGAGGGCGGGTGGCCCAGCTCGGGACGCCGCACCACGCCGTCGACGGTTTCGACGCGGCGGCCCTGGTGATCCGGGACGTCACGCTCCACGGCGTGCTGTCCGGCATCGGCTACTGGGACCGGCTCGTGGCCCTCGTGGAGTCCGGGGCCGTGAACCTGGACGCCCTCGTCGACCGGGTCTTCCCGCTCGACGAACTGGAGGCCGCCTTCGCCCACTTGGCGGACGGCGAGCGGAGCCGCCCCAAGGTCCTGGTGCGGCTCGGTCAAGGCGCCGAGGCGCGCCGATGAGCGGTACGGCGGCGCCACCGGCGGCCGGGGCGGTCGACGGTTCGACATCGGTAAGGCTGGCCGTGCTCGCCGCGGCTGCGTTCGTCTACGTCACCTTCGAGGTGTTCCCGGTCGGACTCATCCGTGACATTGCCGCCGACCTCGATGTCACAGCCGGTCAGGTCGGGCTGCTCATCAGCGGATACGCCGTGGTCGCCGCCATCGTCACGGTTCCGGCCGTCGCGCTCGCCGCGCGAGTTTCGCGCCGCACGGCACTGGTGGTCTCTCTTGGCGTCCTGGTCGTCGCCGAGGTGCTCGCCGCGGCTTCGACCGGGTTCGCCATGATGGCGGTCAGCCGGGTTGCCGCGGCGCTGACCCACGGGGTGCTGTGGTCGCTGATCGCCCCGGCCGCCGCGGCCCTGGTGCCGCGCGAAAAGGTGGGAAGCGCCACCGCCGCGGTCTTCGGCGGTGCGTCGCTCGCGGCGATCGTGGGCAGTCCCGGTACGACCCTCATCGGTGAGCTCATCGGCTGGCGGGCCACCGCTCTGGTCCTGGCGGCCGCCACGGTGGTGGTGACGTACGCACTCACCTGGGCCCTCCGGCCGCGACGGACCGGCTCCGCGCCACGGGAGGACGCCCCCGCAGGACCGGCCGCGCCTCCGCCTGCGGAGGAAGGGCAGACGAACTGGCCTGAGCTCCTGAGGGTGTGCGGCGTCGCGGTGGTGCTCGTCACCGCGCACTTCCTCAGCTACACCTACTTCGCCGTCATCGTCACCGAGGCCACCGGGGCGTCGGGCGCAGTCGTCGTACTGCTGGCGGCCTTCGGCGTCGCGGGGGCCGCCGGGACCTACCTCATCGGCCGGCACAATGACCGTGCCCCGCAGCGCGCGGCGACCGTGACCATGGCGGCGTTCGCGGTGGGTGTCGGCCTCCTGGCCCTGGCGTTCCTACCGGCCCCGCGGGTGGTGCAGTACGCCGCCGTCGGCGTCGCCGTCGCCGTATGGGGCGGGGCGTTCGCCGCCGCCGGACCGGTCTTCCAGACGGCGGTCATGCGCCTGGCGGCGGGGGACGCCGACCGGGCCTCCTCTGTCTACGTCACCGGGTTCCAGGTCGGGATCGCCGGCGGGTCCGCGTTGGGTGCCGTCCTCCTCGGCCACTCCACTGCCTGGCTGCCGTCGGTCTCGGTCGTACTCGCGGCGGTGGTGCTGGCCATCGTCCTCGCGCGTCGGCCGGCCTCCGCGCTCTCTTAGCCCCAACCTGCTTGTATATGAGACAAGTAGCTACTAAGGTCATCGTGAGGCTTTGAAAACGGTTCTCTGTTGAGCCAGTTCGTCCAATGGAGAGCGCTGCCCGGAACAGCGTTCCAACCCCTCCGGGGAGTTCTCCGGATTCCCGGAGTCCTCGGCCTCGTCCCCCGCCGTCCGCTGCTCACGAGAGGCAATTCATGCGGTCCCGTATGGCTGTATTGATCCTGGCCATCTTCTGCGTCGGCACCGCCGAACTCGCGCCGAGCGGAATGCTGGGCGACCTGGCCGGAGACCTGGCGGTGACCATCCCCACCGCCGGCCTCCTCGTCACGGTCTACGCGCTGACCGTGGTGGTCGGAGGGCCGCTCGTCACCGCCGTCTCCACCCGCATCCGCCGCAAGTACCTGCTCGTGGTGCTGCTCCTGGTATCCGTCGCCGGCAACGTCGTCTCCAGCCTCGCGCCCACCTTCGGCATCCTGGTGGCCGGCCGCATGCTGACCGCCGTCATCCACGGCACCTTCCTCGCCGTCTGCGTCGTCACCGCGGGCAGCATGGCCGCCGAGGGACGCGAAGGCTCCGCAGTCGCCGCCACCCAACTGGGCGTCAACCTCGCGACGGTGCTCGGTGTCCCCCTCGGCACCCTGGTGGCACAGCAGTTGAACTGGCGCGCCACCTTCGCGAGCGTCGCCGTACTCGCCCTGGTCGCCGCGGCCCTGATCCTGCTGGTGATCCCGGACGACGGCCGCACGGCCGGCTCGTCGGCCGCGCACGAGCTGAGGGTGTTCAAGGACTGGCAGGTGATCGGCACCGTACTGGCCACCGTCCTGTGCTCGGGCGGCATGTTCACGCTGATCACCTACATGGTGCCGCTGCTCACCGAGGTCGGGCACTTCCCCCCGGCATGGGTTCCTGCCGTACTCGTCGCCTACGGGCTGGGGTCCATCGCCGGCAACGCCATCGGCGGCAGGTCCGCCAACCGGTCCGCCGACTCGGCCGTCTTCCGCCAGTCCTGGACGCTGGCGGCCGTCTGCCTCCTGTACTGGTTCGCCGCACCCTCGGCGATCGGCACGGCCGTCTTCCTGGTCCTGTTCTCGGTGGCCACCTTCGCCCTGATTCCCGGACTCCAGGCCAAGGTCCTCTCCGCAGCGGCGGACGCGCCGACACTGTCCCTCACCGTCAACATGTCCGCGTTCGGCCTCGGCGCCGCGCTGGGCTCATGGGCCGGCGGCCAGGTCATCGACCAGGGCTTCGGCACCCGCGCAGTGACGGTCGGCGCCGCCGCGTTCACCGCTCTCGGCGCCCTGCTGCTCACCCAGACCGTGCATGCCGCCCGCCGCCATCCGAAGGCCGTCGGCTCCGAGACCGTCACCACCGCGCCGGCTTCCTGAACCGAGTCCACCGAACGAGAGAGCCAGCCCCATGCCCAGCAGCCCCGCGTCGCCCGCCAGACCCAAGCTCCCTTCGCTGACGGGACTGCGGTTCATCGCCGCCGCACTGGTCTTCTTCTTCCACGCGTCACTGATCTTCATCTCGATGAACCCGTTCGCCGACGAGGACGTCGCCGACGGCTTCCGCTGGCTGTTCAGCAAGGCCGGCTGGCTGGGCGTCTCGTTCTTCTTCATGCTCAGCGGGTTCGTGCTGACCTGGTCGGCCAAACCCCACGACACGGTCACGGGGTTCTGGCGCCGACGCCTGCTGAAGATCTTTCCCAACCACATCGCCACCTGGGCGCTGACCATCGTGCTCTTCACCGGCACGGCGGTCCCCCTGAAGGTCTGGCTGCCTAACCTCTTCCTGATCCAGTCCTGGTTCCCCGACCCGGCCGTCCACATGGGCCTCAACACCCCTGCCTGGTCGCTCTGCTCCGAGCTGCTCTTCTACCTGCTCTTCCCGTTCCTGATCCGCCCGGTGCTGCGGATCAAGGAGGGCGCGCTGTGGGCGTGGGC
>NZ_JBVING010000013.1:0-23285 GCF_055579465.1 Streptomyces sp. NPDC032745 | reverse complement strand
TCCGAGCTGCTCTTCTACCTGCTCTTCCCGTTCCTGATCCGCCCGGTGCTGCGGATCAAGGAGGGCGCGCTGTGGGCGTGGGCCGCCGCCATGGTCGCCTGCATGGTGGCCGTGCAGCTGGTCACCGACTTCCTCCTGCCGCAGCACCCGCCCACCCCCGAGGGCTTCGGCATCTCCCTGTGGGAGTTCTGGTTCGGCTACAACTTCCCGCCGGTGCGGATGTTCGAGTTCGTGCTCGGCATGATCCTCGCGCGGCTCGTGTTGGCGGGGGCGTTCCCCCGGGTCAGGATCCTTCCGGCGGCCCTGCTGTGTGTGGTCGGCTATGCCGCGGCCATGGTCGTGCCGTTCCTGTACGGGCTCAACGTCGCGACGATCGTTCCCGTGTCGCTGCTGATCTGCGCGGTGGCCCGGGCCGACGTCGACGGCTCTCAGACGGTGCTGCGCGGCCGCACGATGCAGTGGCTCGGCGAGGTCTCCTTCGGCTTCTACCTCGCCCAGTACGTGGTGATGTACTTCGGCCGTACGGCACTGATGGACGAGAAGCTCTTCTCCCCCCTGCCCGGCATCCTGGTCCTCATCGGCTTCTTCCTCGCAACCCTGCTGGTCGGCTGGCTGCTCCTGGTGTGTGTCGAACGCCCCGCCATGCGGCGATGGGCCCGCCCGCGTCCGCGACCTTCCGCCGCCTTGCCCGAGCCGCCTCGCGAGGAGCGACAGCCTGCTTCGGCCCTGCGCTGACGGACGCTTCACGTCCTCTCATTTCCCCCTGTTCCAACGATTTTCACGTCACCACTTCGCACACCGAGGAGCGTCCATGCCCACGATCGACGTCAATGGCACCCCCGTCCAGTACACCGCCGAGGGCAGCGGCCCCGGCCTGCTGTTCGTGCACGGTACGGGCGGTCACGGCGAAGCCCAGTTCGGACACATCCGCGAGCACTTCAGCGACCGCTACACCGTCATCACCCCCGACTGCTCGGGCAGCGGCCTGACCCCCCTGCACGCCGACGAGCTCAGCCTGGACGAGCTGGTGGAGCAGGCGATCGGCGCGGCCCGCGCAGTCACCGACGAGCCGTTCGACATCGTCGGCTTCTCCCTCGGCGCCGTCGTCGCGGCCGCAGCCGCGGCCAAGCACCCCGCGCTCGTCCGCCGCCTCGTCGTCATCAACGGCTGGGCCCGCAACGACGACCCGCGCCAGCAGCTGGCCACCGACCTCTGGCGGCGGCTTCCGGCCATCGACGAGGAAGCCTTCGCCGCATACAGCGCGCTGCTGATCTTCTCGCCGCCGTTCCTCGCCGGCTTCGGCAGCGATGGCGTCAAGGCCACCGTCGCCAGCATCAAGGCCGAGGCGTGGACGCTGCAGCAGATCGAGCTCGACCACCATGTCGACATCAGCGACCGCCTCCCGGCCATCACCGCGCCCACCCTGGTCATCGGTTCCACCCGGGACGTACTGATCCCCGTCGAGCACTCGCGTGAGCTCCACGCGGCCGTGGCAGGCAGCGAGTACGCCGAGCTGGAGAGCGGCCACATGGTCATCTTCGAGAAGACGGCCGAACTCGTCGAGCTGCTCGGCGGATTCCTCGACCGGGCCTGACCCAGCAGCTCGACTCCGCAGGGCCGGAGCGGGGTACCCCCACCCTGCCCGCTCCGGCCGCACGTCCCCGCCCACCTCACGCCTCCCGCCCGCCTTCCTCCGGAGAGACACCTTGTCCACCACCGCGGAACCCGCCGCGATACCGACGGAGCGCGCCACCGAGCCCCACCGGGCCGTGCACGGCCGGCTCCCTTCCCTGACAGGCCTGCGGTTCTTCGCTGCCCTGCTGGTGTTCGGCTACCACTCCTCGCTCGCGCTGCCCGCCCTGAACCCGTTCGCCTCGAAGGGCGTCGCCGACGGATACCGGTGGCTGTTCAGCAACGCGGGCTGGGCCGGCGTGAGTTTCTTCTTCATCCTCAGCGGATTCGTCCTGACCTGGTCGGCGCGGCCCGACGACCCCGCCCGGCACTTCTGGCGCCGGCGCTTCTTCAAGATCTACCCGAACCACGTCGTCACCTGGATCCTTGCGCTGGCATTGCTCGCCGGTGCCACCACCCAGTGGTGGCAGGCGGTGCCGAACCTGCTCCTCGTCCACGCCTGGATCCCGGAGTTCTCGGTATTCCTCGGCGTCAACCCGCCCAGCTGGTCGCTCGCCTGCGAGCTCTTCTTCTACCTCTGCTTCCCGCTGTTCCTGCGCTGGATCAAGCGGATCCCGTCGGACCGCCTGTGGCGCTGGGCCGCCGGCACCGCCGTCGCCGTGATCGCCGTCCCGACGCTCGCCTACCTGGTGCTGCCCGGCAACCCGCCCATGCCCGAGGGCTCCGCGGCCTCCGTCTGGCAGTACTGGAGCGTGTACATGCTCCCGCCGGTGCGCGCCCTGGACTTCGTGCTCGGGATGCTCATGGCGCGCATCGTCGTCACCGGCCGCAGGCTCGGCGTCCGGCCGCTGCCCGCCGCGCTCGCCTGCGTGGCGGCGTACGCCCTCTCCCTCTACATCCCGTGGCTGTACGCGCTCGATGCGGTCTTCGTCATTCCCATGGCCCTGCTGATCCCGGCAGTCGCCCTCAAGGACGTCTCGGGCAGCCCCTCGGTGCTGCGCAGCCGGCCGCTGATCTGGCTCGGCGAAGTCTCCTTCGCCTTCTACATGGTCCATCTCATCCTGCTCAACGTCGTACGTGAACTCCTCGGCCCCGAGAAGTTCTTCGGCACCGCCGCCGGCATCGGCGTGCTGGTCCTCGAAGCACTGGCGACCCTCGTCGTGGCATGGCTGCTGTACGTGGCAGTGGAAAAGCCGGCGATGCGCCACTTGGGGCGGACGCGAAAGGCAACCACCGCATGAAAACCGTCGTCATCAACAGCTACGGACCGCCTGAGGTCCTCACCGTCTCCGAGGCGCAGACCCCGCAGCCGGGTCCGGGCGAGATCCTCGTCCGGGTGGCCGCCGCCGCCGTGAACCCGGTGGATCTGGCCGTACGCCGGGGCGACATCCCGTCCCCGGTCCTGCCGGCGGTCGTCGGCTGGGACGTCTCCGGCACCGTCGTCGCGACGGGGCCCGGCAGCACCCGCTTCGTGGAGGGCGACCGCGTGGTCGCGATGCGCCCCTCACTGTCCGACGGGGCGGGCGTGTCGGCCGAGTACGTTGCCCTGGACGAGGCGCTCGCCGCCCGCGCGCCCGCGAACGTCCCGCTGGAGCACGCCGCCGCCCTCCCGCTGGCCGCCCTCACCGCAGAGCAGGCACTCGCACAGCTCGGTCCGGACTTCTCCGGCCGCCTCCTGGTGAGCGGAGCCGCGGGAGCGGTGGGCGGATTCACGATCCAACTCGCGGCCCTGCGCGGCTGGCGGCCGGCCGGCCTCGCCCGCGCCGGCGACGCCCCGGCCGTGGCCGCGCTCGGCGCCGCCGAGGTCTTCTCGGACACGGACACCCTGCCCGCCGGCACGTACGACGCGGTCATCGACGCGGCGGGACGGCCGCAGGCGATGGCAGCGGTGCGCGACGGGGGACGCTTCCTCTCGCTGACCCCCTTCGCCGTACCCGAGGCCGAACGGTCCATCGCCGTCGAGGTCTACGGCGTGCGGATCGACGGTCCCATGCTCGACACCCTGGCGCGCCGCGTCGAGGACGGGCACCTGGACTTGCGCGTCGCCCATGTCCTGCCGTTCGAGGAAGCCCCCCGGGCTCACGCCCTCCTGGAAGCGGGCGGCACCCGCGGCAAGATCCTCCTCACCCCCGGCCACTGACGCCCGCGCCCCGCAGAGCCGCGCGCTCCCTCGCCGCCCGCCCGCCCGCCCGCCCTCCCGCCGCACGCGTCAGCGTCTGCGGGGCCATGGCGGGCGGCGGCGGGAGGTGCTCGGGTCTCCGACCGGTCAGGGGCGACGGGACCGGCTGGACGGGCTGGCCGACGAACCACGGCCCGGGGTCCGAGGACCATCAGCGACGCCCAGGTGGAAGACGTGGTGCCCCACACCCTCGAGCAAGCGCAACCGGGCGGAACACACCGCCGCGATGAACACCGCCACCGGCAAGGTCACCGCGCGGCTGTCCGCCGACCAGGCATTCATGAACCTCGAGGACTACACGGTCGATCCCGAATTGCCGAACCCGGGGATCTCGGCGGATCTTCTCCAGGACAGGCTTGAACTGGGTGCAGTCCGCCCGCTGACCTGGTGTGACGACCAGGGAGAGCGGGCGGCAGCAGCCGTCGGCGCTCAGGTGGAGCCTGGTGGTGAACCCGCCGCGCGAGCGGCCCAGGCCCTCACCTCCCGCACCACCTCCACCAGGCGGGCGTGCAAGCTCTGCCACGCGGTCTCGCCCTGGTGTTCTGCCAGTTCGGCCCCCTTTGAGGCGGGTGCCGGCGGCGGATCGGTGCGGGCACCAGCCGCGTGCTGATGAGCTCGCACGATGGTGGAGTCGACCGAGATGTCCCAGTCGATTTCACCTGCCGCGTCGGCGGCGGACTGGACCTGCTGGAGCAGACGCTCCCACGTCCCGTCGCCCGACCACAGTCGGTGGCGTTCGTAGACGGTCTTCCACGGCCCGAACCGTTCAGGCAGGTCACGCCACTGCACGCCGGTCCGGACCCGGTGCAGAATCCCGTCGATCACCTGCGGTGGTCCCGCCACCTGCCACAACGCCTGTTGCTGACCGGCAGGAACGGTCGCAACCGTTCCCACTCGGCATCGCTCAGATCACCCCGCCCCATGTCCACATCAACGACTCGGACACGGAGTAGTCACATGATCGACCGGACACCCCCTAGGCGGCCGTCGTGCGGCCCGCCGCCGCCTCGATCACCTCGTCCAGCACCTCGCGGGAGCGGATCAGATCGCCGATCATCCGGTCGATCCGGTCCCGCTCCGTGGCCAGTTCGGCCACCAGTGCCGGGGTGGCGCGCACCGACGGGCCGCCGTCCTCGTCCCGCATGCAGGGCAGGATCTGCGCGATCTTCGCGCTGTGCAGGCCGGCCGCGTAGAGCTCCTGGATCCGGATGACCCGGTCGACTGCCCGCTCGGGGAAGTCCCGGTGGCCGCCGGGCGTCCGGTTCGAAGCCAGCAGGCCCTGCTCCTCGTAGTAGCGCAGCGAACGTTCACCAACCCCGGTGCGCGCAGCCAGTTCGCCGATCCGCATGCCCCACCCCAGCTCTTGAATCTGACATCAATGTCAGCTTCTAAGGTACCGGCATGACGCAGACACAGCACGGTCCCGCCGCTTCCCGTCTCTTCGAATCTGCCCGCCTGGGCAGCCTGGAACTGCCCAACCGCCTGGTGATGGCCCCGCTGACCCGCAACCGCGCCGGGGCCGACGGAGTCCCCGGCGACCTCATGGCCACGTACTACGCACAGCGCGCCTCGGCCGGCCTGATCATCGCCGAGGCCAGCACCCCGAACGCCGTCGGGCAGACCTACCCGCACATCCCCGGCATCCACACCCCGGCGCAGATCGCCGGCTGGCGCCGGGTCACCGAGGCCGTACGGGCCGCCGGTGGAGGGGAGATGTTTCTCCAGCTCCAGCACGGCGGCCGGGTCGGCCACCCGGAGACCAGCGGGTACGTGCCGCTCGCCCCGTCCGCGGTGCCGTTCCCCGAGCAGCTGCATACCCCCGGCGGCCTCCGGGACGGTGTCGTACCGCGCGCGATGACGACCGAGGACATAAGGTCCACGGTGGCCGACTTCGCGAGCGCGGCCCGGGGCGCCGTCGAGGCGGGCTTCGCCGGGGTGGAGGTGCACTCCGCCAACGGCCACCTCCTGCACCAGTTCCTTTCCAGCAACACCAATCGCCGTACCGACGCGTGGGGCGGCTCCGTCGAGAACCGCATCCGGTTCACCGTCGAGGTGGTCCGGGCCGTCGCCGGGGCCATCGGCCCGGAGCGGGTCGGAGTACGCATCTCGCCCGGACTGGACGTCAACGGGATCGAGGAGGGCGACACCGAGGAGATATACCCGGCGCTGGTCAAGGCCTTGGCCGACCTGGCGCCGATCTACCTGCACCAGGTCCACGCCGACCCCGACCAGCCCGGCTTTGCGCAGATCCGCCGGGACTGGCCCGGCACCCTGATCGCCAACCCGGCGCTCTCCCGCGAGGAGGTCGCGGCCGACGGCGGCAAGCGCCGGGGCGAACGCCTGCTGTCCGAGGGCGCCGATCTCGTGTCACTGGGCCGGGGTTTCCTCGCCAACCCCGACTTCGTCGAGCGGCTGCGCACGGGCGCGCCGCTCAACGACATCCGTCCGGAGTTCCTGATGCACGTACAGGGGCCGGAGGGCTACACCGACTACCCCGCGCTCGGAGCATAGGTGTTCTGTCCGGAGAGGCTGTGGACGAGTGGTTGAGGTCCCGGCTGAGGGATCCTGAAATGGGTGAGGGCCTTCCGGCCTGGTTGGATTGCGACATCTGCACCGGCGTCCAGAAGCGGCCGGGTCTTCGATCAGGGGCAGGTTCGGCTTGGGCCACCCGGCCGCGTCGAGGCGTGGGCGACTATGCCGTCGGCGAGGAACTCCGCCCCCGCGCCGACCACGTCCTCGCCCGGATCGCCTCGAACAGCCGCCTCACCCCCTCCTGGCTTCATGCGGGCCTGCGAGAGTTTCCACCCCGCATGGCCCCCCGACCACGCTCAGTTGCCGGACCGCTCGTATCTCCCCGTAAGCAGCAGCTCAGCCGGCACGGCGCTCTCCGGCCCTTCCCTGGACGATCGACGGGGCTACTGCTTCCGACCGGGGCGGTGCCGTCTGATCGCGGTCACGAGCAGGCCGACCCGTACAAAAGGCCTGCCAGGCGGGCCAGGACGGAGGCTGTCTGGAAGGCCGAGCGGCCGCGCCGGGAACAGCCGGTCCGGTCGGCGCGGTTGCATCGACCGAGGGACCGGCGCCGCACGGGCGGGGAACACGGAGACCACAAGGTCGTCCGCCCCACCAGGATCCGGGCCCCAGGATCGCGGTACGCCCACCGCGAGCTCGGACCAAGAAGTATTTCTGCAGGAGGACTGTTTCATGACCGACCGGCCCTTGACGCTCATGGCAGTGCACGCCCACCCCGACGACGAGGCCACCGGAACCGGAGGGGTCCTCGCGCGGTATGCGGCGGAGGGGATCCGCACGGTTCTCGTGACGTGTACCGACGGCGGTTGTGGTGACGGACCGGGGGGTGTCAAGCCGGGCGATCCCGGGCACGATCCGGCGACCGTCGCCTTGATGCGCCGTCAAGAACTTCAGGCGAGCTGTGACGTCCTGAAGGTCAGCGATCTGGAGATGCTGGACTATGCTGACTCCGGGATGATGGGCTGGCCGAGCAACGACGCCCCCGGATCCTTCTGGCAGACCCCCGTGGCGGAAGCCGCGGCCCGACTTGCGGAGCTCATGCGGCACTACCGGCCCGATGTGGTCGTCACTTACGACGAGAACGGCTTCTACGGCCACCCCGACCACATTCAGGCCCACCGCATCACGATGGCGGCGCTGGAGATGACCGCGCTGACACCGAAGGTGTACTGGACGACGGTGCCCCGCGCGGTGATGCAGCGGTTCGGGGCGATCATGCGCGAGTTTCATGAGGACATGCCGGAGCCGGATCCCGCCGAGGCCGCCGCGATGGCCGAGATCGGCCTCCCCGACGATGAGATCACCACGTGGGTGGACACCACCGCGTTCAGCGGTCAGAAGTTCGATGCGCTGGCCGCGCACGCCAGTCAGGGCGAGAACATCTTCTTCCTCAGGATGGGCAAGCCGAGGTTCGGCGAGTTGATGGGCATGGAGACCTTCGTACGTGTCCAGGACGCCACCGGCGCGGCCGTACCCGAGAACGATCTCTTCGCCGGACTGCGCTGATCCGCCCGCCGACCGGGGTCCGGGAAAGCTCATCGGCCGCACGGCCCGATCGAGCGGGCTGGGAGCTCCCGGCCGCCGGCGGCTCCCTGCGGGAGTCCACCACCCGGGCTCGGAGGTAGCGGGCCACGAGTGCGGCCAGCGCGCGCGGGGCGTGGCCAGGCTGGGGGTATCAGTGCCGGTGGACGACGACACGCTGGTCCGGCGCTGGTACGTCCACCGCTCCGGTCTCGACAGCGAGGGCACCCACCGCCGGGTACGCATCGGCACGGGGGCGTTCGCCCGGGACGCCGAGTGGTTCGCACTGCACGAGTGCCGTCGACGCGGACGCGCCGCCCGCCAGGAGCCGGGTCGGACTCTCCCGAGTCCGGCGGCCGAGGCGTGTTCACGCGGGATCCTTCTGGTGAGTGTTGTATGTCACATGCAACGCAGCCGTGTGTGCGGACACTACCCGGTGTGGACCACCAACTGTTCGCGGAAATCTATGACGCACACGCCCGGGCTGTGTATGCGCATGCCGTCCGTATGACCGCCGACCGTGCCGGGGCAGAGGACATCGTCTCCCTCACCTTCCTTGAGGCATGGCGGCTCCGCGAAACGCTCGACACCGTCAGCAGCCATCGTGCATGGCTGTTCGGGATCGCTACGAACGTCATACGGAATACCCGCAGGGCGGCACGCCGTCACCGGGACGCGATAGCCCGCCTTCCACCTTCAGACGCCGTCCCCGACCTGGCGGACGATGTCGTCTCCCGCATCACCGACGCGGCTCAGGCCGCTGCCGCCCTTGCCGTTCTGAACCGGCTGCGACGCGCGGACCGCGAAATTCTCCTGCTGCACGTGTGGTCCGGCCTCAGCCACGACGAGGTGGCGCAGGCATGTGGGGTGCCCGTGGGTACCGTGCGCTCGCGTCTCTCCCGCGCCCGCGCCCGCCTGCGCAAACTCGCAGCCGCTTACCTCGCGGAGCCCCCAGCCTCCAGACGCGTCCCCGCGTCGCCAACCGCACGGGAGGGAAACCTGTGAATGCCGCCGACGACGCACGACTCGACCCGTCCGAGGGCGCGGAGACCATCCGGCGCCTGCCCGGCCTTGCCGATACAGACCTGCCATTCCGTGGACATCGCCGGATCAAGGAGCACCTGATGCGCGAAACAGCAAGGGACGCCCGACCTGCCCGTACCCCGATCCGTCGTCCTCTGGCTCTGTTCCTCGCCGCCGGGGCCGCGACCTGTGCCGTAGCGCTGGCCGTCACCTTCGGCGTAAGCAGCTTCGACGAGAGCCCGCCCGTCGCCCGGCCCGAGCCGGCGGCTGTGCAGTTGCTGGACCGTGTGGCTCTAGTGGCGCAGGAGGCGCCCGCTCCGGCCGTCCGGGACGGCCAGTTCCTGTACACGAAGACGACCGGACACTCCACGTCCCTGTCCGAGACCGCGGGCGGAGGAATGGAGGCAGCCCGGACAGACGAATCGGCCGAGCGCTGGGTATCTGTGGACGGGACCGCCGGCACACTCACACGTAACGCAAAGGGCAACGCGACGGATCCGGCCCGAGGCAAGGACAAGGCCAGTCTCAACGGCCCCACCTACCGCTTCCTCGAAGCCCTCCCGACTGACCCCGACCAACTGTTGGAGACGATCTACGCCGACACCCGCCTCAACCACGGAGCCGACTCGGGATCGACCACTGGTCCCGATCAGGAAGCGTTCGTTGCGATTGGTGACCTGTTGCGGACGGTGGAAGCCCCTCCCGGCGTGAGCGCCGCTCTCTACCGTGCTGCCGCGCGCATCCCCGGCGTCATCCTGGTGCCCGAGGCAACGGACGCCGCCGGCCGGACAGGCGTCGCGATCGCCCGTGTCCACAAGGGCGAGCGAACCGAATGGATCTTCGACAAGGGCAGCCTGCGCCTGCTGGGCGAGCGAACCGTGCTTCTCAAAGACAGCGCGTGGGGGAAGGCCGGAACGCCGGTGACATCCGTGGCCATTGTCGGCCGGGGGGTCGCGGACAGGGCCGGACAGACACCGAAGCAGTAGCGTGAGTCTTCAGGCCAAAGAATTCGATCGTGTGGCCGACTCGCCCACAGAAGACACTGTTGAGTGATCTCGGTCACGCGCAGCGCCGACAGCCCCTGGTTACTCTTCCGGCTGCATGCGGCTGGGTTGATCCCAACTGCACGCCCATGTCTGGAATGTGAGCTGCCGTCAGGTAGTTCAAACAGGGGGAGTGGTTCCATGCGTTCCGTACGTATCGGCTTTGCCGTGACTGCCGCCGTTGGCGCCGTGCTCATCACAGCGTCTTCGGCGGGGGCCGCCACGCCGTCGCCGTCCGCGCCTGCTTCCGGGGCGCTCGGCCCGGCTGCAGAGCAGCAGATGAGCAGCGAGATCGCCGCCTCGAAGCCCGTCATCGCGACCTACAAGGGCAAGCAGATCAACCTCGCCCAGGGGTGGCAGGGTGCCCAGGTGTGTGCCGAGGTGCCGAGTGGCGAGGTCAAGTGCTTTGACAGCCAGGCCGAGGCTGACTCGTCCCTGGTGAAGGAGAACGCCGCAGTCGCCAAGAAGGCGAACGAGACCCGGAAGGCACTCGGCCAGCAGGCGCCCGCGTCGACGTCCTCGAGTTGGGACTGTGGGAGCGGATGGGTCTGTCTGTGGGAGCACTCCGACTACAGCGGTCGACGCCTTCAGTGGAGCGCAGGCGGCACCAAGAACCTCAGCAACTGGAACTTCCGCGACCAAGCCAGCTCCATCTGTGTGAACCGGCCGCAGTTCGGCGGGACCCTGATCGACTTCCGGGACTTCCAGTGGGACCCGTCGATGTCCATACCGGCCGGCAGCTGCTACGACCTGACCACGCTTGGGTACGTGCACGGTGGCACGTGGAACGACAAGGCTGACGCGCTGAGCATGTAATCAGCCGCCCTCCGGGACTGCCGCGGCGCCATTGGGTGCGGGTCAAGCCTTGAGGCGCGAAGCTCGAAGAACTCATGGCCAGTAGGCCCAGGTCGGCAACCTGGGCCTACTGGCCATTGAGAGCCACGAAGGGCTGGCACCGGCATCGAGGGGATCTTGTACACAAGGTTTGGTGTTGACCGACTGACCACCATGCTGTCGGTCCGCAGCTCTACCCGTCGCGACCTCCTCCGTCCCAGCGCCCCGCGCAGGCCACGCCGAATCCTGTAGCAGCACCCGCGTTCGGTCTCTACAGTCACCGCATGGTCACCGAGGACGCGAGCCCAAGTCAGCCCGACATCACCGTGATGCTCGAAAACCAGACCAGTGCATGCAAGGCGGCGCGCGACGCCATCGCCGCCGGCGGCGAGGTAGTGCTTTCCGACGGACAGCCGCCACAGTGGATGGTCGCCGGCATCGCTGCAACAAGGCTGAGACGGTCGTTGAAGATCGGCCTGACGACCCTCGGCCTCGACGAGACCGTTGAGATCCTCCTTGCTCGGCACAGCGACGAGCGACTGCGTATCGGCAACATCATCCCAGCAGACCGGTCCTGGTTCTTCACCCTGTACTTCGACGCCACCGGGACCGAGCTCTTGGCGTGCAGCGGCGTCAAAAACGAGCGTCCCTCGCAGAAGGACGGTCAGAAGCTCCAGCTGTAGAGGCCGCCACCGGTGTTCACTGCATACGCCGCGAGCCGGGCAACTCCTTGCAGGACCGCGAGTAGATCGTCGTCGGTCATGTCGTCCCCGTCCTCGGACCGGAGCCGTGCGGTCCAGCGGCCTGCAAGCTCTTCCAGCTCGGCGGAGCTCGCGTTGGCCAGTGCCCGGGTCAATCGCTGCGGCAGAGCGAACACCTCAACGCCGTCGTTCATGGGGGCAGTGACCCACTCCGGCCACGCCCACCCAACGAGCTGCTCAACCGGCGGGGCCTCGGGCGAAGGCTCCTCGAAGTACATGTCCCATTCCGCGATGGCACTGTCCGGCTCAATGAAACGGATGGTTCGTGAGGACGGACAGCCGACGGGAACGGGGTACGACTCTTTCGTCGTGAAGGGCATCGATCCGGCGGTCGAGCTGCTGCCTGCAGAGGTGCTCATTACGGGGCGGGCTGCCGATGCCATCGAGGCCGATCCGCGGCACGGGCAGTTGGTTGTACAGCGCTTTCGTGACCGCGTCGCAGACGGCGTACCGGCACACGGGGGACGATCCGATCGGACCGGGTACCCCGGCCGTTGCCATCGACGCCAAGATGGTTCCCGAAGAGATCTACGGAGACCTCTTCGAGGAGGCCCTCGTCACAAGCCTGCTGGCCAAAATCCAAAGGAGCCCCGATGCCTGGCAGAGCTACCGCTCATAGAGAGCCCCGCGGATTGACTGGCTCCGGGCATCACGCACGGCCGGGCACGGCCTGGCCGTCCTTGGCAAGCCGGCGCCAGAACACCCCCCGCCGCCGCGGCTGCGGAGACCGGGGCATCCGGCAGCAGCTTCCGGTCGTCGTGTGCCCATGAGTGAGGACATATGGGCGGGAGTGCGGGAGCGGGTGCTCCGGCTCGCCGAACGCCCCGGAGCAGACAAAGTCTTCGGGGCGCAGAGGCATGGCTTTCGCCTCGGTCCGGTCATGGGCGAAGACCAGCTCCGGGCACTGGAGGCGGACCTGGGTGTTGGCCTGCCCGCGCAGTACCGGAGCTTTCTGCTCCGTGTCGGAGGAGGGGGAGCCGGCCCCGACTACGGCCTGATGACACCGGCCTTGGGCAGCGGTGGGTGGCAATGGCTCGGCATCGGGCTTGGCGCCCGCGCGCAGCCGACCACCGCCGAGTTCGCCGGACGGCCCTTCGTGGCCGAGGCGCTGCAGCGTGAGCTCGCCGCGCTCGAGACACAGGAGCCCAAGACGGACGCCTTTGCAACGGACGAGGCGTTCCGTCGCGCTTACGCGGCCTGGGATGCGCGCTACGAGGAGCTGTATGACGCGCAGGAGGCGGGCGCGGTATTCCTCAGCGAACAGGGATGCGGCTATGCGTCGCTGATGGTGATGACGGGCCCGCACCGAGGCTCCATCTGGGAGGACCTGAGACCGTCAGACCAAGGGATCTCGCCGACCGGGTATGACTTCGCGCGCTGGTACAGGAGTTGGCTCGAGCGCACTGAGCGAAGGCTCGATGTCACACCACCTGCACCAACCCACCCAGGAGGCACGCTCTAGTGGTGATCCGACCCGACGAAAGGGCCGTACCGGGGGTGGGGCGAGAGGGCCGGGCGTATGAGGCGAGGTTCACCGGAGCGGATCAACGAGGTCGAGGAGCGGCGGTCGGGCGCACCTGATCGGCTCCGGCGCGCGGGGCCGACGTGGCGTTCGGGCATGAGCATGTCGCAGCCCCCGGGCCCTTATGGGTCTTCGCAGTTCCCGAATCCGTACGGTGGACAGCTGTCGGCCCCGCAGTCCACACCCCACCCGCACCAGGCTGTGGCCATCAGCAACGGTGCCCCTTACGTACTGCGGGTCACCGTCACCTGACGGCCGTCCGCGCCGGACGCGGGATCGGCAGCCCGCGCCGTTGCTGAGGCCGGTGCCGGGACGGAGAGCGCGCCGGGGCGGGCGCGAGACGGTGACGCATGGAGCGCCGGGGGGCTGCCTGCTCCCAGGTGCGTGGGCGAACCGGGGATCGTGAAGTATGCCGGAGGCGAATACTTTGGGGACATAGATGCCTGCTGGGGGATGTTGTCGCTGAGGGGGTGGGTGGTTGCGATATCCGAGGCTTGCTGAGCTGGGATGCTGTAGGTGGTGTGAGAACGGGTCTTGCGGGCCCAGGGGTGGGTTGGTCTGGGGTTGTTGCGGGTTGGTTGAGAATCTTGCGGGTATTGCAGATGGCGTCTGGGTCTAACGACCGGGGGCGCCATTTCGCGCCTTCTCGGTTTGGGCTGGTGCCTGGTTTCCCCTTGCTCCGTCCACCGGACCAGTGACCCATTGGGCAACTCGTCCTTCCGCTGAGCAACAGGGTCAGTTCGGCGGTGTGGTGATGCGGGTGGCGAGTCCGTCGAGCAGGGCTGTGAGGCCGTGGTGGAGGAGGGATTCGGGAGAGAGGGCGGAGTGCGCCCTCGCCGCGGCGAACGCCGGGAAGGCTCCGCCGTCCACCAGTGCCGCCAGCCGTGTCTCCTGGGCGCGCATCCACTCCTGCCCGCTGACGCCGCTGGTGCGCGCCGCGTCGGACTCCGGCTCGAGGTCGACGGCGTGGCCGCGGACGTACCCGAAGAGGGTGACGGCGGCGTGCATCCGGGTGTCGTCGTCCAGGCCGAGTCCGTCCAGGGCGGCGAGGGCCCAGTCGATGTGGCGTATGCCGTTGGGGATCAGCAGGGGCCGGCTGAGGTTCATGGCCCCGGCCAGCCAGGGGTGGGCCCGGTAGAGCCGCCATTGCAGGGCCGCCGAGAGTTCCAGCCGCTCCCGCCAGTGCGGCGGCGGCCGCTCGGGCAGAGTCTGTTCCCCGAACACGGCGTCGGCCATCAGGACCACCAGCTGCTCCTTGGAGCTGACATGCCGGTACAGGGACATCGCCGAGACGCCGAGCTCAGCGCCGAGCCGGCGCATGGTCAGGGCCGCGAGTCCCTCTGCGTCCGCGATGGCGACCGCCGCGCGGACGATGCGGGCGCGCTGCGCGGTGTCGTCCTCGGCGGCGGGGCGCCGGCCCGGTCCGCCGGCCGCGGGCCGGGCCGCGACCACGGTCCCGACTCCCGGCACCGCCCGCACCAGCCCTTCCTGTCCGAGCAGGGCCAGGACCTTGCTCGCGGTGGCCATGGCGACCCCCCACCGCTGGGTGATGGCCCGTGTCGAGGGCACCCGGTCCCCGGGCCGCAGTTCCCCGCGCTCGATGCGCCCGCGTAGCTCGGCCGCGATCCGCGCGTACGGCGCCTGCGTCTCTGTCATCCCACCCTCCTTGGTGCACTAGTACGGATGAACCGTAGTGCACTAGCTCGGTTTGCTCAACTCTCCTGTTCCATCAAGCATTTCCCGTCTGTACGTTGTACACATCACCCCGAGAAAGGACAGGGAAAATGAACGAGACCCAGACCCAGACCGTGCTGATCTCCGGCGGCAGTGTCGCGGGCCCCACCCTCGCCTACTGGCTGCACCGCCACGGCTTCACCCCCACGATCGTCGAGCGAGCCCCCCAGCTGCGCGACGGCGGCTACGCGGTCGACTTCCGCGGGGAGGCCCTGGACGTCCTGGACCGCATGGGCCTGCTGGAGGAGATCCGGGCGCTGGACACAGGGATGGGCGACGCGGCCCTGGTGGACGCCGAGGGCCGCCAGTACGCCACCCTGTCGGCGGCGGTCTTCGCCGGGGACCTGGAGGTCCTCAAAGGCGACCTGACCCGGATGCTGTACGAGGCCACCCGCGAGGACGTCGAGTACGTCTTCGGCGACTCGATCGCGAGCCTGGAGCAGGATGAGGACGGGGTACTCGTCTCCTTCGAGCGCGGGGCGCCCCGTCGCTTCGACCTGGTGGTCGGGGCCGACGGCCTCCACTCCAAGACCCGCGCGCTTGCATTCGGCCCGGAGGAGGAATTCGTCCGTCACCTCGGCATCTACACGGCGAGCTTCAACCTCGGTAACTACCTGGGCCTTCAGAACACCGGCCGCCTGTACACCGCCCCCGGCAAGGCCGCCAACATCTTCACGGCCCGCGCGAACACCGAGGCTCGGGCGGCCTTCCACTTCGCTGCGGAGCACCTGGAGTACGACCGGCGCGACACGGCGGCGCAGAAGCGGATCGTCGCCGAGCGGTTCGTGGGCGAGGGCTGGGAGGTGCCGCGCCTGCTGGAGGAGATGGACGCCGCCCAGCAGTTCTTCTTCGACGCCAACGCCCAGGTCGAGATGGACACCTGGTCCGCTGGCCGGGTCGTCCTCCTCGGTGATGCGGGCTACTGCGCCGGCCCCACCTCCGGCCGGGGCACCTCGCAGGCCCTGATCGGCGCCTACCTCCTCGCCGGTGAGCTCGCCGTCCGCGACGGAGACCACACGGCCGCCTGCGCCGCGTACGAGGAGCAGATGCGCCCCTACGTGACCGAACACCAGGTGCTGGGCCGCGAGGGTGCCGAGCGGTTCTTCCTGCCGGCCCCCACCCAGGAGATCCTCGACATGCTGGCCGCGAACGCCCCCGAGAACACCCGCACCGAACCGGTCCGCCTCCCCGACTACACCCCTGCCACCGCCGTCTGAAAGGCGACGGGGCATCCACACCAGGACCCAACCGCCCGGCCGTCGTTGTCGCCGGGGCTGACGCGTGGCGGTCCTCCCAGCACATGTCGACACCGCGGCAGAGGACACGGCAGCAGGCAGCTGAGATGGGGCCTTCCCAGCTGTCGGTGCTCATGTCTGCCCAGTCGGGGGAGACGAAGACGGGGCGTGTGCGGGCGTGGTCGCCGTTTTGCTGGCAGCGCATGACCAGTCCGAGGCCGGGAATGCCCGCCTCGCCGTTGAGGCCGATACGCAGGTCGTCGTGGGTGAAGTGGGTGTCGATGCCGACCTCGTGGAAGCCGATCTACCGGTGGTGCGGATCCCAGCCGTCGGCCGACTTGCCCAGCGCTGTAGCGATCGCGGCGGGAGTCTGGCCGAACTCCAGAGGCCCCACGCGCTCCATGGGTACCCATGCCCAGTCGATGCCGAGTTCGGCGAGTGCCCGGGGGTCTGTACGGTCAACGGTGGATATTCGCACGACCGGGTCCGGGGGCGGATGTGCGGGCCGAGTTGGCTGCCGTCCGGGCGGGGTGCCGCCGTGTGGCTGTCGCCGTCGGCCTGCGCGTTCCCGTCGCTTTCTGACCTCGATTGGACGCCGGGCGCCTGGCGGGCGGGAACGTTCCGGTTTGGTTGGCCGTTCACCGCAGCCTGGGCCGGGCCACGCACAGCCTGCTGCACCACGCGCACTGCCCCGTCCTCCTCATCCCCCGGACCGGCAGTGGCTTCGGGACCACGTGACGGCCCGCCACGGGGGAACTGCCTGGGCGACCCGCTTACTGTTTCGTGAGAAGCAGTCCGGGAAGGGCGATGACCGGAGCCGCTTTGTTGCCGCCGACGATGCGCGCCTGGGTCGCCGGTCCGCCCGGGGTGCACGCGTCCGCGCCCTCACGGTGTAGCCACAGCTGGACGGAAGTCGACATCTGAGGGTAGTCGAAGGCCCAGCTGCCCTGCTCCGTGCACGTCCCGATCCGCAGGGTGTACGGACCGCCCTGTCCGGGCTCCGCCTGCTCGGTCAGGGTCAGGGACGCGGCGCCCTCCGAGGCGGTCCACACTCCCTGATAGTCCGTGTACGGCCCGGAGCAGGAGCCGCAGGCCGCCGTCACCAGCGCGACGACGGCGATCCCGGCCGCGGCGCGGGACTGCTGGATCGACAGCCCCGTCCGGCTGCCGGTGCAGAGGACAGTGGCCGCGCATGAGGCGACCATCGCGGCGGTGCCCCAGACGAGCCAGGGCCCAGTACCCGCCCTGACCAGCATGATCAGGAGTGCGAGCGCGAGGATCCACGAGGCGGCTGTCCGCCAGACGGCAGTGGTGTTCCGGGCATTGCGCAGCGTCAGCACCACGACCACGATCGGCAGGACGGCCAGGGCCATGCACAGGAGCATGGCGCACACCAGGACGAGAGTCCCGTTGAACTCCGGCACCAGCATGGTGGTGTCCGCCAAGGCGAACGTCCCCACCAGCCCCGCGATCTCCACCGCGAGCACCGACCACAGCACGGCGGCGAGCCGGCGGTCTGTCGTTTCTTCCCCCACCAAGACCCCCATGATTTGAGCATGTTCAATTCTTGGGGTGCATGGTACTGGAACCGGCCACCGGGTTGGCGGGCCCGGGGCCTCCGCCGGCACTACCGTGGGGGGTGGCTCTCCATCGCTCCCGCCGGCCGAAGGCAGG
This sequence comes from Streptomyces sp. NPDC032745, assembly GCF_055579465.1. Classification (NCBI taxonomy): domain Bacteria; kingdom Bacillati; phylum Actinomycetota; class Actinomycetes; order Kitasatosporales; family Streptomycetaceae; genus Streptomyces; species Streptomyces sp. NPDC032745. The sequence goes on along the minus strand of NZ_JBVING010000013.1, from coordinate 5,595 downwards.
ACATGAGCGCGGACGGCCGGCCCGCCTCGGGCGGCGTGCCGCGGCTGCGGCTGGACGAGCTCCTCGACGAGCTCCAAGTGCGCATGGACGAGGTCTGGGGCACCCGGGACCGGCTGAACGGTCCGCCGGAACCGTCACGGCCTGGGCCAGGTCGTTCTACCGTTGCCGGTAGCACCCGTGAGGAGGAGCCGATGAGCGCCCAACCCGACCACACCCCCACAGCCCCGTACGCGCCCGCCCCCGGGCGCCGGCCGAACTCCTCGCCCAGTTCCGGGCCGACCGGCGCGCGGAGCGGTGGGTGCCGGCGTTCGAGGGGGAGTGGTCGGCGGCGCTGGAGGAGTCGCGCCGGGTCCGCCGCGCTCCGGCGCGATGAAGGCGACCGGGCGCTTGCCGCGGTCGCACGGGGGTCGGAGGGGTCCTCCCACGTGGGGTTTCCGTTGTGCCCCTCGTCGACTGGAGCGATTCATGCTGGAGCGCAGGCCGCGCAAGGACGGTACCGAGGTCACGTTCGTTCTGCCGCGGGAAGGTCCGCCGGGGCCGGTGAGCGTAGTGGGATTTCAACGACTGACACCCGAAGCGCAACCCGCACGGTCACGACCTCGATACCTGCCCCCTCTGCGGGTACGAGGCGTTCTGTGTCGACGGACTCGCCCCCATCGCGGGCCGGGTCGCGCATGGACAATGCCTGGTGTGCACTTACGCGCTCTCCCGACGCCGCAGAGAAGAAGGGTTCGCCGAACACCTTGGCTGGACCAAGGGAAAGTGACGCACCCACATGTGGGCGGCCCCAAGTAGCGCGAGGCCCCTGGGAGGCGCGTCCCGGGGGCCTGGCTGTGTCACTTCGCTGACCGCCTGGCTCAACGACCGGTCGGGCGTAGTGTCACGCCCATTCCACGCCCAGTTCAGCGAGCGCGGCCCGCTGCTCGGGGGTGAGTTTGTTGCGGCGGGTTTTGGTGTTGGTGATCCACACGCCGAGCTTCACCGAGATCGGCGAGGCTTCGCCCTCGACCGCGATCTCTTCGGTGTGGCTGCGGGGGACGCGGTGGTGGCCTTCGCGGGCGACGTACTGCGCGAGTGCCCGCACGCCCCGCTGGAAGGCCGCTGACGCCTTTCCGTCACCCTTGGCTGCCAAGACCGGGGCGGGCCGCTCTGCGGGCGTCACGCCCATCCGCGACAGCCGCTGCTGCTGCTCCTCGGTCAGCTCCGTCCAGGAGTTTGCCTGCCGCTGGAGCCAGCGTCCGAGGTCGTCGCCTTCGAAGAGCACGCCGGGCTCGATGGCCGGCAGGACGCCGTCGGCGTCGACGAGGTCGGCGAGGACCCGGTGGTGCCGCTGCCAGTCCAGTGGCCATGGGCATTTCCAGTCGGTGTCGATTGCGGCGAGCTGTGTGGCCCGGGTCGTCGCGGTCTCTTCGTTTTTGCCGAGGCCGTCGGTGCGGCGGAGGTTGGCCATCAGTTGTCCGATGGCCAGCTGTTCGCCGTCCTCGCCCCAGAGGGCATCCTGCCTCGGGGCGAGGTGGCCGTGGGTGCGCCGGTAGGAGCGGAGCAGGGCGAGTTTGGTCTCCCAGGCTTCCTCGCCCGGTTCCCACACCATTCCTTCCTCGTCGAGCTGTTCCTTGCGGTGGTCTTCCAGTTCGCCGGCGCGCAGGGCTTTGCGCTGCTGGTGGACCCACCGTCCGAGGGGGAATGCGTCGGTGATGCCGACTTCGGTTTCGGTGTCGTAGGGGACGGCGTACAGGCCGGTAATGCTGTTCTCCTGGCGCCAGCGGCGTAGGGCCTGGAAGCCCTCCAGCCACACCAGGCTCTCGGGCCGGTACACCCGCGTCCGCAGGAACGCCGCGATGGTGGCGGCGTCGCGCGGGCTGGAGAAATGCAGCAGCGCCGACTCGGCTGCGGCCTCGGTGCCGTCCTGCTCCTGGCCGCCGTCTCCGCCGCCAGCCTCGACGATTCGGCCCTCCTCGTCCCGCTTCACATGGATCTTGCGCTGACCGCTCGTCAGGGCTCGGTTCGCGAGTTGTTCGAGGAGGTGTTCGGAGTGTGAGCGTAGGCCTTGGAGTACGGCGACGAGGGGGGCGTACGAGGCGGAGGCGACCATGTCTTCGGGGTTTTCGCCGGGCTGGAGGAAGACGGGGACGATGATGCGGGCGGTCTTCTGGGTGCCGTCGGGGTTGGGTCGTAGTGCTCGGCCGATGTTCTGGACGATTTCGACTTGGGAGCCGCGGGTGTCGGCGAAGCAGATCGCTTCGACGCCCCTCTCACCGACGATGTCGACGCCTTCCCCGAGGACGCGTACGCTGGCGAGGAAGGCGCGGTGGACCCGCTTGCCAACGGCGTCGACGCCGTTGGCGAACTGCCGGATCACCTCGCGGCGCTCGGTGACGAGGTGGTCGCCGCACAGCCATGCGGACCAGACGCGGTCCGGGGGTACGTGGCGGTCGGCTTCCAGGTCGTAGAACTCGGCGTCGATTGACGACTTCGGCAGCTGCTTCGCTTGGGCCAGGGCCTGGTCGGATGCTTCGGTGGCGTACAGCTCGGCGGCGGTCTCCGGCATCTTGGCCGCGAACGCGGCGGCCTCTTCCACCCGCTGGTGGAACGTCATGACGGTTTTGAGGTTGTGCCGGGCGGCGTGCTCCAACAGGGCGGTCTGCAGCAGCGCCAGGCGCCGGCCCCGGAGTGCCTCCTCGGACAGCCCGGGGACGGGGGAGGGTTCGTGGATCTCCAGGACGTCGATCTCGAATCCGGCAAGGATCTCGCGGGTGATCGCTTCGGACAGCCCGAGCTCGTAGATCCACTCGCCGTAGGGGCCGTCGGGGTCGGACGTCATGGAGGCGATCTCGAGCTCCTGGCCGTCCTTGCCCTTCTGCGGCCGCGCCGTGGCCAGAATCCGGGGCGTGGCGGTGAGGTAGAGGCGGAAGTCCACCGGGATACGGACGTTGTCGTGGATCGCCGACCAGGGCCGGCCGACATCTCCGGCCGTGCCGTGCGCCTCGTCCACCACCGCGAAGTCGAAGCGCTCCATGGCCTGGCCGTAGAGCCGCTCCCCGCCCGCCAGAGAGGCCTCCAGCGGCCCTCGAACCTTCCGCTCACCCATCGGTGCGTCGATGTCCTCGCGATCCACGAGAGAGGCGTACGTGGCGAACACGATGACCGGCCCGGCCCCGGCCCAGAGCGCCAGCTGGATCGGGTTCGTGGTCGTACGGACACCGAGCTGCTCCAGGACGTCGTCGTTCTCCAGCGAGCAGACCGCGACCATCGGCGCCCGGTGGCCGACTCGGCGCCACGTCTGGGCGGTCTGCACCAGGAGGTCCAGGGTGGGGACCATGATGAGGATCCGGCTGCCCCGGAAGCACTCGAGTGCGGCAGAAGCGGCCGTGATCGTCTTGCCGGACCCGGTCGCTGACACGACGGTGGCACGGGCGCCCTGCGTGGGTACCAAGGTGCGTGCTGGAAATCCGACCCAGTTGCGGATTTGCGAATTCGCGTCTGCGGGGCGGAGCGCCCGTTGGTTGGGGGCGAAGGGGGTCGGAGCCCGAGCGCTCTGAGCTTCTGAGGGGGGCCGCTCCGGCCGGCGGGGCGAGTGCATGAGGGCGGTCCGGCCTTTGAGGCTGTCAGGACGTGATCTTCACTTTCCTTTGGCCTCGGGTGGCAGTAGTTCTCCGAGGGGTTTCTGGATGTAGCCGCTGTGTGCGTAGGCCAGCCCGTACCTTGCCGCCATCTGTCCCAGCTCTGAGGCGGTGGGCCGTTCTCGTTCTGTGCCCTGAGGGCCGATCACGGCAATCAGTTGCGGCCCGAAAGGCGACTTGGACGAGGGCTCCTTTGTGACCCGCCATAGAGTGACGTAGTGCTGGGCGCGGGTGTGTTCTTGCATCGAGTTTTCGTGCTTGATGGGGGACACGAATTTGCTGAAAATTGCCGAGCGACCCAAGTCCGCAATCCACTTAGGTTGCTCTTTTCCGTAGACTTTTGAGGGTTTTGAAACGATGCACCTGGGACCGCACACTTTCCATTTAGCCTTTTGGCGCCAATTAATCTTTACGGAGTCGGCATAGTTTTCGATGATCTGAGCCCGGTCTCGTCGCATGTAAGCGACGCTGGAGGTGATGCCCAGCACATCGTACTTTTGCCTCTTATAGTTAGGAAATTCCACAACCCGTTCCGTGGTGACCTCGCTCCCCGGTTCCAGCGTGGAAGCCAGCAGGGCAGATCGCCCCAAGGACCAGCCGCCCTGCGCCAGGAGTTCATATCTATTTGGCTCTGTATATTTCAACCAGTCAGTACTTCCACCCATCAAGTCCGCAGCCAGCTCACTATCGTTCAGGCCTGCCCTTTTGAAATCAGCCGTTCTGCCAGCGACTTGATAGAGGGAGCCGAGGATATATACGCTTACAGCCCCGATGTTTTTGGTGTGCACACGTACCGTGAGGACGGCCTTTTTGTTCTCGATTCTTACCTTTCCGAACTCTACTGAGGTGGAGAGAGCTGCAGTCGAGACGTAGGGTTTGTAGATTTGCGTGTACGCGAAGTTGGCAACTGTAACGGCTGAGGCGATAGCCAGTCCGGCGGCGAAAGCCTGGGGCCGTGGTACGCGTTTCCACAGGTGTCGCCCCTCCCACAGGGCCCAGCAGGACCAGGGGACCAGGAAATACCAGATCCAGCTGAAATGGGTATGGCCCCCGCCGTTCAGCTGAAAGACGAAGAGCGTCAGGTTCAATAGCAGGGACGTCACGATGGCGGCCCCCAACAGCATATTTGACTGCTCCGAGTGCTTTTTTCTGATGATGTTGACTGCTACGACGAGAGCCGCCACCTCCAGCAGGGCTCCTAGCAAGAACAGAATTCCTTGGACTCGACCCGCGAACGTCAGTGCACCGCCTGCATCTTCAATTCCGAAGAACACTAGTTCGGCTGCAGTGGCGCACAGGCCTGCCAGCAGAGCGACTCCGGGAACCGTGGGATGTTTCCACCATGCCTTGTCAGGCTTCGTGGGCTGGTCTTTTGACGCTGAGTCAGTCACAGGAATGAGCATGATGCTTGCATCACAGCTCACGCGGGAACCGCCGCTCTGTCGATATGTTGTTCGACGGCTCATGCTGAGCTCGAGAGAACCTCACGCCAGGTAGGGAGAGCGAAGCGAACCCGCCCACACGCGTCCGTATGTACTGACCGGTCGGAGCTGCAGGGGCCGAAGCGAAGCGCCGGCCACCAACATGCTGGAGAGCCGGTCCTAGAGATGTTGATGATCTGCGTCCGTTTGGCAGTGGTGGTTCGGCGTTGAGGTGTCAGTGGTCCGATGTGGGATTTGAGCTGGCTGCCCGCGGAGCGGGCCGGTCTTGGAGGCGGAGCCGGAAGGACCCGAGTGGGGGAGCGGAGCGAACCCGCCCAACGGGCCGTAGGCCCGGACCTCGTGAAACGGGGTCACTCAGGCCTGCGGAGCAGGCCGTTCAGGGTGGAGCGAAGCGGAACCCGGAACCAGTCCGGAGCGCAGCGCAGGACACCGGCCCGAAGGGCCGGCCCTGAGGGCGCGAAGCGCCCTCCCGCTGAGCGAAGCGAAGCGGTTCGTTGGCACAGCGCGCAGCGCTGTGGGACCCGCTCCGCGGG
>NZ_JBVING010000012.1:115149-292597 GCF_055579465.1 Streptomyces sp. NPDC032745 | reverse complement strand
ACGCCCCGGATCCGCGACCATCGCCTCCAACACCGACACGAACCGGCGAGCGATCGACTCGACCTCCCCCGTCCCGAACACATCGAGACGGTGGTCGAACCGCAGCTTCAGCCGGTCTCCCGGGACGACCACGAGGGTGAGGGGGTAGTGGTTGGAGCCGTAGCCGTGAACATCGGTGAAGCGCAGGCCGCTGTCGGCGAACCGATCGGTGAGGGCCGCAGTGTCCACGGGGTAGTTCTCGAAGACGACGATGGTGTCGAAGAGCTCCCCACCACCTGCCAAGCCCTGAATCTCCGACAAACCAACCCACTGATACGGCAACAACTCCGCCTGCTCACCCTGCAGACGAACCAACAACTCACTAACCGACTCACCCGGCACCAAACCCACCCGCACCGGCAACGTATTGACAAACAACCCCACCATCGACTCAACACCCACCACCTCCGGCGGACGACCCGAAACCGTCGCACCGAACACCACATCCCCACACCCCACAAGCCGCCCCAACAACACCCCCCAAGCAGCCTGAACCACACCACTCAACGTCACACCACAACCACGCGCCAACCGCACCAACCCACCCGACAACCCCTCCGACAACACCACCTCCACATCACCCATCACACCCCCACCACGACCCGCAACCACCCCACCCAAACGCGTCCCCACAACCCCCGACACCACAGACGCCCACACCCCACGCCCCGCCACCCGATCACGAGACGCCAACCACCCCACATACCCCGACACATCAGCCACAGCAGGCAACACACCCACCCGACCACCATGCCGATACAACTCCAACAACTCACCCACCAACACCGGCATCGACCAACCATCCAACACAATATGATGATTCGTCACCACAAGCCGGAAAGACCCACCCGAACCCACCCGCACCAAACCAAACCGAACCAACGGCGGACGCATCACATCAAAACCACGCCCCCGATCCCCCCGCAAAACCTCCGCCAACCCCACCTCATCCGCCACCTCACACTCCCACCAATCCACCACCACATCCCGCGGCACCACCAGGACGGCGCCGCCCTTGCGCCGGTGACGGACGCCCGCGCGGAGGTGGGGATGACGTCGCAGGAGTTCCTCGGCCGCGGCCCGCAGCCTGGCCGGTTCGGGGTCGCCCTCCAGACCGAGGACGAGCTGCACGGCATAGGTCTCGCCCTCCTGGCCGTCCAGGAGGTGGTGGAAGAGCAGCCCCTCCTGCAGCGGGGAAAGGGGAAGAACGTTCTCGATGCGCGACTGCTTCACTTCTGGATTCCCCACTCTTCGTCCAGCTCTGCTTCCAGCTCGTCCCACTCGTCCTGCGCCAGCTCCAGCCCCGCGGCCGCATGTGCTGGTGGCGGGTCCGCGTAGACCGCCAGAGCGGTCAGCCATTCCTGCCAGCTCTCAATGAGAGCGGGGATGTCCGTGCCGTCGGCGGCACCGTCATCGGGCCATGTCACGGTCGCCACCAGACGCTCACCGTCCGCCTCACCCACGGCCACCACGTCCACGCCCAGGGCGTGTGACACCGGAAGGTCCTCGTTGCCGACGGCGCTCACGGCCTGGTTCTCGGGAGCCAGGCACCACCCGCCCGGAAGGTCTGCCGCCATCCGCCCCAGGTAGTTGAAACGGACCTGCGGGTGGGGCACGGCCGCCAGCCGGGGTCCGGTTCGCGGGTTGCCGTGGCGCAGCAGCCCGTAGCCGATGCCCTCGTCCGGCGGGGTGGCGCGCAGCTGCTCCCGTACGGTCTCCAGGGCCCTGCGGGCGTCGCCGACACCGGGGTCGAGGTGTACGGGGTACATGCTGGTGAACCAGCCCACCGTCCGCGACAGATCCACCCCCGGCAGCACCGCCTCACGACCGTGCCCCTCCAACTCCACCACCAACGACCGCCCACCCGGCCGACCCGAAACCCGCCGCCAGTCCCCCACCCCCAACACCAACGCCGCCAACAACGCCTCCTGAGTACCGAGCCGTCGGAGGGCGGTCGTCATATCCGGGTCCAGCGTGAGGGTCCGCGAGGCGAGTGGGCGGGCGCCGGCGGCGGAGCCGACGGGGGCCGTGGTGCGCGGGCCGGGCAGCAGTGCCGCGCCGGGGGTGGAGAGCACGGTGCGCCAGCGGTCCAGTGCGCCGTCGCGGTCCGGCGCGCGGCGCAGCTCGTCCAGTCCGAGGGCCCAGTGGCGGAAGGTGGTCGGCTCGGGTTCGAGCCGGGCCTTCGGATCTGCCCAGCACGCGGCGAGGTCGTCCAGCAGGATCCGCCATGACACGCCGTCCACCACCAGGTGGTGCAGGAGAAGGAGGACGCGCGGGCTGCGTCCGGCGCCGGTGTCGAACCAGACGGCCCGCACCATGTCTCCCTCCCGTGGGGCGAGCCGCTTCCAGGCATCGCCGGCACGGACCGCGATGACGGTGCACAAGGCGGCGTCGGGCACCGTCGACACGTCGACTCGGTGGATGCGCTGACGCGCGTCCACCGAGCCCGGCTCATCGATCAGCAGGCTCCACTCGGACGTGTGCACCAGCCGGGAGCGGAGTACGGCGTGGTGGTCCAGCAGGCGTTGGAGGGCATCGGCGAACCGAGGCTCGTCGCCCCCGTCCGGGGCGCACAGCAGCAGTGACTGGCCCACGCGGTCGACGCGGTCGGCCTCCTCGCACAGGCGCGCCATGACCGGCACCAGCGGGGTCGGCCCGGTGGCGGGCGCCGTCTCGACGGCGGCCCCCGCGGCCTCGGTGTCCGCACCGGTCCGCTCCGCGAGGGCGGCGACGGTCCGGTGGCGGAACACGTCGCGCGGGGTCAGTTCGATGCCCGCCTCACGTGCCCGGCTCACCAGCTTGATGGAGATGATGCTGTCGCCCCCCAAGGCGAAGAAGTCGTCGTCGATGGTCACGGCGGGCAGGCCGAGGACCTCGGCGTACAGGGCACAGAGCGTCTCTTCGCGCAGATCGCGGGGAGCCCGGCCGTCCCCGACGGGGGCGAGGTCGGGTACCGGCAGAGCGGCGCGGTCCAGTTTGCCGTGACCCGTAAGCGGGAGCGCGTCGAGGACGACGACCGCCGCCGGGACCATGGCAGCCGGCAGGAGTCGGGCGACGTGTTCGCGCAGCGCCGCCGGCTCCGTTCCACCGGTCCGGGCCCGCACCGTGACGTAGGCCACCAGCCGTTCGTCGCGAACCACCGCGGCGGCCTCGGTGACCTCCGGGTGGGTGGTGAGCGCGGCTTCCACCTCGCCCGGCTCGACCCGGACTCCGCGGATCTTGACCTGGCCGTCGGCCCTGCCCGCGAACTCGAGTACGCCGTCCGGACGCCAGCGGGCGAGGTCCCCGGTGCGGTACATCCGCTCGCCCCCGGCGCCGAAGGGGCATGCCACGAATCGCTCCGCCGTGAGACCCGGCCGGTTCACGTAGCCGCGGGCGAGGCCGGTCCCCGCGATGTACAGCTCGCCGGTCACACCGGGCGGCACCGGCCCGAGGGCCGGGTCCAGCACGTAGAGCCGCAAGTTGTGGATGGGGCGGCCGATCGGGACCGACGGGTCCGTCTCACGCGGATCGTAGGGCCACGCGCTGACGTCGACGGCTGCCTCGGTGGGTCCGTACAGGTTGTACAAGGGGACGTCGAGCACGGCCCGCAGTCGCCGGCCGGCCTCGGCCGGGAGGGTCTCGCCGCTGCAGATGACCCGACGCAGGGTGCGGCACCGGGCGGCGTCGGGCTCTTCTGTGAAGGCGCGGAGCATCGACGGTACGAAGTGCACGGTCGTCACCCGTTCCGTCCTGATGAGCCGGGCGATATACGCCGGATCCGTGTGGCCCTGCGGCCGTGCGACCACGAGGGTGGCTCCGGTGATCAGCGGCCAGAAGAACTCCCAGACGGAGACGTCGAATCCGTACGGGGTCTTCTGCAGCACCCGGTCGTCGGCGGCCAAGCCGTACGTCTCCTGCATCCACGACAGCCGGTTCACGATGGCGGCGTGGGAGACGGCGACGCCTTTGGGGCGGCCGGTCGAGCCCGAAGTGAAGATCACGTACGCGGTGTCGTCCGGCCGGGGCCCGCGCGGAGAAGCCGCCACGTGCGGGTGCGCGCCCGCCGCGGGTCGGTCGACGTAGAGCAGCGGCGCGGTGGTCCCGGGCAGCCTGCCGGCGGTGTGCGTGTCGGTGAGGACCGCCAGCGGCCGGGCGTCCTCCAGCATGTGGCGCAGGCGCTCGGCCGGGTACTCCGGGTCCAGCGGAACGTACGCCGCCCCGGACTTCAGTACGGCGAGCAGGGAGACGACGAGGTCGAGGGAGCGTTCGAGAGCCACCGCCACGAGCGATCCAGGTCCGGCGCCCCGGGCGGCGAGGATCCCGGCGAGGCGGTCGGCCGAAGCCTCGAGTTCCCGGTAGGAGAGTGTGCGGCCCTCGTACGTGACGGCGGGCGCGTCCGGGGTCCGTCCGCACTGCCGGTCGAACAGTTCCGCCAGTGTCGCGGCAGGTGACTCGTACGCGGTGTCGTTCCAGTCGTGCAGGACGCGCCGCCGCTCGTCGGCGTCGAGCAGCCCGACCCGGTCCACCGGTTTGTCGGGGGCGTCCACCAGTTCCCCGAGGAGATGGACCAGGCGGTCGGCGTACGCCTTCGCTGCGGGCCGGTCGAACAGGTCGGTGGTGTATTCGAGCTGCCCGTGCAGCCCGTCCTCGTGCTCGGCGAAGGCGAAGAGCAGGTCGAACTTGGACGTTGCGGTCCCCACCGGCTCGTGCGTGGCCTCCAGGCCGGGCAGGGTGGGCATCTCCGCGAGCAGGCTGCGGGGATCGTCAGCGGCGTTCCAGCTGATCATGGTCTGGAACAGGGGGTGCCGGGCGAGCGATCGAGGCGGGTCCAGGGCGTCGACCACCTGCTCGAAGGGGAGGGCCTGGTGGGCGAAGGCGGCCAGGGTGCCCTGCCGGGTCCGGGCGATCAGCTCCCGGAAGGTCGGGCTCCCGGACAGGTCGGTGCGCAGCACCACGGTGTTGACGAAGCAGCCGATGACGCCCTCCAGCGCCTCGTCCGAGCGTCCGGCGACCGGCGTGCCGATGGGGATGTCCACGGTCCCGGAGAGTCGGGACAACAGCGTGGCCAGGGCTGCCTGGACGACCATGAAGACGGTGGCTCCGAGCGCGCGGGCCGTCTCCCTGATCCGCGGGTAGAGGGATTCGGGCAGGTCGAAGGCGATGCGGTCGCCGTGGTGCGTGGAGCAGGCCGGGCGCGGCCGGTCGGCAGGCAGCCGCAGTTCGTCGGGGAGCCCGGCCAGGGTCTCCCTCCAGAAGGCGAGGTGCCCTGCCGCGGCACTGTCCGGGTCGTCTGCGGTGCCCAGGGCGGCGCGCTGCCAGAGTGTGTAGTCGGCGTACTGGACGGGGAGGAAGCCACCCGTGACGGGCAGGCCGTCACGGTGCGCTGCGTAGCCCCGCGCGACGTCTCCGAGCAGGAGGGGGAGAGACCAGCCGTCGCTGCCGATGTGGTGGGTGAGCAGGAGCAGGACATGGGTGTCCGCGTCGAGCTCGAACAGGGTCACCCGCAGGGGCGGTTCGTCGCGAAGGTCGAAGGGTTCGGCGGCGGCACGGGCCAGCCGGGCGGGGAGTCCGGCCTCGTCCGTGTGCACCACGGTGGGGCCGGTGCGGACGGCGGCGGGGTCGAGGAACCGCTGCCAGAGCTCCTCGCCGTCTTCCTCGATCACGGTGCGCAGGGCCTCGTGGCGGGCCACCACTGCCCGAAGTGCCGCGTCGAGCGCGTTCTTGTCGAGTCGTCCGCGCAGGCGGAGTGCGAGCGGGATGTTGTAGGTGGCGGTGGGGCCTTCGATGCGGTGCAGCATCCAGAGCCTGCGCTGGGCGTACGACAGGGGTGTGTGTTCCGGCCGGACGACGGGTACCGGCGGTGAGGGGCGCGACGGGCGGCCGGAGCCGCCGTGCGCTTCGAGGACGGCGGCGAGTCCCGTGGCGGTCGGTGCGTCGAACACCTCCCGCACCGTCAGCTCAACGCCGAAGACGGTCCGTACGCGGTTGATCAGCCGGGTGACGAGCAGCGAGTGGCCGCCCAGTGCGAAGAAATCGTCGTCCGCGCCGACTCGGGCCGCGCCGAGCACGTCGGTGAACAGGTCGCACAGCACCCGTTCGGTGGTGGTTCGGGGGGCTCTACCGCCCCCACGCCGTTCGGGGGCAGGCAGGCTTCGCCGGTCGAGTTTGCCGTTGGCCGTCAGCGGCAGGATATCGAGCCGTACCACCGCAGAGGGCACCATGTGGGCGGGCAGGTGCCGGGCCGCGTGGCCGAGCAGGGTCTCGGGGGTGCCGGACGAATCGCCGGCGGACACGACGTACGCCACCAGCCGTCGGTCGCCCGGCCGGTCCTCGCGTACGACGACCTCGGCCTGGCGCACGCCGGGAAGGCCGAGCAGGACGGCTCGCACCTCACCGGGTTCAATTCGGTACCCGCGGATCTTGACCTGGTCGTCGGCGCGTCCCGCGTAGGAGAGTTCACCTCCGGCGGCCCGGCGGGCGAGGTCCCCGGTACGGTACATGCGCTCGCCGGGGGCGCCGAACGGACAGGCCACGAAGCGTCCGGCGGTCCGCCCAGGAAGGCCGAGGTAGCCTCGGGCGACGCCGCCGCCCGCGACGTAGAGCTCTCCCAGCACGCCGGGCGGTACCGGACGCAGGCAGTCGTCGAGTACGTATACCCGCAGGTCGTCCAGGCCACGGCCGATGGGCGAACCCGGTGTGTCGGCCGAGTCGACCTGGTGCCGGGTGACGTGGACGGTGGTCTCCGTGATGCCGTACATGTTGACCAGGCACGGCCCGTCGGCGCCCCGGCGCTCGAACCAGCCGCGCAGGCTCCCCGGGTCGAGGGCCTCGCCGCCGAAGACGACGTACCGCAGGGCGAGCCGCGGCGCGGGTTCGAGGGCTTCGTCCGCGTATGCCAGCTGTCCGAAAGCGGACGGCGTCTGGTTGAGCACGGTGACGCCCTCCGATTCGAGGAGGCGCAGCAGTGCGCCCGGCGAGCGGCTCACTTCGTGCGGCACGACGACGAGGCGCCCCCCGTACAGGAGGGCGCCCCACAGCTCCCAAACGGAGAAGTCGAAGGCGTACGAGTGGAAGAGCGTCCAGACGTCGTCGGGTCCAAAGCCGAAGGACTCTTCGGTCGTCCGCAAGAGCCGGGCGACATTGGCGTGGGTCACCACGACGCCCTTCGGGCGGCCGGTCGACCCGGATGTGTGGATCACGTAGGCGGGATGGCCGGGTCGCAGCGGCGCCGTCCGCTCGGCGTCGCGGAGATCGGGAGCGCTCCCGGGCGGTGCGGTCCAGGCCGGAGCGGCCGGGCCGGGCCAGGAGTCGTCGATGACCAGAACCGGCCTGGTCTCCTCGATGAGGCGCGCCAGGCGGTCCGCCGGGTGCTCCGGGTCCAGCGGCACGTACGCCGCCCCGGACTTCAGTACGGCCAGCAGCGCGACGACGAGCTCGATGGAGCGGGGTAGCGACACCGCGACGAACCGCTCGGGCCCGGCACCGCCCGCCACCAGCAGGCCTGCCAGCACGTTGGCCCGTGCGTTCAGCTCCGCGTAGGTCAGGGACTGTGCGCCGAACGTGAGGGCGACCGCGTGGGGGGTGCGCGCCGCCTGCTTCTCGAAGAGCCGGGGCAGGGTCTCCACGGGCGGCGCAGCCACCGCGGAACGCGGCTCCGGGAGCAGTTCGGGCTCCCCGTCCGCGAGCTGATCCAGCCGTCCCAGCGGCTCGTCGCCGCCCTTCAGGAAATTGTCCAGGTAGACGAGGAAGGAGCGCTGGATCTCGGCGAGCTCCTCCCGCTCGTACAAGCGGGAGTTGCCGTCGAAGTCGATGGTGAGCCGGGTCAAGGCGGGCTGTCCGTGGAAGGACATGACGAGGTCGTCGGCGGGGCCGGTCGAGAGGTTGTGGATCTGCCCGGAGCTCTCGCCGAAGCGCAGGACGTCCTGGTAGCTCATGACGTTGACCTGTGTGCCGTGCAGCCGGTCCGTTCCGCCCGGCGCCAGCTCGCGGTGCAGGTCCTCCGTGCGGTACCGCTGGTGCCGGTGCGCCTCCTGCACCATCCGGCAGACCTCGGCTGCATAGGCGACGACGGCCCGGCCCCGCGGTACGGCGATGCGCAGCGGCAGGACGTTCGCCATCATGGCCGGGGTGTTGCGGAGCCGGCCGGTGGGCCGACCCGTCACCGGTATGCCGACCACCACGTCGTCCGCCCCGGTCCGTCGGGCGTGGAAGGCCGCCGAAACGCTGATGAGGAGCATCGGCCAGGGTGTCCGCCACTCCCGGGCGGTCCGGTTGAGCCGGTCGACGAGGCCGGGCGGCAGGACGGTGCGCTCCCGCACAACCGGTCCCCCCAGGACCCGGCCGGCCGGGGTCCGGGCGGCCAGGGTGCCGGGCTGCGGACGCCCGGCGAGCAGCTCGTGCCAGAACCGCTGCCCGGCCTCCCTTTCTGTGGACTCGAGGTAGGCCGCTTCCTCCTCGATGAGCTCGCGCAGCCCGCCGTACTCCGCCGCGGGCAGCGGCTCCCCGGCCGCCAGTGCGCTGTAGACGGCCGCGAGGCGTGCCGTCACCACACCGAAGGCGTAGCCGTCGAGCACCACGTGGTGGGCGCGCATGTACAGGACGTGCCGGTCCGCGGCTAGCCGTACGAGCGTGAACCGGCACAGGGGCGCACCGCTCCTGAGGTCGAAGAGGTCCGTCCGCCGCTGGGCCAGCCGGTCGCGGCACGCCCCGTCCGGATCGGCCGCCCCGCTCACATCATGGAATTCCAGGGGGTTGTCCGATGCGTCGGCGACGTACTGCCGGGGTACGCCGTCCTCCTCGCGAAAACGGGTACGTAAGGCCTCGCTCTCCGTCAGGCAGTGCGCGAGAGCGACCTCGAGCAATTCTCTTTCCAGCGCACCCTGAATGTCAACGTATTGCGCCATACAGTATGCAGGACTGTCGGGATTCAGGTTCTGCGCATACCAGATGCCGGCTTGCGAAGTCAGCAAAGGAAAAGACTGGACAGGCACGTGCCCCCCTCATGGAACTCACTTCTTCGCAATCCACGCCCGGTCGGTCGCGCAGCAGCGTAAGTAGATCATGAGTGTTCCGTCAAGGAAGGATCTTGCACCCCCCATTCAGTGCATATTCAATTGTCCCCCGTCAATGCACTTTCGCCATTGCTCAACTCAACGAAAGTATGGAAACGGCCCTTTCGGTCATTCGAAGAAATCAGGGCCGGCTTCGTGCGCGACGACCGCGGCGGCGGCCCGGTTCTCCACTCCCAGGCGGGCCAGGATCGAGCTGACATGCGCCTTGACCGTCCCTTCCGCCACCTGGAGGCGCCGACCGATCAGAGCGTTCGACTGCCCGTCCTTCACCAGGCTGAGCACCTCCCGCTCGCGGGTGGTGAGGGCGGACACCTTCTCTCGGGCGGCGGACCGGCGGGCGGCCAGCGTGCCGGAACCACTGGAGGCGAGGTGGGCGACCACCCTGGCCGCGACTGCGGGCGACAGGTACGCGGCGCCGCCGGCCACGGCCCGTACGCCCACGATCAGTTCCTCGGGCTCTCCCGACTTGATCAGGAAGCCGGCGACTCCGCCCCCGAGGGCCTGCAGGATGTAGTCGTCCTCCCCGAACGTCGTCAGCATGACCACGCCGGTGTCCGGCACGGTACGGCGGATCTCGGCAGCCGCCTGCAGTCCGTCGACCTCGGGCATCCGGATGTCGAGGACCGCCACGTCGGGGCGGTGCCGCTGGACGAGTTCGACGGCGTCGCGTCCATTGGCCGCCTCGGCGATCACGTCGAGCTCGGGATCGGTGGCGAGCACGGCCCTCACACCTGCGCGGATCATCGCCTCGTCGTCCGCGATGAGCACCCGGATCACGGGGCGCTCACGGGGTGAGCGCGTCCAAGGACGCGATCTTGCCGTCCTTGAAACAGATCCGGTACGCGTCCCCCGACCGGTCGTCGAACCGGTCGGCCGTCATGGCGTAGTACTCGCACGTCACGCCCTCTCCCTTGGGTTCGGGCGCCTTGGGCCGGTCCGTCGTCTGACGGTCCGGAAGCACCCGCTCGATATCGAAACGGTCTTGTCCCACACGCAGCCGGGCATAGTCGCCCGGGTCAAGTACCGACCATGAGGCCGTCATCATGTTCCAGCCGGTCAAAATGACACTGATCACGCCGCCGGTGATCAGCGGGACCATCGCCGCGGCGACCAGAGTGCGGCTGACCCGCCGGCGGGCGCGCTGATGCTCGTGTGTCAGGTCAGTCGGGCTGTGGAGGGCCTGGGTGGCGGATTGTGGCGGCTGAGGGACGTGCGGCATGCGGGCGGAGATGACGAAGCCACGGCCGCGAGCGCCGTACTCGAAGCGGCCGCCGACCAGTCGCACCCTTTCGTCCAGGCCTATCAGGCCTCGTCGGCCACCCTGGCCGGGCCGCGCGTGCGCGGAGGAGGGCGGCGGGCCGTTCTCCACAACGACCGTGGTCTCCGTGGCGCCGTGGGAGACCGTGACGGTCGCGTCTGCGTGCGGCGCGTGCTTGACCGCGTTGGTCAGCCCCTCCTGAACCACGCGGTACGCGGCCCGTTCGACGACCTTGGGCAGGCCCTCCGCCTCACCCTCGACTCGGAGGTCCACCGTCAGACCGGCTGCCTGCGCCTCCTCGACCAGCCGCGTAATGCTGGTGTCCGACGGCCGTGTGGGCGCTTCACTGAGTACCCCGATGACGTCGCCAAGCCGCTCCACTGCGGAGGCGGCCTTCGCCCTGATGTCATGGGCGGCCTGGCGGTTCTGTTCCGACAGGCCCGGGGCCAGCTTGAGCGCGCCCGCCGAGAGGGCAATCAGGCTGAGGTCGTGGCCGAGGGAGTCGTGCATGTCCTGGGCGATGCGCGCCCGCTCACGCAGCCGGGCCTGTTCGGCTACCAGCCGTTGCTCCCGTTCGAGGTGCTCCGCCCGCTCCCAGCCGGCCCTCACGAGTTCCTGGTACTGCGACCAGAACCGGCCTGCGAACCAGGGAAGCATCACCGCTCCGACCACCACGGCCGCGAGCTGACTGCCGGAGGAAAGCCAACTGGGTATCACGAAAGCCGCCGTGACATCCACCGCGAGCACTGCGACAAGGCCCAGGGCGGTTCTGCGAATGGGCCCGGGCCTGCGACCCGCCATGAATGCCACTATTGCCGTCGGCAAGGCCCACCACGCGCTGAGAAGACTCAGACAGGCCATGGCCGAAGCCGCCGCCGAGAGGAGAGCACCTGGGTCGGCGAACCACCGCCAACGGGACTCCCAGCCGCGTACATCCGTTTCGCCGTCGGTAGTTGTTCCGATCACACGGCCGACAGTACAGAGTCCGGACTGCCTGCCGGATCCGTCGAAAGCTTACCTCGATCTTCAGTGACGGTCCGTCGGGGTTCTCCAGCGGTCCGTTTTCGGTTGCTCGGGCGCGCTGCTCGCAGGGACGGGAACGCGCTGGTCAGCCCTGGTTGGGGAGGGCTTTGAGCCGTGCCAGGAACTGGTGATCACGTCGGTCCAGGACCAGTGGCGCGCGAATCTCAGGTGCCGACGGCGGGAGGTAGTGGCGATCTGGGCAGTGGCTGAGAAGAGGCGGAGCCGGAGACGACGGGCCCCGCCTGCGGGTTTCGCGGTCAGATCGAGCATGGGCATCCAGGCCCGCAGGTCGGGGGCCATCTGGACGATCTCCAGCCAGCTCTGATTCTGCGTGCGGGGCATGTTGCACAGGCCGGTGGCGCGGTCGGCACGGATGCGGTCCTCGGCGCGGGCCCGCTGGCGGTGGTGCAGCTCGAGTGCGGCGATCGGAACGCCAGTGGTGTTGGTGACGAACGCGGTGAGCCGCAGTCCGTCGGCATCGGTGAAGCGCAACTACACGCCCGGGCAGGTTCGTTCCTCACGGCCGATCAGCCGCCATTGGGCCAGCCCTTCAGGCAGTCGCCGGACAGTCGGCACTTGAGCTGGGCGAGTCGGGCCGTGGTGATGCGGTCAGCGGCGGTGTCCTGCCGGCGTTGCCGACCTGAGCAGGCTGGCCACCGGCTCCCCGCTCCCACCGCTTCCCTGATCGACGAACCCCATCAGAGGGTGGTGTCCGAAGATCTTGGCCTACACCAATGGCTGGCCTCAAGCGCGATTACCGGTCATCGACTGCGCACGTTGCGCGTAGCCACGTGTGCCACGGGAGGGGCGGCCCTGGTTCGGTCGCTGCCACCTGGACATGGGCCAGCCCCTACCACGCCGCTTACGTCATACGCCGATTCGGCTGAGGCTCGCACCGGTCACCGGCGACGAGGGTGTGAACACGTAGTCGAACGTCTTCTTTGCCGGGCCCGCGCCGAAGTGCGGGCATACCAATGGTCCGTCCGCCAAGTCGCTTCCCATGTCGATGTACCAGCCCACGCAGTAGCTGTCCGACTTGGGCCAGGTACCGGGCAACAGGTCCTCGACGTAGCCGGTGACGCGTGTGGTGCCGTCGCCCTGCGGGCACAGCGATATCTCACCGCGCCCGTATGTCTCTGACTCGCTGGCAGTGATACACGCGGATGGCGTGGCTTGGGACGCCGGGGCGGCCAGCAGCATCAGTGCACCAGCGACTCCGGTCATGGCTACGGAACGGACAAGAGATCCCATGTTCCTTCTCCCTCTCTCGTGGGTGGTCGCGGCTCGGACAAGAGCCCTGAGTCACTTCACAACGAAGCGCTGTGCCCGGGCACGGCTACCACCGATACTCGCCAACGTTGTGACGTGTCGGCCGAGAAAATCACGGGGTGGGTGATCACACCAGTAGGTGTTCAGCCGCCCACATGGCTTATCTGGCGAAATTCTGTACAGCTTTGCCGGAGGCGTGAATTCCACTGCGCCCTATTTGGTCGGCGGGACCTTCCGGTGGCTGTTCACCGACTTTCAACCTACTTCCCACCCCCTGTCGAAAGTCAGAAGAACAGACGCCCTTCGTTCCTGGTGGCGATTACGGACGGGCCCCTAGCCTCAATACCGGCATCTTAAGGATCTTGACTCGTAGGCTCCCTATCAGGAGGTGCCTGGACGCCACACCCTGGACAGGTCAAGCCGGAAACGGACGAGCGGTTGTCCGACCGGATCGTGGCGGAGTGCGGGAAATCCGGGCAGCGCAAACGGTTGCTGCCGCCGAGGGCGGTCGTCTACTTCGTGCTGGCGATGTGCCTGTTCTCCGGGCAGGGCCACGAAGAGGTCGCGCAGCTGCCGACCCCGGGCCTGGCCTGGGCCAGGCCCTGGTAGGCGTCGTGGCAGGTACCGACGCCTGGTGCGATTTCCCGGGCCCGGGTCAAGCTCGAAACGGAGCCGTTGAAGGCGCTGTTCGAGCAGACCGCCGGGCCAGTGGCGATAGTCAACTTCCGCGGCAGAGTGAGGGTGTTGGCGTCTGACCGCTGTAGACGGGACTAGCTTCGATGTCCCGCACAGCGAGGACAACGACGCCCGGTTCCGCCGCCGCCCCGCTACCCACCAGGGCGAGCGGACTGCTTCTCCCCAGGTGCGGTTGGTGGCACTGGCCGAGGCGGAACACGCCATCACCCACGCCACCTTGGGGCCGTCCACCACCGCCGAGTCGGTGCTCGCACGGGAGCTGCTCAAACAGCTCCGGCCGGATGACCTGCTGATGGCTGACCGGGGCTTCGCCGGGCTGGAGCAGTGGCGGGCCGCCTCGGCCGGCGACGCGGACCTGCCCTGGCGGATCAAGACGACCACAGTCCGGCCCGTGCATCGCGAGCTCCCCGACGGGTCCTACCTCGGCCCGTATCGCTGAGAGGGCCTTCGGCCCTGCCGCCGCGGTGAGGGTGTCGATGAAGCGGGAGACCGTTGGGTCGGAAGCCACCGGCCGAACACGCCGGGCTCAGTCCGCAGCAGCCCCACATCCGCAAGGCAGTCCCCGCCCAGCGCGACCGCGAGCGCCACGTCCAGCAGGACCCTCCCCGGATCGTGCACCGCCCACGGACGACGCCACGGCGCAAGTGCCGTCGATATCGCCTGGTCCAGCCCCGCCCTACGCGAGGGAAGACCTGCCGCCTCGGTGACCAGCAGCCGCCGGAGGTGGCGGGGCGCCGATGGCGAGTGTGATCGAGGCGGCGTGGCAGCCGCCGGCATTGTTCTCCTCCGCGGCCGGGGCATCGAAGGCGCACCCCCTTGCGATCATGCCAGCGGCCCGGCGGTCGATCTGCCGGCCATCACCAAGGCCGCGCGAAATCAGTACGTTGCACGACCCCTTGCGGTGGCCCGCGTCATCGACCCCGGGCGCGTGAACTGCGTGGACACGAACGTCGCCGTGGACTTGCACGGCCGGTACACGCGCGACACCACCGGGGTGGACCTGCACCGCTACGTGAACCGCCCGGCCAACACCCGAGCCGCGGCAGGTATGAACATCGACCTGCGCTGGGACCGAATGGTCGCCGCCGTCACAGCTCTCGCAGCCCGCAGGCCGCGTGAGCGAGGGTGAGGGTAAGGCCACGGTGCATGGGCAACAGGATTCTGCTGTGCCCCACAGATCCCGAGCGCTCGGCGTCTTCTACACGGCACCCTGAGTCTCGCGGTCCACCGCGAATTCGGCACCGGCCCCTGGTCAAGGATGGTCCGGTGCTGTGACCGGCCAGGTTTACCAGGTCACAGCACCAGCCTGTGCACCACCAGCACGAAGAACCTGCCGAGGGCTCCTCCTCACTGGCGGAGCGTGGACTGCTGGCACCTCAGACTCCGCGACGGATCCACCCGACCGGACTACACATCGGGCCTCCTTAACAGCGGCGCCATATGCCTGACACCCCACCAGAGCGAGCGTCAAATGAGCGTCACGAGCGTCATTTCAGCGTCAAGATATCGCCCGTAACGCCCATAGTGCACATCATGCGCACCGACAAACCTGCAGGTCAGGCGCCCTTGGCGATCGGTTCAAGGATCGCGACGCACTCCATGTGGTGGGTCATCGGGAAGAGGTCGAAGACGCGGAGGGTGCGGGGCTTGTAGCCCGCCTCGCGGAAGTAGCCCAGGTCGCGGGCCAGGGCTGCCGGGTCGCAGGCCACGTACGCGATGCGGCGTGCCGAGAGGCCGGCGATGTGGCGGACCGTCTGCTTGCCCGCGCCCGCGCGGGGCGGGTCCAGGACGACCAGGTCGCACTCCGTAATGCCGGTCTTCGGGAGGACCGTCTCGACCTTGCCCTGTTCGATGCGGACCCGGGGGAAGTCGGCCA
The DNA here is from genome assembly GCF_055579465.1 of Streptomyces sp. NPDC032745. Classification (NCBI taxonomy): domain Bacteria; kingdom Bacillati; phylum Actinomycetota; class Actinomycetes; order Kitasatosporales; family Streptomycetaceae; genus Streptomyces; species Streptomyces sp. NPDC032745. The sequence goes on along the minus strand of NZ_JBVING010000012.1, from coordinate 277,383 downwards.
GGTTGTGCCGGGCGTCCTCCACCGCGCGCTTCGTGGACTCGATGCCGAGCACCGCGCCCGTCTCGCCCAGGCGCTCGGCGAGGGCGCCCGCGAAGATGCCGACGCCGCAGTAGAGGTCGAGGGCCATCTCGCCCTTGCGCGGCATCAGGCCCTGCATGACGGCCTTGATCAGGGTGTCCGCGGCCTGCGGGTGGACCTGCCAGAAGCCGCCCATGCCGACGCGGTACGTACGGCCGTCCGCGCGCTCCCGGACGAAGGGGCGGCCGTGGACCCGGTGGACCCCGCCGTCCTTCTCCTCGACCCGGAGGACCGAGACCGGCTTGTCCAGCTCCACGAGGGGGAGGCGGCCGCCGGGACGCGGGGTCAGGACGACCTGGCGGTCCTGGGAGCCGGTCGCGGCGATCGCCTCGACCGTTTCCATCTGGGGCCAGTCCTGCTTCTCGATGCCCAGCTCGCTGACGCCCGGGGCCGCGATCATGCAGTGGTCGACCGGCTCGATGTCGTGCGAGCGGTGCTTGCGCAGACCCGCGCGGCCGGTCTCGTCGATGGCGAACTGGACGCGGGTGCGCCACTGCGGGACCTGGCCCGCCGGCAGCTTGTCGCCCTCGGCCGGCATGACCGTACCGTCCCAGCCGGCCTCCTCCGGGGTGAGCCCGGCGAGCCGCTGCAGCTGCTCGGCGACGACCTCGCCCTTGAGCCGGCGCTGGGCGCCCGGCTTGGCGTGCTGCCAGTCGCAGCCGCCGCACTTGCCGGGGCCGGCGTACGGGCACGGGGCCTCGACGCGGTCCTTGGAGGCCTCGAGCACGGTGACCGCGTCGGCGCGCAGGAAGCGGGAGTCCGCCTCGCCCTCCGTCACGCGGGCGACGACCTTCTCGCCGGGCAGCGTGTGGCGGACGAACAGGACCCGTCCGTCGGAGGTCCGGGCGATGCAGTGCCCGCCGTGCGCGACGGGGCCGACCTCGACCTCGTACTCCTCCCCGACCAGTGACTGCTTCTCGTTCTGCTCGGTCATGGTGGGGAGACTCCAAGGATCGAAAGGGGCAATGCGTTCACATGCGAACGGCCGGACAGCCGACCCACCAGTTTACGTGGATCCTGTCCGGCCGTTTGCCACTCCGTACGCCGGGCCTACTTCGCCGTACGGTCCTTCGGGCGCGGGGTGTCCACCGGTCCGCGGCGCACCGCGCCGGGGGCGTTCCACTCCGCCCGCTTCTTCGCCCGCTTCTTCGCGAGCTCGGAGGACTGGAGCTGGTAGGGCACCGAGGTGACCATGACGCCGGGGGTGAAGAGGAGCCGGCCCTTGAGCCGCAGTGCGCTCTGGTTGTGCAACAGGTGCTCGTACCAGCGGCCGACGACGTACTCGGGGATGTACACGCTGACCGCGTCGCGCGGGTTCTCGGTGCGCAGCCCCTTCACGTACTCCACCACGGGGCGGGTGATCTCCCGGTACGGCGAGTCGAGGATCTTCAGCGGGACGTTGATCCCGCGCCGCTCCCACTCCTCCTTGAGGGCCTTGGTCTCGACCTCGTCGACGTTGACGCTGAGCGCCTCCAGCCGGTTGGCGTGCAGCAGCTTGGCGTAGGCGAGGGCCCGCAGGGTGGGCTTGTGGAGCTTGGAGACCAGGACGACGGAGTGCACCCGCGAGGGCCGCACGTACTCGTCGGGGCGCTCCTCGGCGGCGGCGATCTCGACGGCCACCCGGTCGTAGTGCTTGCGGATCGCCGTCATCGTGCCGTAGAAGATCACCATGCCGAGCAGGGCGACCCAGGCTCCGTGGGTGAACTTGGTGGCGAGGACGACGACCAGCACGAGGCCGGTGAAGAAGGCGCCGAAGGCGTTGATCGCGCGGGAGCGGATCATGTGGCGGCGCTTGGCGGGGTCCTTCTCGGCCCTCAGATGACGGTTCCAGTGCCGGACCATGCCGGTCTGACTGAGCGTGAAGGAGACGAAGACGCCGACGATGTAGAGCTGGATCAGCTTCGTCGAGTCGGCCCCGTAGAGCCAGGTGAGCAGCGCGGCGGCGCCCGCGAGCAGCACGATGCCGTTGGAGAAGGCGAGCCGGTCGCCGCGGGTGTGCAGCTGGCGCGGCAGGTAGCGGTCCTGGGCGAGGATCGAGCCGAGCAGCGGGAAGCCGTTGTACGCCGTGTTCGCGGCGAGGAACAGCACGAGGGCGGTGGCCGCGGCGAGCAGGATGAAGAGGAACGAGCCGTCGCCGAACACCGCCTCGGCCACCTGGGAGATCACCGGGTTCTGGACGTATTCGGGGCCGACCGGCACACCGTTGTGGAGCAGGTCCTGCGCGGGGTTCTCGGCCATCCGGACGTCGGTGGCCATGGCCAGGCCGATGATGCCGCAGAACATGGTCACGGCCAGGGCGCCCATCAGGGCCAGGGTCGTCGCCGCGTTCTTGCTCTTGGGCTTGCGGAAGGCGGGCACGCCGTTGCTGATCGCCTCGACGCCGGTGAGGGCGGCACAACCGGAGGAGAACGCGCGCAGGAGCAGGAAGACCAGCGCGAACCCGGCCAGCCCCTCGTGCTCCGCCTTGATCTCGAAATCGGCGGTCGGGGCCTTCATCGTGTCGCCGAGGACGAGGCCTTGCCAGGCACCCCACGCGATCATGATGAATACACCCGCGACGAAGACGTAGGTCGGAATCGCGAAGAGCTTCCCGGATTCCTTCATACCGCGCAGATTCATCAGCGTGAGCAGCAGGATCATCCCGATTGCGCAGAGCACTTTGTGCTCGACGACGAAGGGGATGGCCGAGCCCAGGTTCTCGACGCCCGAGGCGATCGACACGGCGACGGTCAGCACGTAGTCGACGAGCAGGGCGCTCGCGACGGTGAGACCGGCCTTGGGCCCCAGGTTGGTGTTGGCGACCTCGTAGTCGCCGCCGCCGCTGGGGTAGGCGTGAACGTTCTGCCGGTAGGAGGCGACCACGGTGAACATCAGCACGACGACCGCCACGGCGATCCACGGGCTGAAGCGGTACGCCGACACGCCTGCGATCGAGAGGACCAGCAGGACTTCGCCTGGGGCATATGCCACCGAGGAGAGCGGGTCGGACGCGAAGACGGGGAGGGCGATCCGCTTGGGAAGGAATGTTTCCCCGAGGCGGTCGCTGCGTAGCGCCCGGCCGATCAGGATCCGTTTGGGCACGTCGGTCAGTTTGGACACGGAGAGGATCGTAAGCGTTCGAAATCCGGCTGACGAACCCGCACCCCCGCATACGGCAATACAGAGCCTCTACGCCGTCCATACGCCACCAATACGCCCCTCGGTCGCGCCGCAGGGGACGCCAACGGGGACCGCCCGTGTGTAGCTTGGGCCATGGTCTGAGACCCTGTTAAGCCAGAGCATGCAATGAGGCTGGGAACCAGCGAGCGCTGACAGCCGGAAGGACGGCCGTGCACATCGTCATTATGGGCTGCGGAAGGGTGGGCTCCGCCCTCGCGCAGACCTTGGAACAGCAGGGGCATACGGTCGCTGTCGTCGACCAGGACCCCACCGCATTCCGCCGGCTGGGAGCCGGATTCGGCGGGCGCCGCGTCACCGGGGTCGGCTTCGACCAGGACACGCTGCGCGAGGCGGGGATCGAGGAAGCGGGCGCGTTCGCCGCGGTCAGCAGTGGTGACAATTCCAACATCATCGCCGCCCGCGTGGCGCGCGAGATGTTCGGTGTCGAGAACGTCGCCGCCCGCATCTACGACCCGAAGCGCGCCGAGGTCTACCAGCGCCTGGGCATCCCGACCGTGGCCACCGTGCGGTGGACCGCCGACCAGATGCTGCGCCGGCTGCTGCCTTCCGGGGCCGAGCCGCTGTGGCGCGACCCGAGCGGCGGGGTCCAGCTCGCCGAGGTGCACACCTCCGCCGCCTGGATCGGGCACAAGGTCAGCAAGCTGCAGGACGAGACCGGCGTCCGCGTGGCCTTCCTGACCCGACTGGGCGAGGCCATGCTGCCGACGTCCCAGACGGTGCTGCAGGAGGGCGACCTCGTCCACGTGATGATGCGTACGGACGAGATCGACAAGGTCGAGGCGGCCTTCGCCGAGGGCCCCGAGGAGGCACACGCATGAGGGTCGCGATCGCCGGAGCCGGCGCGGTGGGCCGTTCCATCGCGGGCGAGCTGCTGGAGAACGGGCACGAGGTGCTGCTCGTCGACAAGGCGCCGACCGCCATCTCCGTGGAGCGGGTGCCGCAGGCCGAGTGGCTGCTGGCCGACGCCTGCGAGATCACCTCGCTCGACGAGGCCGCGCTGCAGCGCTGCAACGTCGTCATCGCCGCCACGGGCGACGACAAGGTCAACCTGGTCGTCTCCCTCCTGGCCAAGACCGAGTACGGGGTCCCCCGGGTCGTGGCGCGCGTGAACAACCCGAAGAACGAGTGGCTCTTCAACGAGTCCTGGGGCGTCGACGTCGCGGTCTCCACCCCGCGTCTGATGTCGGCCCTGGTCGAGGAGGCCGTCAGCGTCGGCGACCTGGTGCGGCTGCTCCGCTTCAGCCACGGCGACGCCAACCTCGTCGAGCTGACCCTGCCCGCCGACTCCTCGGTCGCCGGGACCCAGATCAGCGAGATCACCTGGCCCGAGGACACCTCGCTGGTCACGATCATCCGCGGCAACCGGGTCCTGACCCCGCACGCGGAGGAGACCCTCGAGCCGGGCGACGAACTGCTCTTCGTGGCCGCCCAGGCCCGCGAGGAACAGCTGGAGGACCTCCTCCAGGCCCGTCACTGACGGCAGGCGACACGACGAAGGGGCGGGCCGGCCATCGGATGGCCGGCCCGCCCCTTCGCGTCACGGCCAGGGGGATCCGGTCGCGGACGGGACAGGGTCAGGCCCCGTGTTCCCGAGCGGCAGCCGCCTTGGCGGCCTCCTCGGCGGCGTCCTTGGCCTCCCACTCCGCGATCACGTCGATCGGCGGCGGCGCCTTCGCCAGGAACACCCACGTGAAGTACACCGCGAGCACCATCGGGGGCAGCTTCAGCGCGATGAGCACCCAGCCCAGCTGGGTCGCGTCCCCCCACCAGTACAGCGGGAAGAGGATCGCGTACTTCGCCAGGAAGATGACCCCCCAGGCCAGGCTGGCCTTGGTGTACGCCTTCTTCCGCCCGGGGTTGCGGGTGCGCCAGGACAGGTTCTCCTTGAACACCGGGCCCAGGATCACGCCCAGCAGCGGGAACCCGACGAGCGCGGACAGCGTGAAGGCCACGCCCAGTCCGGCGCCGTAGATCATGCCGGGCAGGTAGAAGCCCTTGGCGGTACCCGTGAACAGGGCGAAGGCCACGCCGACCCCCACGCCGAAGACCCCGCTGAAGGCGTGCTTCACGGTGTCCTTGCGCAGCAGCCGCACGATCACGAGCAGGACCGCGACGGCGCCCGCCGCGATCGCGGACATCTTCACGTCCTTGTTGACCGTGTAGATCATCACGAAGAGCAGCCCGGGGAGCATCGTCTCCACGGTGCCCCGGACGCCGCCGAAGGCGTCGAAGAGCGCCGCCTGGGTCACGGCCCTCTGGTCGGGGGCCGGATCCGGGGACGGCCCACCCGCGGGGTCCGGGGTGGTCGGTTTGTCGAATGACGTCACCGGTCAGTGCTCCTGTCCGAGCGGTCGGAGTTCGTACTTCGGGTTGAAGAGGACCCGGCGGCCGTGGCTCATCGAGATCCTCCCGGAGGCGATCATGCGCCGGCCGGGCTCGATTCCCACGATCGAGCGACGCCCGAGCCAGACCACGTCCAGCGCGGCCGAGCCGTCGAAGAGCTCCGCCTCCAGGGCGGGCACTCCCGCGCGCGGCCGAAGGGTGACGGTACGCAGGGTTCCCGTCACCATGACTATCTGGCGGTCGTGGCAGTCGCAGATCCGCGTGCACCCCGCGGCTTCTGCGTCCTCCTGCAGTTCCGCCGAATGCAGCTCCTCCTGCGAGGTGGACAGCCGCTCTATCATCCGCCGGAACCGGCCCGCCGGCCTGACCGGCTTGGCGGACTTCTCGGGACGCGGTTCAGCACTCATACAGGAAGCGTACCGGCGCCCCCGCTACCTCTCGAAGCGGTATCCCATGCCCGGCTCCGTGATGAAGTGCCGCGGGTGCGAGGGGTCCGCCTCCAGTTTGCGCCGCAACTGAGCCATGTAGACCCGCAGGTAGTTCGTCTCCGTGCCGTACGAGGGCCCCCACACCTCCTGGAGCAGCTGCTTCTGGCTGACCAGCTTGCCGCCGTTGCGGACCAGCACCTCGAGCAGGTGCCACTCGGTGGGCGTGAGCCGTACGTCGCGCCCCTCGCGCACGGCCTTCTTGGCGGCCAGGTCCACGGTGAAGCCGTCGGTCTCCACGATCACCTCGTCCTCGCCGGCGCCCGCGGACGGCTCGGCCCGGCGGACGGCGGCGCGCAGCCGGGCCAGCAGCTCGTCCATGCCGAAGGGCTTGGTGACGTAGTCGTCGGCGCCCGCGTCCAGCGCCTCGACCTTCTCGTCGGAGGTGTGGCGGGCGGAGAGGACCAGGATCGGCACCCGCGTCCAGCCGCGCAGGCCCTTGATCACCTCGATGCCGTCCATGTCCGGCAGGCCGAGGTCGAGGACGACCACGTCGGGGTGGCGGGCGGCCGCGAGCTCCAGGGCTCCGGCCCCGTCCGCGGCGGCGTCGACCTCGTACTTGCGTGCCTTCAGATTGATCACGAGGGCTCGGACGATCTGCGGCTCGTCGTCCACCACGAGCACCCGGGTCATTGAGGTCCTGCTTTCTGTCGTATCGGGTCGGGATCCATGAGGTCGGTGGCGCGTGCGCCGTCGTCCGGCGCGACGTCCGCCCGTCCGCCGTCGCGTGTCACGGCCCGCAGCGTCAGCACCATGGTGAGGCCGCCGCCCGGGGTGTCCTCGGCCGCCAAGGTACCGTCCATGGCCTCGGCGAAGCCGCGGGCCACCGCGAGGCCGAGGCCCACCCCGGCGCCGCGCGGGGCGTCCCCGTGCCGCTGGAAGGGGGCGAAGATCCGGTCCTTGGCCTCGTCGGGAACCCCGGGCCCGCGGTCCACGACGCGCACCTCGACCCGGTCGCCGAGGAAGCTGCCCGCGACCACCACCGGCTCCCCGGCCGGGCTGTACTTGACGGCGTTCTCCACCACGTTGGCGACGGTCCGCTCCAGCAGCCCCGGGTCCACCGCCACCATCGGCAGCGTCTCCGGCACGTCCAGCACCACGCTGTCCTCCGGTACGCCGCCCAGCGCCATCGGGATCACCTCGTCGAGGTCGATCTCCCGGATCAGCGGGGTCACGGTGCCGGTCTGGAGCCGGGACATGTCGAGCAGGTTGCCCACCAGGTGGTCGAGCCGGTCGGCGCCGTCCTCGATGCCTTCGAGGAGCTCGGCCCGGTCCTCCTCGGACCAGTCCACGTCGTCGGAGCGCAGGGACGACACCGAGGCCTTGATGGAGGCCAGCGGCGTACGGAGGTCATGGCTGACGGCGGCCAGCAGCGCGGTCCGGATCCGGTTGCCCTCCGCCAGCCGGCGGGCCTCCTCGGCCTCCCCGACCAGCCGCTGCCGGTCGAGGACCACGGCGGCCTGGGCGGCGAACGCACCGAGCACCCGGCGGTCCTCGGCGGGCAGCACCCGGCCGGACAGGGCCAGCGCCATGTGGTCCCCGATGGGCATGTCCACATCGGCTTCCTCGGGGCGGCCGACCGGGCGCGGGCCGACGCTGCCGGCCCGCTTCCAGGGCTCGACGTCGCTCGTGCGCTCCAGCAGGGCCACGGACTCCATGGCGAAGGTCTCGCGCACCCGCTCCAGCAGCGCGTCCAGCGTGGTCTCGCCGCGCAGGACGCTGCCGGCCAGGAAGGAGAGGATCTCGGACTCGGCGCGCAGCCGGGCGGCCTGGTGGGTGCGCCGGGCGGCCAGGTCCACCACCGAGGCCACGGAGACGGCCACCCCGAAGAAGACGGCGATGGCCACGATGTTCTTCGGGTCGGAGATGGTGAGGCGGTGCACGGGCGGGGCGAAGAAGTAGTTCAGCAGCAGCGAGCCGAAGGCGGCCGAGGCCAGCGCCGGCCAGAGCCCGCCCAGCAGCGCGGCGGCCACGGTCAGCGAGAGGAACAGCAGCATCTCGTTGGCCAGGCCCGGGTCGGTGTTCACATGCGTGAGCAGCACGGCCAGCAGGACGGGGAAGACCATCCCGACGACCCAGCCCGCGAGGATCCGGGTCCGTCCGAGCCGGGCCGCCGAGCGGACCACGGGCAGGCCGCGGCCCCGGGCGACCTCCTCGTGCGTGACGATGTGCACGTCGAGGTCGGGGCCCGAGTCGCGGGCCACGGTGGCGCCGACGCCCGGGCCGAAGACGTACTGCCAGGCCTTGCGGCGGCTGGAGCCGAGCACGATCTGGGTGGCGTTGACCCCGCGGGCGAATTCGAGCAGGGCGTCGGGGATGTTGTCGCCGATCACATGGTGAAACGTTCCGCCAAGATCCTCGACCAGCGTCCGCTGGACCGCGAGCTCCTTCGGCGAGGCCGCGGTCAGCCCGTCGCTGCGGGCGATGTAGACGGCCAGGATCTCGCTGCCGGAGCCCTTGGCGGCCATCCGGGACGCGCGGCGGATGAGCGTACGGCCCTCGGGCCCGCCCGTGAGCCCGACGACGATGCGCTCGCGGGCCTGCCAGGTGGAGCGGATGCCGTGCTCGCCCCGGTACTGCTGGAGGTACTCGTCGGCCCGGTCGGCCACCCACAGCAGCGCCAGCTCGCGCAGGGCGGTGAGGTTGCCGGGCCGGAAGTAGTTCGACAGGGCCGCGTCGACCTTGTCGGACCGGTAGATGTTCCCGTGCGCCATCCGCCGGCGCAGCGCCTGCGGGGACATGTCGACGAGCTCGATCTGGTCGGCCCGCCGCACCACCTCGTCCGGCACGGTCTCCCGCTGCCGCACGCCCGTGATGGACTCCACCACGTCGCCGAGCGACTCCAGGTGCTGGATGTTCACGGTGGACACGACGTCGACGCCCGCCTGCAGGAGCTCCTCGACGTCCTGCCAGCGCTTGGTGTTGCGCGAGCCGGGGACGTTGGTGTGCGCGAGCTCGTCGACGAGCGCGATGGCGGGCCGGCGCGCCAGTACGGCGTCCACGTCCATCTCGGTGAAGGCGGCGCCGCGGTACGAGAGCTCCTTGCGCGGCACCTGTTCGAGCCCGTGCAGCATCACCTCGGTGCGCGGCCGCCCGTGGTGCTCGACGAAGCCGACGACGCAGTCGCCGCCCCGCTCCACCCGGCGGTGGCCCTCGGAAAGCATCGCGTACGTCTTGCCCACACCGGGTGCCGCGCCGAGGTAGATCCGTAGCTTGCCGCGTCCCATGCGCTCATTCTCCGGGACGTTTCCGCCGATCACGCACTTTTCCCGGCCGTCCGCCCATCCCTGACGGATCCCTGACACCCAGTGGGTACGACAGCGGGCCGTACCCCCGAAGGAGTACGGCCCGCGGCCGGAAACAGTCGCCGAGCAGGCGTCGCCGGGATCCGCCGGGTCAGCGGACCTCGGTGATCGTCGGGCCCTGCTCCAGCTGGCCCATGCCGCCGGAGAAGCGGGAGCCCTCCTGGTCCTCGGTCTGCACGCCGTCCGGCACCATCTGGGCGTCGTTCGGCAGCTTCAGCACGATCGGGTCGCGCGGAGCCATCGGGCCGTCGCCGCGCACGATGACGGTCTCCCGGAAGATCTGCTCGAGCACGCCCGCCGACTCGGGGCGCACCGCGCCCTGGCCGGAGATGACGCCCCGCAGGAACCAGCGCGGGCCGTCGACGCCGACGAAGCGGACCAGCTGGGCGCCGGTCTGGCCGTCGGGCATGGGTACGGGCACCTGGGCGCGCAGCTCCCAGCCCAGCGGACCCTCGACCTCGTCGATGATGCCGCCCTGCTGGGTGATGCCCGTGGCGATCTCCTCGCGGACCTCGCCCCAGATGCCTTCCTTCTTGGGCGCCGCGAAGGCCTGCAGCTGTACGGCGCTGTCGCCGAGGACGACCGTCGCGGCGACGATCGCGTCACCGGCGACCTCGACGCGCAGCTCCATGCCCTCGACACCCGGTACGAGAATGCCGCCCAGGTCGACGCGACCCTCCTCCGGCGCACCGGGCACCTCGGAGACGTCCCAGGGGCCGTCGGGCCGCGGGGCGGGCGGCAGATTCACCCTGCGGGGCGCGGAGTCCTGCTCCTCGCCGCCGTCCTGTTCATCGGCAGCCACGCCGTCCACGACCTGCTCGGCCGCGCCGCCGTCCTTGGCGGAGTCGTTCTTCTTGCGACGTCCGAACACGTCACTGTCCTTCCCGGTCGGATACGACCGAAGCGTAGCCATTCCCACCCTGCTGACCAGCGCCGGATCCGGCCACGGCCGCATGACCGCCGGTGGAGCCGAAACCCCCCTCGGCCCGGGCCGAGCCGGGAAGTTCCGCCACCTCGTGGAAGCGCACCTTCTCGACCCTCTGGACAACCAGCTGGGCAATGCGGTCGAAGCGCTCGAACCGGACGCTCTCGCGCGGGTCGAGATTGACCACGATCACCTTGATCTCCCCACGGTACCCGGCATCCACCGTCCCCGGGGCATTCACGAGCGCGAGCCCGCAGCGGGCGGCCAGGCCCGAGCGCGGGTGCACGAAGGCCGCGTACCCGTCGGGCAGGGCGATGGACACGCCCGTGGGCAGTACGGTGCGCTCACCGGGCTCCAGCACGGCCGCCTCGGTGGTCACCAGGTCGCAGCCGGCGTCGCCGGGGTGGCCGTACGCGGGCAGGGGCACCTCGGGGTCGACGCGGCGGATCAGCACGTCGACGGGCGCGTGGTTGTTGTCAGACATCAGGGGTTCACCTCGAAGGCGCGTGCGCGCCTGACCTGGTCCGGGTCGGACATCGCCGCCCGGATCTCCTCGGGCCGACCGTTGTCGATGAAGTGGTCGACCTTCACCTCGATGAAGAGCGCGTCGGCGCGCACGGCGACCGGGCCCCCGGGCCCGCCTATCCGGCCGACCGCGGTGCAGTAGATCTTGCGCCCGGCGACGGCGGTCACCTCGGCCTCCAGGTACAGCACGGTGTCCACGGGCACCGGCCGCACGAAGTCCGTCTCCAGCCGTCCCGTCACCGCGATGACGCGCAGCAGCCAGTTCAGGGAGCCCAGCGTCTCGTCGAGCGCGGTGGCGAGTACGCCGCCGTGGGCGAGACCGGGAGCACCCTGGTGGGCGGGCTTGACGGTGAACTCGGCGGTGACGCGCACGCCCTCACCCGCACGGGCCTCCAGGTGGAGTCCGTGGGGCTGGCCCTCGCCGCAGCCGAAGCAGTGCTCGTAGTGCGCACCGAGCAGCTCGCCGGGTGCCGGGGCGTCGGGGTGCCGGACCGGCGCGGCGGCATCGGCCGGGGGCGTCAACGCTGTGTTTCGTCCACTCACAGGCGCAGACCTTACCCGCGCCGCTACCCGCGGGTCGCCTCGTGGCAGGCTTGGTGCCATGCAGCTCTCCCCCGCGCACCACGACGAACGTCTGACCGCCCCCCGCTCGTGGTGGGCCATCGCCGTACTCATCGGCCTCGCGTGCGCGTTGATGCTGCTGCCGCTGGGCACGCTGCCGCTGCTGGCCGGGCTGGTCGGGGGCACCGCGCTGGCGGGGATGGCGGTGAGTTCGTACGGCTCCGCGCGCGTGCGCGTGGTGAACGGTGCGCTGGCCGCCGGTGAGGCGCGGATCCCGGTGGCGGCCCTGGGCGAGCCCGAGGTGCTGGAGCCGGAGGAGGCGCGCGCCTGGCGCACGTACAAGGCGGATGCCCGCGCCTTCATGCTGCTGCGCAGCTACGTCCCGACGGCGGTGCGCATCCCGATCACCGATCCCGGGGACCCGACCCCGTACGCGTACGTCTCCACCCGCGAGCCGCAGGCCCTGGTCTCGGCGATCCGGTCGGCCAAGGGCTGATCGGCCGGGGGCCGGGGGCCGGACCGGGGGCCGCGCCGCGGGTCAGACCGGGGGCGGGTCGCCGGCCGGGCCTTCGAGAGCGGCCCTGGCGGCCTCGGGAAGAGGCTCGGGAAGGGGCCCGGAGGGCTGCTCAAGGGGCGGGAGCTGCGGCAGCGAGTCCCACGCCACGGCCCGGCTCCGCAGGTCGGCACGGACCTTCTCGGCGAGTTTGCGGGTGTCGCGGCGGTTCATGACCGCACCGACGGCGGCGCCCACCATGAACGGCAGCAGCATCGGCAGGTTGCGGAACGTCCGCTTCATGATCTGTTGGCGCAGTTCGCGCTTCATCTGACCGCCGAGCGCGATGTTCAGCGTCGTCGGCTTCGTCAGGTCCACCCCGCGCTCCTCCGTCCACGCGGTCAGGTAGGCGAGGCTGCGGTCCTTGAGGCTGCCGGGGGCCCGCAGGCCGTACACCTCGTGGAGCTCCGCGATGAGCTTCAGCTCGATCAGTGCGACCCCGGTGACCTCCGCGGCCAGCTCGGCAGGCATCGCGGGCGGCACCGGCAGCATGGCCGCGGCTCCGACGCCCGCGCCCACGGTGGAGGTGCCGTACGAGGCGCCCGCGATCAGCTTGTCGGCAAGCTGATCGGGACCGAGGCCCGGGAACTGCGCGCGCAGGGTCGCGAGGTCCCGAACCGGAACGCGCGGTGCGTTCTCGATGAGGCGGTCCGCGATGTGCAGGACGGCGGCCCTGGCATGTTCGCCGCCCTTGCGCACACCACTCTTGACCGCTTGCAGCCGACGAGCCCCGGACCTGCGCCGGGCCGCCTCGTCGGACTCTGTGGCCGACGGCACCGCCGCGGCGGCGCCGGAGGTCACGCCGGGTACGCCGGGGGCTCCTGGGCCCGTTTCCGGGCCCGTGGCTCCCGCCTGCGTCTCCGCCGGATCACCAGCTTTCCGGAAGCGTCGCTTCCGGAACGGTGTCGAGCCGGTCACGGCCGACGCCTCTCAGTCGCAGTCGCGGCAGATCGGCTGACCGTTCTTCTCTCGTGCCAGCTGGCTGCGGTGGTGCACCAGGAAGCAGCTCATGCAGGTGAACTCATCGGCCTGCTTGGGCAGAACACGGACGGCCAGTTCCTCGTTGGAGAGGTCCGCGCCGGGGAGCTCCATGCCCTCCGCCGCGTCGAAGTCGTCGACGTCGACGCTCGAGGACGACTTCTCGTTGCGCCGGGCCTTCAGCTCTTCAATGCTGTCGTTGTCGACGTCGTCGTCGGTCTTGCGTGGGGTGTCGTAGTCCGTTGCCATTTTTCGCTCTCCCCCTCTGGGATTTAGCGGTGTCTCAGCGCACGTAACGCGCGAGAGGCCGGACTTGTGCCCGACCTGAGGCGGAGATTTTGCCTCACATCAAGGTCTGTTACTCAATCGACACCCAGCCGCACACCTGAAGGAGCGATTGGCTGGGATGACGACCGGGACCGTACACGGTCCGGGGGTCGTCTTGCACAAACGCCACCCCGTGTATTTCCCGCCGTTCGAGGGGCGGGAAACCCGGACTTCCCGGGCTTTCCGGCCCCCTTCGGGGTCACTGAACGCACATGACCCAACACTCGACAATGTGATCGATCACACAGTCATCACGCTCCCACCCTTCGGCCATTCAGCCAACAGCGAACAAACGACGGGACGGCTCAGAGAGGCAAAGTGACACGCATCACGAGGCCACCGCCCTCGCGGGGCGTCGCGGAGATCCGTCCGCCGTGTGCGCGCGCCACAGAGCGCGCGATCGACAGGCCGAGCCCCACACCCTTGTCGCTGCCCGTGCGCTCCGTACGCAGCCGTCTGAAGGGCTCGAAGAGGTTGTCCACCTCGTACGCGGGAACCACGGGACCCGTGTTCGAGACCACGAGGACCGCCTGGCCGTGCTGGGACTCCGTGGTGACCTCGACCCAGCCGTCCTCCGGCACGTTGTACCGGACGGCGTTCTGCACCAGGTTGAGCGCGATCCGCTCCAGCAGGACGCCGTTGCCCTGGACCACGGCCTGGGCCCGCTCGCCGCGGATCTCCACGCCCTTCACCGCCGCCTCCCCGCGCGCCTGGTCGATGGCGCGCGAGGCGACCTCCGCCAGGTCGACGGGTTTGCGCTCGACTATCTGGTTGTCACTGCGCGCCAGCAGCAACAGGCCCTCGACGAGCTGCTCGCTGCGCTCGTTGGTGGCCAGCAGCGTCCTGCCCAGCTGCTGGAGCTCCACCGGCGCACCCGGATCCGACAGGTGCACCTCCAGCAGCGTCCGGTTGATCGCCAGCGGGGTGCGCAGCTCGTGCGAGGCGTTCGCGACGAACCGCTGCTGGGCCGTGAAGGCCCGCTCCAGCCGGTCGAGCATCTCGTCGAAGGTGTCGGCGAGCTCCTTGAGCTCGTCGTCCGGCCCGTCCAGCTCGATCCGCCGGGTCAGGTCGGAGCCGACCACCCGGCGGGCGGTCCGGGTGATCTTGCCGAGCGGCAACAGCACCCGGCCGGCCATGGCGTAGCCGAAGGCGAACGCGATGATGCTGAGGCCGAGCAGGGCCATCAGCGACCGGCTGAGCAGGTCGTCCAGGGCGTGCCTGCGCTGCTCCAGGATGCACGTGTTGATCGAGGCGTTGAACTGGTCGTACATCTGGCCCTTGCCGACCACGCCGGGGCAGGTGCTGGTGACCTGGATGTCCGTGCCGCCCACGATCTTGAACGGCAGTCCGTTGCCCTCGCGCAGCGCCTGCGCCGCCAGCAGGTAGATGATCGACAGCAGCAGGATGCCGGCGATCAGGAACATCCCGCCGTACAGCAGCGTGAGGCGTATGCGGATGGTCGGTCGCAGCCAAGGGAAGGGACCCTCGGGCTGGCCGGGGTCCCAGGTCGGTCTCGGCGGCACCGTCGGTGGTGCCGGGGTCGCCGCCACCCGCGTCAGATCCGGTATCCGGAGCCAGGCACGGTCACGATGACCGGCGGCTCCCCGAGCTTGCGCCGCAGGGTCATGACCGTCACCCGCACCACGTTCGTGAAGGGATCGGTGTTCTCGTCCCATGCCTTCTCCAGCAGCTGCTCGGCGGAGACGACGGTCCCCTCGCTCCGCATGAGAACTTCCAGCACCGCGAACTCCTTGGGCGCCAGCTGTACCTCCTTGCCCTCACGGAACACCTCCCGCCGGTTCGGGTCCAGCTTGATGCCGGCCCGTTCCAGTACGGGGGGCAGGGCCACGGTGGTGCGCCGCCCCAGGGCGCGCACGCGGGCGGTCAGCTCGCTGAACGCGAAGGGCTTGGGCAGGTAGTCGTCCGCGCCCAGTTCCAGGCCCTCCACCCGGTCGCTCACGTCACCGGACGCCGTCAGCATCAGCACGCGGGTGGGCATGCCGAGCTCGACGATCTTCCGGCAGACGTCGTCGCCGTGCACGAGCGGGAGGTCCCGGTCGAGCACGACCACGTCGTAGTCGTTCACCCCGACGCGCTCCAAAGCCGCGGCGCCGTCGTACACGACGTCCACGGCCATGGCCTCCCGGCGCAGCCCGGTGGCCACCGCATCGGCGAGCAGCTGCTCGTCCTCGACGACGAGTACGCGCACGTCGTTTCCTTCCATCGAGCCCTGAGGGCACACGTGTATTGCGTCGTCCATCCTGCACGTTTCAGCCGTAAACCGGCTGTAAGGCGTCGCTCGGGGGCCTGCCCGGGCCGGAAGTGTGGATTCCCTCGTCTCTCGAGGTTTCTGGGCCCAGGGTGCCGGGGAGGACGTGAGCACACCCCAACCACTCCCTGACGGCGGACTGCCACGTGCCGCCGCCGACCCACGAAGAGGGGGCGAACCCACCATGGACGCATTCACCGCGGGTCTCCTGCAGCGCATCCGGGCCACGCAGTCGGACCTCAAGCAGGCCCGTGAGACGGGCGACGACTTCCTCGTGGAAGTGGAGCAGGCGGAACTGGAAGATCTCCAGCGCCTCGCCGCGGAACACGGAGTCCCGGTCTCCGCCTGCTGACCTGCCTTCCTGATCCCGCCAGTCCGACCCGAACCCCGGCGACCGCACGCGGCAGCCGGGGTTCCCTCATGCCCCGGCCCGGCCGCACGGGCCCTGCGGCGGCCGGCCGGGGCAGCCGAGGGCCTCAGTCGTGCCAGGCTCCGGCCTCTTCCAGCAGGGGCTGCAGGGACGCGAACACCGCCGGGGTGGCGGCGAGCGCCAGCTCCCCCGAGGCCGGCCGGCCGGGCCGGCCGCCCGTGAGCGCCCCGGCCTCCCGGGCGATCAGCTCGCCCGCGGCCAGGTCCCAGGGGTTGAGCCCCCGCTCGTAGTACGCGTCCAGCCGCCCGGCGGCCACGTCGCTGAGATCCAGCGCCGCGGAGCCGCCCCGCCGGATGTCCCGCACCTTCGGGATCACCCGCTGCGCGACGTCCGCCTGCTGCTCCTTGCGCGCCTGGAGGTACGCGAATCCGGTCGCGACCAGCGCCTGGTCCAGCGGGGCGGCCGCCCGGCACGCGAGGCGGACCTCCCCCAGCCAGGCCCCGCCCCCGAGTACCGCGTGGTACGTCTCGCCCCGCATCGGGGCCGCCACGACCCCGACGACGGTCGCGCCCTCGTACTCGGCGGCGATCGACACGCTCCAGCTCGGCAGCCCGTACAGGTAGTTGACGGTGCCGTCCAGCGGGTCCACGACCCACCGCACCCCGCTCGTCCCGGGGCTGTCCGCGCCCTCCTCGCCCAGCAGCCCGTCCTCGGGCCGCCGCCGCGCGAGGATGCCGGTGATCAGCTTCTCCGCGGCGATGTCCATCTCGGTCACCACGTCGATCGGGCTGCTCTTCGTCGCCGCCACCGCGAGATCGGCCGGCCTGCCGTCCCTCAGCAGCTCCCCGGCCTGCCGGGCGGCGTCCAGCCCCACGTCCAGCAGTTCGGCCTTCAGCTCTTCGGAGATCACGCTCGCCCTTTCCTAGGCGTACGGGCTGTCGACGCCCGCGGCCGCCGGCCGGGGCCCGCGCGCCGGGCAGCAGCCCACCGCGCACAGATCGTGGCTGGGCCCGAGCAGCCCGAGCGCGCACCGCTCCACCGGCTCGCCCCGCTCCGCCGCGGCGCGCTCCAGCACCAGTTCCCGCACCGCCGCCGCGAACCGCGGGTCGGCCCCGACCGTCGCCGACCGGGCGACCGGAAGCCCGAGCTCCGCCGCCTTCGCCGTGGCCTCCGTGTCGAGGTCGTACAGGACCTCCATGTGGTCCGAGACGAACCCGATCGGGACCATCACCACCGCGGGCGCCCCCGCGCCGTGCAGGGCCTCCAGGTGGTCGCAGACGTCCGGCTCCAGCCACGGGATGTGCGGGGCGCCGCTGCGCGACTGGTAGACGAGCTCCCAGGGCAGCTCCGTGCCCGTCTCGGCCCGCACCGCGTCCGCGATCAGCTGCGCGACGTCCAGGTGCTGCTTGACGTAGGCCCCGCCCTCGCCGTCGCCGGTGTGCTCCTCGACCGGGCCGGAGGTGTCGGCGGCCGCGGTGGGGATCGAATGCGTGGTGAAGGCGAGGTGCGCGCCGGCGCGCACCTCCTGCGGCAGCGACTCCAGTGCGGCGAGCACCCCGTCGATCATCGGCTGCACGAAGCCGGGGTGGTTGAAGTAGTGCCGCAGCTTGTCGACCCTCGGCAGCTCGGCGACGCCCTCCTCGGCCAGTGCCGCCAGCGCGTCCGCGAGGTTCTCGCGGTACTGGCGGCAGCCCGAGTACGAGGCGTACGCGCTGGTCGCGAGCACCGCGATCCGGCGGCGCCCGTCGGCGGTCATCTCCCGCATCACGTCGGTGAGGTACGGGGCCCAGTTCCGGTTGCCCCAGTACACGGGCAGGTCCAGTCCGTGGTCGGCGAAGTCCTTGCGCAGGGCGTCCAGCAGCTCGCGGTTCTGCCCGTTGATCGGGCTGACCCCGCCGAAGCCGAAGTAGTGCTGCCCGACCTCCTTGAGCCGCTCGCGCGGGATGCCGCGCCCGCGCGTGACGTTCTCCAGGAACGGCACGACGTCGTCGGGCCCCTCGGGGCCGCCGAAGGAGAGCAGCAGGAGGGCGTCGTAGGGGCCGGCGAGGCCTTCGGCCGAGGGCGGGGCGGCGGCGCGGAGCTGGTCTGACATGGTCCGAATCCTGCCACCCGGCGTCCTCGCCGGGGAACCGGACCGGCCACGCGTCCCGCACCGCGACACGGGTAAGGTAACCCTAAGTTTCGATGTTCGAATCTTCCCCGTGCGGGTGCCCTGTCGGCGGTCGTAACCTGTATGGGCCAATGACGTCCCTTACGGAGAGACCTTGCCCAGTCCCTACCGCGCGATCTTCGCAGCGCCCGGCACCAAGGCCTTCAGCGCCGCCGGCCTCATAGGCCGGCTGCCGATATCCATGGTGGGCGTCGGCATCCTCACGATGATCTCGGAGATCACCGGGCGCTACGCGATGGCCAGCGCCCTCACCGGCACCCTGGCCCTGGCCGCCGCTTTCATCGGCCCGCAGGTGTCCCGGCTGGTGGACCAGTACGGGCAGCGGCGGGTGCTGCGCCCCGCGACCCTCATCTCCGTCGCCTCCGTCATCGCCCTGGTGCTGGCCGCGGCGAACGGACTCCCCGACTGGACCCTCTTCGTCTTCGCGGCCGTCGCGGGCTGCGTGCCGAGCGTCGGCTCGATGGTCCGCGCCCGCTGGACCGTGCTCTACCGCGACGCGCCGCGCGAGCTGCACACCGCGTACTCCTTCGAGTCCGTGGTGGACGAGGTCTGCTTCATCTTCGGCCCGATCCTGGCGATCGGACTGTCCACCACCTGGTTCCCTGAAGCCGGACCGGTGATCGCGGCCGGCTGTCTGCTCGTCGGCGTCTGGCTGCTCACCGCGCAGCGCTCCACCGAGCCGGCGCCGCATCCGCGCAGCCAGGACGGCGACCGGACCTCCGCCCTGCGCTCCCCCGGCCTGCAGGTGCTGACGGCCACGTTCGTGGCGACCGGCGCGATCTTCGGGTCCATCGACGTGTCCACCCTGGCCTTCGCCGAGGAGCAGGGCCAGAAGTCCGCCGCCAGTTTCATCCTGGCCATCTGGGCGGCCGGATCCTGTCTGGCCGGCATCGTCTTCGGCCTGCTGCACCTCAAGGGCCGGACCGAACGCAGGTGGGTACTGGGCATCTGTGCGATGGCCGTGAGTATGATCCCCCTCCTACTGGCCGGGAACCTTCCGTTTCTGGCCGTGGCGCTCTTCGTCTCGGGCCTCGCCATCGCTCCCACGATGATCACCACGATGGCCCTGATCGAGGCGCACGTACCACGCGCGAAGCTCACCGAGGGCATGACGTGGATCACCACCGGCCTCGCCGTCGGTATCGCGGTCGGCTCATCCGTGACCGGTCTGGTCATCGACTCGGCCGGGGCTCAGCGCGGGTTCGTCGTCTCGGTCTCGGCGGGGACCGCCGCGGCGGCGGTGGCGTTCGCGGGTTACCGCCGGCTGACGAGGCCGGCGCAAGGGGAGGAGCCCTCTAGCGATGGGGACGGCGACAGCAGCAGGGAAGAACGGGCCGGCGACAGCGGGCGCGTGGCATAACTGGGCGGGCAACGTCACGGCGGCACCCGCCCGGGTGGTGACCCCGGCATCGGTCGGGGAGCTTCAGGAGGCGGTCCGCCGGGCCGCCGAGGACGGGCTCAAGGTGAAGGCGGTCGGCACCGGCCACTCCTTCACCGCGGCCGCCGCCACCGACGGGGTGCTCGTACGTCCGCAGGCGCTGGCCGGGATCCGGGAGATCGACCGGGCCGCCGGCACCGTGACGGTGGCCGCGGGCACGGTGCTCAAGGACCTCAACCAGGCCCTGGCCCGGGAGGGCCTGTCGCTCACGAACATGGGCGACATCATGGAGCAGACGGTCTCCGGCGCCACCAGCACCGGAACCCACGGCACCGGCCGGGACTCCGCCTCCATCGCCGCCCAGATCCGCGGCCTGGAGCTGGTCACGGCGGACGGGCGGCTGCTGACGTGCTCGGAGAAGGGGGACGACGAGGAACGCGCGGTCTTCGCGGCGGCCCGGATCGGCATCGGAGCCCTCGGCATCGTCACGGCGATCACCTTCGCGGTGGAGCCGATCTTCTTCCTGACCGCCCGTGAGGAGCCCATGGGCTTCGACCGGGTGACCGCCGAGTTCGATCAGCACTTCGCCGAGAACGAGCACTTCGAGTTCTACTGGTTCCCGCACACCGGCAACTGCAACACCAAGCGCAACAACCGCAGCCAGGGCCCCGCCGCCCCGCCCGGAGCGGTGAGCGCCTGGGTCGAGGACGAGCTGCTGTCCAACGGCGTCTTCCAGGCCGTCAACTCGCTGGGCCGCGCGGTCCCCGCGGCCATCCCCTCCATCGCCCGGATCGCGAGCCGCGCCCTGTCCGCGCGCACCTACACGGACATCCCGTACAAGGTGTTCACCAGCCCGCGCCGGGTGCGCTTCGTGGAGATGGAGTACGCACTCCCGCGCGAGCAGGTCGTCGAGGCGCTGCGGGAGCTCAGGACGACGGTCGACCGTTCCGGGCTGCGGATCAGCTTCCCGGTGGAGGTGCGCACCGCCCCGGCGGACGACATAACGCTGTCGACGGCCTCGGGGCGGGAGACCGCGTACATCGCGGTGCACATGTACAAGGGCACGCCGTACCAGGCCTACTTCACGGCCGCCGAGCGGATCTTCACGGCGCACGGCGGACGGCCGCACTGGGGCAAGGTGCACACGCGCGACGCGGAGTACTTCTCCCGGGTCTACCCGCGCTTCGGCGAGTTCACCGCGCTGCGGGACCGGCTGGACCCGGAGCGGCTGTTCGGCAACGACTACCTGCGGCGGGTGCTGGGCGAGTAGCCCCCGGCCGGCGCTCAGGGGGAGTCCTGCTGCCCCTTTGCGCTCGGGCTGGGCGTGGGTGTGGGCGTCGGGGTCGGGGTGGGCTTCGGGCTCGGCGTCGGCGTTGGCGGGCTCGGACTCGGCGCCGGGCCCCCGGAGTCCGGGCCCGGGGAGCCCGCAGAGTCCGGGGACGACGGCTCGGGGCCGGGGCTCGCGCCCGGGCCCCGGCCGCCGTGCGGAGCCGAAGGGCCCGGGGAGGTTCCGGACTCCGGGACTGCGCCGCCCTTCCCGCCGGTGCCGGGTCCCTTCCCCGGGCCGGCGGGCCGTTCGTCGTTCACCTTGCGCGTGCCGCCGGACCAGATGGTTCCGCCGCCCTGGCTGATCGCCGTACCGGAGAAGGCCTCGTACGCGCCGAGGCCGCCGAGCGCGATGGCGAAGGCCGTGCCCGAGGCCACCGCCGTGCGCTTCCAGCCCCTTACCCGGGTGCCGTGCACGGTGGCCTCGCCGAACTCCCCGGAGGGCGGGACCGCGCGGAGCGGCGGGGTACCGTCGGCCGCCTTCTCCTCGCGGGGCAGCGGGACCTGACGGGCTCTGGGACGGGCGCTCTCGCGCAGCTGGTCGCCGGTGCGCTTGAAGAGGTGCTGGATGACGGGGCCGCCGGCGGTGGCCACCACGCTCACCACGCCGGCGCCGAGGATGGTCCCGTAGACGCCGAGCTTCGAGGCCAGCAGTGCCGCCGCGACGGTGGCGAGGGAGGAGCCCGCGATCTGGGCCACGCTCAGATCGAGCTTCTTCTTTTCCGTCCCGCCCGTCCCGTCCGGCCCATCCGTCCCGGACCCCGGTTCGACTTCCGGCGCGGCCTTCCGACCCATCCTCATCCCCTGTGTGTGCTGCCTCTCGCGACATCTCGCGCTTCACCGCTCTCAGCAGTTACCGACCGCCGAGCGAAACAGATGGTTCCGTTTCTGGGGATTCTGTGAAGCAAGACACCCGAAAACGGGCGCGGTCGCAGGTCCGGCCCGATTCGGGGCAGCCCAACTCCCGCCGCCCGCGACAAGTTCGGCGGCGCGGCGGTCCACCCAGGTGGCCCGAATGGAGTACTGTGGCGAGCCCTGGGGCCGTCCTTCCTTACGGATGTCCGGACTCGGGAGAGGGGGCCGGCTGATGGAGAAACGGCACTCGAGACCGGTGATCCCGCGGCATTGCACGGATTCCTGCTGCGCACAGTAACCGTTCGGTCACTGTGCGTGCCCAACAGGTAACCGTGCCATAACGGCGATCAAGGGCGCATGCCCGACACGCCGGTTGAACTCGGCAAGGTTGTGGCAGGCTGCACCCGGGCAGGCCACACTCGACTAGCGGAAGCAGCGACGCACGTGACGTCGGCAGGCACCACCCGGGAGGTCCCCATGCCCGAACTGCGTGTCGTGGCCGTCTCAAATGACGGCACACGACTGGTGCTCAAGGCTGCGGACAGCACGGAGTACACGCTTCCGATCGACGAGCGGCTGCGGGCTGCCGTGCGCAACGACCGCGCGCGCCTGAACCAGATCGAGATCGAGGTGGAGAGCCACCTCCGCCCCCGCGACATCCAGGCCCGCATACGAGCCGGCGCCTCCGCCGAGGAGGTCGCTCAGCTCGCCGGCATCCCCGTCGACCGCGTACGCCGCTTCGAGGGCCCGGTGCTGGCCGAGCGCGCGTTCATGGCGGAGCGGGCCCGCAAGACCCCCGTTCGCCGTCCCGGCGAGAACACCGGGCCCCAGCTCGGCGAGGCCGTGCAGGAGCGGCTGCTGCTGCGCGGGGCCGACAAGGAGTCCGTCCAGTGGGACTCCTGGCGCCGCGACGACGGCACCTGGGAGGTCCTGCTGGTCTACCGGGTCGCGAGCGAACCGCACTCGGCCAGCTGGACGTACGACCCGCCGCGCCGGCTGGTCGTGGCCGTGGACGACGAGGCCCGCTCCCTGATCGGCGAGGCGGACGACCTGCCGGCGACGCCGGAGCCGAGCTTTCCGTTCGTGCCGAGGATCGCGCGGCTGCCGCGGGACCGGCCGCTGGACCGCGCCCTGGACCGCCAGCTGGAACGCCCGGTCGCCCCGGCTCCGGAGCCGGAGGAGGAACGGGACACGCTGACGAGCCTGCTGGAAGCGGTACCGAGCTTCCGCGGCGACCTGGTGGTCCCGGAACGCCCCGAGCCCCCGGTGGAGGAGCCGGAGGCGGAGGAGCCCCCGGCGGCTTCGGCGAGCGCCGGTGCGGGTGCCGCGTACGCGGACGTCCTGATGCCGCGCACGGTGGCGGGCCACCGCGACCGCCTGACGGGCACCACGGACCGCCAGGCGGAAGCCGACGGCGTCCGCCCGGGCCGCCGCGCGGCGGTCCCGAGCTGGGACGAAATCGTCTTCGGCACCCGCCGCAAGAAACAGGAGTAGCGAACCGGCCCCGCCACGCTCGAGGCGCGGGGCCGCACTCCGCCGGCCCGGCTGCGCCGCCGCTGCGCGAGCGATCCCGGGCTGCGCCCGGCTTCCCGGGGCTCCGCCCCGGACCCCGCGCCTCGAACGCCGCGGGGCCGGATTACTGCGGGTCCGGGCCAGTGGCCACCGGGCGGGTCGGGTCCGCGGACCATTCCGACCAGCTGCCCGCGTACAGGGCGGCCGGAACCCCCGCCACCTCGAGCGCCAGCACCTCGTGCGCGCCCGAGACCCCCGAGCCGCAGTACACCCCGACCGGCGCCCCGCCCGAGACGCCCAGCCCGGCGAACCTCGCCCGCAGCGCCTCCGCCGCCAGGAACCGCCCGTCGGCGCCCACGTTCTCCGTCGTCGGCGCCGACACCGCGCCCGGAATGTGCCCGCCGATCCGGTCGATCGGCTCGACCTCGCCCCGGTACCGCTCCCCCGCCCGCGCGTCCAGCAGGATCCCGCTCCGCGCGAGCGCCGCCGCGGCGTCCGCGTCCAGCAGCCCCGCCGCCCCCGGGTTTGGCTTGAAATCGCCCTCCTCGGCGGTCACCGCGTCAGCCGTCACCGGCCCGCCCCCTGCCGTCCACGCGGCCAGTCCCCCGTCCAGGACCCGCACGTCCGTGTGACCCGTCCAGCGCAACAGCCACCACGCCCGGGCGGCGGCCCACCCCTGCCCCCCGTCGTACACGACCACCGGCACGTCAGCCGAGACTCCGGCCCTGCGCATCACCGCCCCGAACTCCTCCGGCTGCGGCAGCGGGTGGCGGCCGCCCGCCCCCGGCGGACCTGCCAGTTCGCGGTCGAGGTCCACGTACACCGCACCCGGCAGGTGCCCGGCCTCGTACTCGGAGCGCAGGTTCGGGCCGCCCAGCTGCCAGCGGACGTCCAGCAGCGCCGGCGGCCGGGAACCGGCCAGCTCGGCCATCAGTTCGGGGACGGAAACGATCACGGAGGGTGCAGGGTTCGCAGTCATGCGGCCCATCTTCCTCCCCGCTCCACAGCCCGTGTAACAAGCCCGACATCGACAGGCCGCACCGATTCGGTCATCTCTCCCCGCTCCGGCGAAACCCGGCCGGTCGGGGCGCGCCGGACACCCCGGAGTGGAAGCATCTGGTCCGGGATGAGCGACGACGGAGGAGACGGCTGACATGACCGAGGCACCGGAAGCAACGCGGCGCCCGCCCGGCACACCGTGCTGGTCGAGTCTGATGGTGCACGGCCTCGGGACCACCGAGGCCTTCTACACCGACCTGTTCGGCTGGGAGTACGAGCCCGGCCCCCAGCCCTTCGGCCCGTACGTCCGCGCCCTGCTCGACGGCCAGGAGGTGGCCGGCATCGGGGAGATGCCGCCGGACCGGCATCTCCCGGTGGCCTGGACGACGTACTTCGCCACCGACGACGCGGACTCGACGGCCGAGACGATCCGCTCCTGCGGCGGCACGGTGGCGGTGGGCCCGCTGGACGCGGGCGCCGCGGGACGCCTGGCGATCTGTTCCGACCCGCTGGGGGCGATCTTCGGCCTCTGGCAGGCCGAGGAGCAGATCGGGACCCGGCAGCCGGGGGTCCCCGGCACCCCGGTCTGGAGCGAGCTGGTCACGCAGGACACGTCGACCGTCGGCAAGTTCTACGAGCACGTCTTCGGCCACGAGGCCGAGACGCACGGCACGGCCTCAGCCGACTTCGACTACGTGACGCTGCTGCTGGACGGGCGTCCGGTCGCCGCCGTGCACGGGGTCGGGCGTTCGCTCCCGCACGACCGGGGCCCGCACTGGATGACGTACTTCGAGGTCGAGGACGCCGACACGGCCGCGGCCCGGGTCCAGCGGCTCGGCGGGCGTATCGTCCAGCCGCCCCGCGAGGGGCTGACCGGCAGAGTGTCCACGGTCACCGATCCGGAGGGCGCGGTGTTCACCCTCCTGGAGTCGCGTCCCGGAAACGGCCACTGACCTGCGGCCCTCGTCGTGACTGCTACGAGGGCTCGGCCTCGGACAGGTGCATCAGCGCCTGGGCGGCCAGGCGATAGCCGAAAGCGCCCAGGCCGACGACGACACCGCTCGCCAGCGGGGCGATCACCGACTCGTGCCGGAACTGTTCGCGGGCCCATACGTTGCTGAGGTGCACCTCGACCCACGGCGGTGCATAACTCGCCAGCGCGTCACGCAGACTCCATCCGGCAATCATCAGGGCGCCGGGATTGACGATTGCCCCGACCGTGGTGTCGGAATGCCTGTGAATGGCGCCGACGAGATCGCCTTCCGAGTCGTGCTGGACGGAGAGAACCTCCCACCCCTTGACGCTCACCTCCCGGGCGACCGCCGCTTCGATGTCGGCGAGCGTGTCCGTGCCGTATATCTCCGGCTCGCGCCGCCCCAGAATGCCCAGGTTGGGACCGTTCAAGAGAAGAACGACACTCAAGGGGACACCTCGCTATTCATTCCACCGGATTATTCCGGAACGCCTCCATACTGCCGATGCCCTTCTCGGTGCGCCATCATCAGAATTGATAGTCCCGTCGGGCGTGCGGGCGATCGTCGCCTGGCGGGCGGTGCTTCCACCCGGCGGCCGCCGGGCCGGGCCTCGCCGAGGGCGGCAGCAAGAGGACCGCTGGGGACCGGCTCGATACCGCGCGCGCCCGGTTCGACGGCGATCCGCCGGGCCGTGGACGCGAGAGCCCGTGGTGGGCGGCGGCCTCCCCGTCCGGCCAGGCCGCCCGGCCCTCGCGAACCGAACTTCGCCCTTCCGGCAGCGGTCTTGATCTGCACTAGAGCCCGGCTGGAGCACTCGGTCCCCCGGGGGCCCGGTGCTGAATCATGACCGGCACGTCCACCGCCACCACTCGGACGAAGCGGCGCGACTGATGATCCGATGACAGGAGATGTGATGCTCGACTCTCTGATTCGCCTGCAGACGCCCCCGGTTTTTTCCGTCATGCGCACCTGCGACGGCAACTCTTGCGAGACGGTCAGGTTGTCCGAGCTCTCGTTTTCCGCCTGGTCGCGCGGCGAACTCGTAGAGGCAATCCGCTTGGCGGCCGCAGCCGCCCGGATCAACCCTGAATGCGCGGACAATTGTGTGGGGCCGGCCATGGTCTGGCATTCCGTACTGCTCGTCCGAGTCCGCGAGCTTGCATCCGGGGCGCGTGTACTCGCCGGTGTGGAGGAGCTGACGGCCCGCGCTGCAGGAACCGGCGGACTCGTGGCGGCCGCGCTGATCTGTTCGGCGGAACTCGCGTTCACCCGGGGAGATGTCGACTCCGCTGCCGATCTGGCGGGCCGGGGCGTCCGCAGGGCGCAGCAGGCCGACCTCAACTCCCTGCTTCCCGACGCGCACACCATGCTGGCGCTGAGCGCTCTCCGGCAGGGCAACATGAGCGTCAGCCTGGACTTCGTCGATCAGCTGCGGCAGGACGCCCTTCTCGGCCGGACGGTCGACAGGCCCAGTCAGTGCGCCTGGGCCGCGGCCCAGTTCCTGGAAGTGCAGGGTGGCGCGAAGACCGCTGCTCATCTCATCGCGGGCATCATCACGGACGACCAGCTCATCCTGGAGCTCCTGGCCTCGCAGCCGGCCGCTGCCGCCTGGCTCGTCCGGACCGCGCGCAAGCTCGGCGACGAATCCCTCGCCGAGCGGGTGGTCTCCGAGGCCGCCGGGCTCGCCGCGCGCAACCGCGGGCTCCGGTCGATAGAAGCGGCGGCGGTACACGCCGACGGGCTGCTGGAAGAGAATCCCGAACAGGTCATCGCCGCGGCCGAATCGCATCTGGACCTGTGGGCCGGTGCCTCCGCCTACGAGGATGCCGGGACCCTCCTCTCCGAACTGGACCAGGAGCGGGATCGGGCCGTCGAGATCCTCGAACGGGCGGTGGACGGGTATGCGCGTTCCGCGGCCCCGCGGGATGCCCGCAGGGTCGTGAGCAAGCTCCGCTCGCTCGGTGTGCGACGTGGCCGCTATCCGCAGTACGCCGGCCAGGACGGTGTGAGCGCCGGCTCCCTCACCGTCACCGAGGCCGCGGTGGCCGAGCTGGTCAGCCAGGGGTTCACCAACTCCCAGGTCGGCGAGCACCTGTTCATCTCCGGTCACACCGTGGCGTTCCATCTGAAGAAGATCTTCCGCAAGATGAACGTGGCTTCTCGTGTGGAACTGACGCGGACGTGGAGCCGTATTGCGAGTCCGGCTCCTGAGCTCGCACAGGTTGGCTGACGTCCGGCGGTGATCACCCGGTCACCCGGCCTCCACGGGCAGTATCCGGCGCAGCCTTCCCGGCGGATCCTGGCGCGTGCGCCACTCGCGGGGATATCCCACGGACACCTCCTCGAAGCGGACGCCCTCGTGGTACGTGGTCCGCGGGATGTGGAGATGGCCGTAGACCATGGCGGCCACGTTGAACCTGCGGTGCCAGTCGGCGGTCAGCCGGGTGCCGCACCACATGGCGAACTCCGGGTACCACAGGACGTCCGTCGGGTGCCGGTCGAGCGGGTAGTGGTTGACGAGGACGGTGGGCAGGCCGTCGGGGAGTTCGGCGAGCCTGCGCTCGGTCTCGGCCACCCGGGCCCGGCACCAGGCCTCGCGGCTCGGGTAGGGGTCGGGGTGCAGGACGTACTCGTCGTTGCAGATGACTCCGGTGCTGTGCGCGTAGGCCAGTCCCTCCTCCTTGGTGGTGCAATCCGCCGGCAGGAAGGAGTAGTCGTACAGCAGGAACAGCGGCGCCACGGCCACGGGGCCGTCCGGCCCCTCCCAGATCGGGTAGGGGTCCTCGGGCGTTGTGACGCCCAGTTCGCGGCACAGCTCGACCAGGTGCTCGTAGCGGGCGACACCGCGCAGGGTGAGCGTGTCGCTCGGGTGGGTCCACAGCTCGTGGTTGCCGGGGACCCAGACGACCTTGCGGAAACGGCTCGCGAGGGTCTTCAGGCACCAGCGGATGTCGGCCGCGTTCTCCGCCACGTCCCCGGCTACCAGCAGCCAGTCGTCCTCCGAGCCGGGTTTCATCTGCTCGACCAGGGCACGGTTCTCGGCGTAGTTGAGGTGGAGGTCGCTGATGGCCAGCAATTGCCCCGTACCCGTACCGCCGGCCTTCCCGGTCATCCCTCGTCCCCTTCGGTGCACACGACGGGGGCCAGGAGGGAGCTCTCCGCCTGCTTCGCGCGCGCAGCTGTCCGCGAGGGGGCGCAGGCCCCGTGCTGCGGCGATCTGGAAGTCATGCTTCTCTCCTCCTGGCACTCGTCGAGTGCCAGTCAGGCCCTCGGCTCGAGGGCGACGACGAGTCCTCAGACGGTGGCGGGTGGCGGCGGCGCGAGGTCGCGCGGCTTGTCTGCGCCCATACCCATTTCCGTCTCGGCGTTCTCTTCGATCCGGGCCATGGCGGCGCGCAGGATGGGCGGCGCCATGAGCGAGGTCACGATCGCAACGAGGATGATGATGGTGTACGTCTCGGGACCGAGGATGCCGAGCCGCAGCCCGACCATCGCCACGATCACCTCGATCACCCCGCGGGAGTTCATGCCGGCACCGAGTGCGAGGGCCTCCCACCGGCCCAGCCCGCTCAGCTTCGCGCCGGCGTAGGCACCCGCGAACTTGCCGAGGACGGCGACGGCGAGCACTGCGCATGCAGCGGCCAGAACGGCGGGCCTGGTCAGTGCGGTCAGGTCCATCCGGAGTCCGGCCGTGGCGAAGTAGACCGGGGCGAGGAAGGCCAGCACGGTCGTTCGCAGCGGGGCCAGCTTCTCCCGGTCCAGCTCGCCGCAGGTGCCGATCAGTACGCCGCACACGAAGGCGCCGAAGACCGCTTCCAGTCCCATCGCGTGCGTCGCCACCGAGCCCAGCAGGACGATCAGCGCCGCCACCGCAACGGTCGGCCCGGCGTCCGGGGACCGGTTGGCCGCCCGCAGCGCGATCCTCACCACGGGGCGGCCCACCAGCACCGCGAACAGCACGACGCCCACGGGGCACAGCAGCGAAGTCGCGATCTTCCCGGTGGTCAGCCCGGCCGTTGCCATCGCCGAGACGATGGAGAGCAGGAACCAGCCGATGACGTCGTCGATCACGCCGGAGGCGAGCGTCAGCTGTCCGACCTCGCGGTGGAGGAGGTTCATGTCCATCAGCGTCTTGGCGATCACCGGGATCGCGCTGACGCACAGAGCCACCCCGAGGAACAGGGCGAAGACCGTCGGGTCGGTGTCGCCCGGCAGGAGCGAGGCGGGCAGCAGGAGGCCCGTGCCGACGCCGAGCACCAGGGGCAGGATCAGACCGGCCAGACTCACCCGCATCGCGGTGGCCCCGCGCCGTTTGACGAGGTCGAACTTGAGCTCCATGCCGGTGACACCGACGAGCAGCAGGACACCCAGCTGCCCCACCGCGTCGAGGAGGTGCATCTGGGCGGGCTGCTTCGGCAGCAGCCAGTCGGCGAAGTCGGGCAGCGCGTGGCTGAGGACCGAGGGGCCGAGGAGCACTCCGGCGAACAGCTCGCCGACGATCGCGGGCATCTTGAACCATGCGGCCAGCTGGCCGAGGGTGATGGCCAGGAGAAGGAGGAGCGCCAGCTGGAGCAGGAGCACCAGCAGCGAGTGGTGGGCGATGGCCGGGACGGGTAAGGAGCTCATCTCACATCACTTAGGCTCAGGGCCTGCCGGGCGTCAAGACGCTCTGGCGGACCAGCCTCTCCGTCAGCAGTGCGGTCACGTCTGCGCTCTGGGCGGCGAGGAAGAAGTGGCCTCCCGGGAATACCCGGAGCTCCGTCGGCCCGGTGGTGTGCGCCTCCCAGGAGGCCGCTTCGTCGATCGAGACCCGGGGGTCGCTGTCTCCGGTGAGTACCGTCACCGGGCAGTCCAGCTTCCGGCCGGGTTCGTACTGGTACGTCTCGACGGCACGGTAGTCGCTGCGGAGGGCCGGCATGATCATTTCCAGCAGTTCCGGGTCGGCCAGCATGGCCGCGTCGGTTCCGCTCAGCTTGCGGAGCTCGGCGACCATCTGTGCGTCCGACCCGAGGTGGACCACGTCGTCGCGGTAGCGGGAGGGGGCCCGCCGGCCGGACGCGAAGAACCGCACGGGCGAGGGGAGGCCGGCGTCCTGCATGCGCAGCGCGAGCTCGTAGGCGAGAACGGCGCCCATGCTGTGCCCGAACAACGCCATGGGCAGATCGTCGAGATGGCGCACGGCCGCGAAGATCTGATCCGCCAGGTCGGGGATGCTGGGGATGTTCGGCTCGTGGCGTCGCTCCTGCCGCCCCGGGTACTGGATCGCCAGCACCTCCACCGCAGGCGCGAGCGCCTTGGACACGGGGAAGTAGAAGCTCGCCGATCCGCCTGCGTGCGGCAGGCATACGAGGCGGACTTCACTGTTCGGCGCCGGGTGAGATCGGCGAACCCACTTTTCGAATTGCTCCGCCGGCTGAGGCACGGCAATACCTTCCTTTCAGGAATCACCCTTGGCACGCTGCTGCCCCACCGCGGGTCGACCAACGACCGGCGGCGGGAACCGCGCCGATCCCGAGACTTGTATCTTCGTTCAGGAGGGTAGGACAGGTGCGACCGGCCGGACATCCCTCGATCTGATAGCTCATCCGAAAAATTCCGCGCTCCGCCTCGAAGACATACGGGCATGTGTCAGTCTGTGGTTTCCCGAACGCGCAGGAGGCAATCAAAATGAGGATCACCGCGGACGTCGACAAGTGCATCGGTGCAGGTCAATGCGTGTTCACCGAGCCGGAGGTGTTCGACCAGAGCGAGCATGACGGCACGGTCATCGTGCTGAATGCCGAACCCGATGGCGAACTCCTGCAACAGAAGGCCCGTGAGGCGTCCTACGTCTGCCCGGGCCGGGCCATCTCGCTGGTGGAATGAGCCGGCGGACGGACCCGGCCAGCACGGAAATCGCCGCCTGAACATCCCTCAACCTGATAGGGTTTCCTGCTCCTTGACACGTACCGAAAAGCCGGAATACCATTCTGGCAATTTTCCGGCGTGGCGGAATTCAGCCCTTCAAACAGCGCGGACCTGTGAGTCTTCCTCGACGCCGTTTTCCGAAGTGCGCGCTGATCTGCCCACAGCATGCGAGTAGGGGCACGATGCCAACCATGCGAACGCACGATACGTACTCGAATCCGACGGACACCGACGTCGTCATCGTGGGCAACGGGCCGATAGGTGCCGCGCTCTCGGTACTGCTCGCCCAGCGCGGCTGGCGGGTGACCGTACTCGAGCGCCGTGCCCGGCCGTACCGGCTTCCCCGCGCGACCAGCTTCGACGGGGAGACCGCGCGCCTCCTGGCGGCCACCGGGATCGGCCCGGATCTGGGCCGGGTCACCGAGCCGGCCAACGGCTACCAGTGGCAGACCCCCTCCGGCGCGGCGCTGCTGGACATCGCGTTCACCACGGCCGGTCCCTACGGCTGGCCGGATGCCAACACGATGCACCAGCCGGCCCTGGAGGAGCTGATCGCCGCCAGGGTGGCGGCACTTCCCGGCATCACGGTGCTGCGCGGGCACGAGGTCGTGAAGATCGCCGACGGCGAGGACCTGGTGGAGGTGACGACGGCCACCGACGACGACGCGACACGCGTCCTCTCCGCGCGGTGGGTCGTGGGGTGCGACGGGGCCAACAGCTTCGTGCGCGACCACCTCGACGTCTCCGTGACGGACCTCGGGTTCTCCTACGAGTGGCTGCTCTGCGACGTCGAACTGCGCCAGCCGCGCGAGTTCACCCCGACCAACGTGCAGATCTGTGATCCGGCCAGGCCCACGACCGTGGTGGCCAGCGGCCCCGGGCGCCGGCGCTGGGAGTTCATGCGCCTGCCCGGCGAGAGCACCGCCGAGCTCAACCGGGACGAGACGGCCTGGCGGCTGCTGGCGCCGTTCGGCGTCACCCCCGACACGGCCACCCTGCTGCGCAGCACCACGTACATCTTCCAGGCCCGCTGGGCCGACCAGTGGCGCGTGGGTCATGTCCTGCTGGCCGGAGACGCGGCCCATCTCATGCCGCCGTTCGCCGGGCAGGGCATGTGCTCCGGCATCCGGGACGTCGTCAACCTGGCATGGAAGCTGGACCTGACGCTCCGCGGCCTCGCGGACGAGTCCGTACTGGACAGCTACACGGAGGAACGCCGGGCGCAGGCCAAGGAGGCGATCCTGGCGTCGGTCCAGCTGGGCCGGGTGATCTGTGTGACGGACCCGGCGGCGGCCGCCGAGCGGGACGCCACGGTGCTGGCCAACCGGCGCGGCAAGCCGGCGGGGCGGCCGGAGCCGGCGAAGGCGCTCTCGGGCGGTCTGCTGCACCGGCGGTCCGGAGCGCAGGCGGCCGAGGCGCCCGCGGGTGCCGTCGTACCGCAGGGACGAGTGGCGCACCAGGGCCCCGCCGCTCTGTTCGACGATGTCGTCGGCCGTGGTTTCGTCCTGCTGACCACCGACGATCCGCACACCCTGCTCGACGAGGAGCGGCTTTCGTTCCTCGCCGGCCTCGGGGCGCACGTGGTGCGGCTGCTGCCGCCCGGACAGGCATCAGAGGAGCACGGCTCGGCCGATGTGATCGGCGTGGTGGATTCGGACGAGGTCTACGGGCCGTATCTGGCGCGGTTCGGGGCGACTTCGCTGCTCGTCCGTCCCGACTACCACGTCTTCGGTGCCGCGAGCGGCCCGGCCGGCACCGAGTCGCTGGTCGACGACCTGCGGGACCAGTTGCGTGCCGCGGTGCCGGCCGGTGCACCGCACCGGGCCGGCTGACGGTCGTACGCGGTCAGGGCGCGGTCAGGGCGCGGTCAGCCGGGCGAGCGCCACTGCGCCGCGCAACGAGGACAGGCCCCCCAATGCTGCCGGCTCCACCGGCAGCGGGGGTTGGCCCGGGCGGGCGAGCT
This sequence comes from Streptomyces sp. NPDC032745, assembly GCF_055579465.1. Taxonomy (NCBI): domain Bacteria; kingdom Bacillati; phylum Actinomycetota; class Actinomycetes; order Kitasatosporales; family Streptomycetaceae; genus Streptomyces; species Streptomyces sp. NPDC032745. The sequence goes on along the minus strand of NZ_JBVING010000012.1, from coordinate 244,400 downwards.
CGGCGAGGTGACCGGACACCAGCCCGACGAGCTCGGGGACACCGGCCGCGAAGCCGCCGCCGATCAGGGCGAGACGGGGATGGACCAGTTCCTGGACGCCGGCCACCGCGGCGGCCAGGGCCCGGGAGGTCTCCTCGACCGCGGTGACCGCCCACGGCGCCCCTTCGCGCAGCGCCCGCCGCAGTTCCCCGAAGGGGGCGGGCGCTCCCCGCAGACGGGCCGCGCGGCCCAGGGTGGCCGGTCCGGAGGCGATCGCCTGGAGGCATCCCCGGCGGCCGCAGACGCACTGCGCGCCGCCCATCGCGACGATCACGTGTCCGATCTCGAAGGAGCCCCGGCCCAGCCCGGGGCACAGCGCCCCTTGCAGGACGAGGCCGCCGCCGATGCCGGTGCCCACCCCGAGGTAGAGCAGGTCGTCACAGCCCGACGCCTGGGCCTCCGCGAGCGCACCGAGGTCGCCGTCGTCCGCCCAGGCGACGGCCGCTTCGGGGAACAGCGCGCGCAGCGACTCGTCCAGGTCGAGCCCGTTCCACTCCGGCCGGCTCGGCCAGGCGGTGACCCGGCCGGCCGGGTCGACCGTGCCGGGCATCGCGACGCCCACCGCGCGGAGCGGTACTCCGAGTCTCGCCCGTAGTTGCTCCACGTGGTGGGCGAGTTGAGCGAGGTCCCGGTCGGCGCTGTGCCGCGGGCCCCACCGGAAGGCGGACTCGTCGACACGCTCCGCGCCGGCCTCCACCCGGAAGGCGACCTTGGTGCCCCCGATGTCGACACCGAGGTGATGTGCCTTCTCCATGCCCTTGGACGACCCTCAGCCGCGGGGCACGGACGGGCACAGCGCCAGCAGTTCGGCCGGGCGGTGCAGGACGGCGCCCGGCAGAGCGCCCAGCAGTGCGTCCTCGTCGTCCACCTCGGCCCACAGCGCGGCGGCCGAGGCCACACCGGCGCCGTGGGCGCTGGCGATGTCGGTCGGTGCGTCACCGATCATGATCGCCTCCTCGGCCGGCAGCCCCAGCAGCTCGAGGGCGCGCACCACGATGTCCGGGGCGGGCTTCGGGCGGGCGATCTCGTCCGAGCCGATCACGTGGTCGAAGAAGGGGAGCAGGCCCAGCTGTTCGAGCAGGGACCGCGCCCGCGGCCCGCTCTTGCCGGTGGCCACCGCGAGCTTGAACCCACGCGTCCGCAGGGTCAGCAGCAGCTCGGTGATGCCCTCGAAGACCGGCACCTGGTGCGCGAGCCGATAGCTCTCGCGGACGAACGGCTCCTCCATCTCCAGCGGGAGGCCCATGATCCGCATGATGTCCGGGAAGTAGCGCCCCTGGTGGCGCCGGTACTCCTCGAACGGCGCCTGGCCCTCCCCGACGACCTCCTTGTACGCGATGGCGAAAGCCTCTTCCATCACGGCGAAGCTGTCGACGATGACCCCGTCCAGGTCGAAGATCACGGCGCGCCTGACCGACGGGCGCGTCTGCGTCACCGTCGCTGATGTCCCTGCCATTGAAATTGTCACGTCATGCCATCCCGTACGTCTGCTCGTTCTCTTTGGAACCGTGGTTCCACTGGTTTTCCGCGCCGTCTACCGGTAGGCGGGCACGGCGTTCCGGGCGCGCACGGAGCGGGCCGACGCGTAGAAGTCCTCGATGACGCGGACCGTCGTACGGGCCTCGCCGATCGCCCTGCCGCGGTTGCCCGGATCCCCCAGGAATCCGGCGAGGCGGCACAGCTGGCGCCGGTACTCGTTGCCGATCGGCTCGTCCGGCACCGGGACCGACGTGGTGGTGCCTTCACGGGTCAGCGTCAGCACCGAGCGGGGCTGGCGGTTGGGGCTGAAGCCGAAGGTGCACCTCAGCTCGGCGGTTCCCTCGCTGCCCACCACCTGGATCTGGGACACGTCCCGTGCCTCGTGCGACGCCCAGCTGGCGTGCAGGGCGACGGAGACGCCGTCTTCGCGGACGAAGAAGCCCCGGGCGGTGTCCTCGACGTCACCGGCGGTGTCGGCGACGGGCTGGTCGTGCCGCCATGCCGCGCTCCAGGAACCGACGTTGACGAAGTCGCTCGCCGTCACGCCGACGACCTCTGCGAAGCGGGCGGGACCGAGCAGGGAGGCGAGCGTGTCGAGCAGGTGCCATCCGAGGTCGAACAGCACACCGCCGCCGGCCTTGCTGCGCTGGGTGAACCAGCCGCCGGCCTTGGGGATCCCGCGCGCCCGGACCCAGGACAGGTCGACGTGGCGGATGTGGCCCAGGTCGGGCACCAGGCTCGCCAGGGCTCCCACATCGCTGCGGTAGGGGGCTGCGCTGCCGGCCAGCAGCATGGCGCCGCCGCTGCGTTCGGCGGCTGCCAGCATGTCGGCCTCGGCGGAGGTCAGGCACACCGGCTTCTCGAGGAAGACGGAGATGCCCTTGCCGAGCAGGGCCGCGGCCACCTCGGCATGCAGGAAGTTGGGTACGGCGACCACGGCGAGGTCGACCGACTGGGCGGTGAGCGCGTCCACCGTCGCGTGGACGGGAATGCCCGGCACCACGCCGAACGCCTCACGCGCCGCCGGTTCGGTGTCGGCGACGGCCACCACTTCGAAGTCGCCGTGCTCGCTCAGCAGGGGGAGCCACAGCTCACGCCCCGCCCAGCCGAGCCCGACGATGGCCACCCTGACGCTCATACGGCGCTCACAGCGTCGGCGATGATCGCGGCCGTACGGTGCATGTCCTCTTCGGAGGCGAGCAGCGTGCGGTGGTGCAGCCAGATGCAGTCCTGGCTGATGGCCTCGGAGTTGGGGCAGCGCTCGGCGAGCTCGTCCGGGGTGGCGTCTGGTGCGCCGATCTCCCAGAAGGCGTCGGTGCGGTAGATCGCGCGGAAACCGGCGAACGCCGGCAGGCCGGCCTCCACGAGCCGGTCGACGAGAGCGTTGCGGTTCTCCTCGCCGATGCCGGGCACCCGGAACATCGCCATGTAGTGCGAGGGGACGTCGGTGCGCTCGTCGCCTCGCTGCGGGACCACCCGGTCGATCGACTCGAGCAGCTTGGACAGCACGGCCCAGCGCTCGTGACGCGTGGCGATCTGCCCGTCCAGGCGTCGCAGCTGCGCGCGCAGCACCGAGGCGGAGAACTCGTTGAGCCGCAGGTTGGAGCCGGCGATCGAGTGGAGGTACCGGCGGTCGGTGCGGGGCCGTCCGCAGCTGTGCCGCAGGAACGCGGTCTCGTACAGCTCCGAGTCCGGGAACAGTACGGCGCCGCCCTCGCCGGCGGTCATCAGCTTGCCGTTCTGGAAGCTGAACGCGGCGACCGAGCCGAGCTCGCCGACCCGCTTGCCCTGCCAACGGGCGCCGTGGGCGTGCGCGGCGTCCTGGAGCAGCGGGACGCCCGTGTCGGCGGAGAGCTTGGCCAGTGCGTCCATGTCCGCCAGGAAGCCGGCCATGTGCACCGGCATGATCGCCCGGGTCCGCGAGGTCACGGCGGCGGCGGCCGCCGCCACGTCGATGGAGTAGGTGTTCTCGTCGACGTCCACCGGTACGGCGACCGCGCCGAGCCGCTGCGCCGCCTGGGAGGACGAGATGAAGGTGAAGGCCGGGACGATGACTTCGGTGCCCGGCCCGACGCCCATGACCTGCAGGGCGAGTTCGAGGGCGTGGGTTCCGTTCGTGACCGCGAGGGCGTGGGCGCCGCCGTGGTGCTCGGCGAACTCCTGCTCGAAGGAGTCGACTTCGCTTCCGCCCATCCGCCACCACTGGCCCTGCTCGAGTGCGCGGATGAGCCCTTCCCGCTCACCCTCGTCATACTGAGGCCACTGGGGGAATTCCGGCGCCTGTCGCACGTTCATGTTTCTCCAAGGAATGGATCTGACTCGACGCGAGGTGCGGAGTGGGCGGGGCACTGTGCTGCTACGGAGGAAGACGCGCGCACACGAGCAGTCGCCGTCGAGATCGCGGAAGAGGCGCACACTCCGCCCCGTGCAGCGTCATGTGCAGTCAGAAATAGGCTGAATTACAAGTCCAAAATAGAGCTCCGCCTGCGACAGCGCATCCCTAGATTCGGTAGTCGTGCCGTGAGTTCAGTGCAAGTCGAAGAAGATTCGATAGGAATTCAGTTGCCCCTCGAGCATGTGAATACCGTGATGGACGGGGTGGCCCAGTGCGGCTGCTTCCCGGAGGAGCCGCGTCTCACGGGGTTTCATGACGATGTCGGCGACCACGCAGCCGGGCGGCAGGCAGTCCAGGGGGAACGGAAGCGGATCGTCCGCACGCATTCCGAGCGGCGTGGCGTTCACCGCGATGTCGATGCCGGTGTCGCGCAGCTGCGGTCCGGTCAAGGCGCGTACCCGGCCCGGCCAGTACGCGCCGAGGCGGGTGACCAGCGCGCCGAGCTTCGCGGTGTCCGTGTCGTACACGCACAACCGGTCCACACCTGCCGTCAGCAGCGCCGCGGCGACGGCGCTGCCCGCGCCCCCCGCGCCGACGAGCGCCACCCGCCGGCCGTGGGGGTCGTGCCCGGCCCCGACGAGACCGGCCACGAAGCCCGAGCCGTCGAAGTTCTCCGCGAGCCAGCTGCCGTCGGCCTCCCGTCGCAGCACGTTCGCGCTGCCGACGATGTCCACGGTCGGGCCGCAGCGGTCGGCCAGCCGGCGAACGGCGACCTTGTGGGGCACCGTGACGAACATGCCGTCGAGGTTCTCCACGCGCTGCAGGCCGCGCACGATCTGCTCGAGGTGCTCCGGCCGGGCGTGCACCGGAACGAGCACCGCGTCCATGCGCAGGCGGGCGAAGAGCGGATTCATCAGCCCGGGTGCCTGGACCTGGGCGATGGGATCCCCCAGCACGGCGTACAGCCGGGTGGTGCCTTTGATGGGCGTACCGGTCGGACCGCCGGTCATCGCAGCACTGCTTCGAAGTCGGCGATACCGGCGGCAGTCATCTCCGGGACGGAGAATGCGAGTTCCATCGACTGCTCGGCGTTCAGGCGGGGATCGCAGGCCGTGTGGTAGCGGCCCGGCAGGTCGGCTTCCGTTGTTCCGGAGGCGCCGCCGAGGCATTCCGTGACGTCGTCCCCCGTCGCTTCGATGTGAATTCCGCCGGGGTGGGTGCCCAGTCGTCGGTGGACTTCGAAGAATCCGGCTATCTCGTCGTTGATGTGACTGAGATTGCGCGTCTTGTATCCGTTGGCCGATGTGTACGTATTGCCGTGCATCGGATCGCACTGCCAGATGACCTGGTGGCCGGAGGCGGTGACCCTCTCGACGATCGGCGGCAGGACGTCACGGACCTGCCTGTGCCCCATACGGCTGACCAGGGTCAGTCGCCCGGGTTCACGGTGCGGGTCGAGCCGCCGCACGTATGCGGCGGCCGTCTCCGGGCTCGTGCCCGGACCGATCTTGAGGCCGATCGGGTTGGACAGCAGTTCCGCGAATGCGATGTGCGCGCCGTCGAGCTGGCGGGTGCGCTCGCCGATCCACAGGAAGTGCCCCAGCCCACTGGCCAGACGGGGCTCGGGCCCACTGGTGTCCACCCGCAGCAAGGACTGCTCGTATTCGAGCAGGAGCGCCTCGTGGCTGACGTAGATGTCGCGGTCGCCGTCGCCGTCGGCCTCGCTGAACGTGCGCACCAGAGCCATCGCGCGTGCGGCGTCGGCGTGCGCCCGCAGCATCCGGTAGGGATCGGGCGTCCGGGCCGCGAGCGTGGGCTCGATGGAGTTGATCATGTCGCCGCGGTAGACGGGCAGCCCCCGTGCGTCGACGGTCTGGGAACGGGGCTTGGCGTACTGGCCGGCCATGCGGGCGACCTTGACGACGGGCAGTCCGAGGCGGCGGGCGAGCACTTCGGCCATGTCCACGAGCGTCCACAGATTGGCGCGCACATGGGCTTCGGTGTTCGCGGCGAAGGTCTCGGCGCAGTCACCGCCCTGGAGCAGGAACGCCTCGCCGCGCGCGACCGCGGCGAGCCGGCTGCGCAGCCGTGCCGTCTCGGCCGGCGTGACGATCGGCTCGGCGCGGCTCAGCAGGGCCACCGCGTCCTTCGCCTGTTCCGGGTCTCCCCAGATCGGCTGCTGCGCGGCCGGCTTGGCGAGCGCCGCTTCCAGCTTGTCGAACAGCAGGCGGTCCGCCGGCCGGACGGCGCCGGCCGATCCGTCGAGATCGGCCGGCCACTGAGTTGCACGTGTCATTTCTGAGCCGCATCGGTCGTGGAGGCTCCGAGCGCGGCGTCGCCGACGAGATCGGCCATGCGTGCTCGGGGCATCCGGTCCAGGACGCGCGCGACCACCTCGTGCGGTACGTCGCTCACCAGTTCCGCGCCGTTCGCGCCGTCCAGAACGAACGAGAGTCCGTTCATCGCCTTCTTGTCGTGGCGCATCAGTTCCATGAGGGCCGCGGGCTCGGCCTCTACGGGCAGGGCGGCGGGGAGACCGTAGTGCCGGACGACGTCCTGGTGCTCCGCCACCCGCGCCTGGTCGATACGGCCCAGGGCGCCGGCGAGCCGCCCCGCGAAGACCGTTCCGATGGCCACCCCCTCGCCGTGGCGCAGCGCGAAGTCGGTCGCCTTCTCCAGCGCATGTCCCAGCGTGTGGCCGTAGTTGAGCGTGTGCCGCAGCCCGGCGTCCCGCTCGTCCGTCTCCACGATGCGCGCCTTGAGGCTCACACTGGCGGTGATCTGCTCCTCCAGCGACAGCCCGCGCAGGTCCGCCGCACCGATGAAGTGGCAGCGGGCGATCTCACCGAGACCGTTCAGCAGCTCCCGCCGCGGCAGGGTCGACAGGTAGTCCGTGTCGCAAAGCACCGCGCTGGGCTGCCAGTACGCGCCGACCAGGTTCTTGCCGGCCGGCAGGTTCACCGCCGTCTTCCCGCCGACGCTGGCGTCCACCTGGGCGAGCAGCGTCGTGGGCAGGTGCACCACGGGCACGCCCCGGTGGTAGAGCGCGGCCGCCAGCCCGACCACGTCGGTGGTCGTGCCGCCGCCGCAGGAGACGACGACGTCGGACCGGGTGAGCCCGAACCGCACGAACTCACCGCACAGCGCCTCCACGGTGGTGAGGGTCTTGTCCTGCTCGCCGTCCCGGGCCGGCAGCAGCAGGGTCTCCACACCGGTGTCCGGCACCCATTCCTCCGGGCGGGCCGACACGACGACGGCCCGTCTGGCGCCCAGCCGTTGGACGACCTCGGCAAGCGACGTACGCACCCCCGGGCCGATGAGTACATCGTACGAATGATCTCTGAGGCGCAGAGGAATGGAAGCCATGACGTCCCTACCGGCCCGCCGTCGCCCTGCGGACGCGCGCCTCGGCCCGCTCCTTGCGGTCGGCCTCGTCCAGCTCGGGGTAGACCGGGCAGCCGAAGACCCGCCGGAACGGCTCGAAGGTGTCCCACTCCGTCCGCTTGCGCATCTCCTGGGCCACCGAGTTGTGCTCGCTCCAGAAGTCGCCGCCGATCAGCCGGACGAGGTACTTCTCCAGGGTGTCCCGGTCCGTGGAACGCGCGGCGTCGGCGGCCATGGCCACCAGCTCGCCGTCGTAGTAGGCGTGGATGAGCCGGATGTACGTGTCGTAACCGGTCTTGAAGAAGCTCGCGTACTTGTCGATCAGGTGGTCCTCCTGCGCGGGATCCTTCAGCGCAGCCCCGATCGTCTCGGCGGCACGGACGGCGGTGGTCGTCGCCACCAGCACACCACCGGAGAACATCGGGTCGCCGAAGCAGCCGGCGTCTCCGACCATGACCCAGCCCGGCCCGGTGACGGTGTCCGAGTGGTAGCAGTAGTCGGTCTCGACCTTGAGGTCCGTGGTGGGGCGGGTTCCGGTCAGGCGTGCGGTGATCCGCGGAATCCGGGCGACGTGCTCCTCGAACGCCTTCTCCGGCGTCGACGCGCGCAGCGCATCGCGCGGCATGACCGTGCCCACGCTGATGTCCTCGGTGGACAGCGGGATCGCCCAGACCCAGCCGTCGTCGTGGGCGCCGACCTGGATGTCGCCCTCGACGCCGAGGTTGTTGCTCTCGTCGAGTCCGGTGTAGTGCCGGAACACGGCCACCATGCGGAGCTTCTCGAGCGTCTTGCGCAGCCCGAAGCGGTTGGCGATCCGGCCGGCCCGACCGCTCGCGTCGATCACGTAGGACGAACGCACCTCGTGGCTCTGGCCCTCGCGCTCGTAGCGGACGCCGACCATGCGGTCGCCTTCCATGAGCAGCTCGTTCACGTTCGCACCGAAGAGGACCTTCGCCCCGGCCTCGGCGGCCTGCTCGGTGAGCATCTTGTCGAACCTGGCGCGCTCGACCTGGAACGCGCGGGGGAACCGGCCTTCACCCTGCTTGGTGAAGTCCGCGCGGAAGACGCCCTCGAAGAACTTCTTCTCGGTGGGGTCGATGAACTCGCCGCCGAACTTGGGGACGTAGCCCTGGGCCTCGACCGTCTCGCGCAGGCCGATCTGGTCGAACAGGCCCATCATGTAGGGGAGCAGGGACTCGCCTATGTGGAACCGGGGGAACTCGTCCCGCTCCAGCAGCACCACGGAGTGCCCCTGCTTGGCGAGCACCAGGGCGCTGACCGCGCCGGCCGGTCCTCCACCGATCACAACCACGTCAGCGGTGTCGTTCGTCATCACATTCCCCTTCTGATTCCAACTCGTGCATGTTTCACCCGCGATGAATTGCCATACGGGGTGGTGGGTGGTGCGAATTCAGCCGAGCTCACCGGACAGCACGCCGGAGATCAGCGTCCGGTGCTCGTCGTCGTCTGTGATCGTGCGGGCCTGCTCGCGGCCGTCACGGACCGTCAGGTACCGTCGCCCCTTCAGTACGGCCTGGCCGTTCTCGAAACTCCGGCCGCACAGGATTTCCTGGCCGTCATTCGTCCGCGGCTGCGAAAGGATGTCCCGGAGGAGGTCCTCCATTTCCTTCCAGTCGGTCCACTGCCGGGATTCCATCGTGAAGGTGTAGACGACACTCCACCGGGTGACCGCTCCCCGGCGTTGCAGAGCGATCTCGGATTCGCTCTCGACCAGCCGGTACTGGCACCCGTACTGGGTCTGTACCGCGTCGGAGATCTGCAACGGCTCGATGAAGGAGGGGCCGGGGTAACCGACGTCCACCAGCCATTCGTCGCCGTCCAGGGCGACACGGCTGAACATGTGCTCGACGTCGAGCCCGAAGGCGTCCCGGCCTTCGGCGGTCCTCGCCGCCATCAGTGTGACGTCGTAGCCCAGTTCACGCAGAAGCCGGGAGAAGAGGCGGTTCAGCTGGAAGCACGTGCCGCCCTGCCCGTTGATGATCGTCGTCTCGAAGGTGGCGTCCTCGTCGATGTCGACGAGGTGGACTCCGTTGCGGTAATCCTCGGTGACTCCGTTGTACGGAATCGTCATGAGGTGATTCTTGTGCAGCTTTCGCAGCGTCGCGAGGTCCACACCGGTTTCTCCGCCGCAGCCGATCCGCTGCAGATATTTGTCCACGTCGAACATATCATCACCCTCTTTCAGACGGAGATCGCTACTGGATTCGCGGCCTGTTCGCCGCACGTCAGCTCGTGCAGGTATGCGGCGAGCATTCCCGGCGTCGGATAGTCGAAGACGAGGTTGGGAGAGAGCTTCGTTTCGGTGATGTTGCGGAGCCGGTTGCGAAGCTCGATGGCGGTGAGGGAGTCGAAGCCGATCTCGAAGAGCCCCTGGTCCGCTTCGAAGTGGTACGTCGCGCTGTAGCCCAGAACCGCGGCCACCTGAGCCCGCACCAGGTCGAGCAGGAGCTTCTTCTGCTCGGCGGCGGTCAGTGCGGCCAGCCGGTCGTACAGCTTCCGGCCCTCGTCGGCGGTGTCCGCCGCCTGCGCCTGCTGCCGGCCCACCCGGACCAGGCTGCGCAGCATGTGCGGTACGCCGCCACCGGCGGCCGAGCCGGCCCGGACACCGCGCAGGTCCAGCTTGGCCGGCACCAGCAGCGCCTGCCCGGACCCGACGGCGGCGTCGAACAGTTCCATGCCCTCCGCCGGCGACATCGCCTGCAGACCGCCTCGCCGGTTCAGGCGCGCCTTGACGATGTCGTCGGTGTCCGCAGCCATGCCGGAGGTCTGGTCCCACAGGCCCCAGGCCAGCGACAGACCCGGCAGGCCCGCCGCCCGTCGGCCGGCGATCAGCCCGTCCAGGTAGGCGTTCGCCGCCGCGTAACTGCCGCTGCCCGCACCCATGAAGACGGCCGAGACGGAGGAGTAGACGATGAACGCGTCGAGGTCCAGGCCTCGCGTCAGCTCGTCCAGGTGCCGCACCGCGTCCACCTTCGGCGCGAACACCCGCGCCAGCCGCTCCGGGGTCAGCGTTCCGATCACCCCGTCGTCCGTCACGCCTGCGGTGTGCACGACACCGGTCAGCCGGTGCCCGGCCGGCACCGATGCCAGCAGCGCCTCGACCTGGCCACGGTCGGAGACGTCACAGGCCACCACCGAGACCGCAGCACCCAGCTCGGTGAGTTCGGCGACCAGCTCCTGCACGCCTTCGGCCTCCGGACCCCGACGGCTCGCCAGCAGCAGCTGGCGCACCCCGTGCCGGGAGACCAGGTGGCGGGCCACCAAGCCACCCAGGGACCCGGCGCCGGAGACCAGGACGGTTCCCTCCGGCCCGAAGACCGCCGGGGCGTCCGGAAGCCGACCGGTGGTACGGGCGAGCCGGGGCACGGAGAGGGTGGTTCCGCGCACCGCGATCTGCGGCTCCCCGCTGGCCAGCACCGCACGCAGTACCGGCTCCGCGCCGTCATCGGCAGCGGGGTCGGTGTCCAGCAGGATGATCCGGTCGGGGTTCTCGGCCTGGGCGGCACGCACCAGACCCCACACCGCGGCGCCCGCGGGGTCGGTCACCGTACCCTCGCCGCCGGCGGGAACCGCGCCTCGGGTCACGACCAGCAGCCGCGACTCCTCCAGTCCGGACCCGGCCAGCCAGCACTGCAACACGTCCAGCACCTTGGTGGCCAGACCCAGCACCGCATCCTCGCCCTCGGCACCCTCGGTCCCGCCGGTGACGGCTTCCAGGACTGCCAGGGCCGGGGCGGCGGCCGCACCCGACAACACGTCGTAGGCCAGAGTCGCCACCTGTTCCGCGGTGTCAACCGGCAGCCATGACGGTGACGGCTCCGCCCCCTGGGCGTAAGGCAGTTCGGTCCACTCCACGCGGAACAGCGAGTCGGTGTGCGCCTTGCCCGCCGCGGTCTCCAGCTGCTCGGCGGACACCGCCCGGGACACCAGCGAGTCCATCGTCACCACCAGGCGGCCGGCCTCGTCCGCCGCCTCCAGCGACAGTGCGTCGCGCTCGGGCTGTGCGAGGCGCACACGCAGCACCGAGGCACCGGCCGCGTGCAAGGCCAGCCCGTTCCACGCGAACGGCAGACGCAGTTCCTGCCCGTCGGTTTCCCGTCCGGTGTCGCCGTCAGCCGACGTGGGCTCCGCCGCGGCATTGAGCAGCGGCGAGTGCAGGGCCGCGTCGAGCAGCGCGGGGTGGATGCCGAACCTGCCGGCGTCCTTGCGCTGCTCCTCGGGCAGGGCGACCTCGGCGAAGAGTTCCTCGCCGCGCCGCCACACCGCCCGTACGGCCTGGAACGTCGGGCCGTACCCGTACCCGACCCGGGCAATCAGGTCGTAGCCGCCGGCGATGTCCACCGGCTGCGCGCCGGGCGGCGGCCAGGCGGCGAAGTCGAACCCGGTGCCACCACCACCCGGCTGGACCGTGGCGGACAGCATGCCGGTGGCGTGCCGCGTCCACACGCCTTCACCGACAGAGTCCTCGCGCTGCGAGTACACCTCCACGGTCCGCGATCCGGTCTCACCCGGTCCGCCGACGGCGACCTGTACGCGGACTCCGCCGTGCTCGGGCACCACCAGCGGCGCCTCGATCACGAGCTCTTCCAGCACCACGCAGCCGGCCTCGTCACCGGCCCGGACGGCCAGCTCCACCAGCCCGGTGCCGGGCACGATGACCACACCGTCCACGGCGTGATCGGCCAGCCAGGCGTGCGACTTCAGCGAAAGCCGCGAGCTGAAGACCAGCCCGTCGGACTGCGGCAGGTGCATCACCGCGCCCAGCAGCGGGTGATCGACCCCGGCGAGTCCCAGCGACGCCGCGTCGGTGGCCGACCCGGTCGCCTGGATCCAGTAGTGCTGGTGGTCGAAGGCGTACGTCGGCAGGGCCAGCCGTGCGGACTTGGCGCGGGCGGGCAGGAGACTGCTCCAGTCCACGGCCACGCCCCGTACGAACAGCTCGGCCATCGAGGCCAGCAGCCGGCGAAGGCCGCCGTCCTCGCGGCGCAGCGAGCCGGTCACCACCACATGGGTGTCGGTGTCGTCGACGGTCTCGGTGATCGGCTGGACCAGCACCGGGTGGGCGCTGACCTCGACGAACACCCCGTGGCCCTGGTCGACCAGGTCGGCCACGGCCGGGCCGAAGCCCACCTGGCCACGAAGGTTCCGGTACCAGTAGTCGCCGTCCAGGACGCCGGCTTCCGCCACCCAGCCGCCGGCGACGGTGGAGTAGAACGGCACCGTCGGGGCCTGGGCGTCGATCCCGGCCAGGGTCTCGGCGAGCGTGTCGCGGATGGCCTCCACGTGCCGGGTGTGCGAGGCGTAGTCCACCGCAATCCGACGCGCCCGGATGCCTTCGCCGGACAGTGCTTCGAGCGCCTCGTCCAGCGCCTCGGCGTCACCGGCGATCACCACCGACGACGGGCCGTTGACCGCGGCCACCTCGACCCGGTCCGTCCACGGCTCCAGCCACGCGACCGCCGCGTCCGCGCTCAGCGCCACCGACGCCATACCGCCGCGGCCGGCCAGCTCCCTGGCAATGGCCTGGCTGCGCAGCGTCACCACGCGCGCCGCGTCCTCCAGCGACAGCGCACCCGCCACACACGCGGCCGCGATCTCACCCTGCGAGTGGCCGAGCACCGCGTCGGGCTTGACCCCGGCCGACGTCCACACGGCGGCCAGGCCCACCATCACGGCGAAGCTGGCCGGCTGCAGGACGTCGACCCGCTCCATGAGCCCGGGCTCGGCCTCGCCGCGCAGCACCTCGATCAGCGACCAGTCGGTCCACGGCTCCAGAGCGGCGGCGCACTGCGCGATCCGCTCGGCGAACACCGGGGAGGAGTCGAGCAGTTCACGGCCCATGCCGGCCCACTGCGAGCCCTGACCCGGGAACACCCACACGACCTTGCCCGGGGCTGCCGCGCCGGCAGTGCCGGTCACGACACCGGCCGTGCTCTCGCCCCGGGCCAGCGCCTGCAGCCCGGCCAGCGCCTCGTCATCCGAGCCTGCCACCACGACCGCACGCTCACCGAAGACCGCACGGTCCGACAACAGCGCCCCGGCCACGTCCGCCGGCGACACCCCATCGGCGCCCTCGACGAACGCCGCCAGCCGCCCGGCCTGGCCCGCCAGCGAACCCGCACTCCGCGCCGACACGACCAACGGCACCACACCAGCGGACGCCGACGGCTGCTCCGCCTCTTCCGAGACGGGCTGCGCCACTTCGGCGGGCGCCTCTTCCAGGATCAGGTGCGCGTTCGTTCCGCTGATACCGAACGAGGACACACCGGCCCGGCGCGGATGGCCGTTCTGCGGCCATTCCCGGGCCTCGGTCAGCAGCTCGACGGCGCCGTCGGACCAGTCCACCTGACGCGTGGGCGCGTCCACATGCAGGGTGGGCGGCATGACCCCGTGGCGCAGCGCCTGCACCATCTTGATCACGCTGGCCACGCCCGCGGCCGCCTGCGTGTGACCGATGTTCGACTTCAGGGAACCCAGCCACAGCGGCTGTTCCGCGTCCCTGCCCTTGCCGTACGTGGCCAGCAGCGCCTGCGCCTCGATCGGGTCGCCCAGAGCGGTTCCCGTACCGTGGCCCTCCACCACGTCCACGTCGGACGGGGCGAGCCCGGCACTGGCCAGGGCCTTGCGGATCACCCGCTGCTGCGAGGGACCGTTCGGCGCAGTCAGACCGTTCGACGCGCCGTCCTGGTTGACCGCGCTGCCGCGCAGTACCGCCAGCACCCGGTGGCCGCGCTCACGCGCCACCGACAGCCGCTCCAGCACCACGAGACCGACGCCTTCGGCCCAGCCCGTGCCGTCCGCGCCGTCCGCGAACGCCTTGCACCGGCCGTCCCCGGCCAGGCCGCGCTGCCGGGAGAACTCCACGAAGGAGACGGGTGTCGCCATCACGGTCGCACCGCCGGCCAGTGCCATCGAGCACTCGCCCTGGCGCAGCGCCTGCGCGGCCAGGTGCATCGCCACCAGGGACGAAGAGCAGGCCGTGTCCACGGTGACCGCAGGACCCTCGAAACCGAACACGTACGACACGCGGCCCGAGGCCACACTCGCCGCCGTACCCGTGCTCGCGAAGCCCTCCAGCTCCGGCGCGACCACGCCGGCCCCGTAGCCCTGGCTGGAGACGCCGGAGAACACGCCGACGTCGGTGCCCTTCAGCGAGAGCGGGTCGATGCCGACACGCTCCAGCGCCTCCCAGGAGGTCTCCAGCAGCAGTCGCTGCTGCGGGTCCATCGCCAGCGCCTCACGCGGCGAGATCCCGAAGAACCCCGGGTCGAAGAGCCCTGCCCCTTGTACGAAACCACCCTGGCTGGTGTACGAGGTACCCGCGCTGTCGGGGTCCGGGTCGAACAGGCCGTCCAGGTCCCAGCCCCGGTCGTCGGGGAAGGACGACATGCCCTCACGGCCCTCGTGGACCAGCCGCCACAGGTCCTCGGGACCCGCGACACCACCCGGCAGCCGGCACGCCATGCCGACGATCGCGATCGCCTCGTCGGGATCGGCGACGACGGCCACGGCCGCGGCAGGGGTACCGGCCTCCGCGTCACCGAACTCCTCGCGCAGGTAGCGGGCGAGGGCCAGCGGGGTCGGGTAGTCGAAGACCAGCGTCGCCGGAAGCTTCAGACCGGTCGCCTCACGCACCCGGTTCCGCAGCTCGACCGACGTCAGCGAGTCGAACCCGGCGTCCTTGAACGCCATCTCCGGCCGGACGCCGTCCGGACCGCTGTGTCCGAGCACGACCGCGGCCTGAGCGCGCACCACCTCGAGGAGCAGGGCCTCCTGCTCCGCCGTGGCGAGCCCGGCCAGCCGACGGGCCAGGCCGCCGTCCCCGGTGGATCCGGCGCGCGCCTGCTGTCGGCCCGCGCGGACCAGGCCGCGCAGCAGGTGCGGCACACCGCCACCGGCCGCCGCGCCGGCCCGCGCGCCCCGCAGGTCGAGCTTGATCGGCACCAGCAGCGCCTGTCCGGACACCACGGCGGCGTCGAACAGCTCCATACCCTCCACTGCCGATATCGCCAGCGCACCACCACGGCTCATACGGGCCTGGTCGACGGTGCTGAGGTCGGCGGTCATGCCGGTGGTCTGCTCCCACAGGCCCCAGGCCAGCGACAGACCGGGCGTACCTGCCGCCCGGCGGTTGGCCATCAGCCCGTCCAGGAAGGCGTTCGCCGCCGCGTAATTGCCCTGGCCGGCAGAGCCGAACACGCCCGAGGCGGACGAGAACACGACGAACGCGTCGAGGTCCAGGCCCCGGGTCAGTTCGTCGAGGTGACGGACCGCGTCCACCTTCGGCGCGAACACCCCCGCCAGGCGCTCCGGGGTCAGCGCCCCGATCACACCGTCATCCAGCACGCCGGCGGTGTGCACCACACCGGCCAGCCGGTGCCCGGCCGGCACCGATGCCAGCAGCGCCTGCACCTGGGCACGGTCGGCCACATCACAAGCCACCACCGAGACCGCAGCACCCTGCCCGGTCAGCTCGGCGACCAGCTGCTCCGCTCCGTCGGCGTCCGGGCCGCGGCGGCTGGCCAGCACCAGATGCCGCACCCCGTGCCGGGAGACCAGATGCCGGGCCACCAGAGCGCCCAACGATCCGGTGCCGCCCGTGACCAGGACGGTTCCCTCCGGCGCGAACACCTCGGCAACGTCCGGGACCTGAGCGTTGGTGCGGGCGAGCCGGGGGGCGAGGAGAGCGGTGCCACGGACCGCGACCTGGGGTTCACCGCCGGCCAGCACCGCGCCCAGCACGGCTGCCGCTCCGTCGCCGGAGGCCGGGTCGGTGTCGATCAGTACGATCCGGTCGGGGTTCTCGACCTGGGCGACACGCACCAGACCCCACACCGCGGCGCCCGCGGGATCGGTCACCGTGCCGTCGCCGGCGGGAACCGCACCCCGGGTCACGACCACCAGCCGCGACTCCTCCAGCCCGGCGCCGGCCAGCCACGCCTGCACGACCTCCAGTACCCGGGAGGTCAGAGCCAGCACCGCATCCTCGCCGGTACCGCCGACGGCTTCCAGGACGGCCGCGGCCGGCACGCCTGCGCCGGAAGCCACGGCGTCGACCAGCGCCGCCACCTCGTCGGCGGTGGCCACCGGCACGGATGCGGGCGAAGCCTCCGTCCCCTGAGCCGCGGGCAGTCCGGTCCACTCGACCTGGAACAGCGAGTTGGCGACCGCCGTGTCCGCCGCGGCGCCCAGCTGCTCGGCGGACACCGGACGCGACACCAGCGAGTCCAGCGTCACCACCAGGCCGCCGGTCTCGTCCGCCGCCTGCAGCGACACGGCGCCGGGCCCGCCGGGCACCAGTCGCACCCGCAGCACCGAGGCGCCCGCGGCGTGCAGCGCCAGCCCGTTCCACGCGAACGGCAGCACCGCCTCTGCGGTCTCCTCGGCCGGTGCGCCCGCCGGGGCGCTGAACATCCCGGTGTGCAGGGCCGCGTCGAGCAGCGCGGGGTGGATGCCGAACCTGTCGGCGTCCTTGCTCTGCTCCTCGGGCAGGGCGACCTCGGCGAAGAGTTCCTCGCCGCGCCGCCACACCGCCCGCAGGCCCTGGAACGCCGGCCCGTAGCCGTAACCGCGCTCGACCAGGTCGCCGTAGAACTCGCCGGGTACCACGTCCACCGGCTGTGCGCCGGGCGGGGGCCAGGCCGCGAAGTCGAACCCGGCGCCGCCGCCGGCCGGCTGGACCGCGGCCGACAGCATGCCGGCGGCGTGCCGCGTCCATACGTCCGCGCCACCGTCGCCGGCGGCGTCCTCCCGCTGGGAGTACACCTCCACCGTGCGTGAACCGTTTTCGCCCGGTGCGCCGACGGCGACCTGCACCCGTACGCCGCCGTGCTCGGGCACCACCAGCGGGGCCTCGATCACCAGCTCTTCCAGGACGCCGCACCCGGCCTCGTCACCGGCCCGGACGGCCAGCTCCACCAGCCCGGTGCCCGGGACGAGCACGACACCGCTCACCGCGTGATCGGCGAGCCAGGGGTGCGAGCGCAGCGAAAGCCGCGAGGTGAAGACCAGCCCGTCGGACTGCGGCAGCTGCACCACCGCGCCCAGCAGCGGGTGATCGGCCGCTGCCTGTCCCAGCGACGTCGCATCCGTCGCCGAACCGGAGTCCTTCAGCCAGTAGTGCTGGTGCTCGAAGGCATACGTGGGCAGGTCCACCCGCCCGGGCTTCGCCGTCTGCCCCAGCACACGGCTCCAGTCCACGGCCACACCGCGGACGAACAGCTCGGCCACCGAAGTGAGCAGGGTCTGCTCTTCCGGGCGGCCGTCGCGCAGGGCCGCGACGCATGCCACGTCGGCCGCTGCGGCGGTGGCCGTCTCCTCGACCAGGCCGGTCAGGGCCGCGCCCGGGCCCATCTCCACGAACAGCGTGCCGCCGTACTCCACCGCGGCCGCGATCCCCTCGGCGAACCGCACCGGCCGACGCACGTGCCCGGCCCAGTACTGCGGGTCGGCGAGCTCATCGGGCTCGGCCAGCCGCCCGCTCACGTTCGAGACCACCGGAATCACCGGCGGCTGCCACACGACCTCGGCCAGCTCTGCGGCGAACTCGGCCAGCATCGGCTCCATCCGCAGGGAATGGAACGCGTGCGACACCGCCAGCCGCTTCGTCTTGCGTCCCTGCGCCCGCAACCGGTCGGCTGCTGCGAGGACCGCGTCCTGCTCACCGGAGAGCACGACCGAGGACGGGCCGTTGACCGCCGCGACCTCCACGCCCTCGCCCAGCAGCTCGGCGACCTCCTCCTCGGCGGCAGCCACGGCGACCATCGCCCCGCCCAGCGGCAGCGCCTGCATCAGCCGGCCCCGGGCCGCAACCACGCGCGCCGCATCCTGCAGCGACAGCGCCCCCGCCGCATACGCGGCAGTGATCTCGCCGACCGAATGCCCGATCACGACATCCGGCCGCACACCCCAGGACTCCACGAGCCGGAACAGAGCGCTCTCGACCGCGAACAGCCCCGCCTGCGTGAACACCGTCTGGTCCAGAAGTGCAGCACTGCCCGGCACCCTGCCCAGAACCACATCCCGTACCGGATGGTCGACCCACCCGGCCAGACGCGCGTCCAGCTGCTCGCACGCCTCGTCCAACGCCTGCGCGAACAGCGGGTACCGGGCGTACAGTTCCCGGCCCATCCCCACCCGCTGCGAACCCTGGCCCGGGAACACCCACACGGTCTTGCCCGGCGCCGAAGCGGCACTGCCGCTCACGACGCCGGCCGCGTTCTCCCCATGCGCCAGTGCTTCCAGCCGCGTCAGCGCCTCCCCGGCGGAGTCGGCCACCACGACCGCACGGTCACCGAAGGTGGCACGGTCCGACACCAGCGCCCCGGCCACCGATGCGAGCGACGCTCCGCCGGCACCGGACTCCAGATGCGACGCCAGCCGCCCGGCCTGACCCGAGAGCGACTCGGCGCTGCGCGCCGACACCACCAGCGGCACCGCACCGGCAGGCTGCGCCTCTTCCGCGTCGGGCTCCGCCTCCTCCTGCGGCGCCTCCTCGAGGATCAGGTGGGCGTTCGTGCCGCTGATGCCGAAAGAGGAGACCCCGGCCCGGCGGGGCTGGCCGTTCTGCGGCCACTCGCGGGCCTCGGTCAGCAGCTCGACCGCACCCGCCGTCCAGTCCACCTCGGTCGAGGGCTTCTGCACGTGCAGGGTGGGGGGCATGACGCCGTGGCGCAGCGCCTGCACCATCTTGATCACACT
This sequence comes from Streptomyces sp. NPDC032745, assembly GCF_055579465.1. Classification (NCBI taxonomy): domain Bacteria; kingdom Bacillati; phylum Actinomycetota; class Actinomycetes; order Kitasatosporales; family Streptomycetaceae; genus Streptomyces; species Streptomyces sp. NPDC032745. Next base: position 225,442 of record NZ_JBVING010000012.1, on the reverse strand, counting down.
GGCCACGCCGGCAGCGGCCTGCGTGTGCCCGATGTTCGACTTCAGCGAGCCGAGCCACAGCGGCCGGTCCGCGTCGCGGCCCTGGCCGTAGGTGGCCAGCAGCGCCTGCGCCTCGATCGGGTCGCCCAGGGCCGTACCCGTGCCGTGACCCTCCACCACGTCCACATCCGCCGCCACCAGCCCGGCGCTGGCCAGCGCCTTGCGGATCACCCGCTGCTGCGACGGCCCGTTCGGCGCGGTCAGACCGTTCGAGGCGCCGTCCTGGTTGACCGCGCTGGCCCGCAGCACCGCCAGCACCCGGTGGCCGCGCTCACGCGCCACCGACAGCCGCTCCAGTACGACCACACCGGCACCTTCGGCCAGCCCCATGCCATTGGCGCCGTCCGCGTAAGCCTTGCACCGGCCGTCCGTGGCCATGCCCCGCTGCCGGGAGAAGGCGACGAAGGTACCGGGCGTCGACATCACCATCGCGCCGCCGGCCAGCGCCACCGAGCACTCGCCCTGGCGCAGCGCCTGCGCGGCCAGGTGCATCGCCACCAGCGACGAGGAACACGCCGTGTCCACCGTGACCGCAGGACCCTCGAAACCGAACACGTAGGACACCCGGCCCGAGGCCACGCTGGGTGCCACCCCCGTGCCCGTGAAACTCTCCAGCTCCGGCGCGATCGCACCGGCGCCGGCCCCGTAGCCCTGACTGCACACACCGGAGAACACGCCGACGTCGGTGCCCTTCAGCGAGACCGGGTCGATGCCGGCCCCCTCCAAGGCCTCCCAGGAGGTCTCCAGCAGCAGTCGCTGCTGCGGGTCCATCGCCAGCGCCTCACGCGGCGAGATCCCGAAGAACGCCGCGTCGAACTGGCCCGCCCCGTGCAGGAATCCGCCCTGGTCGGTGTACGAAGTACCCGCGTGGTCAGGGTCCGGATCGAACAGGCCGTCCAGGTCCCAGCCCCGGTCCTCGGGGAACCCGGAAACGGCGTCCCGGCCCTCGGACACCAACTGCCACAAGTCCTCCGGCCCCGCCACACCACCCGGCAAGCGGCACGCCATGCCCACGATGGCGATCGGCTCGTCAGCGTGGCTCGAGCCCTGCTTCTTCAGGTTGTGCAACTCGGTCGTGACGCGCTTCAGGTACTCGAGGAGTTTTTCGTCCGTGGCCATTCTTTAAATCCTTACGAAGTTTGATGGAACCGCGATTCCTTGAACTGTTTTCAGATGAGTCCGAATTCACCGTCAATGAATGCGAGGACCTCATCGGCGGACGCGGATTCCAGCTGCTCCGCCACCGTGGAAGCGTCCACGTTCTCGAGCACTCCGTTGCACCTGGCCACCAAACCCTGAAGGCGAAGCGCGATACTGGATTTCATGGATTCGTCGAGCTGCAGACCGCTGATCAGCGCCTCGACGTCTTCGATCTTTGCGTTCACGCGAGAAAGCGCGTCGTCGCTGATGCCGAGCTCGTCGCGCAGGTGGCGGGCGAGGGTCAGCGGCGTGGGGTGGTCGAAGACCAGCGTGGCGGGAAGCTTCAGGCCGGTTGCCTCACGCATCCGGTTGCGCAGTTCCACCGACGTCAGCGAGTCGAACCCGACGTCCTTGAACGCCGTCTCCGCCCGGACGCCCTCCGGCCCGGTGTGCCCGAGCACGAGCGCGGCCTGACCACGTACCAGGTCAAGAAGCAGGGCCTCCTGCTCGGCTTCGGCGAGCCCGGCGATCCGGCGGGCCAGATCGCCTTCCTTGGCGGATCCCGCCCGGGCCTGCTGCCGGCCTGCCGGTACCAGGCCGCGCAGCAGGTGCGGCACCCCACCGCGGGCCGCTGCGCCTGCGCGCACGCCCCGCAGGTCCAGCTTCACCGGCACCAGCAGCGACTGTGCGGACACCACAGCGGCGTCGAACAGCTCCATGCCCTCTGCGGGCTTGAGCGCCACGACTCCGTCACGGCTCGCGCGCCGGCTCATGCGCACCTGGTCGTCGGTGGTGAGGTGAGTGGTCATGTTGGTGGCGTATTCCCACGTGCCCCAGGCGAGGGACAGCCCGGGCAGACCGGCCGCCCGGCGGGTGTCCATCAGCCCGTCCAGGAAGGCATTGGCCGCCGCGTAGCCGCTGCTGCCAGCGCCCATGAAGACGGACGAGGCCGAGGAGTAGACGATGAAGGCGTCGAGGTCCAGGCCTCGGGTCAGCTCGTCGAGGTGCCGCACCGCGTCCACCTTCGGTGCGAACAGGCCTGCCAGCCGCTCCGGCGTCAGTCCCTCGATCAGCCCGGAGTCGAACACGCCTGCGGTGTGCACGACTCCGGTCAGGCGGTGTTCGGCCGGAACCGACGCCAGCAGGGCCTCGACCTGGTCACGGTCGGACATGTCACAGGCCGCCACCGTCACCGCAGCACCCTGTTCGGTGAGTTCGGCGACCAGCTCCTGCACGCCTTCGGCCTCCGGACCCCGACGGCTGGCCAGCACCAGGTGCCGTACGCCGTGCCGGGAGACCAGGTGCCGGGTGATCAGCTCACCCAACGAACCGGCGCCGGAGACCAGGACGGTCCCCTCCGGCCCGAAGACCGCCGGAACGTCCGGGATTTCAGCCGTGGTCCGGGCGAGCCGGGGCACGGAGAAGGTGGTTCCGCGCACCGCGACCTGCGGCTCCCCGCCAGCCAGCACCGCACCGAGCACCGCCTGCGTACCGTCGGCGGCGAGGGCGGTGTCGGTGTCCAGGAGGACGATCCGGTCGGGGTTCTCGGCCTGGGCGGCCCGCACCATGCCCCATACCGCCGACCCGGCCGGGTCGGTCACCGCGCCGTCGCCGGCGGGAACCGCACCCCGGGTCACGACCACCAGCCGCGACTCCTCCAGCCCCGACCCGGCCAGCCACGCCTGCACGACCTCCAGCACCCGGGAGGTCAGAGCCAGCACCGCGCCCTCGCCGGTACCACCGACGGCTTCCAGGACGGCCGCGGCCGGGATCCCTGCTCCGTCGGCCAGGGCCACCACGTCGTCAGCGGTGGCCACCGGCAGCCACGACGGAGCGGCTCCGGCACCCTGGGCCTGGGCCTGGGACAGCTCGGTCCACTCCACCTGGAACAGCGAGTTGGCGACCGCCGCGTCCGCTGCCGTCTCCAGCTGCTCGGCGGACACCGCCCGGGACACCAGCGAGTCCATCGTCACCACCAGGCCGCCGGTCTCGTCGGCAGCCTCGACCGACAGGGCATCCGGACCGCTCGGCGCCACGCGCACGCGCAGGGCCGAGGCACCCGCGGCGTGCAGCGCCAGCCCGTTCCACGCGAACGCGAGCACCGGATCCCCGGACTCCTCCTCCGCCGTGCCCGCCGCGGCGCCGAACGTCGCGGCCTGCAGGGCCGCGTCCAGCAGCGCGGGGTGGAGGCCGAACCTGCCGGCTTCCTTGCGCTGCTCCTCGGGCAGGGCAACCTCGGCGAACACCTCGTCGCCGCGCCGCCACACGGCCCTCATGCCCTGGAACGACGGCCCGTACGCGACACCGCGCTCGCGCAGATCGGCATAGAAGTCGTCGGCGTCCACCTCGACCGGCTGCGCGCCGGCCGGGGGCCAGGCGGCGAAGTCGAACTCCGTCCCACGGGCCGCCGGCGATGCCGACAGGAGTCCGGTGGCGTGCCGCGTCCACACGTCCGCGCCACCCTCGTCGGCGGCGTCCTCGCGCTGCGAGTACACCTCCACCGTGCGCGAACCGTTCTCGCCGGCTGCACCCACCGCGACCTGCACGCGCACGCCGCCCTGCTCGGGCACCACCAGCGGGGCCTCGATCACCAGCTCTTCCAGCAGCCCGCATCCGGCCTCGTCACCGGCCCGTACCGCCAGCTCAACGAGCCCGGTGCCCGGGGCGAGGATCACGCCGCCGATCGCGTGATCGGCGAGCCAGGGGTGCGACTTCAGGGACAGCCGCGAGGTGAAGACGAGCCCGTCGGACTGCGGCAGCTGCACCACCGCACCCAGCAGCGGGTGATCGACCGTCGTCTGGCCCAGCGATGCCGCATCCGTGGCCGACTCGTCCGCGTGGAGCCAGTAGTGCTGGTGGTCGAAGGCGTAGGTCGGCAGGTCCACTCGAACGGAAGCCGCCGGCTGCGGCAGTACACCGCTCCAGTCCAGCGTGACGCCCCGGACGAACAGCTCCGCCATCGAGGCGAACAGCCGTCGCAGACCGCCGTCTTCACGGCGCAGCGAGCCGGTCACCAGCACATTGGCGGTGGTGTCGGTGTTGTCGATGGTCTCGGTGATCGGCTGGACCAGCACCGGGTGGGCGCTGACCTCCACGAACACCCCGTGACCCTGCGCCAGCAGCTCGGCCACGGCCGGACCGAAGCCCACCTGGCCACGAAGGTTCCGGTACCAGTACGCGCCGTCCAGCACATCGGCTTCCGCCACCCAACCACCGGTGACGGTCGAGTAGAATGGCACCGTCGGGGCCTTCGCGTCGATCCCGGCCAGCGTCTCGGCGAGCGTGTCGCGAAGGTCTTCCACATGCCGGGTGTGCGAGGCGTAATCCACCGCGACCCGCCGCACCCGGACGCCCTCGCCCGACAGCGCCTCCAGCGCCTCGTCCAGAGCCTCGGCGTCACCGGCGATCACCACCGACGACGGCCCGTTGACCGCGGCCACCTCGACTCGATCCGCCCAGGGAGCCAGCCGTACGACTGCCTCGTCCAAGGTCAGCGCCACAGAAGCCATACCGCCACGCCCGGCCAGCTCCTTGGCAATGGCCTGGCTGCGCAGCGCGACGACGCGCGCCGCGTCCTCCAGCGACAGCGCACCCGCCACACACGCGGCCGCGATCTCACCCTGGGAGTGACCGAGCACCGCATCGGGCTTGACCCCGACCGACTCCCACACCGCCGCCAGGCCCACCATCACGGCGAAGCTGGCCGGCTGCAGGACGTCAACCCGCTCGATGAGCTCAGCGTCGGTTTCACCGCGCAGTACGTCGATCAGCGACCAGTCGGTCCACGGCTCCAGCGCAGCCGCGCACTCCGCGATCCGCTCGGCAAAGACCGGCGAGGAGTCCAGGAGTTCCCGGCCCATACCCGCCCACTGCGAGCCCTGCCCGGGGAACACCCACACGACCTTGCCCGAAGCAGACGCACTCCCGGACACCACACCGGCCGCACCCTCACCGCGCGCCAGCGCCTGCAGACCGACCAGCGCCTCCTCGCCCGAGTCGGCAACAACCACCGCACGCTCGCCGAAGACCGTACGCTCCGACACGAGCGTTCCGGCCACGTCCGCCAGCGACACCCCATCGGCGCCCTCGACGAACGCCGCCAACCGCCCGGCCTGACCCGCCAGCGAACCGGCGCTCCGCGCCGACACCACCAACGGCAGCACACCGGCGGGCTGCGCCTCGCCGAGGTCCTGCTCCGCTTCCTCCGGCGGCGCCTCTTCCAGGATCAGGTGCGCGTTCGTGCCGCTGACACCGAACGAGGAGACACCGGCACGGCGCGGATGACCGTTCTGCGGCCACTCCCGCGCCTCGGTCAGCAGCTCCACCGCACCCGCAGACCAGTCCACCTGGCTTGACGGCTCCTGCACGTGCAGCGTGGGAGGTATCACTCCGTGACGCAGCGCCTGCACGATCTTGATCACACTGGCCACACCCGCGGCCGCCTGCGTATGACCGATGTTCGACTTCAACGAGCCGAGCCACACCGGCTGTTCCGCGTCCCTGCCCTTGCCGTACGTGGCCAGCAGCGCCTGCGCCTCGATCGGGTCGCCCAGGGCCGTACCCGTGCCGTGACCCTCCACCACGTCCACATCGGACGCGGTGAGCCCGGCACTGTCCAGCGCCCTGCGGATCACCCGCTGCTGCGAGGGACCGTTCGGCGCGGTCAGGCCGTTGGACGCGCCGTCCTGGTTGACCGCGCTGCCGCGCAGCACCGCCAACACCCGGTGGCCACGCTCCCGCGCGACCGACAGCCGCTCGAGCAGCACCACGCCGACGCCCTCGGCCAGGCCCATGCCGTCCGCGCCGTCCGCGAACGCCTTGCACCGGCCGTCGGTGGCCAGCCCACGCTGCCGGGAGAACGCCATGAAGGAGCCCGGTGTCGCCATCACCATCGCACCGCCGGCCAGTGCCATCGTGCACTCGCCCTGGCGCAGCGCCTGCGCGGCCAGGTGCATCGCCACCAGCGACGACGAACACCCCGTGTCCACCGAAACCGCCGGACCCTCGAAACCGAACACGTAGGACACCCGGCCCGACGCCACGCACGACGCCGCTCCCGTGCCCGCGAAGCCTTCCACCTCCGGCGTCACCACACCGGCACCGGCCCCGTAGCCCTGACCGGACACTCCGGAGAACACCCCGATGTCGGTGCCCTTCAGCGAGAACGGGTCGATGCCGGCACTCTCCAGTGCCTCCCACGAGGTCTCCAGCAGCAGCCGCTGCTGCGGGTCCATCGCCAGCGCCTCACGCGGCGAGATCCCGAAGAACCCCGCGTCGAAAAGCCCTGCCCCCTGCAGGAATCCGCCCTGGTCGGTGTACGAGGTACCCGCGTGGTCGGGGTCGGGGTCGACCAGACCCTCGAGGTCCCAGCCGCGGTCGTCCGGGAACCCGGAGACGGCGTCGACCCCGTCGGCCACGAGCTTCCACAGGTCTTCGGGCGAGGACACACCACCTGGGTAGCGGCACGCCATGGAGACGATGGCGATCGGCTCCCGCGCCTGGTCCTCGACCTCGCGCAGCCGCTTGCGCGCGTCGCGGGCGTCGGCGATGGCCCTCTTGAGGTAGTCGCGGAGTTGTGCCTCGTCAGCCACTGGATTCAGCTCCAAGGAAAATTTGAGTGAGCGATTGCTGAAGGGGGTCCCCGCACCGTGTGCGGGGAATACGGCCGGGCCCACCCGGACCCGGCCGTACGAGGTCCGGCTCAGTCGAGCCGGTCGAAGATCGCGAACAGCTCCTCGTCGTCAGCGGTTTCGAGATCCTCGTTGGACGCGTCCGCAGTTCCCGTCGCCGCATCGGGACCGCCCGCCGACTCGGCTGCCTTCAGCAGCTCCCGCAGGCGTACGGTGATCCGGTCGCGGGCCTCGTCATCGGAAGCCGCGGCCTCGATGGACGCCTCCAGACCGGCGAGACCGGCCAGCACCGGATCCGCGGCGGAGGCCTCGTCGACGGCGCACTCCTCGCGCAGGTGGCGGGCGAGGGCCAGCGGGGTCGGGTAGTCGAAGACCAGCGTCGCCGGAAGCTTCAGACCGGTCGCCTCACGCACCCGGTTCCGCAGTTCCACCGACGTCAGCGAGTCGAACCCGGCTTCCTTGAACGCCATCTCCGCACGGACACTGCCGGAGTCGGAATGCCCGAGCACGACCGCGGCCTGAGCACGCACCAGGTCGAGGAGCAGGGCCTCCTGCTCCGCCGCGGTGAGTCCGGTCAGCCGGTCGGACAGCTGCCGGCCCTCGTTGCCGGTGCCCCCGGCGTTCGCCAGTTGCCGGCCTGCCGGTACCAGGCCACGCAACAGGTGCGGCACCCCGACACCGGTCGCGGCGTCGGCACGCACACCCCGCAGGTCCAGCTTGACCGGCACCAGCAGCGCCTGTCCGGACCCCACGGCCGCACCGAACAGCTCCATACCCTCGGCGGACTTGAGCGCCATGACTCCCCCACGTCCCTCACGCCGGCTCATCTGAGTCAGGGTGAGGTCGTCGATGCTGTCGCCCAGACCTGTGACCTGCTCCCACGGGCCCCAGGCCAGCGACAGACCCGGCAGGCCCGCCGCCCGGCGGCAGGCCATCAACCCGTCCAGGAAAGCATTGGCCGCTGCGTAGCCACCACTACCAGCTCCCATAAAGATGGACGATGCGGAGGAGTAGACGATGAAGGCGTCGAGGTCCGTTCCGCGGGTCAGTTCGTCGAGGTGACGGACCGCGTCCACCTTCGGCGCGAAGACCCCCGCCAGCCGCTCCGGGGTCAGCGCCCCGACCACGCCGGGATCGAAAACGCCCGCGGTGTGCACCACACCGGACAGCCGGTGCTCGGCCGGAACCGATGCCAGAAGGGCCTCGACCTGGCCGCGGTCGGACACGTCGCAGGCGACCGCCGAGACCGCCGCACCCAGCTCGGTGAGTTCGGCGACCAGCTCCTGCACACCTTCGGCATCCGGGCCCCGACGGCTGGCCAGCAGCAGGTGCCGCACGCCGAGCCGGGTGACCAGGTGCCGGGCCGCCAGCGCGCCCAACGACCCGGCGCCGGAGACCAGGACGGTCCCGTCCGGTCCGAACACCGCGGGAGCATCCGGGACCTCGCCGGTGACCCGGACGAGTCGGGGCACGGAGAGGATCGTTCCGCGCACCGCGATCTGCGGCTCACCGCAGGCCAGTACCGAACCCAGCACGGAATCCAGCACCGTATCCGTGCCGCCTTCGGCAGCGGGGTCGGTGTCCAGCAGGACGATCCGGTCGGGGTTCTCGGCCTGGGCGGCACGCACCAGGCCCCACACCGCCGACCCGGCCGGGTCGGTCACCGCGCCGTCGCCGGCGGGAACCGCGCCACGCGTCAGAACCACCAGGCGCGACTCCTCCAGCCCTGCGTCGGCCAGCCACGCCTGTACGACCTCCAGTACCCGGGAGGTCAGAGCCAGCACCGCATCCTCGCCGGTACCGCCGACGGCTTCCAGGACGGCCGCGGCCGGGACCTCTGCACCGCCGGACAGGGCCGCCACCTCGTCAGCGGCGGACACCGGCACCCACGACGGCGACAGCCCGGCCCCCTGGACCCGGGGCAGCTCGGACCATTCCACCTCGAAGAGCGAGTTGGCGACCGCGGTGTCCGCAGCCGCGCCCAACTGCTCGACGGACACCGGCCGCAGAACCAGCGAGTCCAACGTCACGACCGGGCCACCGGTCTCGTCCGCAGCCTTGACCGACAGCGCGTCGGGACCGTTGGGCGCCACGCGTATCCGCAGGGCCGAGGCACCGGCGGCGTGCAGCGCCAGCCCGTTCCACGCGAACGGCATCACCGGTTCCGCGGATTCCTCCGTGGCCGTGCTCGCCGCGGCGCTGAACATCCCGGCCTGCAGGGCCGCGTCCAGCAGCGCGGGGTGGAGGCCGAACTTGCCGGCTTCCTTGCGCTGGTCCTCGGGCAGGGCGACCTCGGCGAAGAGTTCCTCGCCGCGCCGCCACACGGCCCGCATGCCCTGGAACGCCGGCCCGTACGCATACCCCACCTGCGCGAGCAGGTCGTATCCGCCGCTGATGTCCACCTGCTGCGCGCCGGCCGGGGGCCAGGCGGCGAAGTCGAACTCCTGCGCCGCTCCCCCTGTCGCCGGCGATGCCGCCAGGAGACCGGTGGCGTGCCGCGTCCACACGTCCGCGCCACCCTCGCCGACGGCGTCCTCACGCTGGGAGTACACGTTCACCGTGCGCGAACCGGTCTCGCCCGGCCCGCCGACGGCGACCTGCACGCGCACGCCGCCGTGCTCGGGCACCACCAGCGGTGCCTCGGTCACGAGTTCTTCCAGCAGCCCGCACCCGGCCTCATCACCGGCCCGCACCGCGAGCTCCACCAGCCCGGTGCCCGGGAGGAGCACCACGCCACCGACCCTGTGATCGGCCAGCCAGGGGTGCGACTTCAGCGACAGTCGCGAGGTGAAGACCAGACCGTCCGACTGCGGCAGCCGCACGACCGCACCCAGCAGCGGGTGATCGGCTGCCGCCTGGCCCAGCGACGCCGCATCGGTGGCCGCCTCGGCCAGGTGCAGCCAGTAGTGCTCGTGATCGAAGGCGTATGTCGGCAGGTCGATGCGGGCGGAAGCCGCTCCGGCGGGCAGGACCTTGGCCCAGTCCACGGCCACACCGCGGACGAACAGCTCGGCCATCGAGGCCAGCAGCCGTCGCAGGCCACCGTCCTCGCGGCGCAGCGAACCCGTCACCACCACATCGGTGTCGGTGTCGGTGTTGTCGATGGTCTCGGTGATCGGCTGGACCAGCACCGGGTGGGCGCTGACCTCCACGAACACCCCGTGCCCCTGCGACAGCAGCTCGGCCACGGCCGGACCGAAGCCCACCTGGCCACGCAGATTGCGGTACCAGTACGCGCCGTCCAGGACGTCGGCGTCCGACACCCACGTACCGGTGACGGTCGAGTAGAACGGCACCGTCGGGGCCTTCGCGTCGATCCCGGCCAGCGTCTCGGCGAGCGTGTCGCGAAGGTCTTCCACGTGCCGGGTGTGCGACGCGTAATCCACCGCGACCCGCCGCACCCGGACGCCATCGCCCGACAGCGCTTCCAGCGCCTCGTCCAGAGCCTCGGCGTCACCGGCGATCACCACGGAGGTCGGGCCGTTGACGGCGGCCACCTCGACCCGGTCCGCCCACGGCACCAGACGCGCAACCGCGGCGTCCGCGCTCAGCGCCACAGAAGCCATACCACCACGCCCGGCCAGCTCCTTGGCAATGGCCTGGCTGCGCAGCGCGACGACGCGCGCCGCATCGTCCAGGGACAGGGCCCCCGCGACGCAGGCAGCGGCGATCTCACCCTGCGAGTGACCCAGCACCGCATCGGGCTCCACGCCCACGGACGCCCAGACCGCGGCCAGGCCCACCATCACGGCGAAGCTGGCCGGCTGGAGTACGTCGACCCGCTCGATGAGGTCGGGGTCTCCTTCGCCGCGCAGTACGTCGATCAGCGACCAGTCGATCCACGGCTCCAGAGCGGCCGCGCACTCCGCGATCCGCTCGGCGAACACCGGCGAGGAGTCGAGGAGTTCCCGGCCCATGCCCGCCCACTGCGAGCCCTGCCCGGGGAACACCCACACGACCTTGCCCGAAGCAGACGCGCTCCCGGACACCACACCGGCCGCACTCTCACCGCGCGCCAGCGCCTGCAGACCGACCAGTGCTTCCTTGCCCGAGTCGGCGACAACCACCGCGCGCTCGCCGAAGACCGTACGGTCGGACACGAGCGTTCCGGCCACGTCGGTCAGCGACACCTCATCGGCGCCCTCGAGGAACGCCGCCAGCCGCCCGGCCTGGCCCGCGAGCGAACCGGCGCTCCGCGCCGAGACCACCAGCGGCACCACACCGGCAGGCGCCGGCGATTCCGCGACGGTCTCGGCCTCTTCGGCGGGTGCTTGCTCCAGGATCAGGTGCGCGTTCGTGCCGCTGACACCGAACGAGGACACACCGGCACGGCGCGGGTGACCGGTCTGCGGCCACTCCCGGGCCTCGGTCAGCAGCTCGACCGCACCCACCGTCCAGTCCACTTCAGTCGTGGGCTTCTGAGCATGCAGCGTGGGGGGCATGACGCCGTGCCGCAGCGCCTGCACCATCTTGATCACACTGGCCACACCGGCAGCCGCCTGCGCATGACCGATGTTCGACTTCAGGGAACCCAGCCACAGCGGCTGCTCCGGATCCCGGCCCTTGCCGTAGGTGGCAAGCAGTGCCTGCGCCTCGATCGGGTCGCCCAGGGCCGTACCCGTGCCGTGGCCCTCCACGATGTCCACGTCGGACGGGGAAAGTCCGGCGTTGGCCAGAGCCTTGCGGATCACCCGCTGCTGCGACGGACCGCTCGGAGCGGTCAGGCCGTTGGACGCACCGTCCTGGTTCACCGCACTGGCACGCAGCACCGCGAGAACCCGGTGTCCGCGCTCCCGAGCCACCGACAGGCGCTCGAGCAGCACCACGCCGACGCCCTCGGACAGCCCCATGCCGTCCGCGCCGTCCGCGAACGCCTTGCACCGGCCGTCAGCGGCCAGGCCACGCTGCCGGGAGAAGGCCATGAACGCACCGGGCGTCGACATGACCATCGCGCCGCCGGCCAGCGCCATCGAGCACTCTCCCTGGCGCAGCGCCTGCGCGGCCAGGTGCATCGCCACCAGGGACGAAGAGCACGCGGTGTCCACCGAAACCGCCGGGCCCTCGAAGCCGAACACGTACGACACCCGGCCCGACGCCACGCTCGGCGCCAGCCCCGTGCCCGCGAAACCTTCCACCTCCGGCGCGACCGTGCCGGTCCCGTAGCCCTGGCTGGAGACGCCGGAGAACACGCCGACGTCGGTGCCCTTCAGCGAGACCGGGTCGATGCCAGCCCCCTCCAAGGCCTCCCAGGATGTCTCCAGCAGCAGTCGCTGCTGCGGGTCCATCGCCAGCGCCTCACGCGGCGAGATCCCGAAGAACCCCGCGTCGAACTGGCCCGCCCCCTGCAGGAAGCCACCCTGGTCGGTGTACGAGGTACCCGCGTGGTCGGGATCGAGGTCGAACAGACCCTCCAGGTCCCAGCCGCGGTCGTCGGGGAAGGACGACACGGCGTCCCGGCCCTCACACACCATGCGCCACAGGTCCTCGGGACCGGCCACGCCGCCCGGCAGGCGGCAGGCCATACCCACGATCGCGAGCGGCTCACCCGTATCGGCCGCCACGACCGTCGGTTCGACCGGCGCCGGCGCCACGTCACCGAACTCCTCGCGCAGGTAGCGGGCGAGGGCCAGCGGGGTCGGGTAGTCGAAGACCAGCGTCGCCGGAAGCTTCAGACCGGTCGCCTCACGCACCCGGTTCCGCAGCTCGACCGAGGTCAGCGAGTCGAACCCGGCGTCCTTGAACGCCGTCTCCGCGCGGACGCCGCCCGGCCCGGTGTGCCCGAGCACGACCGCCGCCTGGGTACGCACCAGCTCGAGGAGCAGGGCCTCCTGCTCCGCCGCGGCGAGTCCGGCCAGCCGGTCGGAGAGCTGGCGCCCCTCGTCGGCGGCGCCGCCCGCGCTCGCCTGCTGTCGGCCCGCGCGGACCAGGCCGCGCAGCAGGTTCGGCACCGCACGACCGGCCGCCGCGTCAGCACGCACCCCGCGCAGGTCGAGCTTGACCGGCACCAGCAGCGCCTGTCCGGACACCAGACCGGCATCGAAGAGCTCCATGCCCTCCGCCGCCGAAATCGCGAGCACACCGCTACGGCTGGCACGCGCCTGGTCGACGTTGCTGAGGTGCGTGGCCATGCCGAGGGTCTGGTCCCACAGGCCCCAGGCCAGCGACAGGCCCGGCAGGCCCGCCGCCCGGCGGTTGTTCATCAGCCCGTCCAGGAAGGCGTTCGCCGCCGAGTAGTTGCCCTGGCCGGCGCCGCCGGACAGGCCCGCGACGGACGAGAACACGACGAACGCGTCGAGGTCCAGGCCCCGGGTCAGCTCGTCGAGGTGACGGACCGCGTCCACCTTCGGCGCGAAGACCCCCGCCAGCCGCTCCGGGGTCAGGGCCCCGATCAACCCGTCGTCGAACACGCCTGCGGTGTGCACCACACCGGTGAGGGGGTGCTCGGCCGGAACCGATGCCAGAAGGGCCTCGACCTGGCTGCGGTCGGACACGTCGCAGGCGACCGCCGAGACCGCAGCGCCCTGCCCGGTCAGCTCGGCAACCAGTTCGTGCACTCCGTCGGCATCCGGACCCCGACGGCTGGCCAGCACCAGCTGCCGCACCCCGTGCCGGGAGACCAGATGCCGGGCCACCAGACCACCCAGGGACCCGGCGCCCGAGACCAGGACGGTCCCCTCCGGCCCGAAGACCGCCGGAACGTCCGGAACATGGGCGGCCGTACGGGCGAGCCGGGGCACGGAGAAGGTGGTTCCGCGCACCGCGACCTGCGGCTCGCCGCAGGCCAGCACCGAGTCCAGCACCGTGTCCATCACCGAATCCGTGCCGCCTTCGGCAGCGGGGTCGATGTCCACCAGGACGATCCGGTCGGGGCTTTCCGTCTGGGCAGCCCGCACCAGACCCCACACCGCGGCGCCCGCGGGATCGGTCACCGCGCCGTCACCGGCGGGCACCGCACCCCGGGTCGCCACCACCAGCTGCGACTCCTCCAGCCCGGCGCCGGCCAGCCACGCCTGCAAGACCCCCAGCACCCGCGAGGTCAGCGCCAGGACCGCGTCCTCGCCACCGTCCTCATCGCCGACGGCTTCCAGGACCGCCACCAGCGATACTCCGGGGACCGCAGCCATGCCTTCGGCCAGCGACGTCACCTCGTCGGCGGTGGCCACCGGCGCCCACGACAGCGAGGGCTCGGCCTGCACCTCGGGCAGCGCGCTCCACTCCACCTGGAACAGCGAGTTGGCGACCGCAGCGTCCGCCGCGCCGCCCAGCTGCTCGGCGGACACCGGCCTGGACACCAGCGAGTCCAGCGTCAGGACCAGGTTGCCGGTCACGTCGGCGGCCTGGAACGTCAGCGCGTCAGGACCGCTCGGCGCCACGCGTACCCGCAGGGTCGAGGCACCGGCGGCGTGCAGCGCCAGCCCGTTCCACGCGAACGCGAGCACCGGTTCCCCGGCTTCTTCCTCCTGTGCCGTGCCCGCCGCTGCGCCGACCGTCCCGGCCTGCAGGGCCGCATCGAGCAGCGCCGGGTGAATGCCGAACTTTCCGGCGTCCTTGCTCTGCTCCTCGGGCAGGGCAACCTCGGCGAAGACCTCCTCGCCGCGCCGCCACACCGTCCGCAGGCCCTGGAACGCAGGACCGTACGCGTAGCCGCGCTCGAGCAGGTCGGTGTAGAAGTTCCCGACCTCGACCGGCTGCGCACCCCGCGGCGGCCAGGCGGCGAAGTCGAACTCCGTCCCATGGGCCGCCGGCGATGCCGACAGGAGTCCGGTGGCGTGACGCGTCCACACGTCCGCGCCACCCTCGCCGGCGGCGTCCTCGCGCTGCGAGTACACCTCCACCGTGCGCGAACCGGTCTCACCCGGCCCGCCGACGGCGACCTGCACCCGTACGCCGCCGTGCTCGGGCACCACCAGCGGCGCCTCGATCACCAGCTCTTCCAGCACCCCGCACCCGGCCTCGTCACCGGCCCGGACGGCCAGCTCCACCAGCCCGGTCCCGGGGAGGATCACCACACCACTCACCGCATGATCGGCCAGCCAGGCGTGGGACTTCAGGGACAGCCGCGAGGTGAAGACGAGCCCGTCGGACTGCGGCAGGCGCACCACCGCGCCCAGCAGCGGGTGATCGGCCGTCGTCTGGCCCAGCGAGGCCGCATCCGTGGCGCCCCCGACCGCCTCGAGCCAGTAGTGCTGGTGCTCGAAGGCGTACGTCGGCAGGTCCACGTGTGCGGACTTGGCACCGGCGGGCAGGACAGCGCTCCAGTCCACGGCCACACCGCGGACGAACAGCTCGGCCATCGAGGCCAGCAGCCGGCGCAGGCCACCGTCTTCACGGCGCAGCGAGCCGGTCACCAGCACATTGGCGGTGGTGTCGGTGTTGTCGACGGTCTCGGTGATCGGCTGGACCAGCACCGGGTGGGCGCTGACCTCGACGAAGACCCCGTGGCCCTGGTCGACCAGGTCGGCCACGGCCGGACCGAAGCCCACCTGGCCGCGCAGATTGCGGTACCAGTACGCGCCGTCGAGGACGTCGGCGTCCGCCACCCACGTACCCGTGACGGTCGAGTAGAACGGCACGGTCGGTGCCAGAGCACTCACCTCGGCCAGCGCTGCGGCGAGCGCCTCGCGGATGTCCTCCACGTGCCGGGTGTGCGAGGCGTAGTCCACCGCGACCCGCCGCACCCGGACGCCCTCACCGGACAGCGACTCCAGCGCCTCGTCCAGAGCCTCGGCGTCACCGGCGATCACCACGGAGGACGGGCCGTTGACCGCGGCCACCTCGACCCGATCGGCCCACGGAGCCAGACGCGCAACGGCCTCGTCCGCGCTCAGCGCCACCGAAGCCATGCCGCCGCGGCCGGCCAGGTCCTTCGCGATGGCCTGGCTGCGCAGCGTCACCACGCGTGCCGCGTCCTCCAGCGAGAGCGCACCCGCCACGCAGGCAGCGGCTATCTCACCCTGGGAGTGACCGAGCACCGCATCGGGCTCCACGCCCGCCGACGCCCAGACCGCGGCAAGGCCCACCATCACGGCGAAGCTGGCCGGCTGCAGGACGTCGACCCGCTCCATGAGCTCGGGATCGGTCTCGCCGCGCAGTACGTCGATCAGCGACCAGTCGATCCACGGCTCCAGAGCGGCAGCGCACTGCGCGATCCGCTCGGCGAACACCGGGGAGGAGTCGAGGAGTTCGCGGCCCATGCCGGCCCACTGCGAGCCCTGCCCGGGGAAGACCCACACGACCTTGCCCGGCGCACCGGAACCGGCGCTGCCGGCCACGACGCCGGCCGCGTCCTCACCGCGCGCCAGCGCCTGGAGACCGGCCAGCGCCTCGTCGGCAGAGTCGGCCACGACCACCGCACGCTCGCCCAGCACCGCGCGGCCCGACACCAGAGCCCCGGCGACGTCCGCCGTCGACACTCCGTCGGCGCCCTCGACGAAGGCCGCCAGCCGCCCGGCCTGTGCCGAAAGCGCACCGGGGGTCCGCGCCGACACCACCAGCGGCACCACACCGGTGGGGAGCGCCTCGCCGGAGGCCTGCTCCGCCTCCTCCTGCGGAGCCTCCTCCAGGATCAGGTGGGCGTTCGTGCCACTGACACCGAACGCGGACACACCGGCCCGGCGCGGCCGGCCGTTCTGCGGCCACTCCCGCGCCTCGGTCAGCAGCTCCACCGCACCCGCGGACCAGTCGACTTCAGTCGTGGGCGCATCCACGTGCAGCGTGGGAGGCATCACGCCGTGGCGCAGTGCCTCCACCATCTTGATCACACCGGCCACACCGGCAGCCGCCTGTGCGTGACCGATGTTCGACTTCAACGAGCCGAGCCACAGCGGCTGTTCCGCGTCGCGGCCCTGGCCGTACGTCGCCAGGAGCGCCTGCGCCTCGATCGGATCGCCCAGGGCCGTACCGGTCCCGTGACCCTCCACCACGTCCACATCCGCCACCACCAGCCCGGCGCTCGCCAGCGCTCCGCGGATCACCCGCTGCTGCGAGGGGCCGTTCGGCGCGGTCAGGCCGTTGGAAGCACCGTCCTGGTTGACCGCGCTGCCGCGCAGTACCGCCAGCACCCGGTGCCCGCGCTCCCGCGCCACCGACAGCCGCTCCAGTACGACCACACCGACGCCCTCGGCCCAGCCCGTGCCGTCCGCGGCATCGGCGAATGCCTTGCACCGGCCGTCGGCGGCCAGGCCACGCTGCCGGGAGAACTCCGCAAAGACGCCGGGCGAAGCCAGCACCGTCGCGCCGCCGGCCAGCGCCATCGAGCACTCGCCCTGGCGCAGCGCCTGCGCGGCCAGGTGCATCGCCACCAGCGAGGACGAACACGCGGTGTCCACCGAGACCGCCGGCCCCTCGAAACCGAGCACGTAGGACACCCGGCCCGAGGCCACGCTCGTCGAGCCGCCCGTGCCCGCGAACCCCTCCAGCTCGGGGGTCACCACACTGGCTCCCGGCGCTACGTAGCCCTGGCCGAAGACCCCGGAGAACACGCCGACGTCGCTGCCCTTCAGCGAGACCGGGTCGATGCCCGCCCGCTCCAGCGCCTCCCACGAGGTCTCCAGCAGCAGCCGCTGCTGCGGGTCCATCGCCAGCGCCTCACGCGGCGAAATCCCGAAGAACCCCGCGTCGAAGAGCCCCGCCTCGTGCAGGAACCCACCCTGATCCGTGTACGAGGTACCCGCACGCTCGGGGTCCGGGTCGAACAGGCCCTCCAGATCCCAACCCCGGTCCTCGGGGAACCCGGAGACGGCGTCCCGGCCCTCGGACACCATCTGCCACAGGTCCTCCGGCCCCGCCACACCACCCGGCAGACGGCAGGCCATGCCCACGATGGCGATCGGTTCACGGGAAGCGTCGAGGAGTTGGCGGTTCTGCTTCTTCAGCGAGCCGACCTCTTCCAGCGACTTCCTCAGCGCCTGGACGACCTTTTCATACGACGCACTCACTTAATTGCCCCAATCATTCAGCGGTTCCGAAGGTGTTTATTCGCCGAGCGCCAGCTGCACGAGATCGTCGACGTCCAGCTCGGCGATCGCCCTCTCCTCGTCGGCGTTGTCGATCCCGCCGATTTCCGGTGCGCCGTCGCCCCGGGCGACCAGCTTGACCAGGGCTTCCATCAATCCTGCTTCCCGGAACCGGGCCAGCGGGAGAGATGCGAGTGCGTTCCGCAGCCGCTCCTCATCCACTTCCATCTCGATTGCGTCGTTGTCCGGCAGCAATTCCTGGTGCAGGTGGCGGGCGAGGGCCTGCGGGGCCGGATAGTCGAAGACCAGCGTGGCCGGAAGCTTCAAACCGGTCGCCTCACGCAGCCGGTTGCGCAATTCCACCGACGTGAGCGAGTCGAACCCGGCGTCCTTGAACGCCATGTCCGTCCGCACGCTCTCCGGCCCGGCATGTCCGAGCACGGCGGCCACCTGGGTCCGTACCAGGTCCAGGAGGACCTTCGTCTGGTCGGCGGCGGTCAGTGCGACCAGCCGGTCGTACAGCTTCCGGCCCTCGTCGGCGGTGGCCGCCGCCTGCGCCTGCTGCCGCCCCACCCGGACCAGGCTGCGCAGCATGTGCGGTACGGCGCCACCGGCGGCCGCGTCGGCGCGCACCCCCCGCAGGTCCAGCTTGGCCGGCACCAGCAGGGACTGTGCGGACCCCAGAGCGGCTTCGAACAGCTCCATACCCTCTTCCGGCGGCATCGCCTGCAGACCACCGCGCCGGTTCATCCGGTTCCTGGTGAGGTCGTCGGTGTTGGCCGCCATGCCGGAGGTCTGGTCCCACAGGCCCCAGGCCAGCGACAGACCCGGCACACCCGAAGCCCGGCGGTTGGCCATCAGCCCGTCCAGGTAGGCGTTCGCCGCCGCGTAACTGCCGCTGCCCGCACCCATGAAGACGGCCGAGACGGAGGAGTAGACGATGAACGCGTCGAGGTCCAGGCCTCGCGTCAGCTCATCCAGGTGCCGCACCGCGTCCACCTTCGGCGCGAACACCCGCGCCAGCCGCTCCGGGGTCACCGTTCCGATCACCCCGGCATCCAGCACACCTGCGGTGTGCACGACACCGGTCAGCCGGTGCCCGGCCGGCACCGCTGCCAGCAGCGCCTCGACCTGGCCACGGTCGGACACGTCACAGGCCACCACCGACACCGCAGCACCCAGCTCGGCCAGCTCGGCCACCAGCTCCTGCACCCCTTCGGCCTCCGGACCCCGACGGCTCGCCAGCAGCAGCTGACGCACCCCGCGGCGGGAGACCAGATGCCGGGCCACCAGGCCACCCAACGACCCGGTACCACCCGTGACCAGGACCGTCCCCTCCGGCCCGAACACCGCCGGAACATCCGGGACCTCACCGCCGGCCCGGACGAGCCGGGGGGCGGAGAGGGCCGTGCCACGGACCGCGACCTGCGGCTCCCCGCTGGCCAGCACCGCACCCAGCACCAGCTCCGCGGCGCCTTCGGCAGCGGGGTCGGTGTCCAGGAGGACGATCCGGTCTGGGTTCTCGCCTTGGGCGGCCCGCACCATGCCCCATACCGCCGACCCGGCCGGGTCGGTCACCGCGCCGTCGCCGGCGGGAACCGCACCCCGGGTCACGACCACCAGCCGCGACTCCTCCAGCCCGGACCCGGCCAGCCACGCCTGCACGACCTCCAGTACCCGGGAAGTCAGAGCCAGCACCGCGCCCTCGCCGGAACCACCGACGGCCTCGAGAACCGCCACCGCCGGGGCACCTGCGCTCCCGGCGAGCGCCGCCACATCGTCGGCGTCGGCCACCGACAGCCACGAGGGAGCGAGCCCGGCCCCCTGGGCCTGGGACAGCTCGGTCCACTCCACCTGGAACAGCGAGTCGGTGCGCGCCGTGCTCCCCGCGGTCTCCAACTGCTCGGCGGAGACCGGCCGGAACACCAGCGAGTCCAGCGTCAGGACCAGGCCACCGGTCTCGTCGGCAGCCTCGACCGCCAGCGCCTCCGGGCCGCTCGGCGCCACGCGCACCCGCAGGGCCGACGCACCCGCGGCGTGCAGCTCCAGCCCGCTCCACTCGAGCGGCTGCAGCTGTCCGTCCGCCTCCACGGCGTCGACCGTCCCTGCGTGCAGGGCCGCGTCCAGCAGCGCGGGGTGGATGCCGAACCTGCCGGCTTCCTTGCGCTGCCCCTCGGGCAGGGCGACCTCGGCGAAGACCTCCTCGCCGCGCCGCCACACCGCCCGTACGCCCTGGAACGCCGGGCCGTAGCCGTAGCCACGCTCGGCCAGACCGGAGTAGAAGTCCCCGATCTCGACCGGCTGCGCTCCGGCCGGCGGCCAGGCGGCGAAGTCGAACCCGGTGCCACTGCCGCCCGTCTGAGCCGATGCCGACAGCACACCGGTGGCGTGCCGCGTCCACAGCCCCTCACCGGCGGCGTCCTCGCGCTGGGCGTAGATCGCCACGGTCCGCGAGCCGGTCTCACCCGGTCCGCCGACGGCGACCTGTACGCGGACTCCGCCGTGCTCGGGCACCACCAGCGGTGCCTCGATGACGAGTTCGTCCAGGACCCCGCAGCCGGCCTCATCACCGGCCCGCACCGCGAGCTCCGCCAGCCCGGTGCCCGGAAGGAGCACCACGCCACCGATCGTGTGATCGGCGAGCCAGGGGTGCGACTTCAGCGACAGCCGCGAGGTGAAGACGAGCCCGTCGGACTGCGGCAGCTGCACCACCGCACCCAGCAGCGGGTGATCGGCCGTCGTCTGGCCCAGCGAGGCAGCGTCCGTGGCCGACCCGGCCGTCTGGAGCCAGTAGTGCTGGTGCTCGAAGGCGTACGTCGGCAGGTCGATGCGGGCGGACGCCGCTCCGGCGGGCAGGACCTTGGCCCAGTCCACGGGCACACCGCGTACGAACAGCTCGGCCATCGAGGCCAGCAGCCGTCGCAGGCCACCGTCCTCGCGGCGCAGCGAACCCGTCACCACCACATCGGTGTCGGTGTCGGTGTCGGTGTTGTCGATGGTCTCGGTGATCGGCTGGACCAGCACCGGGTGGGCACTGACCTCCACGAACACCCCGTGCCCCTGCGCCAGCAGGTCGGCCACGGCCGGACCGAAGCCCACCTGGCCACGCAGATTGCGGTACCAGTACGCGCCGTCCAGGACATCGGCTTCCGCCACCCAACCACCGGTCACGGTCGAGTAGAACGGCACCGTCGGGGCCTTCGCGCCGATCCCGGCCAGCGTCTCGGCGAGCGTGTCACGAAGGTCTTCCACATGCCGGGTGTGCGACGCGTAATCCACCGCGACCCGACGCACCCGGACGCCCTCGCCCGACAGCGCCTCCAGCGCCTCGTCCAGCGCCTCGGCATCACCGGCGATCACCACCGACGACGGCCCGTTGACCGCGGCGACCTCGACCCGGTCCGCCCACGACACCAGCCGCGCAACGGCCTCGTCCGCGCTCAGCGCGACCGACGCCATACCGCCACGCCCGGCCAGCTCCTTGGCAATGGCCTGGCTACGCAAGGCCACCACGCGCGCCGCGTCCTCCAGCGACAACGCACCCGCCACACACGCGGCCGCGATCTCACCCTGGGAGTGACCGAGCACCGCATCGGGCTCCACGCCCACGGACGCCCAGACCGCGGCCAGGCCCACCATCACGGCGAAGCTGGCCGGCTGGAGTACGTCGACCCGCTCGATGAGGTCGGGGTCTCCTTCGCCGCGCAGTACGTCGATCAGCGACCAGTCGATCCACGGCTCCAGCGCAGCCGCGCACTCCGCGATCCGCTCGGCAAAGACCGGCGAGGAGTCGAGCAACTCCCGGCCCATACCCGCCCACTGCGAGCCCTGACCCGGGAACACCCACACGACCTTGCCCGAAGCAGACGCACTCCCGGACACCACACCGGCCGCACCCTCACCGCGCGCCAGCGCCTGCAGACCGACCAGCGCCTCCTCGCCCGAGTCGGCAACAACCACCGCACGCTCACCGAAGACCGTACGCTCCGACACCAACGCCCCGGCCACGTCCGCCAGCGACACCCCATCGGCGCCCTCGACGAACGCCGCCAACCGCCCGGCCTGACCCGCCAGCGAACCGGCGCTCCGCGCCGACACCACCAGCGGCACCACACCGGCAGGCGCCGGCGATTCCGCAACGGTCTCGGCCGTCTCCGGCGGTGCCTCCTCCAGAATCAGGTGCGCGTTCGTCCCGCTGATGCCGAACGAAGAGACACCGACCCGACGCGGATGGCCGTTGCGCGGCCACTCCCGCGCCTGCGTCAGCAGCTCGATCGCACCCGCCGACCAGTCCACCTGGCTTGACGGCTCCTGCGCGTGCAGCGTGGGCGGCATGACGCCGTGCCGCAGCGCCTGCACCATCTTGATCACGCCGGCCACACCGGCAGCCGCCTGCGTGTGCCCGATGTTCGACTTCAGGGAACCCAGCCACAGCGGCTGCTCCGGGTCCCGGTCCCGCCCGTACGTCGCCAGGAGCGCCTGCGCCTCGATCGGGTCGCCCAGGGTCGTACCCGTGCCGTGGCCCTCCACCACGTCCACATCGGACGGGGCGAGCCCGGCACTGGCCAGGGCCTTGCGGATCACCCGCTGCTGCGAGGGACCGTTCGGCGCCGTCAGACCGTTCGACGCGCCGTCCTGGTTGACCGCGCTGCCGCGCAGCACCGCCAGCACCCGGTGCCCGCGCTCACGCGCCACCGACAGCCGCTCCAGCACCACCAGACCGACGCCCTCGGACAGCACCGTGCCGTCCGCGCCGTCGGCGTACGCCTTGCACCGGCCGTCAGCGGCCATGCCGCGCTGACGCGACATGCCGAGGATTCCGATCGGCGATCCCATCACGGCGACACCGCCGGCGAGCGCCATCGAGCACTCGCCCTGGCGCAGCGCCTGCGCGGCCAGGTGCATCGCCACCAGGGACGAAGAGCAGGCCGTGTCCACGGTGACCGCGGGGCCCTCGAAACCGAAGGCGTACGACACGCGGCCCGAGGCCACACTGCCCGCCGTGGCGGTCGTGACGAAGCCTTCGAGTTCCTCGGGCATGTTCGTCAGGGACTCGACGTAGTCGTGGATGGAGACACCGGAGAAGACGCCGATGTTGCTGCCCTGTGCCGTGCTCGGGTCGATGCCCGCCCGCTCCAGCGCCTCCCAGGAGGCCTCCAGCAGCAGTCGCTGCTGCGGGTCCATCGCCAGCGCCTCGTTCGGCGAGATGCCGAAGAACGCGGCGTCGAACTGCGCGGCCCCGTGCAGGAATCCGCCCCGGCCGGCGGGCGAGGTGCCCGTACGGTCGGGGTCCGGGCCGTACAGACCGTCCAGGTCCCAGCCGCGGTCGTCGGGGAAGGACGACATGCCCTCGCGGCCCTCGGACACCAGCTGCCACAGGCCATCGGGATCGGCCACACCGCCCGGCAGCCGGCACGCCATCCCGACGATCGCGATCGGCTCATCGGGATCCGCGACGACGGCCGCAGCCGAGGCAGGGGTGCCGGCCGCCGCGTCGCCGAGCTCCTCGCGGAGATGGCGGGCGAGCGCGACCGGGGTGGGGTAGTCGAAGATCAGCGTGGCCGGCAGCTTCACGCCGGTCGCCGCGCTGAGCCGGTTCCGCAGCTCGACCGCGGTCAGCGAGTCGAACCCGATGTCACTGAACCCGCGGGTGCCCTGCGCCAGTTCGGGGCCGCTGAAACCGAGTACGTTGCCCGATTCGGCCTGGACGACGGTCAGCAGGATGCTCTCCTGCTCGGCCGGCGACAGCCCGGCGAGCCGGCGGACCAGTCCGCTGCTGTCCCCGGCAGCCGCCCGCGCCACGCGCCGACTCGCGCGGACCAGGCCGCGCAGCAGATGCGGGACTCCCCCGCCGGCTGCGGCCTGGCTTCGCATGGCCTTCAGGTCCAGCTTGATCGGCACCAGCAGCGCCTGGCCCGCGTACAGGCCGACGTCGAAGATGTGCAGGCCCTCCGCCGGCGTCATCGCCAGCACGCCACCACGGCTCATACGGGCCTGGTCGACGGCGCTGAGGTGAGCGGTCAGGCCGTTGCTCTGCTCCCACAGGCCCCAGGCCAGTGACAGCGCAGGCAGGCCCGCCGCCCGACGGCCGGCCATCAGGCCGTCGAGGAAGGCATTGGCCGCCGCATAGTTGCCCTGGCCGGCCGACCCCATGAGCGAGGCGGCGGACGAGAACACGATGAACGCGTCGAGGTCCAGGCCGCGGGTCAGCTCGTCGAGGTGGCGGACCGCGTCCACCTTCGGCGCGAACACCGTCGCGAGCCGCTCCGGGGTCAGTGTTGCGATCACGCCGTCGTCCAGCACACCGGCCATGTGCACGACACCGGTCAGCCGGTGCTCGGCCGGCACCGACGCCAGCAGGGCCTCGACCTGGCCACGGTCGGACACGTCACAGGCCACCACCGACACCGCGGCACCCAGCTCGGCCAGCTCGGCGACCAGCTCCTGCACACCCTCGGCAGCCGGACCCCGACGGCCGGCCAGCAGCAGCTGACGCACCCCGTGCCGGGTGACCAGGTGACGGGCCACCAGACCGCCCAGGGCGCCGGTGCCACCCGTGACCAGGACGGTCCCTTCGGCACCGAACACCGCGGGCTCGTCCGGGACCTCCCCGCCGGCCCGGACGAGCCGGGGGACGGAGAGGGCCGTTCCGCGCACTGCGACCTGCGGCTCGCCGCTGGCCAGCACCGCGCCCAGGACGGAACCCGCTCCGTCGCCGGAGGCCGGGTCGGTGTCGATCAGAACGATCCGGTCGGGGTTCTCGGCCTGCGCGGCACGCACCAGACCCCAGACGGCCGATCCGGCCGGGTCGGTCACCGTACCGTCGCCGGCGGGAACCGCGCCGCGGGTCACCACGACCAGCCGCGACTCCTCCAGCCCGGTCCCGGCCAGCCAGGCCTGGACGACCTCGAGCACCCTGGAGGTCGACTCCAGTACCGCGCCCTCGCCGTCGGCCCCGGCCACGGCCTGCAGGACCGCCACCGCCGGGACGCCGGCGCTCCCGGCCAGAGCGACCACGTCGGCGGCGGCGGACACCGGCGCCCACGACGGCGAAGCCTCCGCGCCCTGGGCCGAGGGCAGCTCGGTCCACTCCACCCCGAAGAGCGTGTCGCGGCTCTCATCGCCTGCCGCGGCGCCCAGCTGGTCGGTGGACACCTCACGGGACACCAGCGAGTCCATCGTCAGGACCATGTCGCCGGTCTCGTCGGAGGCCTGGAACGACAGCGCGTCCGGGCCGCACGGCGCGATCCGCACCCGCAGTGCCGAGGCACCCACGGCGTGCAGCACCAGCCCGTTCCACGCGAACGGCAGCACTTGGCGGTCGTCGTCCGGATTGGCGAAGGCGTTCGTGTGGAGGGCGGCGTCCAGCAGCGCGGGGTGCATGCCGAACTTGCCGGCGTCCTCCCGCTGTTCCTCGGGCAGGACGGCCTCGGCGAAGACCTCGTCACCGCGCCGCCACACCGCCCGCAGGCCCTGGAACGCCGGACCGTACGCGTAGCCGCGCTCGAGCAGGTCGGTGTAGAAGTTCCCGACCTCGACGGGCTCCGCACCGGCCGGCGGCCACGCGGCGAAGTCGAATCCCTGCGCCGCTGTGCGTGTCGCCGAAGGCTCCGCCAGGAGTCCGGTGGCGTGCCGCGTCCATTCGTTCGCGCCACCCTCGCCGGCCGCGTCCTCGCGCTGGGAGTACACGTCCACCGTGCGCGTGCCGGTCGGGTTCGGTCCGCCGACCGCGACCTGCAACCGCACTCCGCCGTGCTCGGGCAGCACCAGGGGTGCCTCGATCACGAGTTCTTCCAGGACTCCGTAGCCGAACTCGTCGCCGGCGCGCACCGCGAGGTCGACGTACATCGTGCCGGGGATGATCACCACGCCGCCGATGGCGTGACCGGCCAGCCAGGGGTGCGTGCGCAGCGACAGCCTCGAGGTGAAGACCAGCCCGTCGGACTGCGGCAGCTGCACCACCGCGCCCAGCAGCGGGTGATCGGCCCCGGTCAGCCCCAGCGACGCCGCGTCCGTGGCCGAGCCGGCCATCTGGATCCAGTAGTGCTGGTGGTCGAAGGCGTAGGTCGGCAGGTCCACACGCCGGAACGCCGCTCCACCGGGCAGGACCTCGGCCCAGTCCAGGGCCACACCGCGGGCGAACAGCTCGGCCATCGAGGCCAGCAGCCGGCGCAGACCGCCGTCCTGACGCCGCAGGGACCCGGTCACCACCACATCGGTGCCGGTGTCGGCCTTGTCGACGGCCTCGGTGATCGGCTGGACCAGCACCGGGTGGGCACTGACCTCCACGAACACCCCGTGCCCCTGCGACAGCAGCTCGGCCACGGCCGGACCGAAGCCCACCTGGCCACGCAGATTCCGGTACCAGTACCCGCCGTCGAGGACATCGGCGTCCTCGACCCACGTGCCGGTGACGGTGGAGTAGAACGGCACCTTCGGCGCCTGCGCGCCGACCCCGGCCAGCGCCTCGGCGAGCGCGTCGCGGATGTCCTCGACGTGCCGCGTGTGCGAGGCGTAGTCCACCGCGACCCGACGCACCCGGACGCCCTGGTCCTCCAGCGCGTCCAGCGCCTCGTCCAGCGCCTCGGCGTCTCCGGCGATCACCACGGAGGACGGCCCGTTGACCGCCGCGACCTCGACCCGGTCCGCCCAGCGCTCCAGACGCGCGACGGCCTCTTCCTCGGTCAGCGCGACCGACGCCATACCGCCGCGGCCGGCCAGGTCCTTCGCGATGGCCTGGCTGCGCAGCGCCACCACGCGCGCCGCGTCCTCCAGCGACAGCGCACCCGCCACACACGCGGCCGCGATCTCACCCTGCGAGTGGCCGAGCACCGCGTCGGGCTCGACGCCCACGGAGGCCCACACCGCTGCCAGACCGACCATCACGGCGAAGCTCGCCGGCTGCAGGACGTCGACCCGGTCAAGGAGCTCGGGTTCGGCGTCGCCGCGCAGTACGTCGATCAGCGACCAGTCCACCCACCGCTCCAGGGCGGCGGCGCACTGCGCGATCCGCTCGGCGAACACCGGGGAGGAGTCGAGCAGTTCACGGCCCATGCCGGCCCACTGCGAGCCCTGACCCGGGAACACCCACACGACCTTGCCCGGCGTACCCGAACCGGTCACCACACCGGCCGCACTCTCACCGCGCGCCAGCGCCTGCAGACCGGCCAGCGCCTCGTCGTGGGAACCCGCGAGCACCACCGCGCGCTCACCCAGCACGGCGCGGCCCGACACCAGCGTTCCGGCCACGTCCGCCAGCGGCACCTCATCGGCGTCCTCGACGAACGCCGCCAGCCGCCCGGCCTGGGCCGCCAGCGAAGCAGCGGTCCCCGCCGACACCACCAACGGCACCACACCGGCGGGCTGCGCCACGTCCGCGACGGTCTCCGCCTCCTCGCCGGGCGCCTCCTCCAGGATCATGTGCGCGTTCGTGCCGCTGGCCCCGAACGCGGAGACACCGGCGCGGCGCGGGTGGCCGTTCTGCGGCCACTCCCGCGCCTCGGTCAGCAGCTCGACGGCACCCGCAGACCAGTCCACCTGGGGGGTGGGCGCGTCCACGTGCAGGGTGGCCGGGAGCGTCTTGTGCCGCAGCGCCTGGACCATGTTGATCACGGCGGCCACGCCGGACGCCGCCTGCGTGTGCCCGATGACGGACTTGACCGAGCCGAGCCACAGCGGCTGTTCCGGGTCGCGGCCCTGGCCGTAGGTGGCCAGCAGCGCCTGCGCCTCGATCGGGTCGCCCAGCACCGTACCCGTGCCGTGGCCCTCCACCGCGTCCACGTCGGAGGGGGTGAGCCCCGCGCTGTCGAGCGCCTTGCGGATCACCCGCTGCTGCGAGGGACCGTTCGGCGCGGTCAGGCCGTTGGACGCACCGTCCTGGTTCACGGCACTGCCGCGGATCACGGCCAGTACCTGGTGCCCGCGCTCCTGCGCCACCGAGAGGCGCTCCAGCAGCACCACGCCCACGCCCTCGGCCCAGCCGGAACCGTCGGCGCCGGCGGCGTAGGACTTGCAGCGCCCGTCGAAGGCGAGTGCGCGCTGACGTGCGAAGCCGACGAACCCGCCCGGCGTCGCCATGACCGTCGAGCCGCCCGCGAGCGCCATGGAGCACTCGCCCCGGCGCAGCGCCTGTGCGGCGAGGTGGATCGCGACCAACGAGGAGGAGCACATGGTGTCGACCGTCACCGCGGGGCCCTCGAGCCCGAGGGTGTAGGCGACCCGCCCGGAGGCGACGCCGCCCGCCGTGCCCAGGGCGCGCTCCAGGCTGAGGTACCCCTCGAAGCCGCTGAGGTCCGGCGCGTAGTCCTGGTGGACGATTCCGGCGAACACGCCGATGTCGCTGCCGCGTACCGAGTGGGGGTCGATGCCGGCCCGCTCGAAGGTCTCCCAGGACACCTCGAGCAGCTGTCGCTGCTGGGGGTCCATCGCCAGGGCCTCACGCGGCGAGATCCCGAAGAATCCGGCGTCGAACTGCGCCGCGTCGTGCAGGAAGGCGCCCTCCCGTACATACGTCGTACCGGGGTTGTCGGGGTCCGGGTGGTAGAGGCCCTCCACGTCCCAGCCGCGGTCCTCGGGGAACGTGCTGTACACGTCGGCACCCTCGGACACCACCCGCCAGAAGTCCTCCGGCCCGCGGATTCCGCCGGCGTACCGGCAGGCCATGGACACGATCGCGATGGGCTCCGCGGCTGCCGCGACGAGTGTGCTGTTCTCCTGCTGAAGCCGGGCGTTCTCCTTCAGCGAGGCACGCAGTGCCTCAACGACCTGCTGGTCGGGCGCCGACATATCCATCCTCCACGATTCGTTCACAGGCGATCAGCTCGTCTTGCCCAGGGCCCGTTGCACCAGATCGGCAACGTCCATGGCGTCGATCAGTTCCACGTCGGCGGCGGCCGCCGACGTCTGCGTTTCCGGCGCGTCCGCGTCCGCGTCCGTGTCGGCCTCGGCGAGACCGAGGAGGGTGTCCAGCACCCCGGCTTCCTTGAACCGGGCGAACGGCACGGACGCCAGGACCTGCCTGAGGTCGTCCTCCCGCTCGTCCAGGCCGTCGTCGGTCTCCCGGAGAAGTTCGGAGCGCAGGTATCCGACCAGCGCCTCCGGGGTGGGGTAGTCGAAGATCAGGGTTGCGGGCAGGCGCAGGCCGGTGGCCGCGTTCAGGCTGTTGCGGAGGTTGACGGCGGCCAGTGAGTCGAAGCCGACCTCCTGGAACGCCTGGCGCGGGCCGATGCCCTCCGCGCCGCTGTGGCCGAGCACCGTCGAGGCGTGGCCGCGGACCAGCCGGAGCAGGATGCGGTCCTGCTCGGTGTCCGAGACCGCCCGCAGGGAGTCCGCGAGGGACGTGGCGGCGTCGCTGTTCTCGCCGTCGCCCTGCAAGGCCTGGAGGGCCTTCTTCGCCTCGGGCAGGTCGGCGAACAGGGGGCTGGTGCGGACCGAGGTGAACGCGGGGATGAAGGCCCCCCAGTCCATGTCGGCCACTGCCACGAACTTCTCGTTGCCCTGTACCGCCTGCACCATCGCGGTGACCGCCAGTTGGGGGGCCACGGGAAGGACGCCCCGGCGCCGGAGCTGGGCGAGGGCGGCCTCGTCCATGCCCACGCCGATCTGGTCGAGGGCTCCCCAGGCGACCGACGTCGCCCTCAGTCCACGGGCGCGACGCCACTCGATCAGGGCGTCGAGGACGGCGTTGGCCGCTCCCGACGGACCCTGGCCGCCGCCGCCCCACACACCCGCGATCGACGAGAAGACGACGAACGCGTCGAGCGGAGTGTCCTCGAACAACTCGTCCAGCCACACCGCGGTGTCCACCTTGGCCGCGAACACCCCGGCGAGGTCCTGCACTGCGGTGTCGTCGATGGAGCTGGTCTGCGTGACGTCGGCGGCGTGCACCACGGCCGTGACCGGCTGCTCCGCGGCCGCCCCGGAAACCAGCCGCGCGATCGCGTCCCGGTCGCGGTCTTCGCACGACTCCACCGTGGTGGCGACGCCCAGCCCGGCCAGTTCGGCCCGCAGGTCCGACACGCTCTCGTCGGATGCCTGCGCGGTCGTGGTGACGATGAGCCGGTCGACGCCGGCCTGCGCGAGCCAGACCGCGACGTGCTTGCCCAGTCCCTCGGCGCCGCCGGTCACCAGGACCGTGCCCCGGGGCTGCCAGCCGGCGTCGCCGGTGGACTCCGGGACGGGCTTGCGCACCAGGCGCCGGGTGTACACACCCGATCGCCGGACCGCGAGCTGGTCCTCATCGGCGGCGGAGTTCAGCACTCCGAGCAGGTACTGGGCCGTACGCGGGTCGCTCACGGCGGGCAGGTCGACCAGACCGCCCCAACGGTCGAGCCGTTCCAGCGCAGCGGCGCGGCCGAGGCCCCACAGCGACGCCTGCACCGGTGAGGTGAGGGTGTCGTGGATGCCGATGTTCACCGCGCCCCTGGTCAGGCACCACAGCGGCTGGGTTGCGTTGTTGTCTCCCAGGGCCTGGATCAGCGCGAGCGTCGACGCCGTGACCGCGGTCGGGTCCTGCAGACCGCTTCCCGTCTGCTCGTCCAGGGCCAGCAGGGACAGCACGCCGGTGAGGTCGTGTTCGGCCAGGACGCCGGTCAGCCGCTCGGCGAGCCGTTCCCGCGTACGGTCGGGCTCACCGATCTCCAGTACGACGGTGCCGAGGCCGAGACCGGTCAGCTCCTCCAGGAGGGCGTCGGTCGCACTGCCGTCCGGACGTGCGGACGGTACGACGACCAGCCAGCGCCCACCGGGTACGCCGGCGGCTTCGCGCTCCAGCGGCTGCCAGGTGACGTGGTAGCGCAGCTTCTCCGCCGTCGACCGCTCGCGGCGCTTGCCCCGCCATTGCGCCAGCACGGGGACGACTGTGTCCAGGGCGCTGCGCTGGTCGGTCGACGCCATCTCCAGCAACTCGCCGAGGGAGTCCAGATCGGCCCGCTCGATCGCGGCCCAGAAGTCGGAGTCCGCGCCTTCGGCAGCATCTCCGGTGGCGTCGATGGCTGCTTCCGCCTCCTGCAGCCAGTAGTGCTGGTGCTCGAAGGCGTACGTCGGCAGGTCCACGCGTACGGACCCGGCCCCGGCGGGCAGGACACCGCTCCAGTCCACGGCCACTCCGCGGACGAACAGCTCGGCCATCGAGGCGAACAGCCGTCGCAGGCCGCCGTCCTCGCGGCGCAGCGAACCCGTCACCACCGCATCGGTCCCGGTGTCGTCAGCGGTCTCGGTGATCGGCTGGACCAGCACCGGGTGGGCGCTGACCTCGACGAACACCCCGTGGCCCTGACCCATCAGGTCGGCCACGGCCGGACCGAAGCCCACCTGGCCACGAAGGTTCCGGTACCAGTACCCCCCGTCCAGGACGCCGGCGTCCGCCACCCAGCCGCCGGTCGCGGTCGAGTAGAACGGCGCCTTCGGGGCCCGGGCGTCGATCCCGGCCAGTGCCTCGGCGAGCGTGTCGCGAACGTCCTCCACGTGCCGGGTGTGCGAGGCGTAGTCCACCGCGACCCGCCGCACCCGGACACCATCGCCCGACAGCGCCTCCAGCGCCTCGTCCAGAGCCTCGGCGTCACCGGCGATCACCACCGACGACGGCCCGTTTACCGCAGCCACCTCGACCCGGTCCGCCCACGGCACCAGACGCGCAACCGCGGCGTCGACGCTCAGCGCGACCGAGGCCATACCGCCGCGGCCCGCCAGCTCCTTCGCGATGACCTGGCTGCGCAAGGCCACCACGCGTGCCGCATCGTCCAGGGACAGGGCCCCCGCGACGCAGGCAGCGGCGATCTCACCCTGGGAGTGACCGAGCACGGCGCCCGGCTCCACTCCTGCGGAGCTCCACACGGCCGCCAGGCCCACCATCACGGCGAAGCTGGCCGGCTGCAGGACGTCGACCCGCTCCATGAGCCCGGGATCGGTCTCGCCGCGCAGTACGTCGATCAGCGACCAGTCGGTCCACGGCTCCAGAGCGGCGGCACATTCCGCGATCCGCTCGGCGAACACCGGGGAGGAGTCGAGGAGTTCACGGCCCATGCCCGCCCACTGCGAGCCCTGCCCGGGGAAGACCCACACGACCTTGCCCGGCTTGCCCGAACCGGCACTGCCGGACACCACACCCGGCGCGCTCTCGCCCCGGGCCAGGGCCTGCAGACCGGCCAGCGCCTCGTCGTCCGAACCCGCGACCACCACGGCGCGCTCGCCCAGCACCGCACGGCCCGACACCAGCGCCCCGGCCACGCCCGGCAGCGGCACTCCGTCGGCGCCCTCGACGAACGCCGCCAGCCGCCCGGCCTGACCCGCCAGCGAACCGGCGCTCCGCGCCGACACCACCAACGGCACCACACCCGCAGGCGCCGACGGCTCCTGCGCCTCTTGCGCCTCTTGCGCCTCTTGCTCGGGCGCCTCCTCCAGGATCAGGTGCGCATTCGTCCCGCTGGCCCCGAACGAGGAGACCGCGGCCCGGCGCGGATGGCCGTTGCGCGTCCACTCCCGGGCCTCGGTCAGCAGCTCCACCGCACCCGCGGACCAGTCCACCTGAGGCGTGGGCTCGTCCACATGGAGCGTGGCGGGCATGACGCCGTGCTGCATGGCCATGACCATCTTGATCACACCGGCCACACCGGCAGCCGCCTGCGCATGACCGATGTTCGACTTCAACGAGCCCAGCCACAGCGGCTGCTGCGGATCGCGGTCCCGCCCGTACGTGGCCAGCAGTGCCTGCGCCTCGATCGGGTCGCCCAGGGCCGTACCGGTCCCGTGCGCCTCGACGACGTCGACATCCGCCGGAGTGAGTCCCGCCGTGTCCAGCGCCCTGCGGATCACCCGCTGCTGCGAGGGGCCGTTCGGCGCGGTCAGGCCGTTGGACGCACCGTCCTGGTTGACCGCGCTGCCGCGCAGCACCGCCAGCACCCGGTGCCCGCGCTCCCGCGCCACCGACAGCCGCTCCAGCACCACCACACCGACGCCCTCGGCCCAGCCCGTGCCGTCGGCCGCCGAGGAGAACGCCTTGCACCGGCCGTCGGCGGACAGACCGCGCTGCCGCGAGAACTCCATGAAGGCGTCCGGACTGGCCATGACCGTCGCGCCGCCGGCGAGCGCCATCGAGCACTCGCCCTGCCGCAGCGCCTGCGCGGCCAGGTGCATCGCCACCAGCGACGACGAGCACGCCGTGTCCACGGTGACCGCGGGGCCCTCGAAACCGAACACGTACGACACGCGGCCCGAGGCCACACTCGCCGCCGTACCGGTCATGAGGTAGCCCTGGACGTCCTCGGGCACCTGGCGGAGCCGGGTCACGTAGTCGTGGTGGACGATTCCGGTGAAGACGCCGATGTCACTGCCCTTGGCGGACTGCGGGTCGATACCCGCCCGCTCCAGCGCCTCCCAGGACGTCTCCAGCAGCAGCCGCTGCTGCGGGTCCATCGCCAGGGCCTCACGCGGGGAGATCCCGAAGAGCCCGGCGTCGAACTGCGCGGCCTCGTGGAGGAATCCGCCCGAGCGGGTGTAGCTGGTACCCGGGTGGGCCGGGTCCGGGTGGTACAGCCCGTCGAGGTCCCAGCCGCGGTCGAGCGGGAAGCCGGACACCGCGTCCCGCTGCTCCACCACGAGCTTCCACAGCTCCTCGGGGCTGTCCGCCCCGCCCGGCAGCCGGGTGCTCATGGCGACGATCGCGATCGGCTCGTCGGAGACGGAGGCCGCCGCCGTGGCCGGGGCGGGCACCGCTGCCTGCTCGCCGAGCAGTTCGCCGCGCAGATGGGCCGCGAGAAGGGTGAGTGTCGGATAGTCGAAGACCAGCGTGCCGGGCAGGTCCACCCCGGTGAAGTCGCGCAGGCGGTTGCAGAGCTTGACCGCGCTGAGGGAGTCGAATCCAAGGGTCTTGAAGGACTGCTCCTCGTCGAACCCGTCCGTCTCGCGGTGGCCGAGCACGAACGCCGTGGCCTGCTGGACCAGGTCCATCACCACACGCTGCTGCTCCGCGGCCGACAGCCCGGCCAGCCGGCCGGCGATCGCATCGCCGGCCCCTTCGCGCCGCGACACCACGCGCCGGGCGAGGGGGCCGGAAGGCGTCTGTGCTCCGGCAGCGGAGGCACCCGGCCCGTCCGTCGTGACCGGTGCTCCGGCGCCGTCTCCGGGCAGGGCGCCCAGGGTCAACGGGCCCAGGACCGCCACCGGTTCACCGGCCGGGTCCGCGAGCTCCAGCAGGTGGCGGCCGTCCGGCGCCGGCGTGATCCGCAGGCGCAGTGACGCGGCGCCTTCCGCGTACACCGCCATGCCGGCGCTGACGGACAGGTCCCGGCCGTGGTGGTCGTCCCCGGCCGTGGGCAGGTCCGCAGCGGTACGGGCGTCCAGGACGCGCAGCGCGGTGTCGAGGAGTACCGGGTGCAGGGTGAACTCGGCGGCTTCGTCGGCCAGTTCGGCCGGAAGCGCGATCTCGGCGAAGGTCCGTCCGCCCTGCTGCCACACGCGGTGCGCGCCCGGGAGGAGTGCGTCGCCCTCTGCCGGCAGCGGCCAGTCCCGCAGGTCGAACGCCGACTGCGGCATTCCGGGGACCAGCACGGCTCGTGCATGGCACGTCCAGAGCCCTTGCTCCGGGTCGAGGGGCCGGCCGTGGACGGCGGCCCGGCGGCGCCCGTCGGGGCCCGGGCCGTCCACCGACACCCGCACCTGGGTGTGGCCGTGCTCCGGCACCGTCAAAGGCGCCTCGATGACGACCTGTTCGAGGCTTCCGCAGCCCACCTCGTTGCCGGCCCTGACGATCATCTCCAGGAGCGCGGCGGCCGGAACCCTGGTGGCGCCGTCCGTCTCCGTCGCGCCGGGGAGCCAGCCGCGGCTTCGCGGCGACAGCCGCCCGGTCAGTACGACGCCGGTCTCGCCGTCGTCGCCCGGCATTTCGATGACGGTGCCGAGCAGCGGGTGGCCGGCGCCGGCGGTACCGAGCGCTTCCGCGCCGCCCTTTGCCGTCTCGTCGGCTTCGACCCAGTATCGCTGGTGCTGGAACGCGTACGTGGGCAGGTCGGCCCCGGCCGCCGTGGCGGGCCGGCCGAGAACGGCCGTCCAGTCCACGGCCACACCGCGTACGTGCAGCTCCGCGAGGGCGGTCAGGACGCCGGCGGACTCCGCACCGTCCTTGCGCAGGGTGGCGATGCAGCTCTGCTCCCGGTCGCCGAGCGAGCCGAGCGCCATCGCGGCGAGGATCCCTCCGGGGCCCAGCTCGAGGAACGTCGTCGCTCCGAGGTCGCTCAGCGCGAGGACCGCATCGCTGAACCGCACCGCGTTCCGCGCCTCGTCGACCCAGTACTCGGGGGTGCGGAGCTGCCCGTCCCGGACGGGTTCGCCGGTCAGGGTGGAGACGACGGGAAGGACACCCGGCTGGTACGACAGGCCCTCCAGGACCGTGCGGAACTCGTCGAGCACGGGCTCCATGAGCGGGGAGTGGAAGGCGTGGCTGACCGGCAGTCTGCGCGTCTTGTGGCCGCGGCCGCCCAGTTCGTCGGCGACGGCGAGCACGGCGTCCTCGGCGCCGGAGAGCACCAGCGAGTCGGGGCTGTTCACCGCTGCGACGCAGACCACACCGCGGGCCCGGGCCAGCAGGGGGGCGACGTCGGCCTCGGTCGCCTGGACGGCGACCATCGCGCCGCCTTCGGGCAGGGACTGCATCAACCGGCCGCGGGCGGCGATCAGTTTGCCCGCCTCCTCCAGTCCCAGCACTCCGGAGACGTGCGCGGCCGTGATCTCTCCGATCGAGTGGCCTGCGACGAGATCCGGTCGCACCCCCCAGGACTCGAAGAGCCGGAACAGCGCGGTCTCCAGGGCGAACAGGGCGCCCTGCGTGTACATGGTCCGGTCGAGCAGTTCGCTGTCGGGCGATCCCGGCGCGGCGAACACCACGTCGCGCAGCGGGCGCGCCGAGTGCTCGTGCAGGTGCTCTTCCACGGCTGCGCAGGCGGCGGCGAAGGCCTCGCGGAAGACCGGGTAGGTCTGCGCGAGTTCGCGGCCCATGCCGGCCCACTGGCTGCCCTGACCGGTGAAGAGGACGGCCAGTTTGCCCGTGGCCGGGGTGCCGGAGACGACGGTGGGGCTCGGTTCACCACGCCCGAAGGCGCTCAGGTCGGCAGAGAGCCGTTCCCTGTCGGACGCCAGGACGACGGCGCGGTGGTCGAGCCGGGCACGCGTGGTGGCGAGCGCGTGGGCGGCATCCGTCAGGCGTACGTCGGGCCGGGCGTCGAAGAACCGGGCGAGCCGGTCCGCCTGGCCGCGCAGTCCGGCGGGCGTCCGCGCCGAGACGGGCACCGGTACCAGGACGCCGGTCGGCTCCGGTCCGGGCTCCGGCGCGGGAGTCTGCGGCTGATCGGGGGCCTCTTCGATGACGACGTGCGCGTTGGTGCCGCCGATGCCGAAGGAGGACACTCCGGCGCGGCGGGGCCGGCCGCTGCGCGGCCAGTCGCGGGCCTCCGTCAGCAGTTCGACCGCGCCCGCGGACCAGTCGACGTGGGACGACGGGCGGTCCACGTGCAGCGTCCTGGGGAGGACGCCGTGCCGCATGGCCATGACCATCTTGATCACGCCTGCGACGCCTGCCGCCCCCTGGGTGTGCCCGATGTTCGACTTCACGGACCCGAGCCACAGCGGCCGGCCGGCCTGCCGGTCCTGGCCGTAGGTCGCGAGGAGGGCATCCGCCTCGATCGGGTCGCCGAGCGTCGTACCTGTGCCGTGCGCCTCCACGGCGTCCACGTCCGAGGTACCGAGGCCGGCATGGGCCAGGGCCTTGCGGATCACCCGCTGCTGGGCCGGACCGTTCGGCGCCGTCAGACCGTTCGAGGCGCCGTCCTGGTTCACCGCGGACCCGCGGACCACGGCCAGCACCTGGTGGCCCCGGCGACGTGCGTCCGACAGCCGCTCCACGAGCAGCAGCCCCGCGCCCTCCGACCAGCCGGTGCCGTCCGCGCCGTCGGCGAACGCCTTGCACCGGCCGTCGGGGGCCAGTCCGCGCTGCCGGGAGAACTCGACGAAGGTCTCCACGGTGCCCATCACCATCACGCCGCCGGCCAGCGCCATGGAGCACTCGCCCCGGTTCAGCGCCTGCGCCGCCAGGTGCAGTGCCACCAGGGAGGAGGAGCACGCCGTGTCGACCGTGAGGGCGGGGCCCTCGAAGCCGAAGTGGTAGGCGATGCGGCCGGAGGTGACGCTGCCCGAACCGCCGGTGAGGCGGAAGCCCTCGACACCGGACGCCTGGTGCATCCGCACGCTGTAGTCGTGGCTGTTGACCCCGACGAAGACGCCGACGTCCTCCCCGGCCAGTGTGGTCGGGTCGATCGCGGCCCGTTCGAAGGCCTCCCACGACGTCTCGAGCAGCAGTCGCTGCTGCGGGTCCATCGCCAGCGCCTCGTTCGGCGAGATGCCGAAGAACGCGGCGTCGAACCCGGCGGCGTCGTCGAGGAACGCACCGTGGCGTACGTAGGTGGTGCCGGCGTGGTCGGGATCGGCGTTGAAGACCCGCTCGGTGTCCCAGCCGCGGTCGTCGGGGAACTCGGTGACGACGTCGACCCCGTCGGCCACGACCCGCCACAGGTCCTCCGGACTGTGCACGCCGGCCGGGAACCGGCAGGCCATCGCCACGATCGCGATCGGCTCGTCGGTCGTCCCGGCGGGCGTCTCGGGCTCGGCCGGACGGTGCGCCGTACCGCCGAAGAGCTTCGCGCGCAGGCGCTCGGCGAGCGCCGTCGGCTTCGGGTAGTCGAAGATCATCGCCGGGGAGAGGGTCAGCCCGGTCGCGATCGCCAGCCGGTTCCGCAGCTCCACTGCGGTCAGCGAGTCGAATCCGGCCTCCTTGAAGGTCCGGGTCGCATGCACGGCATCGGCAGTGGTGTGGCCGAGTACCTCGGCGGCGTGCCGCCGGACCAGTCCGAGCAGGGCTTCGGTCTGCTCGGCATCGCCCAGACCGGCGAGGCGCTCCCTCAGCGACTCGGGCCCGGAGGGAGCGGCGGCCCGGGCCGCCGGTCGCTGCGACGGGGCCAGACCCCGCAGCAGCGGCGGGACCGGAGCCTCGGCCGCAGCCGCCCGCAGGGCGGACACGTCGAACTTCGCCGCCACCAGCGTGGCGGCGGTGCCCGCGTCGGCGGCCAGGGCGGCGTCCAGCAGGGCCATTCCCTCGCTCGCGGAGAGCCCGCTCATGCCGATGCGCCGGTTGCGGCGCAGGTCTGCGGCGCCCAGGTGCTCGGTCATGCCGCTGACCGTCGCCCAGTAGCCCCAGGCGAGGGAGACGGCCGGCAGGCCGAGGCCGCGGCGCCGGTGCGCCAGCGCGTCCAGGTAGGCGTTGGCCGCGGCGTAGTTGGCCTGCCCGGGGTTGCCCAGCACGCCCGCCGCCGAGGAGAACAGCACGAACGCGGCGAGGTCCAGGTCCCGGGTGAGCTCGTGCAGGTGGAGCGCCGCGTCCGCCTTGGGCCGCAGTACGGTGTCGACACGCTCCGGGGTCAGCTCGGTGAGGACCCCGTCGTCCAGGACGCCGGCGGAGTGCACGACGGCGGTGAGCGGGTGCTCGGCCGGTATCGCCCGCAGGAGGGCCTCGAGCTGGCCCCGGTCCGCCGTGTCGCAGGCGGCGATGGTGACGGAGGCGCCCATCGCGGTCAGTTCGTCGTGGAGCTCCGGGGCATGGCCGCGGCGGCCGGCCAGGACCAGGTGCCGGATGCCGTACGCGGTGACCAGGTGCCGTGCGGTCATCGCACCCAGCGTCCCGGTGCCGCCGGTGATCAGTACGGTGCCTTCGGTGTCCAGCGGCCGCGGGTGCTGTGCGGGGTGCTGTCCGGGGTGCTGTCCGGCTTCGGACGGCGACCCGTTCTGCGAGACGGGCACGCGGACCAGCCGGGGCACCTCCGCCACGCCCTCCCGCACCCTCAGCTGCGGTTCGCCGCTCAGTACGACGGCCGCCAGAGCGGGCCGGGAGGCGTCGTCGAGGTCCGCCAGGACGATCCGGTCCGGATGCTCCGACTGCGCCGAGCGGACCAGACCCCACACCGCGGCCGCATCGGGTTCGGCACAGTCCCCGGTGACCACGGCCAGCCGGGTTTCCGCCAGGGCGGGTTCGGCGAGCCAGGCCTGGAGTACGGCCAGCGCCGCGTTGACCGATGCGCGGGGGTCGGCCGCCGCGCGCACGGCCTCGGCCCCGTCCCCGGCCCCGGCCTCGTAGAGGAGGACGTCGGGGATCGACGTGGCCGACATGGCCGACATGGCCGAAGCTGCGACGTCCTCGCCGGTCGCGACGGTCACGATGTCGAGGGAGCGGCCCTGCGCGGGAAGCGCACACCCCGTCCACTCGACGCGGAACAGGGCGTCGTGCGGCAACGATCCCGCTGTCCCCGCCTGTTCGGGGGAGAACGGGGTTCCGCGTACCGCCTCGACGGTCATGACGGGCTGCCCCGTGGGATCGGTCAGCTGAAGACCGGTTCCCTCCGCCGACGTCCCGCCCGCGCGCACCTGCAGAGCGGCGGCGCCGGAAGCCAGCAGGGACACCCCGGTCCACACGGACGGGAGCATGCCGTCGGGGACGACCGTACGGACGGCGGCGTCCAGCAGCGCGGGGTGCACCCCGTAACGGCCCGCGTCGCGCAGAGCGGAGCCGTCCAGGGCGACTTCGGTGACGGGCCCGGAGTTCGCGGGAGTCACGGTGGCGCCGGCGGGAGCCAGCGCGCCGTGCGCGTGCCGTGTCCACTGCGCGTCCAGAGGGGCGTCCGCGGCGCGGGAGAAGATCTCCACCGACCGCCGTCCCGCTTCGTCGGGCTCCCCGACGATCACCTGGATGCTGCGGCTGCCCCGTTGCGGCAGCACCACCGGCAGGTCGACGGTCAGTACGTCGATTACGGGAACGGCGGCCAGGTCGCCGAGCCGGATGGACATCTCGACCAGGGCTGCGTTCGGTACCACGACGGCATCGGACACCTGGTGGTCCACGAGCCAGGGCTGCGACCGGAGCGACCAACTCGACGTGGCCATGAGGCCGGCCGAGTTCGGCATGCCGACGACCGCACCCAGCAGCGGGTGATCGGCCCCGGCGAGTCCCAGGGACGCTGCGTCGGTCGCGGAGGCGGCCGTCCGGAGCCAGTAGTGCTGGTGCTCGAAGGCGTACGTCGGCAGGTCGATGCGTGCGGACCCGGCCCCGGCGGGCAGGACCTTGGCCCAGTCCACGGGCACACCGCGGACGAACAGTTCGGCCATCGAGGCCAGCAGCCTGCGCAGGCCACCGTCCTCGCGGCGCAGCGAGCCCGTCACCACGGCATCCGTATCCGTGCCGTCGACGGCCTCGGTGATCGGCTGGACCAGCACCGGATGGGCGCTGACCTCCACGAACACCCCGTGGCCCTGCGACAGCAGCTCGGCCACGGCCGGACCGAAGCCCACCTGGCCACGCAGATTGCGGTACCAGTACGCGCCGTCCAGGACATCGGCGTCCGCCACCCAACCACCGGTCACGGTCGAGTAGAACGGCACCGTCGGGGCCTTCGCGCCGATCCCGGCCAGCGTCTCGGCGAGCGTGTCGCGGATCGCTTCCACGTGCCGGGTGTGCGAGGCGTAGTCCACCGCGACCCGCCGCACCCGGACGCCTTCGCCCGACAGTGCTTCCAGCGCCTCGTCCAGCGCCTCGGCGTCACCGGCGATCACCACGGAGGTCGGGCCGTTGACCGCGGCCACCTCGACCCGGTCCGCCCACGGCTGCAGCCGTACAAGCGCCTCGTCCGCGCTCAGCGCCACCGAGGCCATACCGCCACGGCCTGCCAGATCCTCGGCGATGGCCTGGCTGCGCAGCGCGACGACGCGCGCCGCGTCCTCCAGCGACAACGCACCCGCCACACACGCGGCGGCGATCTCACCCTGCGAGTGACCCAGCACCGCGTCCGGCTCCACGCCCACCGACGTCCACACGGCGGCCAGGCCGACCATCACGGCGAAGCTGGCCGGCTGCAGGACGTCGACCCGGTCCAGGAACTCGGGATCGGTCTCGCCGCGCAGCACCTCGGTCAGCGACCAGTCGATCCACGGCTCCAGAGCGGCAGCGCACTGCGCGATCCGCTCGGCGAAGACGGGCGAGGAGTCGAGGAGTTCCCGGCCCATGCCCGCCCACTGCGAGCCCTGACCCGGGAACACCCACACGACCTTGCCCGGCGTACCCGAACCGGTCACCACACCGGGCGCACTCTCACCGCGCGCCAGCGCCTGCAGACCGGCCAGCGCCTCGTCGTCCGAACCCGCGACCACCACCGCGCGCTCACCCAGCACGGCACGGCCCGACACCAGCGCCCCGGCCACCTCGGCCAGCGACACCTCATCGGCGCCCTCAACGAACGCCGCCAGCCGCCCGGCCTGGGCCGCCAGCGAAGCAGCGGTCCCCGCCGACACCACCAACGGCACCACACCCGCAGGCGCCGGCGGCTCCTGCACCTCTTGCGCCTCTTGCGCGGGCGCCTCCTCCAGGATCAGGTGCGCGTTCGTCCCGCTGACACCGAACGAGGACACACCGGCACGGCGCGGCCGGCCGTTCTGCGGCCACTCCCGCGCCTCGGTCAGCAGCTCCACCGCACCCGCAGACCAGTCCACCTGGGGGGTGGGCGCGTCCACGTGCAGGGTCGCCGGCAGTACCCCGTGCCGCAGCGCCTGCACCATCTTGATCACACCGGCCACACCGGCAGCCGCCTGCGTATGACCGATGTTGGACTTCAACGAACCGAGCCACAGCGGCTGTTCCGCGTCGCGGCCCTGGCCGTACGTCGCCAGCAGCGCCTGCGCCTCGATCGGATCGCCCAGGGCCGTACCGGTCCCGTGCGCCTCCACCACGTCCACATCCGCCGCCACCAGCCCGGCGCCGGCCAGCGCCCTGCGGATCACCCGCTGCTGCGACAGCCCGTTCGGCGCCGTCAGACCGTTCGACGCGCCGTCCTGGTTGACCGCGCTGCCGCGCAGCACCGCCAGCACCCGGTGCCCGCGCTCCCGCGCCACCGACAGCCGCTCCAGCACGACCACACCGACGCCCTCGGCCCAGCCCGTGCCGTCGGCCGCCGAGGAGAACGCCTTGCACCGGCCGTCGGCGGCCAGGGCCCGCTGCCGCGAGAACTCCACGAAGTGGTCGGGCGTCGCCATGACCGACACGCCCCCGGCGAGCGCCATCGAGCACTCGCCCTGCCGCAGCGCCTGCGCGGCCAGGTGCATCGCCACCAGGGACGACGAGCACGCCGTGTCCACCGTGACCGCCGGCCCCTCGAGGCCGAGCACGTACGACACCCGACCCGACGCGACACTCGTCGCCGAACCCGTGGTCGCGAAGCCTTCCAGCTCCGGTGCCACCGCAGCGGCGCCGGTCCCGTATCCCTGGCCGAACAGCCCGGAGAACACACCGACGTCGCTGCCCTTCAGCGAGACCGGATCGATGCCCGCCCGCTCCAGCGCCTCCCACGAAGTCTCCAGCAGCAGCCGCTGCTGCGGGTCCATCGCCAGCGCCTCACGCGGCGAAATCCCGAAGAACCCCGCGTCGAAGAGCCCCGCCTCGTGCAGGAACCCACCCTGATCCGTGTACGAGGTACCCGCACGCTCGGGGTCCGGGTCGAACAGGCCCTCCAGATCCCAGCCCCGGTCCTCCGGGAAGGACGACAGGGCGTCCCGGCCCTCGGACACCAAGCGCCACAGGTCCTCCGGCCCCGCCACACCACCCGGCAGGCGGCACGCCATGCCCACGATCGCGAGCGGTTCATCGGGGTCGGCCGCGATGACCGACTCGGTCACCGGCCCGGTGATCCCGAGGACCTCGGCCCGTATGCAGCCTGCCAGCGCCACCGGAGTGGGGTGGTCGAAGACGACGGTGGTGGGCAGCGGCAGACCGGTGCTCTCCACCAGCCGGTTACGCAAGGCGACGATGGCCATCGAGGTGAAGCCCAGATCGCGGAAAGCCCGGTCGGACGGGATGGAATCCGGTCCCGGCTGCTGCAGCACGACGGCGGCCTGGGTACGGACCAGGTCCTCCAGCAGTGCCAGCTGCGCGCGCTCCTCCAGACCGGACAGCCGGTCGCGCAGGGCGGCCGCGACGGTCACGTCGGGCCGGCTGCCCATCAGCGCGTCCTGGTGTGCGATTGCCTCGTACCGCAGCCGGCTC
Organism: Streptomyces sp. NPDC032745; assembly: GCF_055579465.1. Classification (NCBI taxonomy): domain Bacteria; kingdom Bacillati; phylum Actinomycetota; class Actinomycetes; order Kitasatosporales; family Streptomycetaceae; genus Streptomyces; species Streptomyces sp. NPDC032745. The sequence goes on along the minus strand of NZ_JBVING010000012.1, from coordinate 182,558 downwards.
GGCTGATCGGCCAGCAGGCGGCGCTTGATCTTGCCCGACGCGGTCCGGGGGATGACGTCGACCTCGTGGACCTGCTCCGGCACCTTGTAGGCGGAGAGCAGCTCGCGGCACCGGTCGATCAGCGTCGCGGTGTCGAAGCCGGAGGGGCCGGGGACCACGTACGCGACCGGTACCTCCCCGAGCGTCTCGTGCGGTACGCCGGCCACCGCCGCGTCGGCGACACCCTCGACGGTGCGCAGGACCGCCTCGATCTCCTCGGGGTGGATGTTCTCCCCGCCGCGGATGACGAGTTCCTTGATCCGGCCGCAGATGGTGAAGTAGCCGGCGTCGTCGCGCCGGGCCAGGTCTCCGGTCCGGTACCAGCCGTCCTGCATCGCCGCGGCGGTCGCCTCCGGGCTGTTGTGGTAGCCGACCATGACGTTCGGTCCGCTGACCCACACCTCTCCCTCCTGCCCGACGGGTACGTCGAGCCCGGTGGTGGGGTTGACGATGCGGACGCCGACGCCCGGCACCGGCAGACCGCAGGAGCCGTCGACCCGGGCGCCGTCCGGCGGGTTGATGGTGATGGCACCGCACGTCTCGGTGCTGCCGTAGGCGTCGACCAGCGGGACGCCGAAGATCTCCTCGAAGTCGCGGCGCAGCCGGGATCCGGTGACCGCTCCGCCGACCAGGCCGATCCGCAGATCAGGCGCGGAGAAACCATTCTGCTGAGCAGCCGTCACCAGGTGGTGGTACGTGGTGGGAACCCCGGCCAGGAAGGTCGAGTTGTCCTCGCCCAGCGCCCTGATCACGTCCTCCGCGGAACTGCCGTCCATGATCCGGGCCGTGGCGCCGACCACGGTGACGGACAGGACGCAGGCGATGTGCGAGAGGCTGTGGAACAGCGGGAGGGGCCAGAGCACCCGGTCCCGGTCCGTCAGCCCCGGAACCGGCACGTAGCAAGAAGCCACGGACCAGAGGCAGTTGCGCTGCGTCGACAGGACACCCTTGGGCCGGCCGGTCGTCCCCGACGTGTAGAATATCCAGGCCACGTCGTCGAGACCGAGGTCGTCCCCGGCGGGCACGGCCGGCTCGAGGACGGCCAGTTCGTCGTACGAGTGGGCCCCCGCCCCCGCCCGGACGTCCCCGGTCACCAGCAGCGTGATGCCGGGCTCCACGGCCGGTGAGCGCCGGAACCTCTCCGCCTGCACGGAATCGGTGATGACCACCGTGGCCCCGCTGTCGGCCAGCAGGTACTCGAGCTCGGCGAGGGCCGAGGCGGGGTTGAGCGGCACCCCGACGCCGCCGACGCGGACGACCGCCAGGTAACTCTCCACGGTGGACACCGAGTTGCCGAGGCAGATGGCCACCCGGTCCCCACGGCGGACACCCAGGCCCGCCAGATGTCCGGCGAGCCGGCGCGTCCGCGCCTCCAGGTCGCCATAGGTGACCGCTCGCCGGTCGTCCTGGAAGGCCACCTTGTGGGGGAAACGGGTCGCGTTCTCCAGGAGTGCGACAGGGAGTGGCTTGACGAGATCGGTGCGCACTGTGCCGCAGGTCCTTTCGGAGAAAATCAGAGAAGAAGAGAGCTCACCAGGAGACGGGCAGGCTCTTTACCGCGAAGACGGAACCCTTGAGCCGGAGCGGTACCTCATCGAACGCAACAGCCAACCGGAGGTCGGGAAACGCCTGGAGGAGAGCCGACAGGCCGGCGCGCAGTTCGACGCGCGCCAGGTTCTGGCCCAGGCACTGGTGGATGCCGAAGCCGAACGCCACGTGGCCCGAGGTATCGCGATCGATGTCCAGCTGCGCAGGGCACCCGAATTTGGCCGGGTCGCGGTTGGCCGCAGGCAGCGACACCGTGACGGTGTCCCCCTTCTTGACCAGCTCACCGTCCAGCTCGATGTCCTCCAGCGCAGTGCGGTACATCTCGTACTGGTTGATGGTGATGTAGCGCAGGAGCTCCTCGATGGCGGCGTCGAGCTTCGACGGGTCCGCACGGAGGGCCGCCATCTGGTCCGCGTGGTGCAGCAGGGCGAAGACCCCGACGGCCAGGGCGTTCTCCGTGGTCTCGTAGCCCGCGAACAGCAGGAGGGTGACGATGTTGCACACCTCTTCGGTGGTCAACTCCCCGTCGGCGACGAGCCGGCTGATGAGGTCGTCTCCGGGCTGCTTCCGCTTTCCTTCCACGACCTCGACGATGAACGGCGTCATCTGCGCGAAAGCGGCTCCGACCTCTTCCTGCGTCGAGTCCGGGTCGTGCAGGACGGCCGGCGCGTGGGCGTACCGGTCACGTTCCTCGTAGGGCAGGCCGACCATCTCGGACAGCACCCTCAGGACCAGCGGCTCGGCGAAGTTCGCCACCAGGTCCACCGGACCGCCGTGTTCGCGCATCACGGCGATCTGCTCGGCGGCCACGGCCTCGACGCGCGATGTCAGCCGGCTCGCCCGGCGGGCGGTGAACTCGGCCGTCAGCAGGCGCCGGTACCGGGTGTGGTTGGGCGGGTCCATGTGGATGAACATCCCCGGGATCTCCGGAGAGGAGCCGACGGCCGGCTCTCCGAAGCGCGTCACCGGGAAGTGGAAGTTCTCGAGGTTGTGGCTGAACCTCGGGTCGCTGAGGACCTTGCGCACCAGCTCGTGACTGGTGGCGATCCAGCCGACGTGTCCGTCGGGGTACACCATGCGCGCGAGCGGACGTTCTTCGCGCAGGGAATCGAATATGGCAGGGGGATCGAACTGATGGGTCCGGTCCCAATGCTCCTCGAACGAAATTGCGTCGCTCATTGAATCCTTCTCAATCGAGACTGCAGATCGGAAAGGGCCGCGGTTACTGGGCCAGCTTTCCGAGAGTGTCGTACGCGTTCGCCAGGGAGGCTTCGGCCAACGGCTTGAGATGCGCCATCTGCGGTGCAGCCGCCGCCATAGTGAACTCGGCAGTCACGAAGGTCAGGTCCTCGCCGAGACCGACCGCCTCCAGAATCGCCTTCAGATAGGACTGCTGGAAGTCGTGGCCCTCACGCGGCGTTCCCGGCGCGTACGAACCGCCCCTCGACAAAATCGCCACGACCGACTTTCCGCTGAGCGGACCGGACTGCCCGGGCCTGACCATGTGGGCCGGGTGAACGACACGGTCCAACCACGACTTGAGGGTCGACGGGACCGAGAGGTTGTGCATGGGAACGCCAAGGACCAGCACAGACGCCTCGAGCAGCTCATTGGTGATCGCCGCGGTGAGCTCCTGCTCCTCCGCACTCTGGCCGTGGTCGCTGTCCGGGTAGACGAGGGCCTGGTGCACGGGATGCGTGATGTGCGGAACCGGCTGGGCTGCAACGTCGCGATAGACATAGCCACCACCAGGGTGGTTGTTACGCCACTCTTCAGCGAAATAGGCCGACAGTTGCCTCGATACGGATTCGGCACCGACACTCGAGTCAATGTGCAGGAGGTGTGACATGCGGACGTCCCCTTAGCGATCGGGAAATGTACGTCTACACATCCCGCGACAGCTTTTCGATTCATCGCGAGGGTGCAGCCTTGATCTCTCAGGTCAGACTAGGCCGGGCCCCGGCGGCAAAACATCCCTCAGCCTGGTAGGGCCGGTGGGTGGCCCCGGAGAAATGGCGAAGCTCCTGGTGAACGGTGTCATGACCGAGGTCCACCGTTTCTCCAGGAGCTTCGCCTACGGCTGTGTCCGAGACGCAGCCGAGATCGCCGCGCCTCAGCCGACGGGCGCTGCCAGATCGACGGGCTGGCCGGATCGCGCCGATGCACGGGCCGCTTGGAGGACCCGGAGCGTACGGACTCCGGCTGCGCCGTCCGGGCCGGCTCCGCGTCCCTGACCGACGGCGGCGATGAACTCGCCGAGCATGACGGCGTACAGGTCGGCCCCGCCCGCTTCCCACCGGTCACCGGCCGTGGCGGCGTCGAACCCGCCGAGCAGCCGAGGGCGGGCGTTGAACTCCACGCTCGCCCGGTCACCGACGAAGCTCATCGTCGGTCCGTCCACTGCCGACGGGTGCGCTGCCACGCTCCGGCTGCAGTCGATGGATGCGACCGTCCCGCTCGGATAGCGCACCGTGACGAGTGCCGCGCTCGGGGCGCCCCGTTCTGCACCGAGGAGGCTGTTCGACTGCGCGTACACCTGCTCCGCAGGCTCCCCGCCGAGCACCGCGTCCACCATGTCGAGCAGGAAGGCGGCGTTGGCACCCAGCGCTCCGCCGTCCTCCCGTTCCGCGGCCGCAGGGCTGTTGTACGCCCCGTGAACGGTCGTCAGCCTGCCGATGGCCGCACCGTCGGCGAGCCCTTCGCGCACGGCGGTGAAGGCCGGGCTGAAGCAGGCCGGTGACACGAGGGTCAGCTGCACCCCCGCGTCCTCACAGGCGCGCACCATGGCCTGCGCGTCCGCCTCCCCGGCTGCCAGCGGCTGCTCGCACAACACGTGTGCCCCGGCCTGGGCAGCCCGCTCGACCAGTTCCCGGCGGCGGCCGGTCTCGCTCGTGACCACCACGGCCTCGGGGCGCAGCGCGAACACCTCGTCCCAGCTGCCCGCGTACGGCGTGTCGAGCTGCCGGGCCACGGCGTGACCCCGAGCCGGATCATCCGGCGAACCGTCAGGGTCCGCGATGACCAGGTCGACGCCGGGCATGTCGTTCAGCAGCCGGGCGTACGTCGCGGCGCGCTCGTGGGCGAACGACAACACAGCGACCTTCATGCGGCCCCCTTCACGGTCAGTTCCACGGCACGTCCGGTCCATGCGGACTCCGCGGCGGCCTGGGTGATGCGGATGGCGGCCAGCGCGTCCCGCGGCCCCAGACGGGGCTCGGGACCGCCGAGGAATCCCTGGGCGAACTCGCGGATTTCGGAGACGAACGGCTTCTCCCCGAAGTGCCCGAAGTTCGCGGCCGCATCGCCGAACACCTGGATCTCCTGCGGCCATTCGGAGTCGTAGTGCACCGTCCCGCCCGTACCCGAGACGCGGTAGGTGAGGCGGAAGGGCGGTTGCGGCGTCGCCGTCCACCGGCCCACGACCTGGCTGAGCGCGCCGCTGGCGTGGGTGAGAACGACGGTTCCGACACCGACGGCCCCGGTCGGGGCGGGTGCGGCGATCTCACCCTGATAGGAGGCGTGCACCCGTACGACATCTCCGAAGACCCAGTAGGCGATGTCGACGCCGTGCAGCAGCTGATCGGTCAGGATCCCGCCCGAACGCGCGGATGCGTGGCCGGTCCAGGGCCGCGGGTGGTAACCGGCGACGGTGAACCGGGCGACCGTGCCCGTGCCCAGGCTGCCTGCCGCCACCAGCTCGTGGAGCCGGGCGTACGCCGGGGCGAACCGTACGTTGTGGGTCGGGTAGAGGCGTACGCCGGCCTGCTCCGCCGCGGCGACGATCTCCTCCGCCTCGGCAGTGCTGGCCGCCAGCGGCTTCTCGCAGACCACCCCCACGCCCGCGGCGATGGCGGTCATGGCTATGTCGTAGTGGCTGTCCGTCGGGGTGCAGATGTCCACGGCGTCCGCGCCGTCCAGCGCCTCGTCCAGGGAACCGACGGCTTTGGCGCCGAATTCGGCTGCGAGTTCCCCGGCGCGTCCGTCGGTGGAGTAGACGCGCACGGACGCCCCGACGGTGGTCCACGCGTCCAGGTGGAAGCGTGCTATCAGTCCTGCGCCGATCAGTGCTACTTCAAGTTGCCGCATGGCATCCCCAGCCCTTTTTCCCGCTGCCGACCGTCAAGTGAAGCCTTCGGATGGCGTGCTGCTGTGGACGGCCAACAGGAAGGTCACTCCCGGCACGGCTGCCGACGCCCTGCACGTCTGAAGTCTGACCAGTCTCGCCCGCGGCGCCGGCCGGGGGCCATCACCAACGTGGGTAGTCCCGCCAAGGGACCGGCAGGATCGCCTTCCTGCGGGCGGTCAGGCGTGGTTGACCGGAAGGACGTCCGGGGAGAGGGCGCCCGCACGGGCGGCGGCCGAGGTCATGCGGCGGCGGTGGTGGCGGCGGCACAGGACCTCGTAACCGATCTCCCCCGCCGGGCGGTTCACATCGCCCACGACGACCTGGGCGCCCTCGACGACCATCTCGCCGCCCACCGTACGGGCGTTGTGCGTGGCGCGGGCACCACACCAGCACAGGGCCTCCACCTGGAGCTGTTCGAGGCGGTCCGCCAGCTCGATCAGACGCTGCGAGCCCGGGAACAGCTTCGTGCGGAAGTCGGTGGTGATGCCGAAGGCGAAGACGTCCAGGCCGAGGTCGTCGACGATGCGGGCGAGCTGGTCGATCTGCTCGGGGGCCAGGAACTGGGCCTCGTCCACGATCACGTAGTCGGCCTTGCCGCCCTTGGAGATCTGCGCGACCAGGTACGCGTACAGGTCCATGCCCTCCGGCGCCTCGACCGCCTCCGTCACCAGACCCAGGCGCGAGGACAGCTTGCCCTCGCCCGCCCGGTCGTCCCGGGTGAAGATGACACCCTGCCGGCCCCGCGCGTCACGGTTGTGCGCGATCTGGAGAGCCAAAGTCCTTTTGCAGGGGCATCCACCATCAGTCCATGGCGTGGACGGCATGACACCGCGCGTTCTCTGCCCTCTCCGGCTCTCTGTCGACACGGTCGATTCGACCGCCACCCCCCGCCGACGGGAACACATCCAGCACTGAGTCGAAGCCCCCCGGCACGACGTGAAGATCGTCGCGTTGGCGGTGGATACGAACGCCGCGAGCCGGTCGGCAGCCGACCAGTCTCCGGAGGGGTTGCCGCCGCGTGGTCGGACACGCTCACGGTCATCGCAGGAGGCTCGCAGACCGCCGACCCATGGTTCCCCTGCCGGCGCCCTCGATCTCCGCGAGGGAGCCCGTCGCAGGGTAGGTCAGCCAAACGTGACCGGAAGGACGTCCGACGAGAGTGCGCCCGCATGGGCGGCGCTCGTCATCCGCCTGTGGTGGTGGCAGAGGACGTCGTAGCCGATCTCCTTCACCATGTATGGGTAGCGTCCCCCCATGACATTGCGTGCTCTGGGATCTCCACTGCCGTCCGTGGACAGGTCCGCTCAATGCTCGCCCTTCGTCTGCGGCTTCCGCATGTGCCTTGTGAGCTGAGGGTTCTTCTGGGGTTCCGACAAAATGCAGGACCGCAGCCTGCTCCAGCAAACCCTGGCTCTCATCCGGGACGCCGTTGGAGCCGCCGTCTACTTGGCCCGCTACGAGGAGGCCGAGGTGGTCATCACCGCCCTCGCCTCCGGACCGGGGACGCCCCCCGTCGAGGAGTGGGTGGAGTTCCGCGCCGCCGCACACGCGACCGCGGTTGGGAAGTGCCTCCTGTCCCAGCTCGGTTACGACGGACGCATGGATCACCTGGCGCGCCGCCACATCCAGCGCCTCACCTTCCGCACGATCACGTCAGAGCGGGCCCTGTTCCACCAACTCGACCATATGTCCGACACGGAACTCGCACTCGACCTCCGGGAGTACGCCCTCGGCACAGTCTGCGCGGAGGTGGCCACGACCCTTGGCCCGGCACCCGAGTGCGTGGCGCTGTCGCTGCCTGTCAGGCAGGCACACCGCCTACCCCAGGCGTCCCGTACCCTGCGGCGCCACGCCCTGGCGGTGATGCTCAGCCAGCAGTGAGCGGGGCGCGGGCGACGGAGCGCAAACGCCCGGTCGCCCACGCCCCCGCACCACGCTTCCCGGAAAACCGGCCGACGCTGAGGGTTTCCACCTCCGCAACGCGTCCGTGCACGTCACAGCGCCCGTGAAGCAGCTGGGAGCAGCCACCTTCCAAGCACTTGGCTGCAGCACCGAGCCGTGTAAGAGGCCTCAACTACCCGACCTTGGGGGAACTTCATGCGTCACCGTCCACCCCGGCCCAGCCCACCGGCACGCGCGCCGCTGTGTCTGTTTGGGGGAACTTCAGTATCGATGTTCCCCCAAACCGTCATACGGCGATGAGCCCCGACGTGGCCAGGTCTCGGAAGTCTGCCGTCTCCGGTCGGCCTCCCACCCGCTCGTAGATGCTCAGCGCCTCGCTCCAGCACACCCTGGCCTCTTCGTTCCGTCCGAGGCGGTCCCAGGCCCGGCCCAGCACGGTGAGGACACCGGCCCGGCGCCGCTCGCCTCCGATACTGCCCAGGGCGAGGGCGCGCTGCGCGTGCAGTGCGGCGGCTTCGTACTGGCGGGCGGCGAGGTGGGCTTCGGCCATCCGGAAATTGGTCATTCCCACCCACAGCCGCTGTTGGTGCTCTTGGAAGAGCGTCAGCGCCTTGGACAGTTCCTCGAGCGCCTCGGCCGGGCGGTCGGTCTGGGTGAGCGCGATGCCCAGCGCGTAGCGGCAGTTGGCTTCCCGCAAGGTGAGGCCCATGGAGCTGAAGATGGCCAGTGCCCGGCGGGCAGGCTCGATGCCGTCGGATGGCCCGCCCATGTCCACGCGGACCCGGGAGAGGACGCTCAGGGCGCCGGCCTCGCCGAGCCGGTTCCCGTCGGCGCGGTACGCCACGAGCGCCTCGGTCAGGAACCGTTCGGCCTCCGCGTGCCGGTTCTGGTAGGCCGCGATGACCCCACGGTCGTGCAGACCCGCCCCCACCGGCAGCGGATCGCCGCTGGCGCGGGCCAGCTCCACCGCGATCCGCGCCTCCTGGTCGGCCTGCTCGAACCGCCCGGATGTCAGGAGCAGCGAGGTGTAGGCGATCCGGGCACGGGCCTCCGCGCCCGCGTCGCCCGCCGCCCGCGCCGCTTCCCGTACGGCCGTGGCGGTGGTCTCGTACTGGCTCGCGTCCGCTCCCGCGTCGGCCAGGTCCTTCGCCGCCCACAGGAGGTCCGCGGCCTGTGCCTCCGAGCCCGCGGCCGCCTGCTGCCGTACGCATGCCAACAGGCAGGCGGCCTCCCCGTACAGCCAGTCCACCGCCTCGCTCGCGTCCTCGAAGACGAGCCCCGCGCGGCGGGCTACGGACAGGTGCTCAAGCAGCCGGTCGCCGGGACGCTCCAGCGCGTACACGGCAGCGGCCGTCGCCAGATAGAAGTCCACCAGGCGTGACAGGGCAGCGGCCTGCTCGCTCGCAGGCTGCTCGTCGCGTTCCGCGCACGCCCGCGCGTAGAGGCGTACCAGGTCGTGGTACCGGTAGCGCCCGGGTGCCGCGGATTCCAGTAGGGAGGTGTCGACCAGTGATTCCAGCAGGTCCTCGGTTTCGTACTCCGGCAGGTCGAGTACGGCGGCTGCAGCGGGCAGCGAGATGTCGGGCCCGTCGGCGAGGCCGAGGAGGCGAAACGCCCGGGCCTGAGAGGGTTCCAGCTGGCCGTAGCCGAGTTCGAAGGCGGCTTTGACGGCGAGGTCGCCGGCCTGCAGCTCGTCGAGGCGGCGGCGCTCGTCGGCGAGTTTGGCGGCGAGGACGGAGACGGTCCAGGTGCGGCGGGCGGCGAGCCGGGAGGCGGCGATGCGGATGGCGAGCGGAAGGAAGCCGCAGGCGCCGACCACGTCGAGGGCGGCCTGGCGCTCCGCGGCCACCCGCTCCGGCCCTACGATCCGCGTGAACAGTAGCCGGGCCTCCTCCGGGCTCATCACGTCCAGGTCCACCAGGTGCGCACCCGGGAGAGCCATCATCCGCACACGGCTGGTGATGATGACGGCGCTGCGGCCCGTGCCGGGCAGCAGCGGCTGCACCTGGGCGGCGTCTCGCGCGTTGTCGAGGAGGACCAGCAGCCGACGGCTGTCGAGCATCGAACGGAAGAGGGCGGAGCGTTCGGCCAGCGCATCGGGTATCGCGTCGTCGGCTGCTCCCAGGGCGCGCAGGAAGGCGGCGAGTACGGTCCCGGGCTCGGCGGGCCGGGGCGCATTGCCCTGCAGGTCGACGTAGAGCTGGCCGTCGGGGAAGTCCGGGCGGGCCGCGTGCGCGACGTGCACGGCGAGGGTGGTCTTGCCGACGCCGGCGAAGGCCGACAGGGCGAGCACACGCTTTGAGCCGCCCGCACCGGACAGGATCCCCCTGAGTTCGGCAATGAGGGCGTCGCGGCCCGTGAAATCGGGGACGGTGGCCGGCAGCTGCGCGGGGGGAGCGATCACCAGAGTGGTGGTGATCGCCGTGTGCGATGCCATCGGCGAGGCGAGTTCGGGGTCGTCGCGCAGGATGCGCCCGTGGAGGGTGATGAGCTCAGGGGTCGGGTCGACGCCGAGTTCGTCGGCGAGGAGCCGTCGGGTGTCGGCGTAGACGGCAAGGGCCTCGGGCTGCCGGCCGCTGCGGTAGAGGGCGAGCATGAGCAGCTCACGGAGTCGTTCGCGCAACGGGTGGACGGAGGTGAGCGCGATGAGCTCGGAAACGGTCTCGGCGTGGCGTCCGGCTTGCAGGTCCAGGTCGATGCGGATCTCGAGCAGTTGGAGGCGCCATTCGACGAGCCGGGTGCGCTCGGTGTCGGCGTGCGGGCCCGGGACCCCGGTGAGCGGCTCACCGTCCCAGAGGTCGAGTGCGCGGGCGATCAGCGTACGGGCGAGGGCGTGATCTCCGGCGGCGCGGGCGCGGTCGGCATCGGCGGCGAGGTGGCGGGCGATGCCGAGGTCGAGGGAATCAGCGGGGGTGCGGATGGCGTAACCGCCGGATTCGGAGACGAGGAGTCCGGGATCGAGCGTCTTTCGTAGCCGGGCGGCGTAAGTACGGATGGTGGCGAGTGCCTGCTGCGGCGGGTCCTCGCCCCAGATGGCGTCGATGAGTTCGGGCGCGGTGGCGGTGCGTCCTTGGCGGAGCAGGAGCGCGGCGAGCAGGGCGCGCTGCTGGGGGCTGCCGGAGGGGAGCGGCTCGTTGTCGCGCCAGATCCGCACCGGTCCGAGCACGCTGAAGCGCAGCATGTTGGTGGTGGACCGAGGTCCGCGGGAAACGTCCGCCAGTCCTCGCTTCCGGGTGATGTCGCGCCGCTCGTCGGCCGACGGCCTGACCGCGGCCGCGACCAGAGCGCGTGCGCCTTGGAGGCGGGGTTCGTCCTGGTTCGTACGGGCGGACTCGAACTCGGTGGTCGCCAGGTTGGCCAGGGCGGACAACGCGAGCGGATGACGGGGCCCCAGAGTCGCGGATGCCTTCTGGGCGGTGACGGCCAGGACGTCGGTGGCACGTTCCATTCTCTCGCTGTCATTGACAGCTTTGGCCGACTCGAACTCGGCCCGAGCCAGGGTGATCAGCGCCGCCAGGCCCTTCGGGTGATCGCCGCCGAGAAGACGGGTGAGCTGCCGGGCTGTTTCGGCGATCGCGTCCACCCAGCGGTCCGCGTCCTCGTGCCGTCGTTCCAGTCGCGCGACCGCGGCCAGTACCGACTCGGTCAGCAACCGCACGTCGAGACCGTCCTCGGACTGCTCACCACGGGGCAGGAGCTGAAGAGCCTGCCCGGCTGTCTGGCCGGCTCCGGTCGACGCGCCCTGGCGTAGCTTGATCGCCGCGACATTGGCCAGCGTGCGTGCCGTCTCCAGAGACGATCCGTTCCCGCCCGGCCGGGGGAAGACCACCATGGTCGACAGCAAGGCGGCCGCGGCGGTGAGCTCGCCGCGGTCTGCCAGCGCGACCGCGAGGTTGTTGCGGCCCTCGTGGGAGAGGTCGGCGGACGCAGGATCCAAGAAGATCCGCCCCACCACGTGCTCGATCAGCCGGTGTGACTCCTCCAGCAGGTCGAGCGTGTCGAGCAGGGCGGCAAGGTAGCCGAGGTCCCTGCCGAACTGGGGACGGTGCAGCGGCGGCGGTTGGGTGCGCAGCTCGGCGACGGCGGCTTGGGCGAGCCGCCTGGCCGCGAGGTCCCCGCGCAGGGCCCGCTCGGCCTGGGTGGCGGCTTCCTGCCAGGCAGTGGTCATGCCTCACCCCCGGGTGACTGCCGCTCGATGAACGTCTTCGCGGTGAGGAACTTGAGTTCGCTGCTCTGCGAGGCGTCCAGCACCCCGCGCTGTGTCCACTTCTCTATCTGGTCGAGCAGCAGATCCGTAACGGCGGCCGCCGCCCCCAGGCCCGTACCGCTCTCACCGCTCTCCTCCACACGGCGCTGAACGGCTTGCTCCGGTGCGGGCTTGGCCGGGCGCAGTACGTCGATCAGGTGCTCCACGTCGAACTGGTCGAAGCGGCGCATCGCTTCACCGATGGTCGCTGCGAACAGCACATTGGCGGCACGGTGCGGCTCCGCCCGGTCCGGTGCCTGCTCCAGGAGGATGCCCACGATCAATGGCGCCCGATCCTCGGGCAGCCCTTTGACCACCGGGCCTCCCGAGTACCCCGAGTAGTCGCCCAGGTGTTGGTGTGTCGTCAGCTGCAGGGCCTCGATGACCGCTCCGCCCTCGCACGGATACTCGGCGGATCCGCTGTCGACCTGTCCCCGAAGATGTACCTCGGCGGCCGCAGGCCGGTACGGTCCGTGCCAGTCGTCACCCCCGTGCGCGATACCAGCACGGGGGATGGGCAATCGGACCTCGAAGGCGGCCGAGACCGTGATCAGAGCGAGGTCCGCCTCCTTGTCCTGGCGGCAGACCTGCCCCGCCAGCCGAGAGCCGTCCGCCAAGACGATGTCCACGCGCTCGTCAGGCGAGGTCAGGCCGCGCAAGCAGTGCAGCGCCGTCAGGACGTAGCGGGGCGTCAGCAGAAATCCGCCGCCGAGGCGCTGCCGGTCCTGGAACAGCTCCACCCAGTAGCTCGCGCCGCCGATCATTCGGATTCCGGAGCCCGCTCCACGGTCAAGGTGACCTCGAACGACGCCTCGGCCGATGCCTTGGACAGGATGACTCCGGCTTCCGCCGCCAGGGTCAGTCCGAAGGTCACCTCCATGCCAGATACCTGCCAGCCGTTGTGCCGTGGCACCCTGGCGAGTGACTGCTGGGCGATGGTGGAGGCCTCGACTATCGCCTGCTCCAATTCCTCGGCACGCTCTCCGAGGGCAGCGCTGGTACGCGTTCTGCTGGCGATCTGGCGGCTGCCTGACGCATCGACAGCGACCGTTTCGACCCTGACCTCGGGCATGAGAGTGCGTTCCTGTCTCTAGGTGCTCAAAGTGCAGCGGCGCCCCCGCCCCCGTACAAGAAGCCTAGCCAGCCCGATGCCGAGAGGCGACGGAATCACGTACAAGATCTGGGACTGCCGTACGGATCCGGCCACGCCTGCTCAAAGGCACACGGCCCGGCGAGACCGCCGTCACCCCTGGGGTCGCCCTCGCGGGCGCGGGGAGCCGCGGCCCCTTCGACCGACCACACCGGAACTCACCTCATCGAAGCAGAGGTCAGACGGAAGTAGCCGGCAGCCCATCCGGCAACAGCGCTATCTCGGGCTCCGCGCGACGGATGAACATTCCGATCAGGCTGTCCGGGCCATACCGGCCAGCGATCTCGTCCACCCTGTCCACGGGGTTGGTGAGAACGCCGTCCGGGGTGGTGTTCATATCGCAGAAGCAGAGCGCATCGGCCAGTTCAGGGGCCTCGCGCGGGAACTCGTCCTCGAGCTCCTCGCGGAGCCCGCGGGCTTCTGCCTCCATCCACGCGCAGGAGTGGTGAGCGACCAGTCGCACCACCCGTTCGTCCGCGCCGGCAGTATCCCGGAGATACCGCGCACCGTCGAGCGGATGGAACCCCGTCTTGGCGAGGGCGGAGGCGTAACCGATGTCGTGTGATACCGCCGCGGCCTCCAGCAGCTCAGCATCCGCACCCAGAATCGGCACCAACTTGCGAGCCCTCTCCGCGACCCCGAGGGAGTGCTGCCACCGGCGCGGGAGCTATTCAGCCAGCAGCGACTCAGCGAGCGGGTATGCCCATTCCCTCAGCGCTGTGGTGGTCAAGACTTCGAGTCTCCTCCTGGTTCGGAACAGCCCGAACCGTTCGCCGCTTGCCCTGTCCACCCTCACTCAGCACCCCGGCGGCCTCAAGCTGCGTCAGCGCCTTGCTGATAGTGGGGCGGGACACCCCGAGTCGCGAAGACAGCTCGCCTGCGCTCAGGAACGCTGCCCCGACTTCCAGCCGCTCAGACACGATGAGTGCAGCCACCCGCTCAACCAACGGCCGCCGGTCCGCACTCTCCCCTTCGCGGACCACGCGCCACCGAGCACCGGGCACTGGCTCGGCTACCCCCTCTTTCTGGAGCACCTGAAACGCCCTGAGCGCCACGCCCCGTGAGATGCTATCGGCGTCCATCACTTGCGACAGTGACGGCAACTCAGTCATCTCGGCGGTAGACACGATCTGGGTCTTCAGCGCGTCAGCGACCCTCAAGTAGGTCCCGCGAGGGCTGGCTTGCTCCGGCACTTGATCTCCTGTCCGCTCCAGACGTCGGCCTTAACACTCGCATGAACGGCTAGAGAGCCATCGTCTGCCAGGTACCGGTACCGGTGTCCTGCCCCGTGCCTCCACCCTGCCCCGGGGCAGGACACCGGCCCAAGCCACTTCGCCGAGAGCACACGCCAGCATCCCTGTCTGGACGACAGCAGGCGTCGTCGGGTGACGCTGACTCGGGACCGTACGTCGCTTAGCTGCGATCTAGCATGCCAGGCTCTGCGTACCGGTCACGCCCAGCTTGACGTGCAGGCTCTCCCCGATGGTCGTAACTTGGATTTAGAGAAGTGGACCATGAGGCGCTCTCGAACTCTCCCTTGGGGCGCCTCGGCTCCATCAAAACTCCTGGCCCAGGAGATCACGTTGGAAACCGGCAGCATACTTCTCCTAATGCTCGTAGGCTTTTGGGCTCCAGTCATACTCTTGGCCGTGCTGTGGTCATACAACAAGCGATCCGAAACTCAGCAGAGTAGGATGCTTGAATTTGAACAGAGAGAGTATGACGAGCGAATTGATCGCCGGAATAGGCGAATGGAGATAGGGCTAGAGGAGATAATGCGGCGGCTAGAGCAGCAGCAGAATCTTTTCACATCCATTCAGTCGGATTTCTCCCAGGAAGTTCGCGGGTTCGTTGCCGAGGGAATTCGCGAGGCCATTCAATCTTCTTCGACTCGCCTGACGCGCGAATTTCAAACCAAAGATCCTCCTGTTGCTGGAGGTTCCAACTTGCTTGGCGAGTTGGCTCACGCTTTGAGGACACCACTGGCGCACATCGAAGCCACGGCGCGGGGGTGGGCGGAATCCAACGCAACTACGTCAGAAATTGAAGAGATCCACGATATTTTGACAAGCGTCGATCTTTGCAAGGCTAGCCTTGCTGCTTTCCGTGAGCTGAGACAAGTTTCGTCGGCGGCCGACTCTTGGTCGCCGGCATCCCTCCGAGAATCAGCACAGGGAGCGATAGCCGTTTACTCAACTAGGGTAAACAAGAGCGTCACTGTCGAAAATCACCTTCCCGACTCCGTGCCAGAATACTCAAACAATTACTTGCTCGCCTTGATACTCCCGCTAATCGAGAATGCGATCGAGGCAAGTCCTGACGGCGAAACGGTGCGACTGTCTTTCCGGCGAGATCCTGGAAAACAGATTGCAATCTCTGTTGAGAATAGTGTGGACGCTCCGGTGGATACCAATATCTTGTACGCGACAGGCTTGACAACGAAGGCAGGGCACGATGGTCTCGGGGTCGTTATGGTGAAGGATCTGCTCACAGCATATGAGGAAGCGGAACTCACAGACAGCAGTTTTGATAGCCGCTTCACCATGACTGTCCACTTGCCCGGGAAGTAGGGCGATATGGTCGAGGTTCTCGTGGTAGACGACAACAAGAGGGCCGGTCGATCGTTTGCGAGAATGATCGAGGCAGAAACTGGGCTTGAGACGTTCTATACGAGCAACCCGGCAGAAGCCATTGAAGTAGCACGGTCGAATCCCCTGAAGGTCGCCGTGCTCGACCAGCGCATGCCACTGATGCTCGGGACGGACCTATTTATCGAGCTCAAGGCTATCGAGCCCGACCTGCGAGGAATTCTATTTAGCGGAAGATCCGAGGCGGGAGACCTTCAAGAGGCGATGAGAAATAGATTCGCCGAGTTCATTAATAAGAATTCCGTCTCAGATCTCTCTGAGCGCGTTCGGGAGCATTATTTTGAAGCGTTGGCAGACATCGCGAAACACAGGTCGGAAAACCCGACTCGGTTGTCTGAATACAGACTAGGATTCTCGTGGAGGGGCCCCAAAGTTCACCTCGAATTGCTGTCCATATCTGATGCATCGATCGGAGATGGTGACAGCTGGTCAGAGAGCGACTTCCGTACGTTCTTGAAGGTTGACATAGGGGGAACCCGACGGGAGCTCAACACTATCCGCCAGGAAGCGGAAGTAGTGATCGAACAGGAAAGCATAAGCAAAGTGAGCTCCAATGCAGAATTCAAGTTTGAACTGATGTCGAAACTGGTGGCGGCAGTCGAACATTCTCACAGAAAGAACTACAAGCAGCGCACCTCCCAGGCTATCGAAAAGGCTACTGAAGAGACGTATACGCTAGACCCGGCCCCGAACAATCAAGGGCTTCATGTGCGCTCACGCCATCTACAGGCAGCCCCTATCTATCGCCGAATTCGACTGCTGCTGCGGACGCAGTGTGAGTGCTGCGGTTCGACCAGGAATGACTTCATATACGCCAGGCTGCCAACCGGAGATCTTCACACTCGCCAGATAGACTATCTCAGCGATAACACTCAGGCTGTATTCGATACCGGCATTATTCAAGGTTAGCGACTCGTTTCGCTGATCACAGGCCGAACGGCGCGGGCAGGATCGGCGATTCCCAGCTCATAGGCGACCAGCCATGATATGCGCGCAGAGCGAATCTGCGCCCTTCACGCTCCTACTGAGAGTCGAGTG
The DNA here is from genome assembly GCF_055579465.1 of Streptomyces sp. NPDC032745. Classification (NCBI taxonomy): domain Bacteria; kingdom Bacillati; phylum Actinomycetota; class Actinomycetes; order Kitasatosporales; family Streptomycetaceae; genus Streptomyces; species Streptomyces sp. NPDC032745. The sequence goes on along the minus strand of NZ_JBVING010000012.1, from coordinate 165,861 downwards.
CACCCTCACCCACTCTCCCGATCTTCCTTCATCATGTACTGAGTACTCTCAGTGACGTGCAAGAGAGGAGCGGTGTCTCAGTCGAGGTGTGGGGTAACGACGCACCACGGGGCCGTAGTCGCAACAAGGCGATCATCATGGGAGCGGTCAGCTGACACCCCCCGGCCGACATCAATAGCTGACAGCGCCAGGCGGTCCTTCAGAGGCGTCGCCACCTAGGCTCAGTACATGCTTAGAGGAGACCGGGCGAGCTTACAAACAGCGAGAGGCTGCGCGGGCAGGAGTTGCCGCCTTCAGACGCAACGGAACCTGCGCCTCCGGTGAATACGCGGCACGCCGCCCAGAGAACGGCAGTCGCGACAAGCTAAGGCACAGGTCAGGTCGGCTCGAAGCATGAATGAGGCCAGTCTCTTCTAAGCACTTGGCCACATGCTGCCGTCCCCGGCGACGCACACCACCCCGGGAACGATCATGCCGCGGGCTATCAGGTGTGATTGACCGGAAGGACGTCTGGGGAGAGGGCTCCGGCCTGGGCCGAACCGCTCGTCATGCGGCGCCGGTGGTGGCGGCGGCAGAGGACCTCGTAGCCGATCTCCCCGGCCGGGCGGTTCACATCGCCGACGACGACCTGGGCGCCCTCGACGACCATCTCGCCGTCTATCGTGCGCGCGTTGTGCGTAGCGCGGGCCCCGCACCAGCACAGGGCCTCGACCTGGAGCTGTTCGATGCGGTCCGCCAGCTCGATCAAGCGCTGCGAGCCGGGGAACAACTTCGTGCGGAAGTCCGTGGTGATGCCGAAGGCGAAGACGTCCATGGCGAGGTCGTCCACGATGCGCGCCAGTTGATCGATCTGGTCGGGAGCGAGGAACTGTGCCTCGTCGACGATGACGTAGTCGGCCTTGCCGCCCCGGGAGATCTGGTTCACGAGGTACGCGTACAGGTCCATGCCCTCGGTAGCCTCGACGGCCTCCGTGACCAAGCCCAGACGGGAAGAGAGCTTGCCCTCGCCCGCGCGGTCATCGCGCGTGAAGATCACGCCCTGGAGCCCGCGGGCCGACCGGTTGTGCCCGATCTGGAGCGCCAAAGTACTCTTCCCGCAATCCATGGTGCCGGAGAAAAATACCAATTCGGACATCAGAGGAGGGTGACCTTTCGGGGCGTGCAGACCGTGGCACAGCGGTGGCCGGCGGCCCCCGCGCGAGGTGGCGGATTCCCCAGCAAGTTGGTGCTCTTTCCGCAGTCCATCGTTCCGGAGAAGAACACCAGCTCGGGCATGGGAAGTACGGGACCTTTCGGGTCGTGGGCTACAGGGGCGGAGGAGGAAACGGTCGGTCAGGTGCGGATCTCGAGCAGCGGGACGAGCTGCTCGGCGGCGGTCATGGACCCGTGCATGCCGACGAGGGCGGACTCGTTGGGCTCCTTGCGCGAGGCGGTGATGGCCACATCGGCCTGGGCCGCCGCGACCACGTCGCCGATCCGGCCGAGCACGCGCTCGTCGCACTCCCCCGGCGCGCCGAACCAGCCCAGCTCCAGGGCCTCTTCACGGCTCGCGATCCAGCACCGGTCGCCCAGCACCTCGCGCCACACCGTCAGGACGTCGGCCTCGGCGCCGGGTACTGCGTACACGTGCCGGGCCCGGCCCTCGCCGCCGAGCAGGGCCACTCCCGCGCCCAGCTCCCAGTCCTCGTCGAAGTCGATCCGCGACTCCTCGTCGAAGGGGACGTCCACCATGCCGTGGTCGGCGGTCACGTACAGCGCGGTACGCGGCGGGAGTTGCTCGGCGAGCCGCTGCACCAGCCGGTCGACGTACATCAGCTGGCCGCGCCAGGCGTCGGAGTTCACGCCGTGCCGGTGACCGGCCCCGTCGAGCTCGCTGAAGTACGTGTACACCAGCGAGCGGTCGCCGGCCGCGAGGCGCTCGGCCGCGAGGTCCATCCGCTCCTCGCCGGTCATCCGGCCGAGGAAGGTGCCGCCGCTCAGCGCGATCTTGGTGAGCGGAGTGGTCTGGAAGGCGGGCGAGGACACCTGCGCCGTGGCCACCCCGGCCTTGTCGGCCTGCTGGAAGACGGTCGGGTACGGCTGCCAGGGCTTCGGCTGGGTCCAGGGGTACCAGCGGAGCTGGTTCATCAGCTCGCCGGTGGCCGGATTGCGCACGGCGTAGCCGGGCAGGCCGTGCCGCGCGGGCGGCAGGCCGGTGCCCACGGAGGCCAGCGAGGTGGCGGTGGTCGCGGGGAAGCCCGCGGTGATCGGACGGCCGGTGCCGCCGCGCGAGCTGCCGAGGAGGGAGGTCAGGTACGGGGCCTCGTCCGGGTGGGCCTTGATCTGCTCCCAGCCCATGCCGTCGACCAGGAACACGCAGTTCCGGTCGGCCGGGGTCAGCTCGGCGATGGCGGCGGTGAACCCGGGGACGCCCTGGCCGGCCACGAGGGTCGGCAGCAGGTCGGCGAGCGAGCCGGTGCCGTACTCCGGAACGGGGGCGCCGACGAGGTCCAGCAGCTCCGGCTCGTCCCAGTTCGACGGTGCGGAATAGGCCATCAGCGGGCGGAGGTGGAAGTGGCTGCCGTTGCTTCGCTGAGCGCCTGCGCGAAGACGAGGGTCTGGCGGACCGCCTCCGGGCCGTCGCCGGCCTCGCTGACGCGCAGGCTGAGGTCGTCGGCGGTGGAGTTGCCGGTGTAGCCGTGGTCGGAGTCGCAGTTCGGGTCGCCGCAGGCGGCGGGCTCCAGGTCGATCCGCGAGACCGCGCCCCAGCCGATGGTCAGGACGACCTCGCGGGGCAGGGTGCCGGGGGTGTACGACTCGGGGTTGGCGACGACGCGGCTGAGCACCACGGAGGAGATCGCGCCGATCTTGACCGACTCGGTGGAGGTGGTCGCGTACGGGGAGGGGGACCCGGCGTCGGCGGCCTGCTCGTCGGTGTGGCTCACGATGAAGCGGTTGCCGGTCAGGACCAGGACGGTGACGTGCCGGCGCACCTCGTTGGAGTCGAAGGTCGTCTCCTGGTGGACCAGGTACGACGAGATCGGCTCACCGCCCACCGCGGCTTCCACGGCCTCGGCCACGAGGGCCGGGTAGTAGCCGCTGCGCTCGATCGCCGTGCGCAGCCCCTGGGTCGTCGTACCGGATTTCGCCATGGGGTCCATCTTAAGGCCCGTACGGGGCGCCCCGAGCGCCCGAGGGCCTGCCTTCCGGACCCGCTCAGTAGCTGGGCAGTGTCCGGGGGCCGAGATCGGTGCGGGCGGGCGGGTGGGCCACCCGCACCGCGGCACTGAGCACGGAGAGGCCCTCCGTGGCGACGACGACGGGCTCGAGGGTGACTCCCACCACTTCGGGGTGGTCGTCCACCAGCCGGGACAGCCGCAGCAGGAGCTCCTCGAGGGCGGGGGTGTCGACGGGGTCGCTGCCGCGCCAGCCGAAGAGGAGGGGAGCGGTCCGGATGGACCGGATCAGCCCGGCGGCGTCCCGCTCGGTGGCCGGGACGAGCCGGTGGGCGGTGTCGCCGAGCAGCTCGGAGGCGACGCCGGCGAGCCCGAAGGAGAGGACGGCGCCGGCGGCCGGGTCGATGACGGACCGCACGACGGTGTCGACCCCGCGGGGCACCATGGCCTGGACGACGGGGAGCAGCTCGCCGGGCGTCCCGAGGAGGTCGGTGAGCTCCTCGTACGAGCGGCGCAGGTCGGCCTCGGTCGCGAGGTCGAGGCGTACGCCGCCGAGGTCCGCGCGGTGGCGCAGGTGCGGGGCGGTGGTCTTGAGGGCGACGGGGTAGCCCAGGGCCCGGGCGGCCCGGACCGCGTCGTCCGCGGTGGGCGCGGGCAGGGTGGGGAGCACCCTGATCCCGTACCGGGCGAGCAGTGCGGCGGCGTCGGCCTCGGTGAGGGTGAGGACGGTGTCGCCGGCGTCGGCCAGGAGGCCGGCGAGCTGGGCGGCGGCTCCGGCCTCGTCGATGTCCTCGTACTCGGGCACCTGCCCGGCTTCGGCATTGGCCCGCCGCCACTGCCCGTACCGGACGGCCTCGGCGACTGCCCGTACGGCCCGCTCGGCTGCCGGATACGCCGGGATCCGTACGGCCGAGGGCTCGGCGGGGCCCGCCCCGGCCGATCCGGCCCCGCCGGCACCCGGGCCCGCGGATCCGGCCCCGCCGGCGTTCGAGGCGCGGGGGCGCGGGGGCAGGGCCCCCGGACGCGGCGCCGCACCCAGGCCCGCCGGGGACAGGGCGTCGACCAGCTCCGCCAGTTCCACGTGCACCACCGCCACCGGCTTGCCGGGATGCCCGGTCACCGCGTCCCGAAGGGCCTCGGCCAGATCGTCCTGCGGCTCCTGCTCGTTCACCCACGGGATCACCGTGACGATCACCGCATCGTTCTCGGCGGAGCCCAGCGCCGTGCCCAGCGCCTCCCGGAAGTCCTCCGGCGTCGCCGCCGTGGTCAGGTCCAGCGGGGCCCCCGGCCGCAGCCCCTGCGTGAGGCAGGCGTCGTACGTGAGGACACCCAGCGACTCCGAATTGCCGAGGATCGCCACGCGCGGCCCGGCCGGCAGCGGCTGCGAGGCCAGCAGCAGCCCGACGTCCACCAGCTCCGTCACGGTGTCGACGCGGAGCACCCCGGCCTGCCGCAGCAGAGCCGAGACCGTGGTGTCCGGGAGCCTGGTCCCGGGGACCACGTGCCCGGCCGGGGTGTGCCGGCCGCCCTTCGCGACGACCACCGGCTTCACGGCCGCCGTCCGCCGCGCGAGCCGCGTGAACTTCCGCGGGTTGCCCAGGGTTTCGAGGTACATCAGCGCGACGTCGGTGGCCTCGTCCTCGTACCAGTACTGCAGGATGTCGTTGCCGGAGACGTCCGCCCGGTTGCCGGCCGAGACGAAGGACGACAGGCCCTCGCCGCGCCGCAGCAGTGCGGACAGGAGCGAGATGCCGATCGCCCCGGACTGGGTGAACAGCCCGATGCGGCCCCGGATCGGCGCGGGCGCCGGGGTCAGGGAGGCGTTGAGCCCGACCTCCGGCGCGGTGTTGATCACGCCGTACGCGTTCGGCCCGATCAGCCGCATCCCGTACGAGCGCACCTGGCGCACCAGTTCGCGCTGCCGGTCGAGCCCGGCCGCACCGCTCTCCCCGTAACCGGCGGAGAGCACCACCAGCCCCTGCACCCCGTGCTCGCCGCACGCGGCCACGGCCTCCGGGACGCGCTCGGCGGGGATCGCGATCACCGCGAGGTCGACCGGGGAGTCGATGTCGCCGAGCGCGCGGTAGGCCCGTACGCCGTCCAGCAGGTCGGTGGTGACGGCCTCGTTCACGGCGTAGAGGTGGCCTTGGAAGCCGCCGTCGCGCAGGTTCCGCAGGGCCGCCGCGCCGACTCCCCCGCCGGAGCGGCTGACTCCGATCACCGCCACCGAGCCGGGGGCGAGCAGCCGCTGCACGGAGCGGGCCTCGGCGCGCTGCTCGCGGGCGCGCTGCACGGCCAGGGATTCGGCGGTGGGTTCGAGGTCGAGGGTGAGGTGGACGGAGCCGTCCTCGAAGCTGCGCTTCTGCTGGTAGCCGGCGTCGGTGAAGACCTTGATCATCTTGCCGTTGGCGGGCAGTACCTCGGCCGCGAACCGGCGGATGCCCCGCTCGCGGGCGACCGCGCCGATGTGTTCGAGGAGCGCGGAGGCGACCCCGCGGCCCTGGTGGGCGTCCTGGACGAGGAAGGCCACCTCGGCCTCGTCGGCGGGGGCGGAGGCGGGCCGGCCGTCGGGGCCGATCCGGTCGTAGCGGACGGTGCCGATGAACTCCTCGCCGATGGTCGCCGCGAGGCCGACCCGGTCCACGTAGTCGTGGTGCGTGAAGCGGTGCACGTCGCGGTCGGACAGCCGGGGGTAGGGCGCGAAGAAGCGGTAGTACTTCGACTCGTCGGAGACCTGCTCGTAGAAGCTGACCAGCCGGCCCGCGTCCTCCGTGGTGATGGGCCTGATCCGGGCGGTGCCGCCGTCGCGCAGGACGACGTCCGCTTCCCAGTGGGCCGGGTACGAGGGGTCCGACGCGGTGGTCATGCGGCGATCTTAAGGCCAGGACCGGCCGGACAGCTCCTGCGCGGCGCGCGAGGCAAGCAGGGGCAAATGAGTGCAAGCTGGGGTAGGTCGAACCGCGGAGGATTCGAGCCGAAGGTCGGTCGGAGCATTCGAGGCGCCGTGAGAGACTGGTCTAGACAACCGTAAGAACCTGAAGGGCATCACCATGGCAGAGCGCCGCGTCAACGTCGGCTGGGCCGAGGGCCTGCACGCTCGTCCCGCCTCGATCTTCGTCCGCGCGACGACCGCTTCCGGCGTCCCGGTGACCATCTCGAAGGCCGACGGGAACCCCGTCAACGCCGCGTCCATGCTCGCGGTGCTCGGCCTGGGCGCCCAGGGCGGCGAGGAGATCATCCTCGCGTCCGACGCCGAGGGTGCCGAGGCGGCGCTGGACCGCCTCGCGAAGCTGGTCGCCGAGGGCCTCGAGGAGCTCCCCGAGACCGTCTGACCCTTCGGGTTCGCCCCCGGGCGTGCGACGAAGCCGCGGCCGCCGGAATTCCGGCGGCCGCGGCTTCGTCGTTTTCAGGAATTCCATCGCCCGCACCGGGTGACCGCGAATGCGCCGCCAATGCGCCGCGAATTCGGACGCCGCCCCCACATTAATACGCGCTATTTGTTAATGCGGACCGCCCGCCATGTTTACGGCATGTTGCGAAGTCCTCACGCGCAGCCGGTGCGCCCCGGCCGCCCGGTCCGCGTGGATCGCCGTCAGCGCCCGCGCCCGCTCGGCGTCCCCGCGCGCCACCGCGTCCACGATCGCCCCGTGCTCCGCCCAGGACTCCACGGGCCGGGCCGGCGCCTCCACGGCGTACATCCACGCGACCTTGTGCCGCATTTGCGTGAGCAGCGCGATCAGCCCGGGGCTGCCGGAGGCCTGGGCGAGGGTCTCGTGGAACCAGCCGCCCAGGGACCGCAGGTCCTCCCCCTGCCCCCGCCTGGCCCGCTCCTGGCCCAGTCTGACCAGCCCGCGCAGCACCTTGAGGTGGGCCTCGGTGCGCCGGCGGGCGGCCCGGGCCGCGGCCAGCGGCTCGATCAGCATCCGCAGTTCCAGGAGGTCGGCCGCCTCCTGCTCGGTGGGCTCGGCGACGCAGGCTCCCGCATGCCGCCGGGTGGTGACGAAGCCCTCGGACTCCAGGGTCCGCAGTGCCTCGCGGACCGGCACGCGGGAGACCCCGTACCGGCGGGCCAGCAGCTCCTCGGTCAGCCGGCCGCCCGGCTCGAAGACTCCGGAGACGATGTCGTCGCGGATTGCCGTGCATACCGCGTGCGCAGGAATACGCAAGTCCGGACCTCCGCCTATTTCCGACTGCCGACGTCATTGCCGCGACCGTGCTGGGATCGTACTGGGACTCTATTGCAACACGCGATGTTTTCCGAGCGCGGACGGAAATCGCGAATATTTACAGCCACAATGCGGCCACGTGCGGCCACAACGCGAAGGCCCCGGCTCGGGGAGCCGGGGCCTTCGGTGAAGTGCTTCGGGTCAGACGTCGACGCCGTGGTTGCGCAGGTACGCGACCGGGTCGATGTCCGAGCCGTACTGGGCGCCGGTGCGGGCCTCGAAGTGCAGGTGCGGGCCGCTGGAGTTGCCGGTGGAGCCCGACAGGCCGATCTGCTGGCCCGGGGTGACCTGCTCGCCCACCGAGACGCTCAGCGAGGTCATGTGGCCGTACTGGGTGTAGGTGCCGTCGTTGTGCTTGATGACGACGTTGTTGCCGTACGCGCCGCCCCAGCCGGCCTCGACCACGGTTCCGGCGCCCACCGCGTGCACCGAGGTGCCGGAGGCCGCGTGGAAGTCGATGCCGGTGTGGCTGCCGGAGGACCACATGCCGCCGCCCGCGTGCCACTGGGTGCTGATGTAGGAGCCGTCGACGGGGGCGACGAAGGTGTTGAGGCGCTTGCGCTCCTCCTCGCGGGCGGCGCGCTCGGCGGCCTCGCGCTCGGCCTTCGCCTTCTCCTCGGCCTTCTGCTTGGCCTCGGCGGCGCGCGCCTTCGCGTCGGCCTCCGCCTTCGCCTTGGCGGCCGCGGCCTCTGCCGCGTGCTCCTGGGCCTCGGCCTGGGCCTCGATCTGGACCGGGAGGTCCTCGGCCGTCACGACGGCGTTCAGGCCGGTGTCCTCCATGGAGGGGGCCTTGTCCGACGCGGCGAACGCCGGGCCTGCGAGGGAGCCGACGACACCGGTGGTGGCGAGGGCGGCTATGCCGGCGTAGCCGGCGGTCTTGCGGCTCAGACGACTGGAACCACGGTGCTTACCGGCGGCACGACTGCCAAACGCCATGAAGGGGCTGATCCTTTCCTTCCTTCTCGCCTACCGGGTTAGCTGACGGGTTCGGAGCAGGAAGGTCTCCTACGGGCCCCCTCTGACGAGGCGGTCCGATTCACCCCAGGGACACATGTGGGTCCCCGGCTCCCCAGGCTCGCGCCTGACGGGGACTCGGCGATCGCTGCCCGGTGCCGCGGATGCGGCGCGTACAACTGACGGACAGCACGCCCGACGCTAGGCGGATCATCAGTCAATCGCCAAACAGACACGCCTTTTTGTTGCGTACGCCACACCACATACAAGCAACCTCTCCGCTAAACAGACAAAAAGGGCCCCGGTGGACAAGCCACCGGAGCCCTTGGGATGTCCGTCAGTTGGTGACGACGGTGACCTCGCCGATCCCGAGCGCCCGCACCGGCGCCTCGATCTGCGAGGCGTCGCCCACCAGGACGGTGACCAGGCGGTCCACCGGGAAGGCGGCCAGGACGGCCGAAGTCGCCTCCACCGTGCCCGTTTGGGCCAGCTGCGCGTACAACCGGGCCTGGTAGTCGTCCGGGAGCTCCTGCTCGACCTGGTCGGCGAGCGTGCCTGCGACGGCTGCGGCCGTCTCGAACTTGAGCGGGGCCACGCCCACCAAGTTCTGCACCGCCACGTCCCGTTCGGCATCGGTCAGGCCGCCCTCCGCGAGGGTGCGGAGCACCTTCCAGAGGTCGTCGAGCGCCGGGCCCGTGTTGGGGGTGTCCACGGAGCCGCTGATGGCGAGCATCGAGGCGCCCTTGCCGTCGGCGGTGGAGCGCAGCACCTGGCCGAAGGCGCGCACACCGTACGTGTAGCCCTTCTCCTCGCGCAGCACCTTGTCCAGGCGCGAGGTGAGGGTGCCGCCCAGGCAGTACGTGCCGAGCACCTGGGCCGCCCACACCCGGTCGTGGCGGTCCGCCCCGATCCGGCCGATCAGCAGCTGGGTCTGGACCGCGCCGGGCCGGTCCACGATGACCACGCGGCCGGTGTCGTCGGCGGTCACCGGCGGCACCGGGAGGGCAGCGGCGGTGTTGCCCGTCCAGGTGCCCAGGGTGTCCGCCAGTACGGCGTCCAGGTCGATGCCGGTCAGGTCGCCGACGACCACCGCGGTGGCGGTGGCGGGGCGTACGTGGGTCTCGAAGAAGGCACGCACGGCCGCGGAGTCGATCCGGGCGACCGTCTCCTCGGTGCCCTGGCGCGGGCGGGACATCCGCAGCGTGGCCGGGAAGAGCTGCTTCGAGAGTTCCTTGGCGGCGCGGCGCTGCGGGTTGGCCAGCTCGTGCGGGATCTCGTCGAGGCGGTTGCGCACCAGGCGGTCCACCTCGGCGTCGGCGAAGGCGGGCGCGCGCAGCGCCTCGGCGAGGAGGCCCAGCGCCTTGGCCAGCCGGGAGGCCGGCACCTCCAGGGAGACCCGCACGCCCGGGTGGTCGGCGTGCGCGTCGAGCGTGGCGCCGCAGCGCTCCAGCTCGGCCGCGAACTCCTCGGCGGAGTGCTTGTCGGTGCCCTCGGAGAGCGCGCGGGCCATGATGGTCGCGACGCCGTCCAGGCCCTGGGGCTCGGCGTCCAGCGGGGCGGCGAGGTTGACCTCGACGGCGACGACCTGCTGGCCGGGGCGGTGGCAGCGCAGCAGGGTCAGCCCGTTGGGCAGCGAGCCCCGCTCGGGCGCCGGGAAGGCCCAGGGGCGGGCCTGGCCGGCCTGCGGCTGCGGGTGGAAGGTCATCGTGACGGCTGCGGTGTCGCTCACTGCTCCGCCCCCTCGTTCTCGTCGTTCTCGTCGGCCCCGTCGGCCTCTGCCGGGAGCGGCTCGTACACCAGCACCGCGCGGTTGTCGGGGCGCAGTCGGGCCGCGGCCACGGCCTGCACCTCCTCGGCGGTGATGTCGAGGACCCGCTGGACGGCGCTGAGCGCCAGCTGCGGGTCGCCGAACAGTACGGCGAAGCGGCAGAGTTCGTCGGCGCGGCCGGCCACCGTGCTCAGCCGGTCCAGCCACTCGCGCTCCAGCTGCGCCTGGGCGCGCTCCATCTCCTCGGCCGTCGGGCCCTCGGCGGCGAACCGCGCGAGCTCCTCGTCGACGGCCGCCTCGATGTCGGGCACCTCGACCCCGCTGGACGTCTTCACGTCCAGCCAGCCCAGCGAGGGCGCGCCGGCCAGCCGCAGCATGCCGAAGCCGGCCGCCACGGCCGTCTGGTCGCGGCGGACCAGGCGGTTGTGCAGCCGGGAGGACTCGCCGCCGCCCAGGACGGTCAGCGCCACGTCGGCGGCGTCGCATTCGCGGGTGCCGTCGTGCGGGAGCCGGTAGGCGGCCATCAGCGCGCGGGCCGGGACCTCCTCGACGATCTCCTCGCGCAGCTCCCGGCCCATGATCTCGGGCAGCGTGCCGTCGCGCGGCGGCTGCTTGCCGTCGTGCCCGGGGATGGTCCCGAAGTACTTCTCGATCCAGGCGAGCGTCTGCTCGGGGTCGATGTCGCCGACGACCGACAGCACCGCGTTGTTGGGCGCGTAGTACGTACGGAAGAAGGAGCGGGCGTCCTCCAGGGAGGCCGCGTCCAGGTCGGCCATGGAGCCGATCGGGGTGTGGTGGTACGGGTGGCCCTCGGGGTACGCCAGGGCGGTCAGCTTCTCGAAGGCCGTGCCGTACGGGACGTTGTCGTACCGCTGGCGGCGCTCGTTCTTGACGACGTCGCGCTGGTTCTCCATGGACTCGTCGTCCAGGGCCGCCAGCAGCGAGCCCATCCGGTCCGCCTCGAGCCAGAGCGCGAGCTCCAGCTGGTGGGCCGGCATGGTCTCGAAATAGTTGGTCCGCTCGAAGCTGGTCGTGCCGTTGAGCGAACCCCCGGCACCCTGGACGAGCTCGAAGTGGCCGTTGCCGGGTACGCTCGCCGAGCCCTGGAACATCAGGTGCTCGAAGAGGTGAGCCAGACCGGTTCGCCCCTTGACTTCATGGCGCGATCCGACGTCGTACCAGAGGCAGACCGCGGCGACCGGGGTCAGGTGATCCTCGGAGAGCACCACGCGCAGGCCGTTGGCCAGCCTGTGCTCGGTCGCTGTGAGGCCGCCGGAGCCGGCCTGGGCTGTGGCCGTGTGACCCATGGGCATGTGGTCCCTTCGATCGCGATGCAGAGATTTCCGTCAGACCTGCCACTGTATGCAAGCGCGTCGGGGACCGGAGAAGTTCCCGGCTCAGACTCCCCCGAGGACTCCGTCCAGGGGGTTCCCCCAGGGTCGGAGTCGGCGTTGTCGGTGCCTCGGGCCACAATGGTCCGCGACAACCCCCGTCAGCACCTGTCACACCACCCGCCAGACAACCCGCAAGACCCCCAGCACACTTTCTTTCTTGGTTAAGGAGCCGCGCAGCGATGGCCCGCCGCAGCACGAAGACCCCGCCGCCGGAGGATTTCGAGGAGAAGATCCTCGACATCGACGTCGTCGACGAAATGCAGGGCTCCTTCCTCGAGTACGCGTACTCGGTGATCTACTCCCGCGCCCTGCCCGACGCCCGCGACGGCATGAAGCCGGTGCACCGGCGCATCGTCTACCAGATGAACGAGATGGGCCTGCGCCCCGACCGCGGCTACGTGAAGTGCGCCCGCGTCGTCGGCGAGGTCATGGGCAAGCTGCACCCGCACGGTGACGCGTCGATCTACGACGCCCTCGTGCGCATGGCCCAGCCCTTCTCGATGCGGCTGCCGCTCGTCGACGGCCACGGCAACTTCGGTTCGCTCGGCAACGACGACCCGCCGGCCGCGATGCGTTACACCGAGTGCAAGATGGCGGACGCCACGTCGCTGATGACGGAGTCGATCGACGAGGACACCGTCGACTTCACCGCCAATTACGACGGCCAGGAGCAGGAGCCGGTCGCGCTGCCCGCGGCGTACCCGAACCTGCTGGTCAACGGTGCCTCCGGGATCGCGGTCGGCATGGCCACCAACATGCCCCCGCACAACCTGGGCGAGGTCATCGCGGCCGCCCGCCACCTGATCCGCTACCCGCAGGCGGACCTGGAGGCGCTGATGCGCTTCGTGCCGGGTCCGGACCTGCCCACGGGCGGCCGGATCGTGGGCCTCTCGGGGATCAAGGACGCCTACGAGAACGGTCGCGGCACGTTCAAGATCCGCGCCACGGTCGCGGTGGAGAACGTGACGGCGCGCCGCAAGGGCCTGGTCGTCACCGAACTGCCCTTCACGGTCGGCCCCGAGAAGGTCATCGCGAAGATCAAGGACCTGGTCGGCTCCAAGAAGCTCCAGGGCATCGCGGACGTCAAGGACCTCACCGACCGCTCGCACGGCCTGCGCCTGGTCATCGAGATCAAGAACGGCTTCCACCCGGAGGCCGTGCTGGAGCAGCTGTACAAGCTGACGCCGATGGAGGAGTCCTTCGGCATCAACAACGTCGCGCTGGTCGACGGCCAGCCGCTGACCCTCGGCCTGAAGGAGCTGCTCGAGGTCTACCTCGACCACCGCTTCGAGGTCGTGCGGCGGCGCAGCGAGTTCCGCCGCACCAAGCGGCGCGACCGGCTGCACCTGGTCGAGGGCCTGCTGGTGGCCCTGGTCGACATCGACGAGGTCATCCGGATCATCCGGGACAGCGACAACTCGGCGCAGGCGATGGAGCGGCTGATCGAGCGCTTCTCGCTGAGTGAGATCCAGACCCGGTACATCCTGGACACCCCGCTGCGCCGGCTCACCCGCTTCGACCGGATCGAGCTGGAGTCCGAGCGCGACCGCCTGACCGGCGAGATCGACGAGCTGACCGGGATCCTGGAGTCCGACACGGAGCTGCGCAAGCTGGTCTCCACGGAACTGGCCGCGGTCGCGAAGAAGTTCGGCACCGAGCGCCGCACGGTCCTGCTGGAGTCGGCGGGCACGGCGGTCGCCGCGGTTCCGCTGGAGGTCGCGGACGACCCGTGCCGGGTCCTGCTGTCCTCGACGGGCCTGCTGGCGCGCACCGCGAACGGCGAGCCGCTGCCGGAGGAGGAGGGCGGCGCCCGCGCGAAGCACGACCTGATCGTCTCCCAGGTCGCCGCGACCGCCCGGGCGGATGTCGGCGTGGTCACCTCGTACGGGCGCCTGCTGCGGCTGTCGGTGATCGACCTGCCGCAGCTGCCGGACACCCACGCCGCGCCGAACCTGGCGGGCGGCGCCCCCGTCGCGGAGTTCCTCTCCGGACTGGAGGCGGACGAGAAGGTGATCTGCCTGACGTCGCTGGACGAGTCCTCGCAGGGCCTGGCGCTGGGCACCGAGCAGGGCGTGGTCAAGCGGGTCGTGCCGGACTACCCGGCGAACAAGGACGAGCTGGAGGTCATCACCCTCAAGGAGGGCGACCGGATCGTCGGCGCGGTCGAACTGCGCACGGGCGAGGAGGACCTGGTCTTCCTCACCGACGACGCCCAGCTGCTGCGTTACCCGGCGGGACAGGTGCGCCCGCAGGGCCGCCCGGCGGGTGGCATGGCGGGCATCAAGCTCTCCGAGAACGCGAAGGTGATCCACTTCTCGGCGGTCGACCCGGCTCGGGACGCCGTGGTGTTCACCGTGGCGGGCTCGCACGGGACGCTGGACGACTCGATGCTGTCCGGAAAGCTCACCCCGTTCGACCAGTACCCGCGCAAGGGCCGGGCCACCGGCGGCGTGCGCTGCCAGCGGTTCCTGAAGGGCGAGGACCTGCTGGTACTGGCCTGGGCCGGCAACGCGCCGGTCCGCGCGGCCGCGGCGAACGGCACCCCGGCCGAACTGCCGCCCGTGGACCCGCGCCGCGACGGCTCGGGTGCCGCGCTGCCCGCGTCCGTCGCCGCTCTGGCGGGGGGCGCGCTGTAGGACGTACGGCGGCATTCGGGTGGTGCGACCGGGGGGACGTACCACCCGAATGCCGACTAGTGTTTTCCCGTTGGGCTTGTGGTGGGGGCGGGGGAAAACTGATGAGCCGTCAGTCGAGCGGGATGATCGGAGACTGGGCCGAGGCTCAGCGCAGGCAGCAGCGGACGCAGGTGATCCAGCAGCGCGAGGCGGAGCGCCGCCGACGGGCCTGGGATCGGGACGTGGCCCGCGGCGAGCGAGAACAGCAGGCCGCTTACCGGCAGCACCGCGAGGTCGAGGCCCGGCGACGCACGGAGGGCATAGAGGCCGAAGTCGCGGCGCTGCAGAACCTGTTGGTCACGGGCTGCCGAGCGACGGCATTCCGGATGGCGTCGCTCGTGCGGCCCGAGGAGATCGAACCGTTCAATCCGGGGCCCTTGGCACATCCCGTGGCGATACCTCGTATCGATCAGTTCCTGCAGCAGAGCAGTGGCATGGCACTGGGTTCCTACCGGCGGGCCCAGGCGGAGCGCGAGGCGCACGCCCAGTACACGCGGGCTCATCAGAAGGCGCAGGCCGCGGAGACACGGCGTCGACAGCAGCTGGCTGAACACCGGCAGCAGTACGACCGGTGGGCGACCGAGCAGCTCGCAGTCATCCGCGCGCACAACCGCGGGTTGAGCGAGCTGGCCGAGAGGCTGCGTATGGGCGAGGCGGAGGCCGTGGTGGAGTACTTCTCGGCCGCCCTGTACGCCTCTACCGCATGGCCCGAAGAGCTGCCGAGGCAGGTCTCGGCAGCGTACGACCAAGCACTCCGGCAGTTGGTGCTCGACTGGGAGCTGCCCCGCTACGGGGTGGTGCCTGCGGCCAAGTCCGTGCGGTACCTGCCGAGCACGGACCAGGACAGGGAGACCCCTCGCCCGGTCACGCAGCGACGGGCACTGTATCGGGACCTCCTGGCTCAGTGCGTGCTCCTGGTGGTGCGCGAGCTCTACGCCGCGGACGAGTTCGGCGCGCTGGACTCGGTGATCGTCAACGGCTTCGTGGACGACCACGATCCAGCGACGGGTCAGGAGGCACACATCGTCCTCGCCACGGTATCGGCGGCGCGCTCCGACTTCGAGGGGCTGCGGCTGGAGCAGGTCAACGCGGTGGACTGTCTGGTGTCGGGGTTGGGCGGGCAGCTGTCCGCGCGCCCCGACCAGCTGACGGCGGTACGCCCCGGGCGCCGGCCGGACGAGGTCGGCGGGGGCGTCGTCAGCCACGGCGGGCAGGCGGGCGACGCAGACGAGGACGAGCCGGATCTGTTCGTGATGGACCCGATCGCCTTCGAGAACCTGGTGGCGGAGCTGTTCCGGGCGATGGGCATGGAGGCGGTCACCACGCAGCGGTCGGGCGACGGCGGGGTGGACGTCGAGGCGCTGGACCCGGCGCCGATCCGGGGCGGGCGGATCGTGGTGCAGGTCAAGCGCTACCGGAACACGGTGCCGCCGACGGCCGTACGTGATCTGTACGGCACGGTCCAGGACAAGGGGGCGAACAAGGGGGTGCTGGTCACCACCGCGTCCTTCGGGCCCGGGTCGTACACCTTTGCCAACGGCAAGCCGCTGGAGTTGGTTCCCGGAGCGGACCTGGTCGAGCTGCTCCACCAGTACGGGCTGCGCGGCCGGCTCGGCGGCGGTCCGACGCAGCGCGCTCCGGAGCCCGCTGCCCCTTCGGCGGACCACAACGTGCTCGGCATGTCCTGGTCCGGCCGCGTCGCGCTCGACGTGTGCGCGCTCGTCTGCGAGGGCGGCCGGGTGCTGAGCGAGGACCACTTCGTCTTCTACAACAACCCGCGGACCCCGGACGGTTCGGTACGGGCCCGCACCCGGCCGGCCCCCGACAAGGCGGCGCTGGAGGTCTCCTTCGACGCCCTGCCCGAGCCCGCCGACCGCCTGGTCCTCGTGGCCGCGATCGACCCGGAGGCCGATCCGCACGCCGACCTCGCCGGGTTCACCGACGCCCACATCCGCCTGCTGTCCGCCGGCGGCGAGGAACTCGGCCGGCTGGACGTCTCCGACGGGCGCGCCGGCGAGACCGCCCTCGTCCTCGGCTCCTTCCGGCGCCGCTCCAACGGCGACTGGGACTTCGTGATCGGCGGCAAGGGCTACCGCGGCGGTCTGGAGGACCTGCTGGGCGAGTACGGCGTCGAGGTCGCCTGAGCAGGGCCGCCCCTGGCCGGGCCCCTACAGGTCGTCCTCTGCGGGATCGGGTGCGGTGTCGAGATCGCCGTACGGCTCGGGCTCGTACGGTTCCGGCTCGTACGGTTCCGGCTCGTCGCCCTCCTCCTGCGCGGGGCGGTCGACGTAGCGCAGGACGCCCCACATGCTCTCCGGGGGCGCGTGCTGCGGGGCCGGTTCGCGGCAGGCCTCCAGCTCGCGGAGCAGGGCGGGGCCGTCCGTACCGGCGCCGATCAGGACCAGTTGCGTCAGCCTGGCCTCGCCCCGGCCCCAGGGCTGCGGGGCGAACCGGAGGAAACGGCCGACCGCGTGGACCTCGTAGCGCTCCTCGTGACCGGGGACGCCGAAGTACGCATAGCCCTTGATCCGGTACAGCCCGGCCGGCCGCCGGTCGAGGAAGTCGACGAACCGGCGCGGGTTCATGGCCTGCTCGGACACGAACTCCGTGCTCTCGTACACCGTGTGGGCGTGCCCGGTGTGCTCCCCGTGCCCCTCGTGCTCCACGTCGTCGGCGTCGTCCGCGTCCCGGGCCTGCGCGATCAGGTCCTCGAACGACAGCTGGCCCTGGGTCTCGGTCCACGGGCGGCGGTCGAAGAGCAGCTCCGGGTCGATGCGCCCGTGGTCGGCGGCCACCACCGGCGTCCCGGGGCAGAGCGCGCCCAGCTCGCCCTCGATCCGGGCCCGCTCGGCGGTGTCGACCCGGTCGGTCTTGTTGAGGACCACCAGGTCCGCGACAGCGAGGTGGCGGTCGGTCTCCGGGTGCCCGGCCCGGGTCGCGTCGAACTCCGCCGCGTCCACGACCTGCACCATGCCGCCGTACCGGATCGCCGGGTTCTCGTTCGCCACCATCATCCGGACCATCTCCTGGGGCTCGGCGAGCCCGCTCGCCTCGATGACGATCACGTCGATCCGGTGGACCGGAGCGGAGAGCTTCTCCAGGTACGCGTCCAGCTCGCTGCCGTCGACCGCACAGCACAGGCAGCCGCCGCCGAGCGAGACCATCGAGTCGCCGACCTGGCCCGCCACGGCCATCGCGTCGATCTCGATCGAGCCGAAGTCGTTGACGACGACCCCGATCCGGGTGCCTCCCCGGTTGCCGAGGAGGTGGTTGAGCAGCGTCGTCTTGCCGGATCCGAGGAATCCGGACAGCACGACGACGGGAATCGGCTGCACGGACGGCTGCGCGGGCGGCCGGACAGGCGGCTGAGCGGACTGCTGGGCGGGCTGACTGCTGTTCACCCGGCCGATCGTAGTCAGCCGAGCACCGGAACCGGCTCCGGCGGGTTCGGGCCGACGTACCGGGCGGCCGGACGGATGATCTTCGAGTCAGCGGCCTGCTCCAGGATGTTCGCGCTCCAGCCGACCACACGGGCCGCGCAGAACGTCGGGGTGAACATCTCGCGCGGCAGCCCGCACAGCTCCATGACCACGCCTGCGTAGAACTCCACGTTGGTGTGCAGCTCCCGCCCCGGCTTGAGCTCGGCGAGGATCTCCTCGACGTGCCGCTCGACCTCGACGGCGAAGTCCACGAGCGGGCCGCCGAACTGCAGCGCGATGTCCCGCAGCATCCGCGAACGCGGGTCCTCGGTCCGGTAGACGGGATGCCCGAAGCCCATGATCCGGTCCCCGGCGAGCACCCGCTCGCGGATCCACGGGTCGATGCGGTCCGCCGTGCCGATGGCGTCCAGGGTGTCCAGGGCCCGGCTGGGAGCACCCCCGTGCAGCGGCCCGGAGAGAGCGCCGATCGCCCCGGTGAGGCAGGCCGCCACGTCCGCGCCGGTGGAGGCGATCACGCGGGCGGTGAAGGTCGAGGCGTTGAATCCGTGGTCGACGGTGGAGATCAGGTACTGCTCGACCGCCCGCGCCTTGACCGGGTCGGGCTCCTGCCCGGTGAGCATGTACAGGTAGTTCGCGGCGTACGGGAGATCCGCGCGCGGCTCGACCGGTTCCAGGCCCTGCCCCAGCCGGTGCAGCGCGGTGAGCAGGGTCGGTACGGCCGCGCAGGCGGCCAGCGCGTCGGCGGACCTGCGCCCGGGGTCGAGGTCGTACACCGGGCGGAACCCGGCGGAGGCGCCGAGCAGCGAGAGGGCGGTCCGCAGTCCGGCGAGCGGGCCGGAGAGAGCGGTGGCCCGGGCCAGGGCGGGCAGCGCATCGCGCACCGCGTCGGGCAGCCGGCGCAGCGGGGCGATCTCGGCGGCGAACGCGGACCGCTCGGCGGCGTCGGCCGGAAGGGCGCCGCGGAACATCAGGTGCCACACGTCCTCGAAGCTGCGGCTCCCCGCGAGCTCGACGGCCGAGTACTGGCGGTAGTGGTAGAAGCCTTCGCGGCCTCGGACGTCACCGAGCTCGGTCTCGGTGACCACGACTCCCGCGAGACCGCGGGGTACATCGACGGTGGTGTTCATGCATCGACCATCCATGATGGATTGAATGCTTGTCAATGTTGATTGAATCAATATATGTAGGGTGGGCGTCATGAACGACCAGGCGGAGGGCGAGCGCCGGATCAGCACCCGGCAGGCGGCGGAACTGCTGGGGGTGAAGCCCGCGACCGTGTACGCGTACGTCAGCCGCGGTCAGCTCACCAGCCGCCGTGACCCGGTCGGCCGTGGCAGCAGCTTCGACGCGCGCGAGGTGGCGGATCTGGCCCGGCGCAGCCGGCGCGAAGCGGCGGCGCCCCCCGGCGCGGAGCTCTCCGTACGCACCTCGCTCACGCTCATCGAGCCCGACCGGTACTACTTCCGGGGCGTGGACGCCGTCGAGCTGGCATCGCGGCACCGCTACGAGGAGGTCGCCGAGTGGCTCTGGACCGGGAGGCTGCCGAGCGGCGTACGGTTCACCGCTCCCCCGCAGGTGCTGGCCGCGGCCCGGCGCGCGGTGGCCGCACTGCCCGAGCACAGCGGTCCGATCGACCGGCTGCGGGTGGCCACCGCGGCCGCCGCGGTGGCGGATCCGCTGCGCTTCGACCTGTCCGCGGAGGCCGTACTGGGCTCCGCGCGCTGCCTGATCCCGACGCTGGTCGGCGCGCTGCCCGAGGTGGGCACGCCCGGCTGGCGCGGGGACGGCCGGCTGGCTCGGCAGCTGTGGACCCGGCTGACGGCGCGCGAGCCGGACCCGGAGGCGCTGGCCACGCTGGACCTGGCCCTCGCGCTGCTCATCGACCACGACCTGGCCGCCTCGACCCTGGCCGTACGGGTGGCCGCCTCGGCGCGGGCCCATCCGTACGCGGCGGTGTCGGCCGGCCTGGGCGCGCTCGAGGGGCCGCTGCACGGCGCGGCCGGACGGCTCGCGCACCGGATGCTGGTGGAGGCCCTGGAGCGGGGCGGGGCCGCGCCGGTGGTCGCGGACCATCTGCGGGCGGGAAGGCGGGTTCCCGGACTCGGACACCGGCTGTACGAGGGCGAGGACCCGCGGGCGACGGCGCTGTTCGCGCGGCTGGAGAACGTGCCGCAGGCAGGGCCCGCGCTGGCGGCCGCCCGGGAGGTCGTCGCCACGACGGCGGCCCGGCGCGGCGGCCTGCACGCCAATGTCGACCTGGCACTGGCGGTGCTGACCGTGTCCTGCGGGATGCCCGCGGAGGCCGGGGAGACGGTGTTCGCGGTGTCCCGGACGGCGGGCTGGATCGCGCACGCGCTGGAGGAGTACCAGGAGCGACCGCTCCGGATGCGCCCGAGCGGCCAGTACCAGGGGCCCCGCCCGCCACAGCCGATGCCGTGACGGGCCCGCGGCCCGCGCCCGCCGGGCACCGAGGGCCAGGCCGGTCGGCGCGACCGTAGCGGGTGGCGGCCGAGCACCACCGGTCGGCGATGACCGCGGGCAGCGGGAGATCAGCCGCAGGTGTGTACACATGGGATGTTCCACTCAGGCCGAAGGCGACCTACCGTTGCTGGTCATGCGGTTCCTCCACATGAGCGCTCGGCGCCTCGGGCTGCCCAGACGGGCCGTCTCGCAGATCCTGCTGACCCAGCTGGCCATCGCCGCCGGGGTCGCCGTGCTGGCCACCGGGCTCTTCCTGGCCCCGCTCAGCGCGCAGCTCGACGACCAGGCCATGCGGCGCGCCCTGGCCATCGCCCAGAGCGCGGCGGCCGACCCCTCACTGGCCGCCGACCTCCTCGACTCCGGGCCGACGGCCGACAGCCCCGTGCAGGCCTCGGCCGAGCGGATCCGCCGCGCCACGGGTGCCGAGTACGTCGTCGTCATGGACCTGGACGGGATCCGCCGCTCGCACCCCGGCACCGACCGGATCGGGCTGCCCGTCTCCACCGACCCGAGCGACGCCCTCGCCGGCCGCGAGGTCATGGAGATCGACGAGGGCACGCTCGGCCGCTCCGCCCGCGGCAAGGTCCCGCTCCTCGCGGCCGACGGGGAGATCGTCGGCGCCGTCTCCGTCGGTATCGCCTACGACAGCGTCCGCGACCGGCTGCTCGGCGCCATCCCGGGCCTGCTCGCCTACGCGGGCGGCGCCCTCGCGGCAGCCGCACTCGCCGCCTACCTGCTGTCCCGCCGGATCCAGCGCCAGACCCGCGACCTGGCCTTCTCCGACATCGCCGGACTGCTCGCCGAGCGCGAGGCGATGCTCCACTCCATCCGCGAGGGCGTGATCGCCCTCGACCGCGACGGCCGGGTCCGGCTCGTCAACGACGAGGCGGCCCGACTGCTGGGCCTCGCACCGGAGACGGCCGCCACCCTCGCCGGGCGCCCGCTGGACGACGTCCTGGGCAAAGGCCGCACCACCGACGTCCTCGCCGGCCGCGTCACCGGCCGCGACCTGCTCACCGTCCAGGGGCCCCGGGTACTGGTCGCCAACCGGATGCCCACCGAGGACGGCGGCGCCGTCGCCACCCTGCGCGACCGCACCGAGCTGGAACACCTCGGCCGCGAGCTCGACTCCACCAAGGGCCTCATCGACGCACTGCGCGCTCAGGACCACGAGCACGCCAACCGCCTCCACACCCTCCTCGGCCTGCTGGAGCTGGGCCTGCACGAGGAGGCGGTGGAGTTCGTCACCGAGGTCGTCGGAGTGCACCGCAGCACCGCCGAACAGGTCACCGAGAAAGTCCGCGACCCCCTGCTGGCCGCCCTTCTGGTGGGCAAGGCGACCGTCGCCGCCGAGCGCGGCGTCCCGCTGCGCCTCGCCGACACCACGTTCCTGCCCGACTGCCTCGTCGACCCCGGCGGCCTCGTCACCATCACCGGCAATCTGGTGGACAACGCCCTGGACGCAGCAGCGGGCTCCGGCGCACCCCTGGTCGAGGTCGAGCTGCGCGCCGAGGGCCGTACGGCGATCCTCCTGGTGCGGGACAGCGGGCCCGGCGTCCCGGCAGCCCGCCGCGAGGAGATCTTCACCGAGGGCTGGTCGACCAAGCAGCCCAAGGCCCACCGCGAGCGCGGGCTGGGTCTCGCACTCGTGCGCCGCCTCGCGGAGCGGCAGGGTGGCACGGTCCGGGCCGGTGAAGCAGCGGACGGAGGGGCGGAGTTCTCCGTCGTACTCCCGGAGGCCCTGCGATGAACGAGACCCCGATCCACGACATCCACGTATTGGTCGTCGACGACGACATGCGTGTTGCCCGGATCAACGCGGCGTACGTGGCGAAGGTTCCCGGCTTCCGCGTCTGCGCCCAGGCCCATTCGGCGGCCGAGGCCCTCGCGTACCTCGGCACCCACTCCGTCGACCTGATCCTTCTCGACCACTACCTCCCGGACGAGAACGGCCTGGACCTGGTCCGCCGGCTGCGCCAGCTCGGCCACCGCACCGACGTGATCATGGTCACGGCCGCCCGCGACCTGGCCACCGTCCAGTCCGCCATGCGCCTCGGCGCCCTCCAGTACCTGGTCAAGCCCTTCACCTTCGCCGGCCTGCGCACCCGGCTGGAGGCGTACGGCTCCCTGCGCCGCACCCTGGAGACCGGCGGCGAGGCCGAACAGGCCGAGGTGGACCGGATCTTCGGCGCCCTCGCCGCGGCCGGCTCCCCGAACGAACTGCCCAAGGGCCACTCCGCCACCACCGCCGAACTGGTCCGCCAGGTCCTGCGCTCCGCCGAGGGCCCGCTCTCCACCCAGCAGATCGCCGACCGCGCCGGCATCAGCCGCCAGACCGCCCAGCGCTACCTGAAGCTCCTGGAGCGCACCGCCCGGGTCACCCTGGCCCTGCGCTACGGCGAGACGGGCCGCCCCGAACACCGCTACTCCTGGCTTCCGTCCGAGGGCGCGTAACCGACGGACGGGACCGCCCTCAGACGGCCCCGGCACCGGTCAGGGACCGGACCTCCGTCTCCGCGTGCTTCGCCTCGTCCGGCTCCTCCGCCGAGGTGACCGTGCCCAGCCAGCCCGCCAGGAAGCCCAGCGGGATCGAGACCAGGCCCGGGTTCTGCAGCGGGAAGAACTGGAAGCTCACCCCCGGGAAGAGGGAATCCGGGCTGCCGGAGACCACCGGCGACAGGACGACCAGCACCACCGCCGGAATCAGGCCCCCGTACACCGACCAGACGGCGCCCCGCGTGGTGAAGGAGCGCCAGAACAGCGAGTACAGCAGCACCGGCAGATTGGCCGAAGCCGACACCGCGAAGGCCAGCCCCACCAGGAACGCCACGTTCAGGTCCTGGGCGAGCAGCCCCAGGGCGATCGCCACCGCCCCGATCCCGACGGCCGCGACCCTGGCCACCGCGACCTCGCTGCGCTGGCGCGCATGGCGCCGCTTGAGCGAGGCGTACAGGTCGTGCGCCACCGAGGCCGAGGACGCCAGCGTGATCCCGGCTACCACGGCCAGGATCGTGGCGAAGGCGATCGCCGCCACGAAGGCGAACAGCACCGCGCCCCCGGTCGAGCCGGCCCCGCCGCCCAGGAAGGCCGCGAGCAGCGGAACCGCCGTGTTCCCCGAGGCGTTGGAGGCCCGCACCGCGTCCGGACCCACCAGCGCGGCCGCCCCGAACCCGAGCACGATGGTCATCAGGTAGAACCCGCCGATCAGCGCGATCGCCCACACCACCGACCGGCGGGCCGCGCGCGCGGTCGGCACCGTGTAGAAGCGCGACAGGATGTGCGGCAGCCCGGCCGTCCCGAGGATCAGCGCGAGGCCGAGGCTCATGAAGTCGAAGCGGGCGGTCCAGTCGCCGCCGTACTTGAGCCCCGGGCTCAGGAACCGCTGCCCGTGCCCGCTGCGCTCGGCTGCGCTGGTGAGCAGCTGGTCGAAGTTCCCGTGGAAGCGCAGGAGTACGAGCACGGTGAGGGTGACGGCCCCGCCCATGAGCAGCACGGCCTTCACGATCTGGATCCAGGTGGTGGCCCGCATGCCGCCGAAGGACACGTAGACCACCATCAGCGCCCCGACCCCGATCACGGTCAGCGTCCGGGCCGCGGTGCCCGAATCGCCGAGCAGCAGGCCCACGAGGCTGCCCGCGCCGACCATCTGTGCGACCAGGTACAGCACCGAGACGGTGACGGAGGAGATGCCGGCGGCGATCCGGACGGGCCGCTCGCTCATCCGGGCCGCGACCACGTCCGCGAGGGTGAAACGCCCGCAGTTGCGGACGAGTTCGGCGACGAGGAACAACACGACGAGCCAGGCGACGAGGAAGCCCACCGAGTACAGCAGACCGTCGTAGCCGAACAGCGCGATCAGGCCGGAGATGCCGAGGAAGGAGGCTGCGGACATGTAGTCGCCGGCGATGGCGAAACCGTTCTCCAGAGGGGAGAACAGCCGCCCGCCGGCGTAGAACTCCTCGGCCGAGCCGTGCCGGTTGCGGCTGACCCAGGTGGTGATGCCCAGGGTGACCGCGATGAAGAGGCTGAACAGGATCAGCGCGAGGGTCTGGTGCTCGGTGGTCACCGGCCGGCCTCCCGGGCACGGATCCGCTCCTGGCCGCGCTCCTGCTCGAAGACCGTCCAGCGCAGGTCCAGCGCGGCCCGGTCGCGGCGCAGCCGGGCGTGCCGGGCGTACGCCCAGGTCAGCAGGAAGGTGCTGAGGAACTGGCCGAGCCCCGCCAGCAGGGCGACGTTGACCGCGCCGACGACGGGCCGGGCCATGATCCCCGGTGCCATGGTGGCCGCGACCACGTAGGCGACGTACCAGAGGAAGAATCCGGCGGTCGCGGGGATGACGAAGCCGCGGTAGCGGCTGCGGACCTCCTGGAAGGCGGCACTGCGCTGCACTTCGAGGTAGATGTCGGACGCCCCGGGCGCGGCCCGGCCGCCGGCAGCGGGACGCGGGGGCGCCGGGTCCTCGCCCTCGCCCTCCCCCCAGCCGACGGCGAGCGCGTCGTACCAGGGGTCGTCGAGCCGGATCGTTCCGGCGTCGGGACCTTCGTGCTTGTCCACCGAACTCTCCTTGTCCGCTGCCGCATTGGCTGCGTCCCACAAGGATGTGCGGTATGGACGATTTCCGGACTGGTGTCCCGGTGCTCTTCACTCCAACAGGTGATGGAGCGAAGAACACCGGTGCGCCGGTGCGCCCGTCAGGCGTCGATGCGCGAGCGGTCCAGGGTCGCCGCGGAGCTCGTGATGAACTCCTTGCGCGGCGCGACCTCGTTGCCCATGAGCAGGTCGAAGACCTGCTCGGCCGAGTCCAGGTCGCCGATGTTGATCCGGCGCAGCGTACGGAAGCGGGGGTCCATGGTGGTCTCCGCCAGCTGGTCCGCGTCCATCTCGCCCAGACCCTTGTAGCGCTGGATCGAATCCTTGTACCGGACGTTCTTGCGCTGGAATTCGAGCAGCGTCTGGCGCAGCTCGTTGTCCGAATACGTGTACACGTACTTGTCCTGGCCCTTCTTGGGCTGGACGAGTTCGATCCGGTGGAGCGGAGGCACCGCGGCGAACACCCGGCCCGACTCGACCATCGGCCGCATGTACCGCTGGAAGAGCGTCAGCAGCAGGCAGCGGATGTGCGCGCCGTCCACGTCGGCGTCGACGAGCAGGACGATCTTCCCGTAACGCGCGGCGTCGATGTCGAAGGTACGGCCCGAGCCGGCTCCTATGACCTGGATGATCGCTCCGCACTCAGCGTTCTTGAGCATGTCCGAGACCGACGACTTCTGGACGTTCAGGATCTTGCCGCGGATGGGCAGCAGTGCCTGGAACTCCGAGTTCCGCGCGAGCTTGGCGGTGCCGAGGGCGGAGTCTCCCTCGACGATGAAGAGCTCGCTGCGCTCCACGTCGTCGCTGCGGCAGTCGGCCAGCTTCGCGGGCAGCGAGGAGGTCTCCAGAGCCGTCTTGCGGCGCTGCGCCTCCTTGTGCTGGCGGGCGGCGATCCGGGTCCGGGCGGCCGCGACGATCTTCTCCATCACGGCGCGGGCCTGCTGCTTGTCGTCGCGCTTCGTGCTGGTCAGGAAGGCCTTGAGCTCCTTGGCGACCACGGCCGCGACGATCCGGGCGGCCGCCGAGGTGCCGAGCACCTCCTTGGTCTGGCCCTCGAACTGCGGCTCGGCCAGCCGGACGGTGACGACCGCCGTCATTCCCTCCATCGCGTCGTCCTTGACCACGTCGTCCTCGGCGACGCGGAGCAGCTTCGCCGAGCGCAGCACCTCGTTCACGGTCTTGGCGACCGAGCGCTCGAAGCCGGTGATGTGGGTGCCGCCCTTGGGCGTGGCGATGATGTTGACGAAGGACTTGACCTGCGTCTCGTACCCGGTGCCCCATCGCAGGGCGATGTCCACGCCGAGCTCGCGGGTGACCTCGGTGGGGGTCATGTGGCCGCGCTCGTCGAGGACGGGGACGGTCTCCTTGAAGGTGCCCTGGCCGGTCAGGCGCAGCACGTCGCAGACGGCCTTGTCCTGCGCGAGGTAGTCGCAGAACTCGCTGATGCCCCCGTCGAAGCGGAAGGTCTCCTCCGTCTTGCCGGCCCCGTCTATGGCGCGCTCGTCGCGGACGACGATGGTCAGGCCGGGGACGAGGAAGGCGGTCTGGCGGGCGCGCTGGTAGAGCGTCTCCAGCGAGAGCCGGGCGTCCTTGAGGAAGATCTGCCGGTCGGCCCAGTAGCGGACCCGGGTGCCGGTCTTGCCCTTGGCGACCCGCTTGACCTTGCGCAGGCCGTTGGCCGGGTCGAACGGGCTGTCGGGGCCCTGCTCGGTGAACATGCCCGGGACGCCGCGGCGGAAGCTGATCGCGTGGGTGGAGCTGTTGCGGTCCACCTCGACGTCCAGCCGGGCGGAGAGGGCGTTGACCACGGAGGCGCCGACGCCGTGCAGGCCGCCGGAGGCCGCGTACGAGCCGCCGCCGAACTTGCCGCCGGCGTGCAGCTTGGTCATGACGACCTCGACGCCGGACAGCCCGGTCTTGGGCTCGACGTCGACGGGGATGCCGCGGCCGTTGTCGCGGACCTCGACCGAGGCGTCCTCATGGAGGATCACCTCGATGTGGTCGCAGTAGCCGCCCAGGGACTCGTCGACGGCGTTGTCGATGATCTCCCAGAGGCAGTGCATGAGGCCTCGGGAGTCGGTGGAACCGATATACATGCCGGGGCGCTTGCGGACGGCCTCGAGGCCTTCGAGGACGAGCAGGTGCCGCGCGGTGTAGTTGGAGCCGTCCCGGTCTGCTCCGGACAGCAGCGCGCTGGAAGGCACGGACGTGTCGGCGGTCACGCAGTTCGCTCCTCGCTGAATTTCTTTTTCTGGCCCGTCGGGCTCAGGGTGGCTCGGTTGCCGCTCGAAGGGTACCGAGGCCTGGTAGAGCCGATGCAACGCCACCCTCGTGCTTCATCAGCCTAGTGCAGGACCGCACGGGTGTTCGATCCCCCGGGGGAGTGAAGCAAACATCACGTTCCCTTCCAGGCATGAACCATTTAGGGTTCGGGCACGTCCTCATGAACAACCGGCACTCACGCCGGGGAGGACGGAACTGCTACAAACGAACGACTGACAACGCGAAACCGTAAAGCAACGCAATACGGCTCCTTCGCCGCCAACCGGCAGCAGCCGGCCAGCTTCGGAAGGAAGTTTCGAGGAAAAGCCGCGAGCGGGAACGTTTTCGGCCTGGTTGGATGTTGACCCTGGTACGACAGCTCGTCGAGCTAGAGAAGAGGCGACGTGACTACTGTTCTGACACCCGCGACCCCGCTGACGGCCGCTGACCGATGCGACCGTTGCGGCGCCCAGGCATATCTGCGCGTCGTCCTGCTGAGCGGCGGTGAACTGCTGTTCTGCGCCCACCACGGGCGTAAGTTCGAGCCGGAACTCAAGAAGATCGCCGCGGATATACAGGATGAGACCGAGCGGCTCACGTCCGCTCCGACGGCCAATGCCGACACCGAGGACCGCTGACACAGGCCTATACCTCGCATCCGACGAGCCAGGACCGGCCAGGCCGGTCGACGGGCGGCACCTCTGAGACCCAGAGGTACCGCCCGTCCTCACGTCCGGAGCCTTCCCGGGGCCCACGGTTTGCGGGCTCGGCTACCGGCTCGCGCGCCGGTGCCGGGTCCCGGGTGCTCCCGGGGCTCCCTGCGGTTCCCCGGCCATATGCCCCCGTACGGGCCGTGCAGCGGGTCCGGAGCCCCTTTGGGCACCCCACGCGACGTCCTGGCCGACGCTTTGCCGCGCGGCCGTCTCGGGGGCTGTCACGAACCCGGTGAGCGGCGCGATCTTCGTGTACACCCCCGGACTGTCGGGGCGTCCGCAGCCCCGCCCCCAGGACACCAGCCCGATGAGCCGGCCCTGGGCGACCAGCGGCCCGCCGCTGTCCCCCTGGCAGGCGTCCCTCCCGCCGTCGCGGTGCCCCGCGCACACCATGGACTCCGGCCGGTACTGTCCGTCCGCGTCCCCCGGGTAGGCACGTCTGCAGACCTCGTCCGCCAGGACCGTCACCCGCGCAGCGCGCAGTGCGTACGCGTAGTCACCGAATCCGCTCGTGTCGCCCCAGCCGTACACGGCCGCTTCGCCGCCCGGCGCGTAGCCGGGATGCCCGTCGTCGGCCATGGGGAGCACGTAGTGCGCGGGTACGGCCTCGTCGAGCTCCAGCACGGCCAGGTCGCCGGCGTTGCTCCGCGTGTCGTAGCCCGGGTTCACCCAGGCCGAGCGGACCGCGATCTCCCGGCCCTCGGCCGCCCGCAGCTGCGTACGCCCGGTGATCACCCGGAAGTCGGGGACGGACTCGATCGGGCCGCCCAGCACCTGGCGGCCCAGGCAGTGGGCCGCGGTCAGCACCTTCGTCGGGCCCACGATGACTCCCCCACAGAACTGGCCGCCCCGCGTACCCCCGAACCGGTCACGGCTGGCGAGGGCCACCACCCACGGGCTGTCGGCCGCCTTCACCGGCTTCCCGCCGATCACCACACTGTCCGCAGCCGCGTGCGGTGCCTGGGCCAGCGGCGCCGCGGCCGCTCCCGCCACCAGGGCCAGCGCGCCCGCCAGAGCACGGGAAAAGGGACGACGCATGAGGCCTCCTGACTCTGAGTGTGCATGACTCCACCCAGAGTGGGACGCCCGGTGGCCGAGCGCACCCGCGCGCGGCCACCTCGTACGGTCCCCGGCCCGGTCAGTCCAGGTAGTCGCGCAGGACCTGGGAGCGGGACGGGTGGCGCAGCTTCGACATGGTCTTGGACTCGATCTGGCGGATGCGCTCGCGCGTGACTCCGTAGACCTTGCCGATCTCGTCGAGGGTCTTCGGCTGTCCGTCGGTGAGGCCGAAGCGCATCGAGACCACGCCGGCCTCGCGCTCGCTCAGCGTGTCGAGCACCGAGTGCAGCTGCTCCTGCAGCAGCGTGAAGCTCACGGCGTCCGCGGGGACGACCGCCTCGGAGTCCTCGATGAGGTCGCCGAACTCGCTGTCGCCGTCCTCGCCGAGCGGTGTGTGCAGGGAGATCGGCTCGCGGCCGTACTTCTGGACCTCGATGACCTTCTCGGGGGTCATGTCGAGTTCCTTGGCCAGTTCCTCCGGGGTGGGCTCACGGCCCAGATCCTGGAGCATCTGGCGCTGCACGCGGGCGAGCTTGTTGATGACCTCGACCATGTGCACCGGGATGCGGATGGTGCGGGCCTGGTCGGCCATGGCGCGCGTGATCGCCTGGCGGATCCACCAGGTCGCGTACGTGGAGAACTTGTAGCCCTTGGTGTAGTCGAACTTCTCGACCGCACGGATCAGACCGAGGTTGCCCTCCTGGATCAGGTCCAGGAAGAGCATGCCGCGGCCGGTGTAGCGCTTGGCCAGGGAGACCACGAGGCGGAGGTTGGCCTCCAGCAGGTGGTTCTTCGCGCGGCGGCCGTCCTCGGCGATGATCTCCAGCTCGCGCTTGAGCTTGGGTGCCAGCTTGTCGGAGTTGGCCAGCTTGTCCTCGGCGAACAGGCCCGCCTCGATCCGCTTGGCGAGCTCGACCTCCTGCTCGGCGTTGAGGAGGGGGACCTTGCCGATCTGCTTGAGGTAGTCCTTGACCGGGTCTGCGGTGGCGCCGGCCACGGCGACCTGCTGGGCGGGGGCGTCGTCCTCGTCGTCGGAGATGACGAAGCCCTTGCTCTCGCCGCCGTCCTCTTCCTCCTCGGCCTCCGCCTTGACCGCGCCGGGGCCCTCCTCGCCGGGCTCCTCCTCGCCGGCCTCGTCGGCGTCCTTCTTGGAGGCGGTCTTCTTCGCCGCCGTCTTCTTGGCAGCGGTCTTCTTGGCGGGCGCGGCCTTCTTGGCCGCCGTCTTCTTCGCCGCCGTCTTCTTCGCGGCGGGCTCGGTTCCGGGCTCCTCCGCGAGAGCGTCCACGGGCTCCGGGTCCACCGTCTCGGCCGCCGGTGCCGCGGCGGCGACGGTCCGCGCAGCCGTCGTCTTCGCCGCGACGGTCTTGGTGGCCGTCCGCTTGGCCGGGGTCTTCGCTGCGACGCTCTTGCGGGTGGTGCGCTTGGGCGACTCCGCGGCACTGACCATCAGCGTCACACCCTCTTCCTCGAGGATCTGGTTGAGGCTGCGCAGAACATTCTTCCACTGGGTCGCAGGAATCTGGTCAGCCTCGAAGGCCCGACGCACGTCATCGCCGGCGATCTGCCCCTCGGCCTTGCCCCGCTCGATGAGCGCCATCACAGACTCGGAATCGGCGATCTCCGGCGGGAGCGTACGGGATGTGCTGGCCGACACGAACAACCTCTCGGAACGATG
Organism: Streptomyces sp. NPDC032745; assembly: GCF_055579465.1. Classification (NCBI taxonomy): domain Bacteria; kingdom Bacillati; phylum Actinomycetota; class Actinomycetes; order Kitasatosporales; family Streptomycetaceae; genus Streptomyces; species Streptomyces sp. NPDC032745. Next base: position 135,469 of record NZ_JBVING010000012.1, on the reverse strand, counting down.
GAAACGGCTTCCGACCCCGGCCGGGTGGTGCTGGACCGGAGCCGACGACCACCGACTGGGAATGGGCCGGGGGCGCGGGCAGGGGCCGGGGAGCTGCACAGCACCCGCAAGGGCTGCTGTCTTCCCTCCGTCGGCCATCACCTCTCTAGGTCATCGCTTGACCTCGCGGAGTGTTACGCCCAATTCTTGGTGGCCCGAGTCACACCCCGATTGCCACGATCCCGGTCATACGGTCGTACACGCGGGCCGGACGCGGCCGGATGCCGTCGTGCGAGGTCGCAGACGGTGGTGCGCGGTCGGTCCCCGCCGGGGCCCCGTGTCCGCCGGCCCGATGTCGAAGGCCTGCGCACGCCGGTGTCGCCGGGCGGTCTCCCCCGGCCTCCGCCGGGAGGTACCCCTACCGGACCGTGTCCCGGGTACCTCCAGGGCGTCGGCGCCACCGCCCACGCCCCCGGCGGCCCGTGCGAGCACTCCGGCGCCGCCGCCCGTCCGCCCGTCAGTGCTCGCGCGGGGCGGGGACCACGCGCTCGACCTCCGGATGCACCATCAGGAGCTGGCGCATGGCGTTCTCGGCACCCGTCGCGTCCCCGGCGGCGAGGGCCTCGACGATCCGCGCGTGGTGCGCGACGCACGCCTCGCTGGGGCGGTCGCAGGCGGTGACGGGGCTTCCCGAGACCTGGAGTGCGGAGGAGACGATGCCGGAGAGGTGCTCCAGCATGCGGTTGCCCGCGATCTGGATGAGGAGCGCGTGGAACTCGTTGTCGGCGCGTGCGAAGGTGATCGCGTCGCCCTGGCCGAGGGCGTGGCCCATGATCTCGACCATGTCGGCGAGGCGCTGCTGGATGTCCGGGCGGCCGTGGCCGGCGGCGAGGCGGGCGGCGAGCGGCTCGATGGTCCAGCGGAGCTCGTTGAGCTCGCGGCGCTGGTCGTCGCGCTGGGGGCCGAAGGCGCGCCACTCGATGATGTCGGGGTCGAGCAGGTTCCAGTCGGCGACGGGCCGGACGCGGGTGCCGACGTTGGGGCGGGCGCTGACGAGACCCTTGGCCTCCAGCACGCGCAGCGATTCGCGGACCACCGTGCGGGAGACCTCGAAGCGCTGGCCGATCTCCTCGGGGACCAGCGGGCGGTCTGCGCCGAGGTCGCCGGAGACGATCATCTGGCCGAGCTGCTGGACGAGTTGGCCGTGCAGTCCGCGGCCGCGGCTGCCTGCCGCGCGGCGGCCGACCCGGCTCAACTCGACGTCGGCGCCGTCCCAGTGGGGCGCTGCGACGCGGTCGGTCCCGGAGGCTTCCGCGTAGGGGTAGCGGTCGAGTTCGCCCGGGCCGGCGAGGCCGGAGTCGGCATGGCGGGCGGCGGTCATCATGGTGTGCGCAAGGGTACTCACGAATCCTTTGTCGGCCTTGCCTCGATGACCCTTGAGGTCTTTGGTGAAAAGCACACGAAAGGGTGATCGGTGCCACCTACGCAATTGACGACTTATCGTAAAGAACCGGGCCCTTTGGGGTGAGTTGTGGTCCGGTTCGCGTGATGTGGACCGGATCGGTCCCGTCGAGACATTCTCCGGCACCGGAACGATCACGAACGGTCCCTTACCAACGGACGCGGCTGCGCAGTCCTGTGAACCCATAGGCGCACAACAGGACCATCAGCGACAACACCAGTGCTGTGCCGACGGGTTGGGCCATCACCCGCAAGGCCCCCAGGACCAGGCGGTCCGCCTCCGGGGGCCATTGCGCCCAGGCCAGTCCGCGCAGCCGGGCCGCGAGTCCGCTCGCCGGGTAGGCGGACGGACCGTCCAGCGCCTTGCGGACGAGCGGAACGACCATGACCGGGACGGCGAGCACGGCGGCCAGGCCCGCGGTGGCCGACCGGAAGACGCCGGAGGCGAGCACGCCGGCCCAGGCGCAGCCGATGAGCAGTCCGGCCCAACTCGCGGCCGGGGAGACCCATTCCGCGGGGGTGCGCAGCGGGCCGCGGTCGAAGACGAGCTTCAGGGCGGCGGCGTCGGCGGTGACGGCGAGTGCACCGAACACCAGGGCGAGGCCCGCACAGACAGCCAGTTTGGCGGCGAGCAGGCCCATCCGGCGTGGCACGGTGCCGCGGTCCGCGGCGAGCGCGGGGTAGCGGTACTCCTCACCGAAGGCCAGGGCTCCGAGCAGCCCTGCGCCGAGGGCTGCGGGGGGCAGGGGCAGCAGCTCCGGCCAGGCGGCGAGCAGCCGGTTCTGCGGGGTGCCGCCGGCCCGGGCCAGTACGAGGGCGGTGACGGCGGAGACGGCGACGACGACGGCCGCGGTGAGGACGGGCATGGCGGTACCGAAGACCCGGCGCAGCTCGTAGCGCAGCGGCCGCAGCGGCCCGCCGACCCGGCGCACCGCCGAGGCGGGGGCCCCGCCTCGGGCAGCCGACCGGCTGCCGCCTTGGGCGGGCAGGGGCCCGGCTCCGGCCGGGGCGGCAGTACCCGCCGGGTCCGAGCCGGGCTCGGTGCGCGCCTGCGGCACCGGCGGTACGGACGGGCAGGGTGCGCCGGTGTCCCCGGTCTCGTCGGCGAGCTGGTGGACCAGCACGCCGTGCCGGAACGCCGCTTCGCCGACCTCCGCGCAGCTGCTGCCGTACACCGACAAGCGGCTGCCGGACTCCTCGACGATCTCCACGGCACGCTGGGCGTCCCGGGCCTCCCGGCCGAGTACGTCGGCCAGCCGGGCGGCGTGCGGGCTGCGCACGGCGACCCGCGGCCGGAGCCGGGTACGGGCGAACTCGGCCGCGTCCTGGTCGGCGACGAGCCGGCCCGCCTCGATGCTCACGACCCGGTCCGCGCTGCGGGCGGCCTCCTTCGCGTCGTCGGTGGTGAAGAGCACCGCGCCGCCGAGGGAGGCGTGGCCGCGCAGCAGCCCGTGCAGCCAGCCGTGTTCGCGCGGCGAGAGTCCGGCGGCGGGCTCGTCGAGGAGCAGCGTGCACGGATCGGCGAGCAGCGCCGCGGCCAGCGCCACCCGGCGGTCCATGCCGAGCGAGAGCGAGCCGAGTCGCTGGTCGCGCAGGCCCGCGATACCGACCACCTCGAGCATGGTGTCGGCCCGGGAGGCCGGCACCCCGGCGGCGGCACACAGCATCCGCAGCTGACCCCGGACGGTGCGCGCCGGGTTGCCGGGGACGTCGCCGAGCAGCACGCCGACCTCACGGCCGGGATGCGGGATCCGGTGCAGCGGACGACCGCGGAAGTAGGTGACGCCGCGTCCCGGTTCGAGTTCGAGCATGAGCCGCAGTGCGGTGGTCTTGCCCGATCCCGGTTCGCCGAGGAGGGCGGTCACGGTCCCCGGGCGGGCCTCGAAGGTGAGGTCGTCCACGAGGGGCGGGAGGTCTCGACGGGGTGTGCTGGTGAGTCCGATGGCCTGGAGCATCGCTTCTCTCGCGGGGGGTGAGACCGCTCTGCGGCAGCGTGAATACCGCAAGCAAGATAACGCGATATGTCCGATTTTCGGCGCAACCAGGGTGCGTTCGCGGCCGTGTCGACGACGGCCCGGGCCGCGGGGGCGCGGGAGGCGGGGGCGACGGTGGCGGGAGCGCGGGCGACGGGAGCGCGGGCGGCGGGGCCTCAGACTTCCGGGCGCAGCATGGGCGGGTTGAGCAGGTTCGCCCCGCCGGCCCGGAACAGCTGGGCGGGCCGACCGCCCTGACGGGTCGTCGTCCCTCCGGCCGGCACCAGGAACCCAGGGGTCCCGGTGACCTTGCGGTGGAAGTTGCGGGGGTCGAGGGCCACACCCCACACGGCCTCGTAGACCCGGCGCAGCTCGCCGACGGTGAACGCGGGCGGGCAGAACGCGGTGGCCAGCGAGGAGTACTCGATCTTGGAGCGGGCCCGCTCCACGCCGTCGGCGAGAATCCGGGCGTGGTCGAAGGCCAGCCCCGAGGCCGCCTCGTCCTCGACGGCCAGGAGCTCGTCGACGGAGGCCCAGCGCGCGCTGTTGGCGTCTCCACCGGCCCGGGGTGCGGGCAGGTCCGGAGCCAGGACCAGATGCGCGACGCTGACGACACGCATGCGCGGATCCCGCTTCGGATCCCCGTACGTGGCCAGCTGTTCGAGGTGCGCCCCGTTGCCCGCGCCCGGCTCGGCCGGATCGTGGGCGCACAGGCCGGTTTCCTCGGAGAGCTCCCTGGCCGCGGCCGCGGCCAGGTCCTCGTCTCCGCGCACGAAGCCGCCGGGCAGGGCCCAGCGTCCCTGGAACGGCTGCTCACCCCGCCGGACGACCAGCGCACAGAGCGCGTGACGCCGCACGGTGAGCACGACCAGGTCGACGGTGACAGCGAAGGGCGGATAGGCCGACGGGTCGTAGGGCGACATGCCGCGATCATAGTCGTCTGCCTGACGATAAACAGAGCTTTCGTGATCCCGAAGGCGGCGATCGACGAGCCGGGGGTGTCCGGCGGGTCAGGGTCGGACGGCCCGGGCCGGCTGTGCCGTGAATTGCACGGCGGAGGAGAGAGCCACTGCGGCGGGAACAACTCCCAGCGGTAGCCGGGGGACATCGGCGACCGACGACAACGCGGCAAGGCACGGTGCCAGACGCCCCGGGCCCGGCCATGATCCGCCGGACACCCCTAACCGCCCAGTTGGAGCGCATCGGCCGCCTCCTCCACCATGGCCAGGCCGAGCCGGCTGATCCGGACGGCGAACGGCTCCCCCGAGACCCGCAGGCCGGAGAACCGGAGGGCGCCGAGGGGAGCACCGGGCAGCGGGACGAGGGCGACCGTGCCCGCGGGGGCGTCGGGACGGATCCCACCGAGGGCGGCCAGGGCATGGACCCCTGCGGCAGCGGCCACCGCCGCGGGGCGGCAGGCCGCCGGGTGCGGAAGCGGGGCGCTGCCCACCGTGCGCTGCTCGGCGGCGTACATCTCCGGCAGCCGGTACCCGAAGCTCTCCGCGGCATCCAGCAGGCCGCGCAGCAGTCCGGCGGCCTCCTTCTCGAAGCCGGCCTGGGCCAGCCCGGCGACGGCCACGGCGCTCTCGTACGCCCGCACCGCGCCCGAGCGGTGACCGAAGGGGTTGTGACCCGGCTCCCGGAACGCCATGCTGCGCAGCCCCCATCCGGAATCCATGGCGGGGGCCCCGAGGAGGCGGGCGAGCTGTTCGGTACGGACCCGGTCCAGCAGCCCCGGGGCGAGCCGGCCGCCACCCAGCAGGCCGGTGTCCAGGAGGTGGGCGGCGGCCCCCGTCAGCCGTGGCAGCGGCCGCCCGTCGGGGTGCAGGGCCGCCGCGGGCCGTCCGCCGTCCGGGCCGTCGATCCAGAACGCCTCCCGGAACCGCTCCCGCAGCGCGGCCGCCCACTCCCGCCATTCCTCGGCTGCGGGCCGCCCGCATCCGGCGAGCAGGTCGGCCCCGAGCAGCGCGGCCCGGTGGGCGTGGGCCTGGGTCTCGCAGCGGCGCGGACCGGGATCGGGATCGGCCAGGAAGCCGTCCTGCCCCAGGGCGCCGCGGAGCCACTCGAGGCACCCCTCGGCCGCGGGGAGGAGCCGTGCCACCTCCTCCTCGGGCATCCCCCACCGCCGGGCCTCGGCGAGCACCGCCGGGAAGGCGAGGGTCGCCTCGGTGCCGGTGCACCCCGGCGGCAGCTGCGGACCCGCCCCGCGCAGCGGCCCCGGGATCTTCCCGGCGTCGGGGCCGCTGCCTCCGGTCTGGGTCCGGGCGAGGGTGCGCAGGGTGGCCGCGGCGAGCCCGGTCCCGAGCGGCAGCGCCATCCGGGCGGCCCAGAGGGACTCCGCCGGGGCCAGTCCGAGCCGCCATGGCACCCCCGCCGCGGCGAAGGCGTCGGCCGGCTCCTCTCGATCCCGCATCAGCAACGCGCCGAGGTCCTCGACGCTGGTGCGGAACCAGGCCTCGACCCGCGGGTCGTCCCCCTCGGCCCGGGCGTCGGCCAGCGGATTGGCCACCTGCCCGGCCGGTGCCCGCGTCGTGCGGTCCTGCGTGGTCCGCAGCTCGATGGTGCGGGACTCCCCCGGCCCCAGCTCGAGCTGCCAGCGCAGCAGTCCCGCCGAGGCGAGGGCGTCGTCCGGGGCCGGCTCGGCCGCGGTGACGGCCTGCGCCTCCCCGCTGCTCCAGCGCAGCCCGGCGGCGTGCACCCCGGCCGGCAGTTCGGGTCCGGTCCGGCCGGCGGCCACCGCTGCCAGCTCCGCCAGGTCGGTGCCGAGCGCCACCTCCACCGGAAGGCGCATCGGCCGGGCCGTGAAACTGCGCAGGGTGATCCGCTCGGTGCCGTCCGCGTGCCGGACCCGTTCCACCCCGATGTCGGGGTCGGGGCCGGCTTCGGCCCCGGTACGGACGGTCGCGGTGAAGGCAGCCCGGTCGGAGCCGAGGCTGCGCCCCTGGACGGCTACCGGCTCCCGGCCGCCGACCCGGAGCACGCAGCGGGACAGCAGCCTCCGTCCGGAGCGGTAGATCCCGTCGATCCCCCGTCCTGTCAGCTGACCGTGTTCCGGCGAGATGACCAGGCAGGGCGCGGCGACGCAGATGACGGCGCCGTGCACGGGCGGCAACTCGGTCCTGCGGGCGGGCGGTACGGAGTGGGCCATGGGTCGCCTTGTCTGGGCTGTCTGCGCTCCGGCCGGTTTCGCTGGGCGGCGGCGCGGCCGGGCCCCCGCCACCCTCCAGCTGAACGCCCCCGCCCCCGCCCGGGTCACGGGCCCCGGGGGCGGCTGCGCCCGTACTGGGCCGTGCCGGTGACGCAGTCGCCGCCGCAGGGCAGTGATCGCAGCGTTCCGGATCCGCCCCACGGGATGCCCTCCGCTCCTGCCCGGGCCCGCACCACTGCCCCTGCCCCTGCCTCGGTCCCGGTCCCGGTCCCAGTCCCAGTCCCGGTCCCGGCTCACTGTTCGCTCCCCGCGGCGCGGCGGGTCTCGCGGCCGGACTGCGCCTCCCGGCGACGACCCGGAGGGCGGGTGGTGGCCGCTGCACGCTTGCGGCGGGGTTCCCGGCGCCGCCGCTCCTCCCGCAGGCAGGCCCGCAGCCCCTCCGGGTCGATGCCCTCGTTGCAGGCGTGGTGGAGCAGCTGGGCGAAGCGGTACTCGGCGTCGGCCCGCAGGGCCAGCCCGAGGGCGATCCGGGCGGTCGGCTCGTCGCCGGTGGACCACGAGACCCAGCCGGCGAGGGTGAGAGGGGCCGCCGCATGCTCCCCGTAGGCCCCGACGCATCGGCGGGCCAGCGCCCGCCACAGCCGCAGGGCGGGGGCCGCTTCCTCGCCCTCCATCCACTCGGCCGCGACGTCCCGGATCTCGCGGTCCTGGAGCCCGAGGATCACGGTGGCGGCCTCGTCGTGGCCGAGCAGGGCGTCGTCCCACTCGTCTGCTCCGGGGCCGCCCTCGACGGGCGGGGCGAGGGTCATCCGCCGCATCAGGGTGCGGGCCAGCGTGACGGTCTCCGCACCGACCTCCTGCCGGGTGGCCCCGTCGAGGATCTTCGGCACGAGGGCGGCGGCCGCCCTGTCCAGGGCCCCCTCCATCTCCACCGCCGCACCGCCGCGCAGTGGTGCCAGCCGGCCTTCGATCTCCCGGAGGGAGCCCCTGACCTGGAGCCCGGCGAAGGTGGCCGTCGCCGCCATCACCGAGGTGCCGGTCGCGGCCAGTGGGCTGCCCTCGGCCGGGCAGCACCGCTCGTCGGGGCAGCAGTAGGACCAGTACCGGCCTCCGGAGATGCAGAGCGCTTCCATCACGGGCACGTCGAGCGCGCCGCAGGCCAGCCGGATGCGTTGGGCCAGCGGCCGCAGCCGGGTCATCACCCGCTGGCCGCTCTCGCCGTCGGCCGGGTCCTGACAGAGGAAGACGACGATGCCGTCGGGCTTGTCGCCGCGCCGCTCGCTGCCCCGGACCAGACAGTCGGCGACCTGCCTGGCGGTGTCCTCCCATTCCGCGGGGGCCGAGGGGATGCCGACGCGGAGCCGTCCGCCGAAGCGGCCGCCCTCGCCGTGCACGGTGACCATGACGAGGGAGTCGGTGGGATGGAAACCGAGCATGTAGGGCAACGCGTCGGCCAGTTCGGCCGGGCTGCGCAGGGTGATCCGAGGGTCGAGGGCGGGTCCGGACGGGTTGATGGAGGGTCGGTCGGACGGGGTGCGTGATTCGCGGTCGTTCGTCATGCCCCGACGGTCCCGCGGACGATCGGATCCCGAAACCCCTGTGGATAACTCTTGATCGTTCAACATCCACAGGTTCAGGGCACCCTTGACGCGATGTCAGAACCGTCGGGTTCCATGGACCCGTGAACACAGCTACGTCATGTCCGCCGCGCCCTACTTCCCACCGACCAACAGCCGGTCCAGCGCCGCCGGGAGTTCCGCGCGCCGGCGGATGCCGAGCTTGCGGTACGCGTTGGTCAGGTGGGTTTCGACGGTACGCCGAGCGAGGTGCAGGAGATCGCCGATCTCGGCGTTCGTCCGGCCGCCCGCGGCGAGTTCCGCGATGCGCCGCTCACTGCCGGTCAGCGCGGCCGGCCCGGTGTGCGGCGTCGCGGAGCGGCGGGCACCGCCCTCGCGCAGTACGTGCTCGGCCATGGCGCGCAGGCGGACCGCACCGATGCGCTCGGCGCGTTCGGCCGCCTCCCGCAGCGGATCGCGGGCGAGTGTCCGGTCTCCGGCGGCGACGAGCTGCCGGCCCTGGGCAATGAGCGCCGGGATCAGTTCCGTCTCGGCCGGGGTGTCCCGCAGCAGCCCTACGGCCTCCTCTGCCAGTCCGAGGCCGCGCAAGCCGCCCGTCGCCGTGCCCAGGACGCGCAGACAACGCCCCACCAGGCGCGGCGTGTTCCAGACGGCGGCCAGCCGCAACTCTTCCTGGGCCAGGCCGAGGGCCTCCTCCGGCCGGCCCAGGACCAGCCGGCACTCGGCCGCGGCCGTCCGCCACGGAGTGGCGACCGGGCTGACCACGTCCCGTTCCGCCTGGCGCCGCCCGCACTCCAGGAAGTCGTCGAGCGCACCGGCCGGATCGCCGCACGCGGCACGCAGACGGCCGCGCGCGTACAGGAAGCGGGGCAGCTCGCAGGAGTCGTGCGCGTCCCGCGGGTCGCTGCGGTCCGCGAGCACCGCGGCCTGCTCCGTACGGCCGGTTTCGACCAGCGCGAAGACAGCGGCGGCAGCCGCGTTCATCGGCGGGCGCGCACTGCCGACGGCGTCGAGGGCCTGACGCACGTCGGGTTCGGCGAGCATCTCGGCGTAGCCGCCGCGCGCGGCGGCGAGATCCGCCCGCACGTTCCGCAGCTCCGTGTGCATGGGATGCAGCAGCGAGGCGTGCTGCCCGGCCAGACCTCGCCCGGCCAGGCGCTCGGCCTCGTCCAGTTCGTCGGCCCACAGGGCTACGGCCGCGGACGCACCAAGAAGAATCGATTCCGCGAGCGGGTCGGCGGGGGCCTCCAGCAGGGCCCGGATGCGGCCGATCGCCGCCTGGGCCGAGACCAGGCCGGCCGTCGCCTCGTACCGCACGAGCAGCGCCTGCCCGGCCGTGCCGACCAGGTCCGGCGAGCGCCCGGCCGTCTCGCGCAGCCGCCCGTACACCTCACGCCGTACGGACTGGTCGTGGTCCGACAGCAGTGCCGAGGCGGACCACAGCGTGCGCACCAGGTCTTGGCGGTCCGTCAGCTGCTCCTCCAGAGAGCACAGTGCGCCTACGGCCGCCCGTACCTCGCCCCGTCCGGCCAGTGCCGTACCGAGCGCCAGCGCCGAGCGCACCCGGTCCCCGGGCGTGTCCGCCGCCTGCACGGCCTCGGCGAGCCGGGGCAGGCCGGCCGCCGACCGGCCGCCGGTGAATTCCAGGGAGCCCAGTTCGGTCAGGACCGCAGCCCGGCGGGCGGGTGGCATCGCCTCGTCCAGCGCGCGCCGCAGGAACGCGGCCCCGTGCTCGGTACGGCCCGCCCCGACCGCGCGGGCCGCGGCGTCGAGCAGGACGTCGGCGGCCCACGTCCCGAAGGGCGCGGGTGCGCGCAGCAGTTGTCCGGCCACGGCCTCGGCGCCCGCGCCGCGGCGCAGCATCACCTCGGCCGCCCTGCCGTGGGCTGTCTTCCTCCGGTCGCCGGACCAGCCGCTCACCACGGCGTCGCGCAGCAGCGGATGGGCGTAGCCGTGGCGGCCGTCCGGGCCCGGGCGCAGCAGCCCCAGGCCGGTCATGGCGGTGAGCCAGCCGTGCACCCGTGCGGGATCGGCGCCCGTCATGTCGGCGAGCAGTCCGGCGTCGCCGTCCTCGCGGACCTCCCGATGCCCGCCCCCGGCGGCGGCGCCGCCGCGGCCGTCGCTCACCACGGCGAGCGCGCGGGCGACCTCGACGGTGGCGGTCCCCGCGCCGTCCAGCCACCACGAGACGGCGGCCGGATAGGCCCCCGGGTACAGCGCCGCGCAGCTGTCCGGCACCGCCGAGGTGCCCGCAGGGCCCGGATCCTGCGCCTGCGCCCCCAGGTCGTCCAGCAGGGCGCGCAGGAGCAGCGGATGGCCGCCCCCGGCCCGCACCACCTCGTCCACCCATGCCTGCGAGGGCACCTCACCGATGACCGAACGGACCAGCTCCACCGACCCGGCCGGGCTGAGCGGGCTCAGGGTGTGGGTGCGGACGAGGTGCGGCGGGAGCGCGTGGGCCAAGCCCGGCTCCGGCGGCTCGACGTCGTACTGACTGCGCTCGGTTGCCACGAGCAGCACCGGCAGGCGGGCCACCAGCCGCGCGGCCTCGACGAGCCAGCCGCGCGAGAGCGGATCGGCGAGGTGGACGTCGTCCACGGCCAGGAACAGCGGGGCCTCTTCCGTCCATTCGAGCAGCGCGCGCCACAACCACGCAGCCCGTTCGCGATGGACAGCGGCGGTGGGGTCGGCCTCGGTCGGGACCTCCACCGTGGGACACGCCAACTCCGGTCCGTCGTCGAACAGTTGTTTAACGGCAGCGAACGGCGTAACAGGCCCGGGTGAACAACGTGCCCGCAGCACCCACATGCCGTGCGCCGCCGCCTGCTCGGCGACGGCCTCCAGGAGCGCGGTGCGCCCGCTGCCCGTGGTCCCCTTCAGCAACACCAGGCCGCCGGAGCCCGACCGGGCGCGCTCGCACTCGGAAGCGATCATCGCCATGGCCCGGTGACGCTCGTGGAGCGGTCCCGGTACGGACATGGCTGACTCCCGATCTCGTGGACATCTCGTGGTCGGCCCTGTGGTGTGGCTCGTGGTTCTCCACGATTGTCCGACGTACCGCGAGTGCACGAGTGTGATGGCCGTCCGTCTGTCACGCATCTCACAAAGAGGGCAGGCGTCACGCCGACTTAGGGGACCTTTTGACCACCTCATTCGTGACCGCAAAGACCGGATCGGCCGGAGCGGTCGACGGCCAGGCGGCGGCACCGGGGCACCGGATCCGGGTCGTGGTCCACGCTCCGGATCCGATCTCCCGGGCGGGAGCGGTCAGCCAGCTGCGCCAGCACCCCGTGATCGACCTCCGCGACGAGGCGGAGACCGGGCCCGGGACCGTGGCGGTGCTGATCGAGGAGACGCCGGACGAGGCCACCTTCGCCCGCCTGCGCCGACTCGTACGGGGCGAAGGCGCGCGCGCCGTCCTCGTGGTGAACACCGTGCGGGAGGCCGAACTCCTCGATGTCATCGAGTGCGGTGTCGGAGCCGTCATCTGGCGCCACGAGGCCACCACGCACCGTCTGCTGCAGGCCGTGCTCGCGGCCTCGCGCGGCGATGGCGACCTCCCCACCGACCTGCTCGGCCGGCTCCTGGGCCAGGTGCGCATGCTCCAGCGGTCCGCCGCCGGACGGACCGGTGCGCCTGTCACGGGGCTGACGACCCGCGAAGCGGATGTGCTGCGGCTGATCGCGGAGGGGCTGGACACCGCCGAGATAGCCGACAAGCTCTCGTACTCCGAACGCACCGTCAAGAACGTCATGCACGGGCTGACCACCCGTCTCCACCTGCGCAACCGGGCGCATGCCGTGGCCTACGCCCTGCGCGAGGGCTATATCTGAGCCCGCCTCCGACGGCTGCGTCTGAGCGCTGCCTCCGGCCGCCGCCTCCGACCGCCGCGTCTGAGCGCTGCACCCGACGGCCGCACCCGACTCCGAGGGCAACGCCGCAGGGCCGCCCGGACACCGCGGTCCGCCCCCGAGTGCTTGCGGGCCGGATGCGGCGAGAAGAAGAATTCGACGGCGCCCGTCAGGCGATCACGGCAGGCGGCGGCACCTCAGGCAAGGCGGGAGCACGACGATGATCCACGAGGTGGACGAAGTCCTCGAACGGCTGCTGACGGGTGGCGCGCTGGCCGGTTCCGGCATCGGCGTCTCCTTCGATGCCCCGACCCGCGACTGGTCCGCCAGGCGCAACGCCACCGCCGTCAACGCCTACCTGTACGACATCCGCGAGGACGTGAACCGGCGTCACCGCGGCACCGTCCCGGTCGGTGACGACCGCGGAGCGATCCTCAAGCGCCGCCAGCCGCCCCGCTGGTTCCGGCTGTCCTATCTCGTCACGGCCTGGACGAAACAGCCCAAGGACGAACACCGACTGCTGTCCGCGGTACTGGCCACCCTGCTGCCCCGCGAGATCCTGTCCGCCGAGGAACTTCCCGGATCGCTGCGCGCGTTGGGACTGTCGGTACCCATCACGGTCGCCGGCATCCAGACGGAGTCGCGGTCCCTGGCCGAGATCTGGTCCGCCCTCGGCGGTGAACTCAAGCCGTCCCTGGACGTGGTGGTGACCGCGCCGTTCCCCGCGTACCCCGAGTACGACGTCGGCCCGCCGGTATCGGAGGGCGCGGTGCGCGTACGGGCGCTCGACGGCAGCCTGGAGGACTCTCCGGAGCGGCGGCACCAGCCACGGCACGCGGCGGCGGCCGCGGCTGCCGCGGCCCGCGCCGCCGTCGTCGCAGGTGAGCCGCGATGAGCCCGTACGCCTCCGCCCACCGGGAACACACGATGCCCCTCTCCCCAGGCCCCGGACCCGCGCCCGGAACAACCGATTCCGACGCGGCCCCCGCGCTCCTCGCCCGGCTGGACCGGGTCCGCGAGCGGGTCGCCCTGCTCGTCGAGCAGCGCAGCGCCACCGATCCCACGGCCGCCGACCCGCTGCGGGGGCTGTACCTGTCCGCCGACGCCGTACGGCACCTGCTGGACTCCGCGGTGCCGGATCCGTACGCCGAGCCCCACGAGCCGGAGGCAACGGGGCGGGCCCTCGACGAGGCCACGGCGCCGGAAGGCGGCGACCGCCTGGCGCGACTCGCGCACCGGCACGGACTCACCGAGCTGGACGCCCGCCTGCTCCTCGTCGCCCTCGCGCCCGACGTCGACCGCACCTTCGAGCCGCTGTACGGCTACCTGAACGACGACGTCAGCCGGCGCAGGGCCACTACCGGCCTCGCTCTCGACCTGTGCGGACTCCCCGTACACCTGGCGCGGGCACGGGCCAGGTTCCATCCGTCGGCGCCCCTGTGCGCGCTCGGTCTGATCGAGGTCGAGGAGCCCGAACGGCCCTTCCTCAGCCGCCCGCTGCGCGTCCCGGACCGGCTCATCGCCCATCTGCTCGGCGACGACGCCCCGGACGCCGCGCTCGCGCACCGCGTACGCCCGCTCGCCGCGCCCCCGGGACCGTACGACGAGGACTTCACCCGCAGGCTCGCCGAACGGCTGGTCGCCGCCTCCCGGCTCTGCGTCTACCTGCGCGAACAGCGCGAGGGCGACGGGCTGGCCGTCGCCGCGGCGGCCATGCGCGCGGCGGGTCTCGAGGCCCTGCACGTCACCTCCCCGAGCGGCGACGTACCGTACCCGGAACTCCTGCGCGAGGCCCGGCTGCGCGGCTGCGCGCTCGTCGTGTCACAGGTGCCGGACGAGGCGGGCCCGCTGATCCGGGCGCTGGCCACGGCGGACGTCCCCGTGGTGTTCATCGGCGAGCGGCCCTATGACCCCCAGTGGTGCGACCGGGACCCGCTGGTCCTGGAAGCGCCGCGGCTGCCGGCGGACGCCGAGCCGGCCTGGTCGGCCGCGCTCGGCGGGGCACCGGGGTTCGACCTGGCGGCGACCGTGGCCCCGTACCACCTCGGCGCCGACCGGATCGTCCGCGCCGCGCGCGCCGCACGGGAGCTCGCCGCCTTCGACGGCATCCCGACGACCGCCGCCCATCTGCGGCTCGCCGCCCGTCAGCAGTCCGCGTCCGGCCTGGAGCGCCATGCCCGCCGGATCCGGCCCGACGTGGGCTGGGGGGACCTGGTCCTGCCGGACGAACCGCTGGCCCAGCTGCACGAACTCGCCCTGCGGGCCCGCCACCGCGACCGGGTCCTCGGCGACTGGCGGCTCAGCGCCGGCGGCGGCCGGGGCCATGGCGTCCTGGGGCTCTTCGCCGGCGAGTCCGGTACCGGAAAGACACTGTCGGCCGAGGTCGTCGCCGCCGAACTGGGCCTCGACCTCTACGTCGTGCAGCTCTCCTCGATCGTCGACAAATACGTGGGCGAGACCGAGAAGAACCTGGAACGGATCTTCACCGAGGCCGGCCGGACCGATGCCGTGCTCCTGTTCGACGAGGCCGACGCCGTCTTCGGCAAGCGCTCCGAGGTCAAGGACTCGCACGACCGGTACGCCAACATGGAGAGCGCGTACCTGCTCCAGCGCCTGGAGTCCTTCGACGGCATCGCGCTGCTCACGACGAATCTGCGGGCCAACATCGACGAGGCGTTCACCCGGCGGCTGGACCTCGTGATCGACTTCCCGTTCCCCGACACGAAGCAGCGCCTCGCGCTGTGGCGGCACGCCCTCGCCCTCGTGCCGTGCGCGGACGACACCGACCCGGGCGCGTGCGCCCGCGACTTCGAACTGGCCGGCGGGTCGATCCGAAGCGCCGTCGTCACCGCCGCCTACGCCGCAGCCGGCCGGGGCGAGGCCGTCACGACCGCCGATCTGCTGGAGGGTGCCCGCCGCGAGTACCGCAAGGCCGGCCGCCTGGTGCCGGGCGAGGGCGGCTGGTAGCGGTCGCCGTACGGGTGAGACCCCGGTGCCCCGGCGGTCATCGAGTGCCGGGGCACCGGGGTCTCACCCGTACGAGGTGTTCACGGGTGGACGATCTGCCAGTTGGGCAGGATGGGGTTGACGAGCTGCCAGTTCTGGGTCTCGCCCTTGACGCAGTCGTGGACGACGAGCCGCAGCGGCGTGCTGCCCGTGCGCGCCTTGTCCAGGCAGGTGTTGTTGCTGGAGGCGTTGCGGATCCAGTAGGTGTCGCTGTCCTGCTTCTCCAGCCACCACAGCTGGTTGTCGGTCTTGCTGTTGCAGCCGTACGTGGACACCGGGGTGTCGGTGGGCTTGGCGCCCCGCCCCGGAAGGTCCATGCAGAGCCCGCCCTTGACCGCGCGGATCAGGAAGAGGGCCGTGCCTCCGGGACCCGCCTTGGGGTCGGCCAGCTCCAGGTTCCACCGCTCGTTCTCGTCGGGGCTCGGGTTGCAGGTGCCCGTGTTGACGGGGGCGCCCCGCTCGGCCGCGTCGCGGCCCGGAACGTCGGCGCAGGCCTTGGCCTCCCTGAGCCTGAGCAGGATGTTGTTCACGGAGTGCGGCTCGGGCTTCTTCGCGGGGGGCTGTGAGGCTCCTGCTCCGCCACCACCCCCACCGCCGCCTCCGCCTCCACCGCCCTGCGGAGCCTTGGACGGCATCGGGTCGCCGCCCGGGGCCGCGGAGGAGGGCTCGACGGGCGGCGGGGCCAGGCTCGGACCCGGCGACGGGAGCGTGGTCGCGCCGGCCTCCTGGATCTTCTCCACCGCCGCGCTGCGGACCTGGGGCTTGTACGCGATCCAGAGCATCACGAACGTGACGATCAGGGCCAGGAGTATGCCGAGGAAGGTGGCGAGCCAGCCGGGCAGGAACCCGCGCTGGACGTACCTGCCTTCGACGTCGACCGGGGCCGTCCCCGACCGGTGTACGGCCAGCGTGTACGGCCGCTGCTGCTTCGAGCCGAACCAGATGATCTCGCGCGGCTTGAGCTTCGTCTTCACGAATGCGGCGCGGCCCGGCGCGATCTGGACGTTGCTCGGGGTGATGTCGTACGACAGCTGGTCGCCGTTGTCGCTGCCGCTGATGGACGCGGTGAGCGTGGTGTTGCCGATGTTGTCGATGGCGAGCTTGGGGCGGCCGCGGAAGCGGCCCTTGACGGTGGGCGGCACCAGCTCCGTGCGCATCTCGCTGAACGGCGTGATGGTGAGGTTGCCCTCGGGGACGGTCACCGCCTCGGGATGCTCGGTCGGCGTGATGCGTACGGCGTACGGGTTCGGCCCGGCGGTCGCGTCGGGGGTGCGCGGCGGCGAGAACGTCAGCTCCACCGTGCCCGTGGTCCCTGGGTAGAGCCGGAGCGTGGGCGGCTCCACGACGGTCCACGGTGCGATGTCGCCGACCGGCTCGAAGCGGTACTCGTCGACGACGTCGCCGGTGTTGCGCAGCCGCAGCCGAACGGTGGTACTGCTGCCGGGGTCCACGGTCGCGGAGGCAGGCTCCAAAGAAGTCCAAAGGCTCACGCCACGACGCTACGACGGCCCCCGGCGGCCGGGTCAGAGGCCGCGAGGCAGCCCTTCCTGTCCGCGCGGGCAACAGCGCTGCCCTCGAACAGGTACCCGAGGCCGTTACGCCGGACCGGTTCTCCGCCGAGGGTAGGGGCAACTGTCTCGCACCCCGAGGAGAGCAGAGCATGCCGTCCTACCTGTCGCCGGGCGTATATGTCGAGGAGGTGGCCAGCGGCTCCCGCCCCATCGAGGGGGTGGGCACCTCCGTGGCCGCCTTCGTCGGTCTCGCGCCGACCGGCCCGCTGAACGAGCCGACTCTGGTGACCAACTGGACCCAGTACGTCGCGTCCTTCGGTGACTTCACCGATGGGTACTACCTGGCGCACAGCGTCTACGGCTTCTTCAACAACGGCGGTTCGGCCGCCTACGTCGTCCGGGTCGGCGGCGCCGCCGAGGGCGCGTCCGCCGATTCCGCCTCCCCCTCCGCCGCGGTGAAGGGCGCCGCGGCCCCCGCCGCGCTGCCGCCCGGCGAGCCGAAGCAGCTGGGCACCTTCACGGTGGCCGCCGCTGCGCCCGGCTCCCTGCGCGTGGAGGTCGCCGACCCGGAGGGCGACGGACCCCCCGAGCGGTTCAAGCTGATCGTCAAGGACGGCGACAAGGTCGCCGAGACGTTCGACGTGACCGCCAAGAAGGGCGGCCGCAACTACGTCGTGACGCAGGTCAAGGAGCACTCCAAGCTCATCACGCTGCAGGAGTCCGCCCCCGCCGGGCAGCTGGCGCGCCCCGAGAACCAGACCGTGGCGCTGGCAGCCCCGGCCCAGGCCCCCGTGCCGGCCGTTCCGTCCGGTGCGGACGCGTCCCACCCCGGCCCCGCCCAGTACCTCGGCGACTCCGCCGACCGCACCGGCTTCGGCGGCCTGGAGGCCGTCGACGAGATCTCGATGGTCGCGGTACCCGACCTGATGGCCGCCTACCAGCGCGGCGCGATCGACCTGGAGGCCGTCAAGGCCGTACAGCTCGGGCTGATCGCGCACTGCGAGCTGATGGGCGACCGCGTCGCCGTCATCGATCCGCCGCCCGGCATGAACGCCCGCCAGATCCGGGTCTGGCGGCAGGAGACCGCGGGCTACGACTCCAAGTACGCGGCCCTGTACTACCCCTGGATCAAGGCCTTCGACCCGGCCACCGGCCAGTCGCGGCTGGTCCCGCCGAGCGGCCACATCGCCGGCATCTGGGCCCGCAACGACTCCGAGCGCGGCGTGCACAAGGCGCCCGCCAACGAGGTCGTACGCGGCGCGGTCGACCTGGAGCTCCAGATCACCCGCGGCGAGCAGGACCTGCTCAACCCGATCGGCGTCAACTGCATCCGCGCCTTCCCGGGCCGCGGCATCCGCGTCTGGGGTGCCCGCACGATGTCCTCCGACCCGGCGTGGCGCTACCTGAACGTGCGCCGCTACTTCAACTACCTGGAGGAGTCGATCCTGATCGGCACCCAGTGGGTGGTGTTCGAGCCGAACGACCACCACCTGTGGGCGCGGATCCGGCGCAACGTCTCGGCCTTCCTGGTCAACGAGTGGCGCAACGGGGCCCTGTTCGGCGCCCGGCCCGAAGAGGCGTACTACGTCAAGTGCAACGAGGAGACCAACCCGCCGGAGTCCGTGGACCTCGGACGCGTCATCTGCGAGATCGGCATCGCGCCGGTCAAGCCCGCCGAGTTCGTGATCTTCCGGCTGGCCCAGTTCTCCAGCGGCAGCGGCGAGCTGGAGGAGTAGTCCTCCCCTCCCCCTTCTCCGTTTCTCCGCTTCTCCGCTTCTTCGTACCAGTCGACACTTCTTGGAAGGACGCAGCACACATGAGTCTTCAGCCGGGTGACGCCCTCACCTCACATAATTTCGGCCTCCAGATCGACGGCGTGATGGTCGAGTACCTCGCGGAGGTCAGCGGCCTCAGCCTCGAACAGGACGTCATCGAGTACCAGCAGGTCTCCTCGCAGGGCAAGGCCGTGACGAAGAAGCTGCCGGGCGTGAAGAAGGCCGGCACCTGCACGGTCGTCCGCGGTATGACGCAGTCCGCCGCCTTCAACCAGTGGATCAGCGAGTCGGTCGCGGGCAACATGGGCAGCGCCCGCAAGAACGCCACGATCATGGTGATGGACTACCAGGACAACCCGATCAAGCGCTACAACATGCGCAACGCGTGGTGCAGCAAGGTCGACACCAGCACGGTGAAGGCCGGCGAGGCCGCCGCGCTCACCGAGACCGTGACCATCACGTTCGAAGAACTGGTCATCGAATAATGCGCCGTACGGCTCTCAGGGCGGGCGCAGCGGCGGTGGCCGCGGGCGACGCGATCGGCAACGCCACGGCGGAGGCCGGGGCTGCGGTACCGGGGCTGCACGCCGGTGCTCCGGCCGCCGCCCCGGCGGCCCAGCCGCTGCGCACGGAGTTCTCCTTCGAACTGCCGCGCGGCTACGTCGACGAAGCCGGAGCCGTGCACCGGGACGGGACCATGCGGCTCGCGACCGCCCGGGACGAGCTGATCCCGCTGCGGGACATGCGGGTGCAGGAGAACCCGGCCTATCTGTCGGTGGTGCTGCTCGGCCGGGTGATCACCCGGCTGGGCAGCCTGCCGCTGGTGCACGACGGGGTGGTGGAGAACATGTTCGCCTCCGACCTGGCGTTCCTCCAGGACTTCTACCGGCAGATCAACGCCGAGGGGCACACCCGCGCGGGCGTGACCTGTCCCCACTGCGAGCAGCCGTTCGAGGTCGAACTCGGCGGGAGCCGCCTGGGGGAATCGTGACGTACGCGAACGACCGTCTGCACGAGGAGATCGCGTACATCGCCTACCACTTCCACTGGAGCCAGGAGGAAATCCTGGACCTCGAGCACCGTGACCGCCGCCGGTACACCGAACAGATCGCCGGGTTCGTCGCCCGTGCCGCGGCGGAGGGGTGAGGGCATGGGACTTCTTGGCAGGCTGATGGGTGGTCTGACGGGCGGCCGCGGACAGGGGGCGGCCGCCACGGAGCCGGATGCCGGTGCGGGTGCCGCATCGGATGCCGGTGCGGGTGCCGCATCGGATGCCGGTGCGGTCCGGCCTGCATCCGCAGGGGTCCGGCCCGCCGGGTGGTCCGCGCTGCCCCCGATTCAGCGCGTGACCGCCGGCGCGGCCGGGCCCGTCGCGGACGCCGGGTTCGGCGGACGCCTGAGCACGTGGCAGAACCCTTCCTTCCGGGGGAACCTGTCGCACGCCGTGCTCGACGGTGCGCCGGGTGGGCTCGTCAAGGGTGTGCTCAGCGCGCCGACGCGACCCGGCTCGGGGCTTGAGCTGCCCTCACTCACCCTGCCCGTCGTGTCGTACGGGGACCAGGGCGCCGGGGGCTTCGAGGGGCTGCCGGTACAGCGGGCGGCCCTGCCGGTGCCGGTCTCCCGCCCGGCGGGCGTCGACGTGACCCCGGTCAGGCAGGCACCCAGGTCTTCGACCTCCCTGACCAGGTCCCCGCACACCCCTGCGGTGCAGCGGCGAGCCCTTCCGGTGACACCCCGGGTGCCACCCGAGGACGCGGCGGCCGCCACCGCCGCATCCTCCGCTCCCGCTCCGGGTGCGCCGGCCGCTTCGGGTTCTCCGGCCCCGAGTCCGGCCCGGGAGTCCACGGGCGGCGGCCCGCGCCCGGCACCGGCCCGGGCCGCCGACGCGCCCCCGTCCCCGAACACGCCATCGGCCGCTCAGGCAACTCCGGTTCAGCGGAGCGCCGCCGACAAGCCGCTGCACACCCCGAGCAGGCCCACGGCCCCCGCCTCCGGTGCGGGCCGAGCACCCTCCACCGGCCCGCGCCCCGCCGGGGACA
>NZ_JBVING010000012.1:0-115052 GCF_055579465.1 Streptomyces sp. NPDC032745 | reverse complement strand
CCAGCGGCAGACTCCCGCAGCGTCCGCGTCCGACGGCCCGCGCCCGACGCCGGCTACTGGCGTGTCACCGTCCCCGGACACGCCATCGGCCGCTCAGGCGATGCCCGTTCAGCGGAGCACCGCCGACACGTCGCGGCGGGCGGGACTGGGCATGCCCGTGTCCAGCGGCCCGGCACCGGCTGTGGCTCCCGCATCGCCTCCGGCCCGTTCCGCCGACGGGCCCGTGCCTCGGAGCACCCCGGCCCGGCGAAGCGCTGCCGACGCAGCAGCGCGAACGGGACCGGCCTCCGGCGCGAGCCGCGTACCCTCCCCCGGCTCGCGCCCGGCACCGGCTGCCGGTGTGTTCCCGTCTCCGGGTACACCATCGGCCCCTCCGGCGAAGCCGGTTCAGCGGAGCGCTGCCGACAGGGCGTCGCAGCCGGTGGCGGGCAGGCCCGTTTCACCCGCTGTGGCTCCGGCCCGTTCCGCTGGGGGGTCCGTGAAGCGGACCACCCCGATTCAGCGGAGCGACCGACCGGCTCCGGTCTCCGCCGTCTCCCCGAGCACGCCATCGGCCGCTCAGGCAACTCCGGTTCAGCGCAGTGCTGCCGACAGGCCGCTGCAGTCGGGAGCGGGCATGCCCGTGTCCACCGGCCGGGCGCCGACCCGCTCTGCCGACCCGTCCATGCCCCGGAACACCCCGGTCCAGCGGGCGGAAACCACTACGGCCGCAGCCGGTCCGGCGACCCCCGTCCAGCGGAGGACCCCCGCCACGGTACGGCGCACCGGACTCGGCACACCCATATCCGCCGGCCCGGTCCCGTCCGTGCCCGCAGCCCCCGTATCGCCCCCGGCCGGTAGCGCGGCCCCCGTCCAGCGGCGCACCCCGGATCCGGCAGGGAAGTCGGCCCCGGCGGCGACCCGGCCGAGCCCGACGCCGACCGGCAGGGCCTTCACGTACCAAAATCACCAAAATCAGGCGGTCCCCGTCCAGCGGGTCACGCCCGACCCGGCACGGCGAGCGGGGCTCGGCGCCCCGGTGTCCGCCGCCCCGACCACGCCCACGGCTCCCCTGTCGCCCCTCGCCCGGTCTGCAGACATCACCGTGGACCGGAACGCACCGTCAGCCGGCCAGGCGGCGACCCCGATCCAGCGGCGCACCCCGGGCAGGGCGCCGCGGCCGGCTCCCGCCATGCCCGTGTCCGCCGGCCCGGCACCAGCACCAGCACCGGCACCGGCACCGGCACCGGCACCGATTCGGCGGAGCACGCCCGCGGACCGGTCGCCCCGGCGGCCGTTGCCGGGCGCGCCGCTGCCGGTGACGCCCACGGATGCCGGTCCCCTCGCCGGTCCCGTCCAGCGTGCCGTCGTACCTCCTGCCGCCCGGCGCGCTCCGAACGGGCCCGAGGCCCTTCCCGTACGGGCGCTCGCTCCCGCGCGGGCGCTGACGTCCTCCTTGCCGTCCGCGGCTCAGCCCAACCGCTCCCCCCGTCCGCAGGCGAAGACGGCCGTACCACTGCACCGCGGTACCGCTGCCCCCACCGCTCCCGTCGTCCGGCGGACGGCCACGGCCACCGCCGCGGTGCAGCGTCTCGCCGACCCCAACCCCCGTACGCCCTCGGCCGCTACGGGAACGGCCACGCACCCGCCCGTGCCGCCGCGCACCAGGGCGACCGCCCCCGTACAGCGCTCCGCGCTGCCCATCGCCGCACCGAAGGGGCAGCCCGCCTCGGCCGCCATGCCGGTGCAGCGGTTCCCGGCGACCCCGCTCGTGGCACCCGTGCCCCATACACCCCCGCCACCACCGCCACCGCCACCGCTCCCGGCCCCTGCTCCCCGCCCCGTCCAGCGCGCCACCGACCTCGGGACCCACAAGACGCCCACGCCCCACCCACCCCACCCGCCCCACACAGTGCACCCCACGCACACAGCAGATGCGCACACCCCCGTCCCCGACGCCGTCTTCAACCCCCGCTCCCTGACCGAGTTCCAGCTCGACGAGCTCACGCACCGGCTCATCAGCCGGATCACCCGGCAGCTCCGTACCGAGTTCCGGCTCGACCGGGAGCGCATCGGAAAGCTCCGCGACCCGCGCCACTGACCCACCCCGGCCCCGGCGCAATCCCACTACCCGGCAGCACCCCAGAAAGGCCCACCCGATGCCCCGCGATCTCGACCCGGGCTCCACGATCTTCTTCACCCTCACCATCGACGGCGAGAGCCTCGGCTACTTCAACGGGTGCGAGGGACTCTCCTCCACGGTGGAGATCGAACAGCGCCACGAGGGCGGCAACAACGGGTTCGTCTGGCAGCTCCCTTCCCGGGTGACCTTCTCCAACATCCGGCTGACCCGGCCCCTGACCCCCGACACCGCCAAGGTCGCCGCCTGGATCTCCTCCGTGACCACCGGCGTCACCCGGCCCACCGCCCAGATCGCCGCGCTGCGCGCCGACGGCTCCGAGGTGGCCCGCTGGGGGCTGATCGACGTACTGCCGGTCAGCTGGCAGGGCCCGTCCCTCGACCCGAACAGCCCGGCCGTGGCCACGGAGGTTCTGGAGATCACGCACCACGGGTTCACGGACTGAAGGGGGACGACACCACATGGCAGCCAAGGGAGGAAAGGGCGGCGCGGGCAAGAGCCTCGTGCGCGCCTCGCTCGCCATTCACGAGCCGCCGATCGGCCAGAGCACCACGCCGGGCGCGCTCATCAAGAACTTCACGTTCGCGTTCAACCCGTCCCAGCTCGCGCTCAGCCGACGCGCGCAGTGGAAGGCCACCCCGACCGCCGCGGTGCGCGACGGCGCCGTCCCGGAGTTCATGGGGCCCGAGCCCCGGGAGATGACGGTGGAGATCTTCCTGGACTCCTCGGCCCAGCCGGGCGCCAACTCCGTGCTGAAGAAGGTGGAGGCCCTGTTCTCCTGCTGTGAGGTGACCGCGAAGAGCATCGCCGCCAAGCAGCCCTCCACCCCCTGGGTGGTCTTCCAGTGGGGCTCCTTCTCGACCGCGCGCTTCACCGCCTACGTCTCCTCCGTGGACGCCGCCTACTCGCTGTTCAGCACGACGGGTGTGCCGGTCCGGGCCACCTGTCAGGTGCGCCTGCACGAGATCCCCAGCAAGACCAAGGGCCAGAACCCGACCTCCGGCGCGCTCACCGCACAGCGCGTGCACCGCGTCATCGCGGGCGACACGCTGCAGTCGCTCGCCTGGCGGGAGTACGGCGACGCGAACGTCTGGCGGGCGATCGCCGAGGCGAACGGCATCGACGACCCCTCGAGGCTGCGGACCGGAACGGAAATGGTGCTTCCGGCGGCCGAGGAAGTGGGTGGTCACTGATGGTCCAGGCGTCCTTCTCCAACGTCGTCCACGTCTCGGTGGGCGGGGCCAAGCTCCCCGACCGCGTCGCCGACGATCTCGTCGGTGCCTGGGTCGACCTCGGGGCCGGGGTGCCCGGCGCGTTCCGGCTCACCTTCCGCGACCCGCACGGGCTGCTGCTCGGCGAGCTGAAGGTCAAGTTCGGTACGAAGGTGGTCATCGCGCCCGTCGCGGCCGGCAAGGGCGCGGCCTCTCCGCTGCTCACCGGCGAGGTGACCGGCATGGAGACCGACTACGACGGCACCGGCACGTTCACCGTGATCCGCGGCTACGACCTGGGCCACCGGCTGATGCGGCAGCGCCGGGTCGCGGCGTACCGCAACCAGACGGCCGCCGACATCGCCCGCAAGCTGGCCGGGCAGAGCGGCATCCCGATGGGCAAGGTCCAGGCCACCAAGACCGTGTACGAGTTCGTCAGCCAGTCGAACGTCACCGACTGGGACTTCCTCTCCCGTCTCGCCGACGAGAACGGGATGGTGATGTCGCTGGACTCGAAGGGCAAGTTCCAGTTCGTCCGGCCGGTTCCGGCGGCCGGCGCGCCGCCGACGAGCACCGACGGCGAGAAGAGCCCGTTCGTCCTGCACGCCGGCCAGGACGTGCTGCGCTGCCGGGCCGCGGTCACCTCCGCGGACCAGATCGGCAAGGTCGAGTCGCGCGGCTGGGACGTCACCACGAAGCGGCCGCTCACCGCGCTGGCGCCGACGACCAGCACCTCGGCCGTCTCCATCGGCACCACCCCGGGGCAGGCGGTCGCGGCGTTCAAGCCCGGCAAGCTGGTGGAGACGGAGACCCCGTACGACCGCCAGTCCGAGGTCAGGTTCGCCGCCGGCTCGCTCGCCGAGGACATCACGTCCTCCTTCGCCGAGCTGGAGGTCACGGTGCGCGGCAACCCGAAGCTGCGCCCGGGTGTGCCGGTCACGCTCAGGGATGTGGGCACCCCGTTCGAGGGCAAGTACACGGTCACCTCCGTACGGCACGTCTTCGGCGACGACAGCCACTATCAGACCTGGATCACCGTCAGCGGCCGGCAGTGGCGCTCCCTGTACGGACTCGCCTCCAGCGGTGGCGGACCGGCCGCGCCGAGGCTGCCGAGTGTGGCCAACGCCCTGGTCACCGACGTTCAGGACCCGTTGAAGCAGGGCCGGGTCAAGCTGCGGTTCCCGTGGCTGGACGACACGTACGTCAGCGACTGGACCCGTACCGTTCAGCTGGGCGGCAAGTCCGGGGGCGGGATCTTCCCGCTGGACGTCGGCGACGAGGTGCTGGTGGCCTTCGACCGCGGGGCCCTGGACCACCCGTTCGTCATCGGCGGTCTCTACAACGGCCGGGACGTGCCGACCCCGGTCAAGGACGTGCCGCTGCACGACGGGCTGAAGAAGAAGGCGATCCGGCACACGCTGTCCGACCGCGACGGAAACCGGGTGGACCTGCTCAGCCAGACGACCGGCGCCCGCAAGCAGGGCGTGCGGATCGCCTCCGGCAACGACCGGCTCACCATCAACCTCGACCGCACCAGGACCGAGATCACGGTGGACAGCAAGGGGTCCGTCACCATCTCGGGCGGCACGTCGGTGTCGGTGGAGGCGGGCACGGACCTCACGCTGAGCGCGCGCCGGATGCTGACCATCAAGAGCGGGGGGCCGCTCAACATCCAGGGCAGCGGACTGGTCAACCTCAGGTCGCTCGGCGGGGCGGTCAACGTCAACGCGCTGGGCGCCCTCAGCCTCAACGCGGCGGGCGCGGCGACGATCAACGCGGCCGGGACGATCCAGGTCAGCGCCGCCGCGAACGTGGGCATTCGGGCCGCCTCGCTCATGCTGCAGGGCGCGGTGCTGGTCAACAGCAAGCCTTACCCGATCCCGTGACGACCGCGACGACCGCGACGACCGCGACGGCCCAAAGCACCAAGACGTCCTTGAAGTCCGCAACGAGAAGGAGAAGGCAGGTGGTCTGCTGATGGCCGAGCAGTTCGTCGGATCCGGCTGGGCGTTCCCCCTGCGCATCGGGCCGACCGGGGGCATCGCCCTGGTCAGCGGGGAGCGGGAGATCGAGGAGGCCATCCGGCTGGTGCTGGCCACCGCCCCGGGCGAGCGGCCGATGCGGCCCGAATTCGGCTGCGCCATCCACGACCTGGTGTTCGCGCCGGTCAACGAGGCCACCGCGGGCCGCATCCAGCACGAGGTGTACGTCAGCCTCGACCGCTGGGAGCCCCGGATCGAGGTGACCGACGTCGACGTGACCGCGGGCACGGACCAAGGGGTGCTCTTCATCGACGTCCGCTATGCGATCCGCGGCACCAACAACCCCCGCAGCCTCGTCTTCCCGTTCTACGTCATCCCGTCCCACGACGAGCCCGGCGAGGGCGACCCGTCCGGCGCGGGCGCCTCGTACGCCGCAGGCAGCTCAGGCACCTCAGGCACCTCAGGCACCTCTCTGGAAAGCGACAGCTGATGGCACTGCCTTCCCCGAACCTCGACGACCGCCGCTTCCAGCAGTTCGTCGACGACGCCAAGCGCTACATCCAGCAGCGCGCCCCGGAGTGGACGGACCACAACGTCTCCGACCCCGGCGTCACCCTCGTGGAGACGGTCGCGCACATGGCCGACCAGATCGTCTACCGGCTCAACCGGGTGCCGGAGAAGAACCACCTGGCCTTCCTCGACCTGGTCGGCATCCAGCTGTTCCCGCCGTCGGCCGCCCGGACGGACGTCACGTTCTGGCTCTCCGCGCCGCAGGAGGAGCCGGTGGTGCTGCCCGCCGGCACCGAGGTCGCCACCCAGCGCACGGAGAGCGAGGAGGCGGTCGTCTTCGCCACCGAGCGGGAACTGAGTGTCGTACCGAGCGAGTTGCGCCACCTCATGGTGCAGCGCCAGGGCGAGCCCGTCACCGACATGACCGCCGACCTCACCGGGGCCAAGGACGTGATGTGCTTCGCCGAGGCCCCGCGGCCCGGCGACTGCATGCTGCTCGGACTGAGTGCCGCCGTACCGCACTGCGCGGTGGCGCTGGCCCTGGACAGCAGGGTCGACGGTGTCGGCGTGGATCCGCGGCAGCCGCCGCTGGTGTGGGAGGCGTGGACCGAGGACGGCTGGGCCGCCTGCGAGGTCGACCGGGACGGCACCGGCGGGCTCAACCGGCCGGGCGAGGCCGTGCTGCACGTCCCGGGCGGGCACGCGCTGTCCCGTACGGGCGGGCAGCAGGCCGGCTGGCTACGCTGCCGGGTCACCGAGCCGCTGGCCGGGCAGCCCTTCTACACCACCTCGCCGACCGTGCGGTCCGCCGAGGCGTTCACCATCGGCGGCACGACCGGCGTGGTGCACGCCGAGACCGTGTACGACGAGCCCCTCGGCGAGTCCTCCGGCCTGCCCGGCCAGCGGCTGCGGCTGGCCAACGCGCCCGTGGTGGGCGGCGACCCGTCGGTGCTGCTGCAGAGCGCCGAGGACGACGGCTGGCGCGACTGGTTGGTCGTCCCCCACTTCGCGGCCTCCGGCCCGCGCGAGCGGCACATCACGCTCGACGCCGCGACCGGGGAGATCGCCTTCGGCCCGGCGGTACGGGAGCCGGACGGCGCCCTGCGGCAGTACGGGGCGGTGCCCCCGCAGGGCGCGGTCCTGCGGGCCCGCCGCTACCGCATCGGCGGCGGCCGGGCCGGGAACGTGGCCCGCGGCTCGGTGCAGGTACTGCGCAACTCCGTCCCGTACGTCTCCGAGGTCGTCAACCGGGAGGCGGCGCGCGGCGGGGTCGACGGCGAGACGGTGGAGGAGGCGAAGACCAGGGCGCCGATCACACTGCGGGCCCAGGAGCGTGCGGTGACCCTGCGCGACTACGAGGAGCTGGCGCGCCGCGCCGCCCCCGAGACCGCCCGGATCGCCTGCCTGGAGGGCGAGGAGAGCGAGCACGGGGCGTACGCGGTACGGGTGCTGGTGGTCCCGCAGGCGGTGCCCGATCCGGGCGGCCGGCTGCGCTTCGAGCAACTGGTCCCCGGTGACGCCCTGTTGCGGCGGATCACCCGCCACCTCGACGAGCGCAGGCTCATCGGGACGCGGCTGGCAGTGGGCCCGCCCTTCTACCAGGGCGTCACCGTCGTCGCCACCGTGCACGCCTTCCGCGGCGTGGACACCGACCGGGTGCGGCGCAAGGCGCACGACGCCGTCTACCGCCACCTCGACCCGCTGAGCGGCGGCGCCGAGGGAACCGGCTGGCCGTTCGGCCGCCGGGTCCAGGCGGGCGAGATCTACGCGGTGCTGCAGCGCGTGGCCGGCGTGGAGCTGGTCGACGAGGTGCTGCTGCACCCGGCGGACCCGCTGACCGGCAAGCGCGGCGAGGCCACGGACCGGATCGACCTCGAACCGGCGGCCCTGGTGTTCTCCTTCGACCACCGGGTGCGCGTGATCGGGGACGACGCATGAGCACGAGGGGGTCCGTCGACGGGCTGAGGTCCTCCGCGCCGCTCGGCGGGATGCTGCCCGCGGTCTTCGCCGAGGACGAGCTGGCGCAGCACTTCGTCGCCGGGCTGGACGAGGTCCTCGCCCCGATCCTGAACGTCCTGGACTGCCTGGACTCGTACTTCACCCCGTCGCTGGCCCCGGTGGACTTCACCCGCTGGCTGGGCGGCTGGGTCGGCGCAGAGACCGACGGGACGGAACCGGAGGACCGGCTGCGTGCGGCCGTGTCCGCCGCCGCGTACCTGCACCGCGTACGAGGCACCGGGCGCGGCCTGGCCGAGGCGATCCGGCTGGCCTTCGGGGTGGAACCGGAGATCAGCGAGAGCGGGGCCGCCGACTGGAACGCCCGGCCGCTCGGCCCGGTCCCCGGGGAACGCCGCCCGCGACTGCACGTCACGCTGCGACTGCCCGATCCGGCCCCCGCGGACGAGCAGCGGCTCGACAGTCTCGTGGCGGCGGCCCGCCCCGCCCACATGCCCTACACGGTCAAGGTGACCGCCGCGGAAAGGAATCCCGAGAGATGACCAGCCAGACCCCCGTCCCCGGTGCGCGGGGAGACAGGGCCTCGCACTGCGCCGAGTGCGGCACCCGGGCGGAACCCGACCAGTCGTTCTGCGACTCCTGCGGCGCGGTGCTGGGCTGGGCCGACCGCGCGGGCGCGATGGGCGAGGCGGCCGGCGGCGACCTCGGCCGCGGGGCGGGCGACCGGTCCGCTGCGGGAGCCGGGACAGCCGGGCAGTCCGCTTCCAGGGCGGGTGGCGAGGCGGGCGCGATGCGGTCCGGGCCGCGGACCTCGTCCCCCGCGGCGGAAGCCGCCGCGGACACCCCGCAGGCCTCCGCGCCGCGCGGCGCGTCCGAGGGCGCGGGCACGTCCGGATCCGGGTCCGCCGGTTCCACACCCCCCGCGCCGGCCGGGACCGAGCCCGCCACGGCCGAAGCGGAGGCGACCAACGCCACCACGTCCATGCTCACCGCGGCCGTCGCCCCCGCTTCCGACGATGCGGCCGCCCGGGCCAGGTCCCTGCTCGTGCCGGTCGCCGATCCCGAGCCCCGGGAGGGCACGGCGCCGTCCGTGGCGCCCGTACTGCCCGGCCGCTCGATCGCAGACCGCCCACAGGTCCGTACCCCCGGCCGGGAGACCGGGGCCGAGGGCGGACCGCCCTGCCCCTGGTGCGCCACGCCCAACCGGCCCGACCGGCACTTCTGCGGCGTGTGCGCCATGCCGCTGGCCGGCAGCCCGGCGGTCCCCGGGCGCCGTCCCTGGTGGCGCCGGGTGCTGGACTTCCGCAACCGGGAGACCCCGTGGGCCGGCGACCGCCCGCGCCTGCGCCGCGGCTTCGGGTACCTCATGACCTGGGTGCTCTGGGCGCTGGTGCTGACCCTGCTGATCACGGCGATCGTCAACGCGGACACCGCCGTCAACGCCGTCCGCGATCACTTCGCCAAGCGCACGCCGGTCGGACCGGACGCCGTCGAGGCATCGCACGCGTACCCGGGCAACGATCCCCAACTCGCCTTCGACAAGCTGAACAACACCTGGTGGGGCCCGGGCGTCAGCCAGTCCGGCGCGGGGGAATGGGTCGAGGCCCGCTTCGACCAGCCCACCCGGCTGCTCGACGTCATCATCACCCCGGGCGTCTCCAGCCGCGCCGACAAGCTCTCCCAGTCGGCCCTCCCGCGCCGCGTCGAGGCCGTGATCACCACCTCCGACGGCAAGACGGCCACCCGCGTCCTCACCCTCGACCAGGCCGCGGGCGGCCAGCGCCGTACGTTCCGGGCCGGCAACGTCACCGCCGTGCGGTTCGTCCTGCGCTCGGCCTACGCGGCCGCCCCCGACAAGCAAGTCGCCATAGCCGAGATCGAGTTCTTCGGCCCGTCGAACAGCAGCCGATCCCAGTAGCGAGGGGTTGTTCCCGTGAGGACTCCGCGACACACCCGCAAGGACCGGACGGGCGACGTCCAGCAGCCTGCCCCCGGACCGACGCGGCCCACCCGCCGCCCCGTACCCGATGCGGACACCCTGGCCCACTTCCGGCAGCACGCGGGGAACGCGGCCTTCACGCAGGCCATGCACCAGGCGCGGTACGGGGGCGCCGGGCCCGCGCCCCGGCAGCAGCCCCCTGCCGGGGCGGCGGCCGACCCCGAATTCGAGCTGCCCCCGTACCTGATGGCACTGGAGGCGGGCGGGCTCTCCACGGCGTACGGGCTGACGGACCACGTCTTCGTACGGAACACGATCGCCTCGCACGTCGGGCACGGCGACGGCGCGGTGGCCGACATCCACGCCGAGCTGACCGGACGGCCGGAGAGCTTCTTCGGGGCGGGCCGCGCGTTCGCCGTCCAGGGCAAGAAGGGCGACGAGTGGTACGACGTCACCGTCTGCATCGGCCGGGCCGCCGGCGACAGCCCGCCCACCTTCAAGCGCAACCCCGCGGCCGCCTTACCGGCCGGCGGCGGGCAGCCGCAGGCCGAACTGGAGCACCCGGAGGGCAAGGACACCAAGGTCGACGTCCAGCACAACACCGCCACCACCGCGAGCAGCACGGGCGGCGGCAACGCGAGCAAGGGCATCGGAGGTGTGGCCTTCGGGCTCGGGCCGGTCGCGCCGGGGGTGTGGTTCGGCCCCGCCGCCACCGCCAACGCACAGCCCTGGCAGTCATCGCGCGAGTCCCGCCACCAGAGGAACGTGGCCGAACCCCGCGTGCTGCGCAGCGACAAGGGCTCCGTCGAGGTGCCCCGCACGGTGCAGTACGAGGTACGGGTCAAGAAGCACGGCGACGCCCGGGCCAGACGGCCCGACAAGCGCCTCGGCACGCTCACCCAGCGGGTGCCGGTCGAGCACCTCGTCCCGGTGGGCACCGGCCGTGTGCCCCATCCGCTCACCGCCCTGAACCCGACCACGGTCCGCCGCGTCCACCACTCGGACTCCCTGGCCGCCGTCGCCGTCAGCGACAACTCCGCCCCACACGAGGGCGGCGGCGGGCTCTTCGACGCGGTCGCCTCCGTCCTGCACCCCTCGGTCACCGCGCCCGGCGCGCCCGGCCGCGGCCGGCTGTTCGAGGCGACGTCCACGGCAACCGTCCTGGAGGATCTGCCCCGGCTGCTGCGCGACGGTGTGGTCAGCGAGGACCTCTACGCCAAGGACGGCAGAACGGCCTCCGCCTACCGCCTGCGCGCCCTGATCACGGACCTCGCGCCCGCCTGGGGGACGGGCAAGACCCAGTTGCGCACCCACCAGCAGGCCCAGACCTCGGTCACCGAGGGCGCGGGCAAGGGACGGGCCCTGCAGGCCGGACTGGGCCCGGCGGTCGGGTTCGGGGCGACGCCCGCCGCCGCCGTCGTCCGGGGCACCGCCATGCCGGTCGCGGCCGTCCGCAAGGCGCGCTTCACCGTGAACGAACAGACCGTCTCCAGCCGGCAGGGCGCGGAGGTCCGCGGCGAGAAGGCGCTCTACTACGGGCGGGTGTCGTTCATCGCGGTGGGTACGGGCCCGCTCCCGCCCGGGACGGCCCGGCGCCCGGGAGCCCGCGAAGCCGGGCACTCGATGAACGTGTGGATCAGCCTGCGGGCCGACGAGGCGAAGGAGTTCGGGCTGCCGCTGCCGCCGGGAATGACGGCCGGGGACTTCGTCGAGAAGCCGACGGAGACCGACGCGGACGGCAACGAGGTGGCCGTCGAACGCCACCTCCCCTTCGGCGGCAAGGGGTCCAACGTCGCGCTCAGCCGGCTCGACACCCGGCCCATGCTGCGGGCCGTGCTCGACCTGTTCACCACCGACCCCAGCCTGGCCGGCTACCTCCCCGCCTTCGGCGCCACTGCGCCCGCCGAGGACACCAGCCTCGAGGAGTCCCAGGCCCAGCGGCGCAACTACCGCGAGCTGATGACCACGCTCTCGGAGACCAGCCTGCGCATCAACAAGGACCAGTTGCTGTCCACCGGCATCCTGGTGCGGCTGCGCCGCAAGACCGGTATGCACGCGCATGACGTACAGCTGCGGGTCAAGGGCGCGCTGGGCAACACCGCCTATGCCGGCGACATCAAGGACTGGTCGGTGCGCAGCCACGCCGGTGTCGCCGGCAATGCGCAGAGCGGGCGCAGCAGTTCACGGTCGGTCGGCGGACTGGTCCTCGGCCAGGCCCGGCTCGTCCCCGGCACGCTGTCGGGTTCGGCCCGCTACGAGCGGCACAGCATCGGCACCCGCCGCAACCAGGCGGGACCCACGGGCCGCACGGACATCGTCTCGAACGGCTCCGACACGGCGAGCGCCTTCGAGGCGGCCCTGAAGCTGAACGTGGACGTCACCATGACCTCCCGGCCCCGCAAGTTGGCCCGCAGCCTCACGCCCGACACGCCGGGCCAGTCCGTACCGGAGGCCAGGTCGGTGGCGTCCTTGGACCTCAGGGAGCAGGGCGTACGGCTGCTCACGCCGGCCGAGTTCACGGTGGACCAGGCGGGGAAGGACCGGATCGACTCGATCGCCTCGGTCCGCCGGGCCCAGCCCGGCGCCGCGGAGCATGCCGTCAGGGCCGAGGGCATCGGCGACCTGGCCACGCTCACCCTGCGGCCGTCCGTCGGGGAACCGCTGCGGGACTGGCAGCTGGTCGAGACCCTCGACGGGGAGCCGATCCGGGCCCTCGCCTTCCGGCTGCTGTCCCGGGCGGCCGCCGGCAACAAGGGCGAGCGCGAGGACCCGGCGCTGGCGACGGAGGGGCTCGCGCCGCGGCTGGCGATCGAGGAGCGGTTCGGCGAGCGGGCGATCCAGGGCGCCCTGCGGCAGGCCGCGTTTTCCGGCTGGGTGGTGAAGAACCTTCGCTATCCGCGGCGCCTCGCAGGCCTGAACGGCGCCGTCGGCACCCGGCTGGTACTGGCCAACCCGAGGCTGCTGCACACGGGCGCGGGCCCGGGCACCGAGACCTTCGTGCTCGGCGGCCACCAGTCCGGCGGGCAGCGGGGCAAGGTCACCACCGACACGGCGCAGTTCGGCGTCACCGGCTCGGAGACCGGCCCCGGGTGGCGGGCCGCCCAGGGCCTGGCGGTGTCCGGCACCAGGAGCGAGGGCAACGCCGAGGCCTTCACCGTGTCCGGCACGATCGAGCGCAACGCCCACACCCCGAAGAAGGCACCCCTGTACCTGGTCCAGTGCGACGTGCTGGTCAACATGGTCGCGGAGGTGGGCGTCACCGCCCGCGGCTCGTGCACGGCGAAGGCCGCCACGACGTTGCCGGGCGCGGCGGGAGTCTGGCTGACCGAGGCACAGCTGCCGCCGCAGATACGGGAACAGGTGCGCAAGCGGAAACCGGTACCGGCCGCCACGACCTCCGCCGGCGCACAGGGCGGGAACCAGCCGGAGAGCTCCCGGACGGCCGCCGAGCGGGCCGACGGTTCGTCCGCGTCGGCGACCGCGACGGCGACCGCGACCGTCCCGGCAGCCGCCACCGCCAGCGCTCCGCCCCCCGTCCTCGACAAGGACCGCGCCCTCGGCTTCGGGATGATCGAGGACCTGCCGGACTTCGTCCCGCTGCTCGAGAAGCTGCGCACGAGCCTCGCCGGGGGCACGCACCCGGACCTCGTCCACCGCCTGCTGCCCCGGCGGCAGCTCAAGGACCGCAACGACAACGTGCAGCGGCTGCTGCGCGTCCTGGACCGGGACGGTTCCGCCGGACTCCTGTCCAGCGCCATGGACGGCGGCGTCACCGTCGAACTGTTCGACGGCCGCAACACCCCGTACTGGGCGGTGTTCAGGATCGAACGCACGGGCGACGGCACGTACGCGCAGGACGCGGACGACGGCCGCGACATGGAGTACATCACCTCGGCCGTCTCACAGCAGGCCACCTCCCACGACAAGGCCTCCGTCGCCGGGGTCGAGGGCATCGTCGGCGGATCGGCCAGACCGGATGGCGGCTCCGGGCAGCTGAGGAGCCTGGGCAGTGCGGGCGGCCTCGGCTACGCGACCGGCAACTCGCGGCGCAGCGGGGCCGTGAGCCGCGGCCAGCTCGGCATGAAATCCGTCGCGGACAGCTCCGCGAAGTCGGCGAAGATGAACCTGCCGGTCCGGGCGAGGCTCGAACTGTACAAGGGCCACACCCGGTTGGCGCTCGCCCAGATGAACAGCCTGATGCTGACCCATCGCATCCTGCGCAAGGACCTGGAGGCCCTCTCCCGCGTGCAGCCGGTCCCGGCGGCGCCCCTCGTCGCGCCGTCCGGCGGCGGCACGGTCCGGCTCGACGCCTGGCGGGATGCGGGTGTGAAGCTCCCGCTGGAGGCGCAGGTCAACGGCTTCGCAGGGGCCCGTGACGTCAGGAAGCTGGTGAATGCCGCCGTCAAGGAGGCGGGCGGCGGCCATCGGTTCCGTACCCCGGGGCAGGCCGCCGCGTACGCCCTGGACGAGGCGGTGTCCACCGAGTGGATGATCGCCGCACTGCCGTTGCTCACCGCTTCCGGCGCCGACCTGCCGCCGGTCCACGCCTCCGGCCCGGAGGGCCAGGACCTGCGGGCCTCCGTGCACACGCGGCTGCGCGACGGGCAGGTGCTGGGCCTCGGCGACAAGATGACCTTCGAGACGGTGGGCCAGAGCCATCCGCAGGCGCCCCGCCCCGGCCAGAGGGACGGCCAGAGCTCCTCCGACGACAGCAGGGCCGCCCGCCCGCTGCTCGGCGCGGGGCTGCTCAACGCCAACGAGTTCCGGCTCAACCAGCTGCTGGCCAACGGGGGCGGCTCGGGGGGCGTGACCGACGCGGCGGCGAACTCCTCCGGCTCGCTGCCGCTGCACAAGCCGAAGACGAAGGCGGTCCTCGTCCAGTTCACGGTGGACGTCAGAGTGGTGGCCACCGTGACCAACAGGCTCACCGGGAAGCTGGGCGCCCCGGCCACGGCGGTACGGGAGGCGACCCTGTCACAGCCGGTGGTGATCCGCCTGCCGGAGCCCGCGGTCCGCCGCATGCTGGCCGCCCAGGGCGACCGCCTGCAGGACCCCGGCAACCACCTGACCCCGGCCGCACCCCCACCCGCCGCCACCTAGACCCTGCCCGGTCAGCCCGCCGTCGCGAGGATCAGCGGAAGGACCGGCCCGCTGCCCGCCTGGCGGAGCAGGCGCGCGGCGACCGCCAGGGTCCAGCCGGAGTCGGAGTAGTCGTCGACGAGGAGGACGGGCCCGGGCGACTGCGCCAGCGCGCCGGCCAGTTCCCCGGAGACGGCGAAGGTGCCGGCCAGCGCCCTGAGGCGCTGGGCGGAGTTGCTGCGGCGTGCCGCATGCGCGCCGCCCGGACCGGTGTAGGTCAGGGTGCCCAGGTACGGGAGGCGGCCGATGGCCGCGATTCCCTCAGCGAGGGAGCCGACGAGCTGCGGGCGGGCGAGGGACGGTACGGCGACGACGCCCACGGGCCGGGCGGATGCGTCCGGGACATCGGGTGCCCAGCCGCCCGCAGAGCGCGCCCAGTCGGCGAGGACCGCCACTGCGGCGTGCAGGACGTCGTCGGGAACCGGTCCGTCGGGGGCGTTCTCGGCCAGCAGGGGGCGCAGGCGGTTGCCCCAGCCGATGTCCGAGAGCCGGCCCAGGGCGCGCCCGGTGGAGCACTGCTCGCCGGCCGGGATGCGTCCCTTGAGGCTGATGCCCAGCGCGGGCATGCCCGTCGGCCACATCCGGCGCGGCTCCACCTCCACCCCCGGGCGGTCCAGTTCCTTCGCCGCCCCGCTCAGCGTCTCCGCCGACACGGAGGAATCGGCCCAGGCGCCCGCGCAGTTGTCGCACCGGCCGCACGGGGCCGCCCCCTCGTCGTCCAGCTGCCGGCGCAGGAACTCCATCCGGCACCCGGACGAGCTCACGTAGTCGCGCATGGCCTGCTGCTCGGCGGCCCGCTGGCGAGCGACCCACGCGTACCGCTCGGAGTCGTAGGTCCACTCCCGGCCGGTGGAGGTCCAGCCGCCCTTCACCCGCTTGACCGCTCCGTCGACGTCGAGGACCTTGAGCATGGTCTCCAGCCGGGTGCGCCGGAGTTCCACCGCAGCTTCCAGGGCCGGTACGGACAGTGGCCGTCCCGCATCGGCGAGGGCCGACAGGGTCTGCCGTACCTGGGCCTCGGGCGGGAAGGCGGTGTCGGCGAAGTAGCGCCAGATGGCCTCGTCCTCCTTGCCGGGCAGCAGCAGTACCTCGGCGTGTTCCACACCGCGCCCGGCTCGGCCGACCTGCTGGTAGTAGGCGATCGGCGAGGACGGCGAGCCGAGGTGGATCACGAAGCCCAGGTCGGGCTTGTCGAAGCCCATGCCCAGCGCCGACGTCGCGACCAGCGCCTTGACCCGGTTCTCCATCAGGTCGGCCTCGGCCTGCAGCCGGTCGGCGTTCTCCGTCTTCCCCGTGTACGAGGCCACCGGGAAGCCGCGCTGCCGCAGGAAGGCGGCGGCCTCCTCTGCCGCGGCCACCGTCAGCGTGTAGATGATCCCCGAACCGGGCAGCTCGTCCAGGTGCTCGGCGAGCCAGGCCAGGCGGTGCGCGGCGTCCGGCAGCTGCACCACGCCCAGGCGCAGGCTTTCGCGGTCCAGCGGGCCGCGCAGCACCAGGGCCTCACCGGCGCCCGTTCCCAGCTGCTCCGCCACATCCGCGGTGACCCGGGCGTTGGCGGTCGCGGTGGTGGCCAGGACGGGCACACCGGGGGCGAGGTCACCGAGCATGGCCCGCAGCCGGCGGTAGTCGGGGCGGAAGTCGTGGCCCCAGTCGGAGATGCAGTGGGCCTCGTCGACCACCAGCAGACCGGTGGTGGCCGCGAGCTTGGGAAGCACCTGCTCGCGGAAGTCCACGGAATTGAGGCGTTCCGGACTGACGAGGAGGACGTCGGTCTCGCCGCGCTCGACCTCCTCGTAGATGGTGTCCCACTCCTCCGGGTTGGCCGAGTTGATGGTGCGCGCCTGGATACCGGCCCGCGCCGCCGCCTCGACCTGGTTGCGCATCAGCGCCAGCAGCGGCGAAATGATCACCGTGGGGCCGGACCCGCGACGTCGCAGCAGGGCGGTGGCGACGAAGTACACCGCCGACTTGCCCCAGCCGGTGCGCTGCACCACCAGGGCTCGCCGACGCTCCTCCACCAGGGCCGCCACCGCCTGCCACTGGTCCTCCCGCAGCCGCGCCGAACCTTCCGGGGCGCCCACGAGCTCTGCGAGGACGGCATCTGCTTCGGTGCGGAGCTCCAGGTTGTCCATGCCCCCATGCAACCGGATGGCACGGACAATCGGCCAATTCACCCAACGTGACCAAAACGTCACGGATGGCCTACGCGTCGTACCTCGCGAGCGGCCACGCCGAAGGAAAATGCCTCCACCAGGCCTGGACCGGGACCCCGGCGCCGCCGACGAGTCTGGCCCGTAGCGAGTGTTCCCGCTGGTACTGGCGCTGCAGACGTAGTCGAATGAGTCATCTTCGGTGTGACGGGGCAAGGATATGAACGGCATACCGGCGAATTCCGGTCGGCGGCGCCAATTGCTCGTTGCCGCATGCTCACGGGCCACGCGAGAATTGGGGTGCTCCCGCTCGGCTCGACGGCGCTCTCCTGGGCCGCGCCGCGGCGTGCCCGCACTTCAGCTGTGCCCGTCCGCGGGCGTGTACCCGAAGGGAGGACCGTGACCTTCGGATTCGCCCCGCCCTCGACCACGTCTCTGACACAGGCAGCCGGCGGCGCCAGCCGGCACGGCCGACTGCTGGAACCCGCCGAGTGGACATCGGCGGGCATCCCCCTGCTGCGCAACCCGCGCGAGGTGGTCAGCGGGCTGCACTCCCGGCACGATCCGGCGCCCTCGACGGCGGTGATCGCCGTCCTCGGCCCCGAGGAGCAGCTCGTCGCGAGCGCCTCCTTCGTCCAGCGATCGGCCTCGGCCGACGGCTGGGAGTACCGCAACTCCCTGCTCGCCGCGCTGCGCCGGGTCATCCCGCACGACCTGCGGCGCCGGACCCCGGTGCGGACGGCGGTCCTGCTGTACTGCCGCGAGGGAGACGAGCGGTGGACCGAGGAGGACGGCGCCTGGATGTGGGGTCTGCGGGACGCCTGCACCCTGCACGGGCTGCGCTGCGGCGCGTACATCACGCTGACCCGCGGGGGCTGGCAGGTGCTGGGCGAAGGCCGGGGCGGCCGGCGGCCCAGCTCCGACTCGCAGCCCGAGCGCCTCGGCGACACCGTGGCCGAGTTCCCCGCGGTGACCCTGCGCACCGGCGGCGGCGCGACCGAGGTCCTGCGCCGTACCGCCGCGCGCTGAGCCCCGCCGCACCCGTACGCCGGCCCGCCCACGGGCAGCCCTCACCGCCGCTACAACCCCGGAGCGGGGGTACGGCAGGTCGGGCTTCGGGCTTCGGCGGGGCCGGCTCTGCCGGACACCCCCCAGCCCCGCCCCTCGCGCGCGCCGGGGTACGGGGCGTCAGACGCCCGTGCCCAGCACGGAGTTGATCTGCTGCGGGTCGCCGCACACGATGAGCAGCGCACCGGCCCGCGTCAGCGCGGTCGGCAGGGCGGCAGCGGCCGCCCCGGCCGGTCCGCCGTTGGCCGCGAAGACCACGACGGGACGGCCCGCAGCGCGCTTGACCTGCGCCGCGTCCGCGTAGAAGACGTCGTCCCCGGCATCGTGCAGGGCCCAGTACGCGGCCTCGCCGAAGGACAGCTCGTGAGCGGCCCACGGGTGCGGGTCGCCGGTGGTGAGCACCAGGATGTCGCCGGGCGCGCGCCCGGTGTCGAGCAGCAGGTCGACGGCCTCTTCGGCCGCGTCCAGCGCACCCTCGGCGGAGGCCGGGATCAGCTGGATCTGCGGCACCGCCGCGGAGACGGACGGTGCGGTGGTGGTGGCGGGAACGGGTCCGGGGGTGGCCTGCGGCGCGCGCTGCGCGGGCGCGGCGGGCCTGGGGGAACCTCCCGCGCGGCTCGCCGCCGCGGGGGAGGGACCGGGGCGTCCGGGCCGCGGCACAGCGGCGGGACGCGGACCAGGTACGGGGCGGGGGGTCTGCGCGGTGCGGCTCGCAGCCGGCGTGACGCGGGGACCCTGGGCACTCTCGTGAATCTGAGGCTCCTCGGGGGTGAGAGGCATGAGTTGATGTCTATCAAACACCGGTACGAAACGTACCGGCGGGTGGCACGTGGGTGCGATCAGAAATCGAAGCCGAGTTGGCCTCCGTTTTCCAGCTCCACCGACTCCTCGCTGCGGCGCACCTTCTTGAGGTGGCGCCACCGGGGCAGCCCGTCGAGGTACGACCACGAGAGCCGGTGGTACGGGGTCGGCCCCAGTTCCTCGAGCGCGGCCCGGTGCACGGGCGAGGGATATCCGGCATTGTCACCGAAGGCGAAGTCCTCGATGCCGCCGCCCTGTTGACCGAGTTCGGCCATCATGCGGTCGCGCCTGACCTTGGCGATCACCGAGGCCGCCGCGACGGCGACGCAGGACTGGTCGCCCTTGATCACCGTACGAACCCGCCAGGGCGGGCCGAGATAGTCGTGCTTGCCGTCGAGGATCACCGCGTCGGGCCGCACGGGCAGCGCCTCCAGGGCGCGCTCCGCGGCGAGCCGCAGGGCGGCGGTCATCCCGAGCTCGTCGATCTCCTCCGGGGAGGCGTGCCCCAGGGCGTACGCGGTGACCCAGGTCTCGAGGACGTCGAGGAGCGCGTCGCGTCGTTTCTGGGTGAGCAGTTTGGAGTCGGTGAGCCCTGCGGGCGGCCGGCGCAGACCGGTGATCGCCGCGCACACGGTGACCGGACCGGCCCAGGCCCCTCGTCCGACTTCGTCGACCCCGGCGATGATCTTGGCGCCGGTGGTTGCACGGAGGGAGCGTTCGACGGTGTGGGTGGGTGCTTCGTACGGCATGGCGCCAGCAAGGTTACGCCGCCCCGAGCCGCCTGCACACCCCGGCCCGGGTGCAGTCGGCGCGGCGTCTCACGCCCTGAGCAGCGGCACCATCACCTGATCGATCATTTCCGCGATGTCCGGATCCGCCCATTCGCTCCCGCACACCTTCGCGCCGTACATCATCATCGCCGGAATGACGTCGGCGACGAACGGGCCGGTCGCATCCGGTCGCACGTCTCCCCGCTCGATCCCCCGCTGGACAAGCTCCCTGATCAACCGGTGGGCGGGCTCGTGCAGCCCCGCCCTGATGACGTCGTGGAACCGCCCCGCATGAGCGTGATCGCATTCGTGAAGGACAGCACGCAGCGCTTGGCCGGCCCGCGAATCCATCACGTCCCGCATCCGCACACACAACCGGATGAGGTCGCCCCGGATCGATCCGTGGTCGTCGATCGCCCCGATCGGCGGCAGCCCGGTCCGCAGCACGTCGGCCACCAGGTCCGCCTTCGAGGGCCAGCGCCGGTACACCGCCGCCTTGCCGGTGTGTGCACCGGCAGCGACGCCCTCCATCGTGAGCGCGTTCCAGCCGACGGTGCTCAGTTGCTCCAAGGCCGCGTCGAGAATCGCCCGTTCGAGTTCCGGACCCCGCCTGCGCCCCGGCGATGTCGCTGACCAGCGCGAACCCACCATCACCTCTGCCTCCGGCCGACCCACGCGCCCCTCGCACGCGTTTTCAGCCCTAGTGAACGGTTGCGTTCACTATCAAGGGCCTCCTACCGTGGACCCGCAGTGAACGGATGCGTTCACTATTTCACTATGGGGGGTTCCACGGTGAAAGGCTCTCAACTCGCCACGCCCCGGATACCGGGCGCGGCCCGCCGGGAAGGCCGCCCCGGCGTGGCCCTCACGGTCATCGCCGCGTGCCAGCTGATGGTCGTCCTCGACGCGACGATCGTGAACATCGCACTACCGCACATCCAGACCGCCCTCTCCTTCTCCACCACCGACCTGTCCTGGGTGATCAGCGCGTACACGCTGGCTTTCGGAGGCCTCCTGCTCCTCGGCGGCCGGGCCGGCGACATCCTCGGCCGGCGCCGCGTGTTCCTTACCGGAATCCTGCTGTTCACCCTGGCCTCCCTGCTCGGCGGCTTCGCGCAGGAGCCCTGGCAACTGCTCGCCGCCCGCGCCCTGCAGGGGGTCGGCGGCGCGATCGCCTCGCCGACCTCGCTGGCCCTGATCACCACCACGTTCGCCGAAGGCCCAGAGCGCAACCGGGCGTTCGGGGTGTTCGCCGCCGTCTCCGCGGGCGGCGGCGCGATCGGCCTGCTGGCCGGCGGGATGCTGACCGAGTGGCTCGACTGGCGCTGGGTTCTCTTCGTCAACGTGCCGATCGGCGTGCTGATCGCCGTGCTCACCCCGCTCTACATCACCGAGTCCGAGCGCCACCCGGGCCGGTTCGACATCGCGGGGGCGCTCACCTCCACCGGTGGCATGGCCACGCTCGTCTACGGGTTCATCCGCGCCTCCGAGGACGGGTGGCGCGACGGGCTCACCCTCGCCTCCTTCGCCGCGGCCGTCGTCCTGCTCGCGCTCTTCGTGGCCATCGAGTCGCGGGCCCACGAGCCGATCATCCCGCTGCGGATGTTCGCCGACCGCAACCGCGCGGGCACGTACCTGATCATGCTCGGCCTCGCCGCCGCGATGTTCGGCATGTTCTTCTTCATCGTCCAGTTCGTCCAGAACGTGCTGGGCTTCTCCCCGATCCGGTCGGGGCTCGGCTTCCTGCCCGTGACCGTCGCGATCGTCACCGCCGCCGGCCTCTCGCAGCGCTTCCTGCCGCGCTTCGGCCCCAAGCCGTTCATGGTCGCCGGATCCGGCCTCACCGGCATCGGACTGGCCTGGCTGACCCTCATCCGCACCGACAGCTCGTACGTCTCCGGGGTCCTCGGGCCGATGCTGCTCTTCGGCTTCGGCATGGGCCTGAACTTCGTGACGCTCACCCTCACCGCCGTCTCCGGGGTCGCCCAGCGGGAGGCGGGCGCAGCGTCCGGGCTGCTCAACGCCAGCCAGCAGGTCGGCGGCTCGCTCGGCCTGTCGATCCTGGTCACCGTCTTCGGCACGGCCAGCCGGAGCGAGGGCGAGAAGCAGATGCCGGACTTCATGGCCCACGCCGATCCCGGGCAGGTGGCGGCCTTCAACGAGACGAAGCGGCTGCCCGACCCCTGGGGGGACCTCGTCCTCACCCAGGGCATCTCCACCGCGTTCACCGCGGCCGTCGCCATGGCCGGGCTCGCCCTGGCCACCGCACTGCTGGTGATCCGGGTGCGCAAGAGCGACCTGGAGGCCCTCAACGGCGCCGCCGCGGAGGCCGGTCCGGCCGCCTGAGCGCGGTCCGGCGTACGAGGGCCCGGGTGCGGGGCAGATCCCGCGCCCGGGCCCTCGTACGGATCCGCTGCCGGGCGGCTACCCGGTGCGGCTGTGGAAGCTGCCCAGGCTCGAGCAGACCTCGTACGAGGCCTTCACCGGGCGCTCGCGAAGGATCTGGCGGGCCCGGTACTCGCCGAGGCTCATCGCGTACCAAGGCACCCGACCGCCCCTCGACAGCTCGTTGTTGATGCCGCGCAGGGCGCAGGAGCGGCGGGGTTCGGGCAGCCGGTCCAAGGCGGGCACCGCATCCGCCGAGAGGGACTGGAAGTAGGCCAGGTCGATCTTGCCGTCCTGCTGGAAGCGGGCCACGTTCCTCTCGGCGACCATCCCGTCCGGGGACAGCAGCCCGAACGCCAGGACGGCGACGGCCGCGCTGCCCGCGACCGCGCGCGGCAGCCGGCGGGCGCCGAACACCCCGGCAGCCATGATCAGTACGATGACCAGCCCGAGCCATAGCTCCATCGCGGCCACCGACACGCGCAGCCGGGTCAGTCCGTACGCGTCCACGTACAGGTCCATCCGGCGCAGCGCGGAGGCGACCACGACCAGGGTCAGCGCACACAGCGTGCCCAGGACGACGCGGACGAACCGTCGGTCGCCCGCTCCGGCGCGCGGGGCCCAGCGCAGGGCGAGGGCGATCACGGCGAGAGTGAGCAGGGTGGCCCAGAGCAGCTGCCAGAAGCCCTGGCGGGCGTACTCGGCGTAGGTGAGCCCGGTGCTGTCCAGGACCTTGTCGTAGCCGCCGAACAGGACGGCCAGCTGGACGGCGTTGAAGCCGGCGAACAGCAGGTTGAGCACGACGAGCGGAAGCGCCCATTCGACGCGGGATCGCGGCTTTCCGGGCGCCACCCGGATCCGGTCCCAGCGCGAGGGCGCCGCGGCGGCGCGGGCGGCGGCGAGTGCCAGGAGGGCTCCGAGCAGGAACAGCAGGAAGCGCACCGGGCTGTCGCCGATGGAAACGTCGGGGGTCAGCCCGCTGAGCAGGTCCGCGAAGGCGGCGTCGGCGGAGGCGAAGAGGGCGCCGAAGAGCACCAGCAGGACCACGGCCACCAGCGCTGCCTTGGCCACGGGCAGCCAGCGGCTCCGGTCGACCCCGCTGCCGCGCGAGCGGATCCCGGTCCAGGCCCAGCGGATCCCGAGCACGGCGGCGTCGACGAAGCCGATCGGGCTGAGCAGGACGCCGGGCCAGGTGCGGCTGCCGTGCAGGGCCAGTGCGCCGAGCAGGACGGCGGCGAGCAACGCCAGGGTGGACGGCCAGCCGGCGTCGCGGAGCGCGGGTACGGCGAGGAGCGCGATGCAGCCGATCGCCCAGACCAGGGTCCAGGGGCGGGCGGTACGCCGGGCCGCGCGGGCGGCGACGTAAGCGGCGACGATGGCGGGCACGACGGCGAGCAGCAGGCCGGGGCCCAGGCCGTCGCCGAGGAAGAGGGCCGAGGCGATGCCGGCGACGA
The DNA here is from genome assembly GCF_055579465.1 of Streptomyces sp. NPDC032745. Taxonomy (NCBI): domain Bacteria; kingdom Bacillati; phylum Actinomycetota; class Actinomycetes; order Kitasatosporales; family Streptomycetaceae; genus Streptomyces; species Streptomyces sp. NPDC032745. The sequence goes on along the minus strand of NZ_JBVING010000012.1, from coordinate 91,568 downwards.
CGGCGCAGACCAGCACGGCGGTGGGCACGGGCCCGGCCTGCCCCGGCCGCGCGGCTTCGGCCCAGGCGAGCGGCGCGATGGACCACGCCCCGGACTCGGTCCGCTGCTGCCGCACTTGATAGGCCCGCCACGCCTTGGGATCCCAGCCGGTCGGCACAACGCCGGCCGCCGGGCCGGCGGCCGGCCCATGACCCGGCCCACCGGCAGGAGGCCCGGCGACGGACCCCGCCACCGACACCCCGGCCGACGGCGCATCGGCCGACGCGGACCCGGCGGCAGGCCCGGCGGCGGATCCGGCGGCAGGCCCGGCGGCGGATCCGGCGGCAGGCCCGGCGGCGGATCCGGCGGCAGGCCCGGCGGTGGACTTGGCGGTGGACCCGGCGGCAGGCCCGGCGGTGGACTTGGCGGCGGATCCGGCGGCAGGCTCTGCCGCCGACGGCGCCACAGGCTGTGCCGGGGATGGCGCCACAGGCTCTGCCGCCGACGGCGCCACGGGTTGTGCCGGGGGCAGCGCCACGGGTTGTGCCGGGGGCGGCCCCGGGGCGGCTGCTGCGCCGGCCACCGCGGCCGAGTCTGCGGGCGGTCCGGCGGCTGCGCCCGGCCCGGCCGTTGCCGGAGCCGGCTGGTCCGGATCGGCAGCCGAGCCCCCAACCGCGTCCCCGGCCGCAGCCACCCCGTCGGTGTTCTCTGACATCGGGTTCCCCTCCCCTGTCGGCCGCCCCCGTCGTCACGACGAAGGCGGCAGCGCGCGGACAGGGTAGGCCTGTGACGTGCGGCTTCAGCCGTACCGGACGGTCCCTGTGGCAGGACCGTGACAATTCGGAACGGGCCGTATAGCCCCACTGCGGACGCCCGCTCCCCCGGCCCGGCCACCAGGCCGCAAGCACCCGGCCACCGCGCCGTCGGCTAACGCGCCGCGGTCTCCGGCAGCCAGGCCGGCAGGGCCTCCGTACGTGCCAGCCACGCGGCGGGCAGCACCTCGTCCCCGCGCGCCCCCAGCACCCCGCCGACGATCGCGCAGGTCGTGTCGACGTCGCCGCCCACCTGCGCGGTGGTCCAGAACGCCCGCTCGTAGTCGTCCAGCGACCGCGCCGCCGACCACAGGGCGAACGGCACGGTGTCGTGGGCGCTCGTGCGCCGCCCACAGCCCAGCACCGCCGCGACCGTGGTCGCGTCGCCGTAGTCCAGCATGTCCCGTGCCCGCCGCAGCCCTGCTCCCACGGCGCTGCGCGGCACCAGCGCGATCACCCCGTCCAGCAGGTCGGCGGCCTTCGGCGGACCGGCCGGAGCCGCCGCCAGTGCGGCCGCCGCGGCGACGGCCATCGCCCCGCAGACCGCTTCGCGGTGCTGGTGGGTGGTGTAGGCGGAGATCTCCGCCTGGTGCGTGGCCTGCTCGGGGTCGTCGGCGTACCAGGCGCCCAGCGGCGCGATGCGCATCGCAGCGCCGTTGCCCCACGAGCCCTGCCCGTTGAACAGCTCGGCGGCCAGCGTGCGCCAGTCCTCGCCCTCCCGGACGAGCCGCAGCATCCGGTTCACGGCGGGCCCGTAGCCGCGGTCGAAGTCGTGGTGGTGGGCGAAGGAGCGCGCCAGGGCGTCCTGGTCGATGCGTCCGTGTGCGGCGAGGACGGCGACCACCGAGCAGGCCATCTCGGTGTCGTCGGTCCACTGCCAGGTCTCGGTGCCGGCGGGCAGCTCGCGGCGCTTGAGGAGGGGGTAGTTCACGGGGACGAAGTACTGGGAACCCAGGGCGTCACCCAGGGCCAGCCCGCGCAGGCTGGCCATGGCGCGTGCGTAGCGCCTTTCGGAAGAGGAGTCAGCGGTCATCCCGCGTCACTTTAGCCGTCCAGGTCATAAGGCTCCGGTGTGGTCCACCGCTCAAATGGGCGGTCCATCCGGTATCGGCCGTCCGGACCCAGCAGAAGCACCCGGTATTCGCCGTTGCCGGGGTTGGAGAGGGCCTCGAACTCGGCCACCGACCAGTGGAACCAGCGCATGCAGAACAGCCGCATGGTCAGGCCGTGCGTCACGAGCAGCACGTTCTGCGGATGGTCCGGGGCCTCGAAGCTGCGGTAGAGGCTCTCCAGAAAGGACCCGACGCGGTCGTACACGTCCGCGCCCGACTCGCCTTGCGCGAACCGGTAGAAGAAGTGCCCGTACGCGTCGCGGTACGCCTTCTGCAGCCGTACGTCGTCCCGGTCCTGCCAGTTCCCCCAGTCCTGCTCGCGAAGCCTGGGCTCCTCGCGCATCCGGACCCGCGCCGGGTCCAGCCGCAGCTCCCGGAAGGTCTGCAGGGTCCGGCGGTAGGGGGACACGTACGCGCTGACGGCTTCGTCGCCGAACAGCTCGCGCAGCCGTACGCCGGCCTCCGCGGCCTCTTCGTGCCCCCGGCGGGTCAGGCGCAGGGCGTGGTCGGGCTCCCGCTCGTACACCGTGTCATCGGCATTGCCCTCCGATTCCCCGTGCCGGACAAGGACGATGCGCCGTGGTCGTGCCATTCCCCGACCCTATTCGGCCACCGGCGGGCCGGGCACCCCGGGCACGCCGGTCGGGCCCGCCGATCGTCGTACGGTCATACCGTCCAGGACGGTTCGAGGTCGACGACGTCACCGGTGAGGGCTTCCACGTCGGCCTCGGTCTGGGCGCGCAGCGAGAGCCGCTCGACCCGTTCCTGACGGTACTTGCCGTGTTCGGCGGCGGCATGCCACATCGACAGCACGAGGAACTCCCGCCCCGGCGCCTCCCCGAAGAGGCCCCGGATCATTCCGGGTGAGCCGGCCATGGCGGGATTCCACACCTTCTCCTGCATGAGGGCGAAGTGGTCCACGCGGCCCTCCCGCACCCGGGTGTGGGCCACGCGCACGACGTCCGCGTCGGTGAACCTCGGCTCGAAGCCGGTCTTCACGTCGAAGCGGTGGTCGAAGAGCGTGACCCGCGCATTGGTGTACGTGCCGGTCTGGGCCGCGGCCAGCCGGTCGTACGACCGCGCCATGAAGGAGTCGTAGAAGGAACGGCTCTCCCAGAACGCAAAGACATGCGCGACCCCCTGCCTCCCCCGGCTCCAGCCGCCGCCCTGTCCCCGGAATCCCGGCTCGCCAGGCAGCCCCGCCCATTTACGCTGCCCGCGCTCGAACCCGCGTCGGTCCGTCACCGTGCAGCGAATCCACTTGACCAGCACCGCGCCATCGTACGGGCCCGGCGCGGCCCCGGTCAGTCCCTACGGCGGTTGATCCGCGCCAGTTCCTCCGCATCCCGCCCGGACAGCCGAAGCCCGAACTCCCGGTCGAGCAGCGGGAGCAGCTCGCCGGGGGCCACGGACTGCCGCTCGATCCGCCCTTCGGGATACAGGCAGCTGAGCTCCCGCCCCACGAGCGCCCGGCGGACGGGACCGCCCGGGTGCTGGACGATCACCTGCCCGACGAAGGCGGAGCGGGCGTGGGAGGAGCTGTAGTGGTTGAGCAGGACGTAGTCGACGGGGTAGTAGCGCTGCGGGGAGAACGCGTACAGGTCCCGCCAGGTCCCCTCGCGGAGCATGCACAGCACGAGGATCCCGTCGCCCTCCTCACGGACGGCGTACGTCCACTCTCCCTGCACCACTTCGGCTCCGGGCCGCGCCAGCGGGACGGGCTCGCGCGGGCCCTGGTGGCCGAACCCGGCGTCGCACAGCCAGGGTTCCCCCTCGACCGTGGCGACGAGGACGGCATGCGTCACCGCGAGCAGGGTGTCCCCCCGGGTGCGGTTGCGGGCACCGCGCCCGGACACCTCGAAGCCGATCCGCTCCAGGGCAGCGGCCAGCAGCGAGTTCTGCTCGTAGCAGTAGCCGCCGCGGCGGCCGTGCACGAGCTTGTCCTCCAGGGCCTTGACGGACAGCTCGACGGGGCGGCCGAGCAGCACGTCCAGGTTCTCGAAGGTGATGGCGCCGGTGTGAGCCCGGTGCACTGCGTACAACGTCCGGAGATCCGGCCGGAGTTCCCCGTCGTCCCCGACGGGCCCGTCGTAACCGATCCGCGCCAGATAGGCATCGAGATCCAGCTGGTCACCGCTCCACATGTCTCCCCCGCTCGCGCTCGTGAAACTGCGGGCAGCCGCTCGCCCCTCTGCGCACAATGATCACCATGACGGCCCTGCACACCAACCCGCTCTTCGCCCGGCTCGCCGCCGCCGAGCGCGCACTGGCCGGCCCCGCCGCATCCCGCACTGACGAAGGGGACCGGCCTTGGGCCGGTCCCCTTCGTCAGTTGCAGGTCAGCTACCTGCGCGGGCTGTGCCCGGAGTCAGACGGTCAGCTGCAGCCGCTGGTCGAGCCGCAGCCCTCGCAGATGTAGCAGGAGCCTGCCCGCTGCATCTTCGTGCCGCACGAGAAGCAGAGCGGGGCGTCGGCGGAGACGCCGAGCTGCATCTCGACCAGTTCGGCGTTGGAGTGCGCCGTCTTCGGGGCCTGGACCTCGACGGCCACGACCGGCTTCGGGGCTGCCGGAACGGCGGCCAGCGGCGCCGACTGGGCCAGGGACTCCGTGTCGAGGTCGTCCTCGAGCGGCTCGTACGAGCCGGTGTCCAGGTGGCGCTGACGCTCCTCGGCGGTGTGGATGCCGAGCGCCGAGCGGGTCTCGAAGGGCAGGAAGTCCAGCGCCAAGCGGCGGAAGATGTAGTCGACGATCGACTGCGCCATCCGCACGTCCGGGTCGTCCGTCATGCCGGCCGGCTCGAAGCGCATGTTCGTGAACTTCGAGACGTACGTCTCCAGCGGGACGCCGTACTGCAGACCGACCGAGACGGCGATCGAGAAGGCGTCCATCATGCCCGCGAGGGTCGAACCCTGCTTGGACATCTTCAGGAAGACCTCGCCCAAGCCGTCGTCCGGGTAGGAGTTCGCGGTCATGTAGCCCTCGGCGCCACCGACCGTGAAGGAGGTGGTGATGCCCGGGCGGCCCTTGGGGAGCCGCTTGCGGACCGGGCGGTACTCGATGACCTTCTCGACCGCCGCGCGGATGGTGTCCTCCGCCTTGGCGGTGACCTCCTCCTTCTCCTCTTCCTTCTTCTTCGCGGAGAGGGGCTGGCCGACCTTGCAGTTGTCGCGGTAGATCGCGAGCGCCTTGACGCCCATCTTCCACGCCTCGAAGTAGATCTCCTCGATCTCCTCGACGGTCGCCGACTCCGGCATGTTGACCGTCTTCGAGATCGCGCCGGAGATCCAGGGCTGGATCGCGGCCATCATCCGGACGTGGCCCATCGGGGAGATGGAGCGCTCGCCCATCGCGCAGTCGAAGATCGAGTAGTGCTCGGTCTTCAGACCGGGGGCGTCGACGACCACGCCGTGCTCGGCGATGTGGGCGACGATCGCCTCGATCTGCTCCTCCTGGTAGCCCAGGCGGCGCAGGGCCTGCGGGACGGTGCCGTTGACGATCTGCATCGAGCCGCCGCCGACGAGCTTCTTGAACTTGACCAGGGCCAGGTCCGGCTCGACACCGGTGGTGTCGCAGGACATCGCGAGACCGATGGTGCCGGTCGGCGCGAGGACGGAGGCCTGGGAGTTGCGGAAGCCGTTCTTCTCGCCGAGGCGCAGGACGTCCTGCCAGGCCTCGGTGGCCGCGGCCCAGATCGAGTTGTCCAGGTCGTCGGTGCGCGGCGCGACACCGTTGGCGTCGGCGTGCTGCTTCATGACGCGCTTGTGCGCCTCGGCGTTGCGGGCGTAGCCGTCGTACGGGCCGACGATGGCGGCCAGTTCGGCGGAGCGCTTGTACGCGGTGCCGGTCATCAGCGAGGTGATCGACGCGGCGAGGGTGCGGCCGCCGTCCGAGTCGTACGCGTGGCCGGTCGCCATCAGCAGGGCGCCGAGGTTGGCGTAGCCGATGCCCAGCTGGCGGAAGGCGCGGGTGTTCTCGCCGATCTTCTGCGTCGGGAAGTCCGCGAAGCAGATCGAGATGTCCATCGCGGTGATGACGAGCTCGACGACCTTGGCGAAGCGCTCGGCGTCGAAGGACTGGTTGCCCTTGCCGTCGTCGTTCAGGAACTTCATCAGGTTCAGCGAGGCGAGGTTGCAGGACGTGTTGTCCAGGTGCATGTACTCGCTGCACGGGTTGGACGCGGTGATGCGGCCGGACTCGGGGCAGGTGTGCCAGTTGTTGATCACACCGTCGTACTGGATGCCCGGGTCGGCGCAGGCCCACGCGGCCTCGGCCAGCTTGCGGAAGAGCGCCTTGGCGTCGACCTTCTCGATGACCTCGCCGGTCATGCGGGCACGCAGGCCGAACTCGGTGCCGTTCTCGACGGCCGTCATGAACTCGTCGTTCACGCGGACGGAGTTGTTGGCGTTCTGGTACTGGACGGACGTGATGTCGTCGCCGCCCAGGTCCATGTCGAAGCCCGCGTCGCGCAGGGCGCGGATCTTCTCCTCTTCCTTCACCTTGGTGGCGATGAAGTCCTCGACGTCCGGGTGGTCCACGTCCAGGACGACCATCTTGGCCGCGCGGCGGGTGGCGCCGCCCGACTTGATCGTTCCTGCGGACGCGTCGGCGCCGCGCATGAAGGAGACCGGGCCGGAGGCGTTGCCGCCGGAGGAGAGGAGCTCCTTGGAGGAGCGGATGCGGGAGAGGTTCAGGCCGGCGCCGGAGCCGCCCTTGAAGATCATGCCCTCTTCCTTGTACCAGTCGAGGATCGACTCCATGGAGTCGTCGACGGCAAGGATGAAGCAGGCGGAGACCTGCTGCGGCTGGGGCGTGCCGACGTTGAACCACACCGGCGAGTTGAAGCTGAAGATCTGGTGCAGGAGGGCGTAGGTCAGCTCGTGCTCGAAGATCTCCGCGTCGGCGGGGGACGCGAAGTAGTCGTAGTCCTCACCGGCCTTCGTGTACGTCTTCACGATGCGGTCGATGAGCTGCTTCAGACCGGTCTCGCGCTGCGGGGTGCCGACCGCGCCACGGAAGTACTTGCTGGTGACGATGTTGACCGCGTTCACCGACCAGAAGTCGGGGAACTCGACGCCACGCTGCTCGAAGTTCACCGAGCCGTCGCGCCAGTTGGTCATGACGACGTCACGGCGCTCCCAGCTCACCTCGTCGTACGGGTGCACGCCGGGGGTGGTGTGGATGCGCTCGATCCGAAGGCCGCTCTTGGCAGTCTTGGTCCCCTTGGCGCGGGAACCTCGTGCCGAGCCGCTCGCCGTCTCTGTCATGCCGCTTCCTCCCATATGCGGGCAAAAACGCCCTAAAGTGCCAGCGTTATTCCGCGGCACGGCCTGTCTTGTATCTACGTTTCTTCGCCTGAGCTTTCCGGGCGGCCGCGCTGGGCTGCGGCCGGCCGGTCAGTCGGCGGCGGAGGCGGGCACGGGGACCTGAGCGGTCCCACCGGGCTCGCACTCTTGGGGGTGAGGCCGTGGCACGCGGAGTTCCGCGATGGCGGTCTCGAAGTCTTCGAGTGTGTCGAACGCCTTGTAAACGGACGCGAACCGGAGGTACGCGACCAGGTCGAGCTCCTGCAACGGGCCGAGTATGGCCAGACCCACGTCATGGGTGGTCAGCTCGGCACTCCCGGTGGCGCGCACCGCCTCCTCGACCCGCTGGCCGAGCTTGGCGAGGGCGTCCTCGGTGACCGGCCGCCCCTGGCACGCCTTGCGCACGCCGGAGATGACCTTGGTACGGCTGAAGGGTTCGGTCACCCCGCTGCGCTTGATCACCATCAGCGAGGCCGTCTCCACCGTCGTGAAACGACGGGAGCAGTCGGGGCACTGACGGCGCCGACGGATCGACGTGCCGTCGTCCGTGGTGCGGCTGTCGACGACACGGCTGTCGGGGTGCCTGCAGAAGGGGCAGTGCATGGTTCCCTCACCCTCCCTCTTGGCACGACTGAATCACCTCACGAGGCCCCTGAACGACGGGGACGGGTCCCTGCCGGGGGCTCGTGAAGCAGCCACCAGCATATGCGATGCCGAGGGCCTCGACGGACCGAGGACCACAACTTCTGGGCGGCAGCGCACATCCAACCACTAGATCTTGGGTTGCGGTGGATTTCTTTCGTTCCGCGTGTCGCCGAGTCCAGTGAACCGGACCGGGGCATTCCCGGTGCCAGACTGGGCGCGGGACCGGAAGGCGGCGATCCGACCGGGAAGGGTACCGTAAACAGCGGAGGCGGGACCGAACCCGCGTTCGGCTGACCGACCGTCCATACACCCCCCACTCTGGCCACGCGGGACGATCTGCGATTTTTCACTCGAACGTGTGTTTGGCGCAACCTTTCGAAAGCTACTACCGTTGTCCAGCTAGGGAGAACATTTCGAGAGGGGCCGACGTGACCACCACCGCAGACAGTGCCACCATCACTGCCCAGAACCGCTCCCAGAGCCGACTCGAGCCGGTGCATCCCATGAATGACGCAAGCCTGAACCCGGAGGCGGAGCCCGTACGCCCCGCACGATCGCTGCCAGGTCGACCTCCAGGCATCCGCGCCGACAGTTCCGGGCTCACGGACCGGCAGCGGAGGGTCATCGAGGTGATTCGCGATTCGGTGCAGCGGCGCGGCTACCCGCCGTCGATGCGGGAGATCGGCCAGGCCGTCGGCCTGTCCAGCACGTCGTCGGTCGCACACCAGCTGATGGCCCTCGAGCGCAAGGGCTTCCTGCGCCGGGACCCGCACCGCCCCCGGGCGTACGAGGTCCGCGGCTCCGACCAGCCCAGCTCGCAGCCCACGGACACCACCGGCAAGCCTGCCGCCTCGTACGTCCCCCTGGTCGGCCGGATCGCCGCCGGCGGCCCGATCCTCGCCGAGGAGTCGGTGGAGGACGTGTTCCCGCTCCCCCGCCAGCTGGTCGGCGACGGAGAGCTCTTCGTCCTCAAGGTCGTCGGCGACTCGATGATCGAGGCCGCCATCTGCGACGGCGACTGGGTCACGGTCCGTCGCCAGCCGGTCGCGGAGAACGGCGACATCGTGGCTGCGATGCTTGACGGTGAGGCCACCGTCAAGCGCTTCAAGCGCGAGGACGGCCACGTCTGGCTGCTCCCGCACAACGCCGCCTACCAGCCGATCCCCGGCGACGAGGCGACCATCCTCGGCAAGGTCGTCGCGGTACTGCGCCGGGTCTGACCCCGCGCCCCCATCCGGCTCCGGGACCCACTGCGCCGGTCCCGGAGCTGCTGTTTTGTTTGGTGGCTGAGCTACTTGCCTTCGCTTTGCGCGGCGGCGTCGATTGCGGCGAGGGAGCGGCGGGCCTGGTTGCGGTCCGTGGTGTACCAGAAGTCCGGCAGCGTGGCCCGCAGGAAACTCCCGTAGCGCGCCGTGGCCAGCCGGGGGTCCAGGACCGCGACGACACCCCGGTCGTCGCCCGCCCGTACGAGCCGGCCCGCACCCTGGGCCATCAGGAGCGCCGCGTGCGTGGCCGCGACGGCCATGAAGCCGTTGCCACCGTGCTCCTCGACCGACTTCTGCCGGGCGCTCATCAGCGGGTCGTCGGGACGCGGGAACGGGATCCGGTCCATGATCACGAGCTGGCAGCTGGGACCGGGCACGTCCACGCCCTGCCAGAGCGAGAGCGTCCCGAACAGGCAGGTCTTCGGGTCCGCCGCGAACGCCTTGATCAGCTCGCCCAGCGTCTCCTCGCCCTGGAGCAGGATCGGGTTGTCCAGCCGACCGCGCAGCTCCTCGGCGGCCGCCTTGGCGCCCCGCATGGAGGAGAACAGGCCGAGGGTGCGGCCGCCGGCCGCCTCGATCAGCTCGGCGAGCTCGTCCATCATGTCGCCGCGGGTGCCCTCCCGGCCCGGCGTGGCCAGGTGCTTCGCGACGTACAGGATGCCCTGCTTGGGGTAGTCGAACGGCGAGCCGACGTCCAGCCCCTTCCAGACCGGTGCGTCGTCCCCCTCGACCCCTTCGGGAGACAGGCCCAGCGAGGCCGCGACCCCGTTGAAATCGCCGCCCAGTTTGAGGGTCGCCGAGGTCAGGACCACCGAGCGGTCCTCGAACAGCTTCTCGCGCAGCAGCCCGGACACCGACAGCGGGGCGACCCGGAGGGTGGCGCCGAAGCGGTCGTGCCGCTCGTACCAGAGGACGTCGTACTCGGAGCGGAGGAGAATCCGCTCGGCCACCCCATGGACGCTCTCCACCGCGGCCAGGGCCTGCTTGCGGACGGCGTCCTCGTCGTGGACGGACTTGTCGCGCGTCGCTCCGATCGCCGAGATGACATTGCGCGCCGCGTCCCGCAGGGCCGCCAGTGCGTAGCCGAGGTCCTCGGGGACCTCCTCCAGCCGACCCGGGAGGGCCAGCTCCATGACCCGCTCGAAGGACTCCGAGGCGGTCTGCAGCGAATCCGCGGTCTTCTCGTCGACCAGCTTGGCCGCACGCTTCACGGCGCGGTTGACCTGGCCCGGAGTGAGCTCGCCGGTGGCGACGCCGGTCACCCGGGAGACCAGCTCGTGCGCCTCGTCCACGATCAGCACCTCGTGCTGCGGCAGCACCGGGGCGCCCTCGATGGCGTCGATGGCCAGCAGCGCGTGGTTGGTGACGACCACGTCGGCGAGCTTGGCCCGCTCGCGGGCGGCCTCGGCGAAGCACTCGGCGCCGTAGGCGCACTTCGTCGCGCCCAGACACTCCCGGGAGGAGACGGAGATCTGCGACCAGGCCTTGTCGGAGACACCCGGGGTCAGGTCGTCCCGGTCGCCGGTCTCGGTCTCGTCGGCCCAGTCGCGCAGGCGCAGCAGGTCCTTGCCGAGCTTGCTGGTGGGGGTGGCCGCCTCGAACTGGTCGAAGAGGCCCTCCTCCTCGTCCTGCGGCGCGCCCTCGTGGAGCCGGTGCAGGCACAGGTAGTTGGACCGGCCCTTGAGCATGGCGAACTGCGGGCGGCGGCGGAGCTGCGGATGCAGCGCGTCGACCGTCCGGGGCAGGTCGCGCTCGACCAGCTGCCGCTGGAGGGCGAGCGTGGCGGTTGCCACGACCACGCGCTCGCCGTGCGCGAGGGCCGGCACCAGGTAGCCGAGGGACTTGCCGGTGCCGGTGCCGGCCTGGATGAGCCGGTGCGTGTTGTCGTCGATCGCTTCGGCGACGGCTTCGGCCATGGCCACCTGGCCGGGCCGCTCCGTGCCGCCGACGGCGGAGACGGCGGCGTGCAGCAGGTCGGGGAGGGAGGACTTCGTCATAGCAATGACAACCCTACGGGGCGCCACCGACAGTGACCGCCACGACGATGATTCATGGCCGGTACAAGGGGTTGGGCACGGTGCCGTACTCCACCGCGCGCGGGCGGTCGGGGCGGTCGCGGTAGCCGTCCGCGTACAGCCGGTTCCGGTTCAGGCAGAGCCGCCCGATGCGCTCGCCGAGCAGGTCGAAAAGCTCGTAGCGTTCCTTGAGCCCGGGGAAGCGGGACTGGTGGCGCAGGATCTCCGCCCGTACGAGCGACCAGAACTCCTCCTCCGGGACGCCCAGGCGGTCCTCGCACAGGGCGGAGAGGTAGCGGAAGACTCCGACGAAGAGGCCGGAGTGGATGTACTGGGGCAGGAAGTCCGCGGGCTGGTCGCGCAGCGCGGCGCGCACCTCGGCGGGCACGGTGGCGAGCTCGGGCAGCGGCTCGCGGCAGATGCTGACCTCGTCCACGAAGTCCTTGAGGGCGATCCGGACCGGGACGTCGTGCTCGTCGAAGATCACGGTGGTGTTCTCGCCGTGCGGGGAGAAGACGGTGCCGTAGCGGTAGAGGAAGTGGAGCAGCGGGGGCAGCAGGGCGCCGAAGAGCCGCCGGAGCCAGTCGGCAGGCGTGAGCCCGGACCGGGCGACGAGCTCGGCGGTGAAGGACCGGCCGCGCGGGTCGACGTGGAGGAGGGAGGCGAGCGTGCGGGCCCGCTCACCGGGGGTGAGCCGGCCGTCCAGGGGCTCGCGCCAGATCGCCCCGAGGAGCTCCTTGTACTGGTACGGGGCCTCGGGGAGCGCGTCGTAGACGGGGTGGCGCACGGTGACCGAGGCGACCTCGCCGAGGAGGACCACTCGGCATTCGTCGCGGAGGAAGGGGTCGGCCTCGTGGAGGGACCGGATCCAGGCGGTGACGGCGGGGGCGGCGGCGCAGTGCTCGGAGGGCAGGCCGCGCCAGACCAAGGTGTTGAAGACGGAGAGCGGCAGTTTGACGCTGTGCCGGTCGGGGCGGCTGAGGTTGAGGAACGTGCGGACCGACTGCTGCGGGATGCGTATGTCGGGGTCGGCGGGGAGCGGGACCAGGGCGCCCGAGGCCAGGGCCGGGGCGAAGAGGGGGAGCACGATCTCGTCCCACTGCCAGGGGTGGACCGGGAGGTAGAGGTAGCCGAGCGGATCGAGGCCGCGGGCGCGCAGGGTCCGGTCGAAGGCGGCCCGGGTGACGGGGTCGAGCTCCTGGGCGTAGAGGCGGGCCGGGTCTTCCAGGCCGGCCGCGCCGCGGTAGGCCGCGAGGGAGGTGTGGGCCGCGAGCCAGGGCAGCCGCTGGCGGGTGCGGGCCTCGGGGGCCCAGGCGGCGGTGTCGGCGGCGGACAGTCCTATGCGGCCTTTGTTGACGACGAGCCAGGGGTGACCGGTCTGGTGGCCTTCGAGCTCGGCGTGGTCGAGATCGGCGAGGACGTCGGCGGTGAGCGCGGTGTGCTCGATGCGGGCGTCGGCGGCGAGGGTGGCGCTGAGCTCGCGGACCAGGTGGCCGAGGGTGGCGCCGTCGAGGCAGAGGAGGCTGCGGGTGCGGATCAGGAAGGCGTACGGGTCCGCGAAGGCGGTCGGGGGCTCCGGCGACGGGGACGGCGGGGTGAGCGTGATGGTGTCGGGGGCGACGTGCCAGCTGCCGTACGCGCGGCGGCGGGCCCGAAAGCCGAGGCTGCTGCCGTCGTCGAGGGTCAGGTGCCAGGCGTCGCCGGAGGTGGCGCCCGGGGCCGGGACGGGCCTGACGATCTCCTCGTACGCGAACTCGCCCAGCATCTTGGCGAGCATCCGGCGGCCGGCGGACTCCCAGGTCGCGCTGTTGAGTTCGGGCGGCGTGCAGGGGTGCTGGGGGGACGACGGAACGGCAGATTCCGAGAAGTGGGGGCCGGTGGAGTCGGGGGTGGCGGGGAAATTCGGCACGGGACTCCTCGGAGATCGGGAACTTTGCTGCGCGACGCAGAGTTTTCGAAGGGTGAGGCGTGAACGGGGAGCGCTGGACGGAGAGCGCTGAACGGGGAGCACTGGACGGCGCGAACCGGGGGCGTGGAGCGGGGGAGTGAACGGGAAGGCGTGGAGCGGCGGGATCGCGGGACGTGGGGCGGCAATTCAGATGAGATTGCGCAGCGCCCGCTCCCGGATCATCAAGGCGGCGCGCTTCTCGGGGAGGTCGATCTCCGTGGCACAGCGGAATCCGGAGTTGAGAAAGGCTGATACGGAGGGGGTGTTGCGGATGTCCGGTTCGGCGATGACGCGCGTGCAGCGGGGACGGTTGTCGAGCACCAGGTTGGCGACGGCGCGCAGCAGGACGGTGCCCAGACCGCGGCCGCGGTTCGTACCGTCTCCGATGAGCAGGTGGATACCCGTGTCGTGGGGGCGCGCCGGGTAGTGGCGGGAGAGCGGGTCGAGGTCGGCCCGGTAGATCTCCCAGTAGCTCATCGGCGTGCCGTCGAGGAGGCCGAGGCAGGGGATGCTGTGGCCGTTCCCGTCGAGCTGGGCCCGCACGTGGGCGGCGGTGACGGCGGCGGGACCGGCGAGTTCCCAGTAGGCGGCCACCTCGGGGTCGTTCATCCAGCCGGCGAGCAGCTCCAGGTGGCGGCCGAGCCGTACCGGTTCCAGGAGGAAGGCTCCGGCCGGGGTGGCGGCGGCGCCCCATCCGGCCGGGGAGTCGAGGAGTTCGGCCTCGGCGAGCAGGGGCAGCAGCCGGGGGGTGAGCCGCCGTCCGGGGATACGGATGCCGATGGTGGCGGTGGCGGTGCCGGTTGCCGTGGGGGCGGCGGCGACGGGGGCGAAGGCAGTGGTGGAGGTGTCGGTGGAGGGCATCGGCACTCAATCGTGGAGGGGGTTGGTGAAGGTGACGTAGACGGACTGGGAGTCGACTGGACCGACCAGCTCGTCGAGGCCGCCCAGGCGGGTGAGCAGATTCGCCTTGCAGCGCAGGGTGGGTGAGTCGAGCAGCCGCGCAGGAAGCGGTCCGAGTCCGGAGGCCTTGCCGAGGAACCGGCGGAAGGCGGCGAGCAGGACGCGTTCGTCGGCGAGCCGCTGGGATCCGAAGGCGCCGATGAGGCCGAGCACGTTGTTGATGCCGAGGTAGTAGGCGAAGCGTTCGTCGGTGACGGCGTCGGAGACGAAGGTGTCGCTGGCGCTGCCGATACCGGGGAGCCGGCGCTCGAGTTCCGCACGGTGGGATGCGCGGAAGTAGTAGCCCTGGTTGTCGCGGTAGCGGCCGCCGACCGGCCAGCCGGCCGGGTCGAGGAGGACCAGGGTGTTCTGCTGGTGCGCTTCGAGGGCGATCCCGGCGAGCGCGTCGAAGGCGAGGACCGGCAGAACGACGTGCTCGAGGTAGCGCAGGAACCACTCGGCGGCGACGGCGGAGGCCGGGCGTCCGGTGGTGGCGGCGAGGCGGGAGACGACCTCGGCGAGCCGGGAGCGCATGGTGGTCCGGCCCGGCCACGGGCGGGGCGCGGTGAGCGCGGCGATGCAGACGGCGTCGTCGTGGGAGCGGAAGGGGTTGTGACGCAGCACGGCGTCGAGTCCGGGGACGGGGGTGCCGTCCGGGGCGTCGACGGCGATCCAGGCGGGGTCGCGCACGATGTCGAAGCCGGGGTGGGCCGCCTGCCACTGTTCCGCGAGGCCGGTGCGGAGCAGCCGGTGCACCTCGACACCGCGGTGGAGTTCCTTGCGGAGGTTCTCGCGGCGGGAGTTGGTGATGCGCAGGCCCAGGGAGAGCTTGAGCATCGCGGGGGTGCCGGGGCGGTGGACGGTGCGGACGGAGGAGGTGGGGTACCAGGGCTCGCCGTACGGGCCCAGGTCGTGCAGGAGCCCGCCGTCGCGGAGGGCGGCGACGGCGGGGCGCTGGAGCAGGTCGCCGGCCTGCCAGGGGTGCAGGGGAAGGGGGGTCGTGCCGTCGGGCAGTGGGAGCCCGGGGGCGAGCCGGCCGAGGAGCCGGGCAGCGGAGACGGGGCGGCCGCGTTCGGTCCAGGCGGAGTCGGTGGCGAGCGCGGAAGGTTCGACGGCGAGCCAGTGCAGGGGGAAGGAGCCGTGGAGTTCGGGTGAGTAGCGGCGTGCTTCGGCCTCGGAGAGTCCTTCGCGGCTCTTCGGGTCCGGCTGGAGGGGGTGGCCGAGGAGGAGGGATTGTTCGGCGGTGAGGAAGAGGTCGCCGGCGACGGGTTCGGGCGGGGTGGGGCGTTCGCGCCGGTCGGCGATGAACTCGGCGGTGCGGCGCACCGAGTCGGCGACCCGGCCGACGAGGTCGGCGCCGCCGCGGCCGCGGCTGTCGCCCTCGCGGGCGAGCAGTGAGGCGAGGGTGACGGCGTCCACGGCCGGGGCGTGGGCGGGCGCGCCGTCGAGCCGGGCGGGGGCGAAGCGGTGCCAGCCGGCCGGGGACCAGTAGCGGACGGCGACGAGCAGGGCGGTGCCGGATGCGGGGAGGGGGATGCGGAGCAGGGTTCCGACGGGCCCGTCGGGACGGCCGATGCCGTTTTCGCGGACCCAGCACCGCAGCAGGTTCTCCACCGCCGCGGCCTCGGCGGCGACGGCCGGGTCGGGGTGGTCCAACAGGTCGGGCAGCATCGCGGGTTCGGGCCCCATCGGACCGGCAGAGCCGGCCCGTGACCGAAGCGTCCCGTCCTTCTGCCGCGGCACGGTACCCGCACCCCCGAGGGCACCAAGGCCGCCGCTCCCCGGGCTGGCCTGCGAAGCCGCCCCCTGGGGGGCCTGCGGTGCCGAGGCAGTACCCTCCGGCACGGACTCCGCGGCGAACCCGCCGCGACCGTCGGCATCGCCGCTGCCTCGGACGCCACTGGGGGCACCGGGGCTGCCCGTTCCGCCCGGGCCAGCGGGCCCCGGGGCCGGCCACGGCATGGCCTGCGGTGCCGAGGCAGTTCCCTCCGGCACGGACTCCGCGGCGAACCCGCCGCGGCCGTCGACGCCGTCGCCGCTGCTCCGGATGCCACCGGGGGCACCGGGGGCACTGAGGCTGCCCGTTCCGCCCGCGCCGTTGGCCTCGGGGGGCGGCCACGGCATGCGTTGCGGGGCCGAAGCGGTGCCCTCCGGCAAGGGCTGCTGGGTGGACCCGTCAACGCCGCTGGGGCTGCTGTTCCCCCGGGTGCCACCAGGGACAGCGGGACCGCCCGTCCCTGAGACCCCGCTGGCCCAGCTCCCACTGTGGGCGCCCGACCCGCCCGGGGCGCAGAGGCCATGGGTTTCACCGGGACCTCCGGTCCCCGGGGTCGGCCACCGGGGGGCCTGCAAGCCCGAGCCCGACGGGGACTGCGGGGCCGGGGCGGTGCCCGACTGCGCCGGCTCCGGCGCGGGACCGCCCCGGGTTGTGGAGCCGCCGATGTTCTCGGGGGCGCCGGAGGCACCGGGACTGCCCGTCCCCGTAGTCCCGTCGGCCCAGCTCCCGCTCGGGTCACCGGAGGCACCGGGGCTGCCGCTCTCGGGGGCCTGCCATGGGGTGGGATGGGAGCGCGAGGTCTGCGGGGCCGGAGCTGTGCCCTCCGGCTCGGGATCTGAGTCCGACCCTCCGTGGCCGCTGGCGCCGCCGATCCCCTGAGGGCCGCCGGGGATACCGAGACCCCGCATCCCGGCGGCCCCGCCGCCCGTGCCGTCGGCGTGCACCTCGAGGCCTGCGCTCCCCGAGGCCTGCCACGGGGTGCCCTCGAAGTCCGAGCCCTGCTTCCCGCCAGCACGGCTCAGGCTTGGGCACCCGGGCGCACGGGGACCGCCGATCCCTGCGGTTCCCTCGGCCGCGCTCGGGAGCAAGTTCCCACTGGTTCCCGCCGGACCACCGGAAACGCGGAGGCCGCCGGTTTCGGGAAACGGCCGCAGGGTGGCCTCGGAAGCCGAACCCAGCCGAAGCTGCCGGGCCGGGGCGAGGCCCGCCGACTCCGGCTCCGGCTCCGGGGTGGCCCCGCCGAGGTGGGTGGCATCGCCCGGGCGCTCCGGGGCACCGGTCCCGGCAATGCCACAAGACCCCGGGGGCGGCACCCGATGGGGCTCCGGGGACCGGGTCGTACCCGGCGCCTCCCGCTCCGACGCGGACTCACCTGGGACGCCGGAGCGGCCGACCGGGTCGGTCCCAACCAGGGCTCCGGTCCCGGCATGGACACCAGGCCCGGGCGGCGACCACGGGTTGGCCGGGGACGCCGAGCCTGACGGCTGCGGCGCGGGCTCGGCGCTACCGGGGGCCGGCCACACGGTGAGCTGCAGGGCCGGGCCCGTCGGCTGCTGGTCCGGTGCCGAGGCGCCGACCCGAGCGGGACCTCCCGGGGCGCCAGTCCCAGGGGGCAGCGCGTGGGAGGCCTGCAGGGCCGAGCCCCCAGGCTCGTGGTCCGGTGCGGAGTCACCGACCAGGGCGGACCCATCCAAGGCTGCGGTCCCGGGTGACAGCCAGCGGAAGGCCTGCACGGCCGAACCCGGCAGTTGCCGGGCCGGTGTCGGGTCGCCGACCGGGGCGGGCACGTCCGGAGCTGCGGCTCCGGAGGGCAGCCGGCGGGTGGGTTGCGGGGGCGGGGCGGAGCCCGGCTCCGGCTCCGGGGTGGAGTCGGGCTGATTGCTGCTCGGGGCGTCGGTGACGGGGGGCCGGTGCAGGGTGGCCTGGGCGGAGCCCGACGACTCCGGCTCCGCCGCCGGGCAACCACGGCCGGCCGGGAACGTTCCGACGGGGGCCGCAGCGGCGTCAAGCCCGCCGGGGGCGGCAGCGGTGCCAGGCCCGCCCAGAGGCACACAGGCGTCAGGCCCGCCCAGGGGTGTACAGGCGTCAGGCTTGCCTGGGGCCACCCAGACGCCGGGCCTGCCGGGGGCCGCAGAACCGCCGGGCCCGCCCAGGGCTGCAGCGGTGCCAGGCCCGCCCGGGGCCGCACAGGCGCCAGGCCCGCCCCGGGCCGCAGAGGCGCCGGGGCTGCCCAGGGCTGCTGGGATGGGTGTCGGGGTGGCGGTGGCGGGGTGCTGCGAGTCGGGCATCGCGGGTCCTTGCGGGTCAGTGGAGCCGGCAGGCTGCGGCGGCGGCAGGGATGGCGTCGGCCAAGCGGTCGAGGACGGCGGAGGCCTGTTCGTCGGTGAGCGTCAGCGGGGGCAGGAGGCGGACGACGCTGGAGTGGCGGCCGCCGAGTTCGACGATCAGGCCGCGGTTCAGGCACTCCTGCCGGACGGCCGCGGCGAGGGCCTGGGCTGCGGTCCCGGTCTCGGGGTCGACGAGTTCGACGCCGATCATCAGGCCGCGGCCCCGCACGTCCCCGATGCAGGGATGGTCGGAGGCCAGCCCGCGCAGGGCCGTCAGCATCCGCTCGCCCAGGGCCCCGGCGCGCTCGGCGAGACGGTTCTTCCGTACGTACGCCAGGGTCGCGGCCCCGGCCGCCATGGCCAGCTGGTTGCCGCGGAACGTGCCCGCATGCGCTCCGGGGGCCCACACGTCCAGGCCCGACCGGTACACGATCACCGCCAGCGGGAGGCTGCCGCCGATCGCCTTGGACAGGACCATCACGTCCGGCACGACCCCGGCATGGTCGACGCCCCAGAAGGCGCCGGTCCGGCCGACCCCTGTCTGCACCTCGTCGGCGATCAGCGGGATCCCCCAGGCCTCGGTGATCTCGCGCATCCGGCGCAGCCACACGTCCGGGGCCGGGAAGACCCCGCCCTCGCCCTGCACCGGTTCCACGATCATCGCCGCGGGCGTCGGCACCCCGCCCTTGGGATCGTCCAGCAGGCTCTCGGTCCAACGGGCCCCGAGCCGGGCGCCCTCGGGGCCGCCGACCCCGAACGGGCAGCGGAAGTCCTGCGGGAACGGCAGCCGGGTCACCCGTACGTCCGGGGCTCCGCCGGAGGCTCCCAGGGCCCCGGCGGTCATCCCGTGGTAGGCCCCGGTGAAGGCGAGCAGCCCCGAACGCCCGGTGGCGGTGCGGACCAGCTTGAGCGCGGCCTCCACGGCGTCCGTACCGGCGGGCCCGCAGAACTGGATGCGGGCGTCGGCGGCCAGAGCCGGCGGGAGGCAGGCGAACAGTTCGGTGGTGAAGGCGTCCTTGACCGGCGTCGCGAGGTCCAGGACGTGCAGCGGCGCCCCGGAGTCGAGGACGCCCCGGACGGCTTCGAGCACCACCGGGTGGTTGTGGCCCAGCGCGAGGGTGCCCGCGCCGGAGAGGCAGTCCAGGTAGCGCCGCCCGTCCGCGCCCTCGATCGTCAGCCCCCGGGCGCGCACCGGGACGATGGGCAGCGAGCGCGCGTACGTCCGGGCGGCGGACTCCCGCAGCGCCTGCCGGCGCAGGATGCCCTCCGCCGCGGCCGGCCCGCCGGGCCCCGCCGGCCCCGCTGCCCGGCTCCCCTGCGGCGGCACCTGCGGAACAGGCGGAACCGGCAGAGGCACCTGCGGAACCGGCGGAACCGGCGAAGGCAGCTGCGGAACCTGCGGAACCTCCAAAGGCACCTGAGACACCGAAGACGCCTGCGGTACCTGCGCGGCGGCCGCGCCCTGCTCGGTCAAAGCCACGAGTGTCGGACCTCCCGAACTGACTGCTCCACCGGATTGCGCCTCGAACATGAACGCTGCTCCCCCATCCCCCGTACGTACCAACGACGATGGCGGCGGCGGATCACGGGTGGGCCCAAGATCCTTGTCCTGCTCGGACTTCGGGGTGTCCTTCCAGGACCGGAACCGCAGCCCCGGGCTGTGCCGTCCCCAACGGCAGCGGCATAGTGGGGTGCTGCACTCGGCGGCGCGCACCTCGCGTGCCCCACGCACCTCAACTGCACCGCGTCTCACGCCCAGAATTCACCAGGGGGATTCACGACATGCGACCGAACCGACCGGTCACCGCGATCCTGTGCGCGGCGGCACTCGCCATGACCGCCGCGGCCTGCGGACCCGGCGACGGGGAGGCCGGCGGCGACGCCAAGCCGACCGTGGCGGCGAGCCTCCCGTCCGGAGTCGACGGGATCAAGATCCCGGACCAGCTCAAGGACAAGCTCAAGCAACACGGCATCGACCTGGAGAAGTGGAAGGGGGGTGAGTGGAAGAACTGGAAGCAGGACGACTGGCTCCGCGAGGCGGGCGACTACATCAACCCGATCATCGAGGACCTCTGGGACCCGGACCGGATGCGCGAGGCCGACAAGACCCCGCAGCCCCCGGCCGTCGACCCGGACGCCGGCAAGGACCAGGGCGTCACCGACCCGACCCCGGCTCCGGTGCAGGCCAAGGCCGCCAACGCGCCGTACCACACGAGCGTTCCGGTCTCCGGCAAGGTCTTCTTCGACGGCCCCGAGGGCTCCATGGTCTGCTCGGCGACCGTGGTCAAGGACCCGGCCCACCCCGGCAAGTCCAACATGGTCTGGACGGCCGGCCACTGCGTGCACGCGGGCAAGTCCGGCGGCTGGTACCGCAACATCGCATTCGTCCCGTCGTACAACAACGCGGGCAAGCCGGCGGCGCAGCTCAAGGGCGCCCCGCGCGAGCAGGTGGCCCCGTACGGCGTGTGGTGGAGCGACTGGGCGCAGACCTCGGACCAGTGGATCGCGAACGGCGGACCGACCGGTGGCGCGGGTGCCCCGTACGACTTCGCGGTGCTGCACGTGACCCCGGAGAAGAGCACCGGGAAGTCCCTGGAGGAGACGGTCGGTTCGGCCCTCCCGGTGGAGTTCAACGCCCCGGCGGTGCCGAAGGTCGCGAGCATCACGGCGACGGGCTACCCGGCGGCGGCGCCGTTCGACGGCCAGAAGGCCTTCCAGTGCACGGACAAGCCGGGCCGGCTGTCGCTGGCCGCGAGCGCCCCGGTGATGTACCGCATCGGCTGCACGATGACCGGCGGTTCCTCCGGCGGCGGCTGGGTGGCCGCAGGCAGTGACGGCAAGCCGGCGCTGGTGTCGAACACGTCGATCGGCCCCGCCAAGGCGGGCTGGCTGGCCGGACCCCGGCTGGGCCCGGAGGCCAAGGGGATCTTCGACGCCGTGAGCGCCAAGTTCAAGTAGTCCCGTCCTGGTACGCGAAACGGAGGGCCCCCTGCTGCGCAGGGGGCCCTCCGTTCTGCTTCCGGTTGCCTGTTACCGCTTCGCCGGCACGTACGGCGCCAGGTCCGCCGCCAGTTCCTGGTGGACCCGCACCTTGAGCAGGGTGCCCTCCGGGGTGTGCTCCTCGGAGATCACCTCTCCCTCGGCGTGCGCCCGGGCGACCAGCGAGCCGCGGGTGTACGGCACCAGGGCCTCCACCTCGACCTCGGGCCGGGGCAGTTCGGAGTCGATGAGCCCGAGGAGCTCCTCGATGCCCTGCCCCGTGCGCGCCGAGACGGCGATGGAGTGCCGCTCGATCCGCAGCAGCCGCTGCAGTACGAGCGGATCCGCGGCGTCGGCCTTGTTGATCACCACGATCTCGGGCACGTTGACCGCGCCGACCTCGCGGATGACCTCGCGCACCGCCGCCAGCTGCTCCTCCGGCGCCGGGTGCGAGCCGTCCACGATGTGCAGGATGAGGTCGGAGTCGCCGACCTCCTCCATCGTGGAGCGGAACGCCTCGACCAGGTGGTGGGGCAGGTGCCGGACGAAGCCGACGGTGTCGGCCAGGGTGTAGATCCGGCCGCTGGGCGTCTCGGCCCGGCGCACGGTCGGGTCGAGGGTGGCGAACAGCGCGTTCTCCACCAGTACGCCCGCGCCCGTGAGGCGGTTGAGCAGCGAGGACTTGCCGGCGTTGGTGTACCCGGCGATGGCGACCGAGGGCACCTTGTTGCGGCGCCGTTCCTGCCGCTTGATGTCGCGGCCGGTCTTCATGTCCGCGATCTCCCGGCGCATCTTCGCCATCTTCTCGCGGATCCGACGCCGGTCGGTCTCGATCTTGGTCTCACCGGGGCCTCGGGTGGCCATGCCGCCACCGCCGCCGCCACCCATCTGCCGGGACAGCGACGCACCCCAGCCGCGCAGGCGCGGCAGCATGTACTGCATCTGCGCGAGTGCGACCTGAGCCTTGCCCTCTCGGGACTTGGCGTGCTGGGCGAAGATGTCGAGGATCAGGGCGGTCCGGTCGACGACCTTGACCTTGACGACGTCCTCGAGGGCGATGAGCTGGCCGGGGCTGAGCTCACCGTCGCAGACGACGGTGTCGGCTCCGCTCTCGAGCACGATGTCGCGCAGCTCGCGGGCCTTGCCCGAGCCGATGAAGGTGGCCGGGTCCGGCTTGTCACGGCGCTGGATCACGCCGTCGAGGACGAGGGCGCCCGCCGTCTCGGCGAGGGCGGCGAGCTCCGCGAGGGAGTTCTCGGCGTCCTGCACCGTGCCGGAGGTCCAAACGCCCACCAGCACGACGCGCTCCAGGCGCAGCTGCCGGTACTCGACCTCGGTGACGTCTTCGAGCTCGGTGGAGAGGCCGGCCACACGGCGCAGCGCAGCGCGCTCGGAGCGCTCGAACTGCTCGCCGTCCCGGTCTCCGTCGACCCCGTGGCTCCAGGCGACGTCCTCTTCCATCAGGGCGTCGGCCCGAAGGCTCTCGGTGAAGCTCTGCGAGTCCGGCACGTCCTGTGCGTCCCGCGCGTCCTGGGAAGGGGAAGAAGAGGAGGTCATTGGATCCTTACGTCGATATCGAATGGGGCCGTGGCCACGCCTGACAGTAACTCTCACACTGTCACGTCCAACGTGTCACATCGCCGGGAGATTCCCCCCGGCGTGCGGCCCCGTCGATGGTGACATGCCCGTTCCCCGCCGGTCACACCCTTTTCGGGCCGCCCCACTCCGGGTGCCCGGGCATCGCCGGGGTCGTCTTCCCGTACAGCCACGGCTTCAGGAAGGCCTCCAGATCCCGTCCGGCCACGTCCGAGGCCAGGCGTACGAAGTCGTCGGTGCCGGCGATCCCGTCCTGGTGCTCCGCCACCCAGCGGCGCTCCAGACGGTCGAAGGCCTTCGCGCCGATCTCCTGCTGCAGCGCGTACAGCACCAGCGCGGCCCCGTCGTAGACCACCGGCCGGAAGAGCCCGATCTTCTCTCCGGGGGCGGCGGGCTTGGGCGCGGCCGGGGGCCCGCCGGCCGCCCGCCACTGGTCGGAGCGCTGGTACGCCTCGCGCATGCGCCGCTCCATGGAGTACTTGCCGAGGCCGTCCGCGTACAGGGCCTCGTACCAGGTGGCGTGTCCCTCGTTGAGCCACAGGTCGGACCAGGTCCGCGGGGTGACGCTGTTGCCGAACCACTGGTGGGCGAGCTCGTGGACCATGACGGCCTCCACGTACCACTCGGGGTAGCCCTCTCCCGAGAACAGGCCGTTCTCGAAGAGCGAGAGGGTCTGCGTCTCCAGCTCGAATCCGGTCTTCGCCCGCGCGATCAGCACGCCGTAGTTCTCGAAGGGGTAGCGGCCGACGCGCTGCTCCATCCACTGGACGTGCCCGGCGGTCTTCTTCAGCCAGGGGTCCAGCCGCTGCCGGTCCGCGGCGGGGACCACGTGGCGCAGCGGCAGCCCGTGCGGACCGGCCCCCTCCACCACCGCGGAGTCGCCGATCGAGACCTGCGCGAGTTCGGTGGCCATCGGGTGCAGGGTCCGGTACGTCCAGGTGGTCGAGCCTGCGGCCCGGGGGGCCGGGAGGGCGCCCGGCAGCCCGTTGGCGACGGCGGTGAGACCGGCGGGGGCGGTGATCCGGAAGGTGAAGTACGCCTTGTCCGCCGGGTGGTCGTTGCAGGGGAAGACCCGGTGGGCGGCGTCGGCCTGGTTGGCCATGGCCAGGCCGTCGTCGGTGGGCACCCAGCCCCCGTCGGCGATGCCGCGCGGATCGCTGGTGTGCCGGATCGCGATGTGCAGCGGCACGTTGGCCGCGACGGGGCTCGCCGGGGTGAGCACGAGGTCCTCCCCGGCGCTCTCGAAGTGCGCCGGCTCGCCGTTGACCTCGGCGGACGCCACCGTTCCGTGGGTGAAGTCCAGGTTGATCCGCTCCAGCGGCTCCAGCGCACGGGCGTCGATTACGGTGACCGCGTCGAGCGGGCTCTTGTTGTCCTTGTACGTGAAGGACAGGTCGTACGAGAGGACGTCGTACCCGGGGTTCCCGAGCTGCGGGAACAGCGTGTCGCCGATGCCCAGCGGTTTCGGCGGGGGCAGCACGGCGGCGACGAGGGTGAGGGAGGCCGCGGCGAGCAGGGCGGCGCGCATGCGCGGGGAGGAGAGCTGCATCCCCCACCGCTTACCAGCGCCCGCTGCCCGCCCGGGTACGACGCGCGACGGTTCCACCCGAACGGGACCTTCCGGCGACGACGCGGCCTAGGCCCGGCCGGGGTCCGGCCGGGGTCCGGGCCTCGCTCGGCCCCGGTCCGGCCTATGCCCGGCGCACGTCGTAGACACCCGGTACGTCGCGCATCGCCCGCATCAGGGCCGGCAGGCCTGTCGCATCGGGCAGCTGCAGCGTGTACGTGTGCCGGACGCGCTGCTCCACGGGCGGTTCCACGGTCGCGGAGACCACCTCGACCCCCTGGCGGGCGATGGCCTCGGTCAGGTCGGCCAGCAGATGCGGGCGGCCGAACGATTCGGCGAGCAGCGTGACCCGGCAGTCCGCCGTGGCCCGCCAGTGCACGGCGACGGAGGTCCGCCCCAGTGCGCGCATCTGGGCCACCGCCGCGCAGTGGATGCGGTGGACGGTGACGGCCCCGCCCCGTACGACGAACCCGGCGACGGTGTCCGGCGGCACCGGCGTGCAGCAGCCGGCCAGCCGTACGGTGGCGTCCGGCAGGTCGGCGACCGCGTTGCCGCCGCCGCCGCGGGCGCCGACCACGGACAGCGGTGCCCGGGCGGGCGCGGTGGTGGGTTTCACCGAGTCGGGATGCGCCTGGAGCCAGCTGCTGATGGCGATCCGGGCGGCCGGGGTCCTGGCGTGCTCCAGCCAGTCGGCGGCGGGCCCCGAGGAGGCGTCCTGGGCGAGCAGCAGCTGGACGGTGTCCCCGTCGGACAGCCGGGAGGCCAGGGAGGTGAGGCGCCCGTTGACCCGGGCGCCGATACAGCCGTGGGCCGCCTCGCCGTACTGCGCGTAGGCGGCGTCGATACAGCTGGCCCCGGCGGGCAGGCTGATCGTGCCGGGGGCACCGCCGTCGGCGCGGAACACGGTGATCTCCCGGTCCTGTGCCAGCTCGGCGCGCAGCACGCTCCAGAAGGTGTCGGGGTCGGGCGCGGACTGCTGCCAGTCGAGGAGGCGCGACAGCCAGCCGGGCCGGGTCGGGTCGACCCGCTCCTCGTCGCAGTCGGCGGCGTCGGCCGCAGAGCCGGCCTCCGCGGGTGGGGCGGTCTCCGCCGCGGTGTGGGCGTAGGGATTGCCGAGGGCGACCACGCCTGCCTCGGCGACCCGGTGCATCTGGCGGGTACGGACGATGACTTCGGCGACGTACCCCTCGGGCGTGGCGACGGCGGTGTGCAGCGACTGGTAGAGGTTGAACTTCGGGGCGGCGACGAAGTCCTTGAACTCCGAGACGACCGGGGTGAAGCAGGTGTGCAGCTCGCCCAGCACGGCGTAGCAGTCGGCGTTCTCGCCGACGAGCACGAGGATGCGGCCGAAGTCGGAGCCGCGCAGCTCGCCGCGTTTGAGGGCGATCCGGTGTACGGAGACGAAGTGCCGGGGCCGGACCTGTACCTCGGCGGCGATGCCGGCGTCGCGCAGGACGGCCTTGACGGAGTCGGCGATGGCGGGCAGCGGGTCCCGCTCCCCCGCATGGGCCGCGATGAGTGCGCGCGTGTGCTCGTACTCCTCGGGGTGCAGGATCGCGAAGACGAGGTCTTCCAGCTCGGTCTTGAGGGCCTGGACGCCGAGCCGTTCGGCGAGCGGGATGAGGACGTCGCGGGTGACCTTGGCGATGCGCGCCTGTTTCTCGGGGCGCATCACGCCGAGGGTGCGCATGTTGTGCAGCCGGTCGGCGAGTTTGATCGACATGACGCGGACGTCGTTGCCGGTGGCGACGAGCATCTTGCGGAAGGTCTCGGGTTCGGCGGCGGCCCCGTAGTCGATCTTCTCCACCTTGGTGACGCCGTCGACGATGAAGCAGACCTCGTCGCCGAACTCGGCGCGGACCTGATCGAGGGTCACCTCGGTGTCCTCGACGGTGTCGTGGAGCAGAGAGGCCGTCAAGGTGGTGGTCTCGGCGCCGAGTTCGGCGAGGATCAGGGTGACGGCGAGCGGGTGTGTGATGTACGGCTCACCGCTTTTGCGCATCTGGCCGCGGTGCGAGGACTCCGCGAGCACGTACGCGCGGCGCAGGATGGACAGGTCCGCGTCCGGGTGGTGGGCGCGGTGCGCCTCGGCGACGTGGCCGATGGCATCGGGGAGCCGGTCTCGGGATGTGGGCCCGAGAAGGGCAGCGCGCCCGAGTCGTCGCAGGTCAAGGCGGGTCCGGCCCCGTCTGCGGAGTTCGGGGCGCGCTTCGGGTCGTGCTTCGGGGTTCGTGGCCTCTGCACTCATGGGCACCTCCGGCGGCTTCGACCGGCGGTGGCGGGCATGGGGTGAGCCCTCAGGGCCGGTGCCTGATGCTACCGACCCCACCACGTGGCGCAGTCCGCCTCTCGCTCAGCGTGAAACGGATCACCCATTAGAGGGAAGCTTCAGCCGAAAGCCGTTTCGGTGAGCCAGGCCGCGTCGAACTCGCCCGCGGCCACGATCACGGCCGGTCCGGTCATGTCGACCTGCCCGTCGGGGTGTTCGGTGATGACGAGGGTGCCGCCGGGGAGGTCGACGGTGTACGTGACCGGCTGGCCGGTGACGGCCGGGTCGGCGCCGTCGCGGCGGATGGCGGCCACGGCGACGGCGCAGGCGCCGGTGCCGCAGGAGCGGGTCTCGCCGGAGCCGCGCTCGTGGACGCGCATGGCGACGTGCCGGGGGCCGCGGTCGACGACGAACTCCACGTTGACACCCGTCGGGTAGACCTCGGCGGGGCTGAACGGGGGCGGGTCGAGCAGCTTTCCGGCGTGGTCCAGGCTCTCGACGAACGCGACGGCGTGCGGGTTGCCCATGTTGACGTTGCGGGCGGGCCAGGCGCGCTCGCCGACCGTCACGGTGACCTGCTCCTCGGGGAGGACGGCACGGCCCATGGAGACCGTCACGTCGCCGCTCTTGTCGAGGTGCACCCGCTTGACGCCGCCGCGGGTGGCGACGGCGAGGTCGCCGGGCTCGACGTGGCCGGCGTACTGGAGGTAGCGGGCGAAGACGCGGACGCCGTTTCCGCACATCTCGGCGACGGAGCCGTCGCTGTTGCGGTAGTCCATGAACCACTCGGCCTCGTCGGCCAGGTGCGCCGCCTCGGGGTGCGCGGCGGACCGGACGACGTGCAGCACGCCGTCCGCGCCGATCCCGGCACGCCGGTCGCACAGCTTCGCGACGGCGGTCGCGGGCAGCTCGACGGTGTTGTCCGGGTCCGGGACGATCACGAAATCGTTCTCGGTGCCGTGGCCCTTGAGGAAGGAGAGGCTCGTCTGCGTCACCCGCCCATGGTAGCGAGCGGCGCCTTCGGGCAGGTCGGCGGCGTCCTGGGCCCGCCTTCCGGACAGCCGCTACCGGAGCCGCGCGACCCGGTACACGGCCAGCGCCACGAGTGCCAGCGCGACCAGGGCGTACAGCCCGGCCATGCGCCAGTCGGGGCGGCGGCCGCTGCCCCGGGGCGGGAGCCCGGGCCAGGTGTAGCCGACGCGGCGCGCGGCCATCATGCCCCAGCCTCCGGCGCAGGAGCTGATGAGGAAGCCGAGCATGGCGACCACGGCTCCGCCGTCGCCGAACTCGAAGGCGAGCGGGAAGGCGAACATCAGGGAGCCGGCGGCGGCCAGCATCACGATGGGGGCGATCTGCCAGATGCGCAGTCGGCGCTGCGGGCGCAGCTCGACCTCGAACTCGGGACCTGCGGCGGCCTCCGCCTCGGCGGTGTCCGGTGCGTCCGGGCCGTCGGGGGTCAGCCGTGCCGGGTCTGCGGGCAGCCCGAGGCCGTCGGGCTCGGGAGACTCCCCAGCCGCTGCTGGGAGGTGCCCGAGAAGCGTCGGGTCCGCTTCCCGTCTCGTCCCGTCCTGCCCGGTGTCGCGAGGGCCGGCCTCCATTGCCACGCGCCCTCCCCACTCGGACTTCGTACGCCGTCGTTCACCGCCGGTGACCGCACCTGCGGAATTTGATGATGGCACGGCTCAGGGCCCCGAACGGGCGCGCGGGGCGTCCCGATGCCATCACGTGATCAGGCTGTAACCGCTCGTTCGACCAACGACTGCGCGAGTCCGACGAGTTCCCCCCGGTCGGCGACGGCGCCGCTGAGCCAGTGCACGCGGGGGTCCCGGCGGAACCAGGAGTCCTGCCGCCGGGCGAACCGCTTGGTGGCGCGGACGGTCTCGGCCCGGGCCTCGTCCTCGGTGCACTCGCCGGCGAGTGCGGCCAGCACCTGCTGGTAGCCGAGCGCCCTGGAAGCGGTGACTCCGTCGCGCAGGCCCCGGGCCTCCAGCGTGCGCACCTCGTCCACGAGCCCGGCCTCCCACATCCGGTCCACGCGCAGGGCGATCCGCTCATCGAGCTCCGGCCGGGCCACGTCGACGCCGATCTGCACGGTGTCGTAGACCGACTCGTGGCCGGGCAGGTTGGCGGTGAACGGCTTCCCGGTGATCTCGATGACCTCCAGGGCGCGGACGATGCGGCGCCCGTTGCTGGGCAGGATCGCCTGGGCGGCGGCCGGGTCGGCGGCGGCGAGGCGGGCGTGCAGGGCGCCGGGGCCGCGCAGCACGGCCTCCGCCTCCAGCCGGGCCCGGACCTCCGGGTCGGTGCCGGGGAACTCCATGGCGTCGAGGGCTCCGCGGACGTACAGGCCCGATCCGCCGACGAGGACCGGCGTACGGCCCTGGGCGAGCAGCTTGTCGATCTCGGCGCGGGCCAGGCGCTGGTACTCGGCGACGCTCGCGGTCTCGGTGACGTCCCAGATGTCGAGGAGGTGGTGCGGGACGCCGCCGCGCTCCTGTGTCGTCAGCTTGGCGGTGCCGATGTCCATCCCCCGGTACAGCTGCATGGAGTCGGCGTTGACGACTTCGCCGTCGAAATGGCGGGCCAGGGCTACGCCCAGATCGGACTTTCCGGCCGCGGTGGGACCGACGACGGCGATGACCCGCGGGGCGGGGGCTGCATTCCTCACCGCCCCAGTCTCGCAGCCCCCGGTCAAGACACCGGCATGTACCCGATCGAGTTACGTGACGGGCTGTCGGCGGAGTCGTTGCCCTGGCGAGGTTCCGCCGGGCGTACGCCCGGCGGAGGCCGGGCCGCACGAAGCGGAACTTCACCCGCACGAGTACCGTTATAGGAGTAGACATGGGCGTTTTTGATCGGCTTTTTCATCGTAAGGGTCAAGATGCGACCACAGAGGTCGCGTCCGGGGACGTGACGACGGAGTCCGAGGCTGCGGTCGGCGAGACCGAGGCCGAGCCGGCCGCGACGGAGGCTCCTGCGGCCGAAGCCGTGGAGATCCCGAAGCAGCAGTCGGCGGAGGCCGCCGCGGACAGCGAGGCCGGCGAGAGCGCCCGTACGTAGACACCGCCACTGGAAGGTGACCCATGGGCCTGCTGGACACTCTGAAGGCCAAGCTCGCTCCGGCGAAGGACAAGGTCGGCGACCTCGCACAGCAGCACGAGGGCAGGATCGGCCAGAACCTCGACAAGATGGCGCGGGCCGTGGACTCCAAGACCAAGGGCAAGTACCACGGCAAGATCGAGACCGGCACGAGCAAGGCGAAGGACGCCCTGGGCAAGATCGCGCACAAGGACGCCCCCGGCGGGCCGACGCCGCCGGCGGCGGCTTCCTGACGCGGTCCCGCAAGGACGGGGCGCGGGTTCGGCGGAACCTGCGCCCTTCCTCGTTTCTGCCGGTCAGGACCAGGCGGCGACGAAGTAGCCGACCCCGTACGGGGCGTCCTCGTACAGCAGCCGCCCGTCGAGGCCCGCGCCCTCCGCGGCGCCGGCCAGCACCTGCCAGGGAGCCCGGCCGGCGGCCTTGAGCTCGTACGCGAGCTCGGCGTCGAGGGCGGCGAGCGCGGCCACGTCGGCGGCGGCGAGGGCGCGGGCCGCGGCGGCGTCGAAGGCGGCGGCGCGGTCGTCGAGGTAACCGGGGGCCTTCAGGGTGCGGCAGGCGCTGCCGTCGCCCATGACGAGGAGCGCGACGCGCTCTTCGCGCGCGGCGAGGCCCCGGCCGGCCTCCAGGCACAGGGCGGTCTCGAGCGGTTCCCCGACCCCGAGGCCCTCCACGGGCGCGGAGCCCCAGCCGGCGCGGCCGAGCAGCCAGGCGCCGACGGCGAGGGACGCAGGCAGCAGACGCGGCCCCTCCTCCCCCTCCCCGAGCCGTACGTCGGCCTCGACCCCGAATCCGCGGAAGCTGCCGCGGGCGCCCTGCGGGTAGGGGCCGCGGTGGTCCTGGCCGGCGGCTCCGACGACGACCAGCAGGTCGGGGCGGGAGGCGGCGAGCACTGCGAGAGCGTCGGAGCAGGCGGTACGGGCGTCGCCGAGTTCGGCGGCGGCCCCCGCGGCGACCTCGGGCACGAGGAGCGGCGGGGCGGGGCAGACGGCGGCGGCAACGAGCATGATCCGCAGCCTAGCCCCGCACGGCCCGCATTGTGGCCCCGCCGGGCCACTCCGCGTCCCGGGGCCCGGCCCGGGGAAGCGGGGTGGACACCCGTGGCGGCTCAGCGGGGACGGGACGTGCCGGGCCGGGGCGCCGGGCCCTGCGGGGCCGGCCCCCTACCCGCCCTTCGCCCGTTCCCCGGGGCTCCGCCCCGGACCCGAGAGACCCGGGGTGCACCCCGGGCGCGGGAGGGACGCGGTCAGGAAGAAGCCGGCAGGGCGCAGCCCGAGGTGGCCACCGGGAGGGGGGCCGGAACGCCCAGGGTGGGGATGCCGAGCATGACGCCCTGGGGCTGCGCCGGCGCCGCATTGCGCTTCTCCCAGGCATCCCCCGCCCGCGTCCGGCGCACCGACTCCGTCGGGCCCTCCGCCAGGAGGTGGTGCGGAGCCGCATACGTGATGTCGACGGTCACCACGTCACCGGGACGGACCTCCGCCTGCGGCTTCGTGAAGTGCACCAGGCGGTTGTCGGGGGCCCGCCCGGACAGGCGGTGCGTTGCGCCGTCCTTGCGGCCCTCGCCCTCCGCGACCATGACCTCCAGCGTGCGGCCGACCTGCTTCTTGTTCTCCTCCCAGGAGATCTCCTCCTGCAGGGCGACCAGCCGCATGTAGCGCTCCTGGACGACCTCCTTCGGGATCTGCCCCTCCATGTCGGCCGCCGGGGTCCCGGGGCGCTTGGAGTACTGGAAGGTGAACGCGTTCGCGAAGCGGGCCTCGCGCACCGTGTGCATCGTCTGCTGGAAGTCCTCCTCCGTCTCACCGGGGAAGCCCACGATGATGTCGGTGGAGATCGCGGCGTGCGGGATGGCGGCGCGGACCTTCTCGATGATGCCGAGGAAGCGCTCCTGGCGGTACGAGCGGCGCATCGCGCGCAGGATGGTGTCCGAGCCGGACTGCAGCGGCATGTGCAGCTGCGGCATCACGTTCGGGGTCTCGGCCATCGCCGCGATCACGTCGTCCGTGAAGTCCCGCGGGTGCGGCGAGGTGAACCGGACCCGCTCCAGGCCCTCGATCTGCCCGCAGGCGCGCAGCAGCTTCGAGAACGCCTCGCGGTCGCCGAGGTCCGATCCGTAGGCGTTGACGTTCTGGCCGAGCAGGGTGATCTCGGAGACGCCCTCGGCCACCAGGGCCTCCACCTCGGCGAGGATGTCGCCGGGCCGGCGGTCCTCTTCCTTGCCGCGCAGCGCCGGGACGATGCAGAAGGTGCAGGTGTTGTTGCAGCCGACGGAGATCGAGACCCAGGCGGCGTACGCGGACTCGCGGCGGGTCGGCAGCGTGGAGGGGAACGCCTCCAGCGACTCGGCGATCTCGACCTGCGCCTCCTCCTGGATGCGCGCGCGCTCCAGCAGGACGGGCAGCTTGCCGATGTTGTGCGTACCGAAGACCACGTCGACCCAGGGGGCCCGCTTGACGATCGTGTCGCGGTCCTTCTGCGCGAGGCAGCCGCCGACGGCGATCTGCATGCCGGGGCGCTTGGTCTTCATCGGGGCGAGCCGGCCGAGGTTGCCGTACAGCTTGTTGTCGGCGTTCTCGCGGACGGCGCAGGTGTTGAAGACCACGACGTCGGCGTCGCCGTCGGAGCCCTCGGGCGCGCGCGTGTAGCCCGCGCCCTCCAGCAGACCGGACAGTCGCTCGGAGTCGTGCACGTTCATCTGGCACCCGTAGGTGCGCACCTCGTATGTTCCCTTGACGTCCACTGCCGTGCTCCGGTCGCTGCTGCTGGTCATGCAACAAGGGTAGGCGGTACCCGGAAGCCCTCCGGCCCCCCGTGCAGCCGGCCCGCGGGCAGGCGGCGTCCGAAGAGGACGAGCAGCAGGTCCTGGGCGCCACCGTGCACGGGGGTTCCGGTGCCGTGGGACCAGTCGAGGTCGTCGGCGCGCAGCATGATGCCGGTCAGGTCGGCTCCGAAGAACCTCAGGCCGCGCGGAGTGATCGCGCTGAGCAGGGGGCGCAGCCGGTCCTCGGGGACGCGGCGCGGGTGGCCGAGGGCGACGGTGATGTCGAGGCCGTGGACCACGTCGTGGGCGAGAGCGGCGGTGGGCCCGCCCGCCGGGGGCTTCCACGGGTGGCCGGCGTTCTCGCGCAGCAGGGCAGCCAGTTCGTGCGGGGTGAAGGCGGCGGCGTCGCGGCGGGCGGTGCGGTCGGTCATGCGGTGCAGGCTGCCGCGGGCCTTGGCGAACTCGGCGGCGAACCGGGGCACCGAGTAGCGGAAGCCCATCGACATGTGCGCGGCGACCTCGCGCACCCGCCAGCCCGCGCAGAGGCTGGGGGCGTCCCACTGATCGGGGGTGAGGGTGTCGAGTACGTCGGCCAGTTCGCGGCGTTCGGCGGCGGTGGCCGCGGCGATGTCGGTCATGGGTTCAGCGTGGGCGGGCCGGTGGCCATAAGTCCAAGAGCGGGTTCTTCTCGGATCTAGAATCCGTGGTTATGGAACTGGGTCAGCTGCGGTATTTCGTGGCGGTGGTCGAGGAGGGCGGGTTCACCCGGGCCGGGGCACGCCTGCACGTGTCGCAGCCGGGCGTGAGCGCGCAGGTCGGGCAGCTGGAGCGGGAGCTGGGGCTGCGGCTGCTGGACCGGTCGGGGCGGCGGGTGACCCCTACGGAGGCGGGCGAGGCGGTGCTCTCGTACGCGCGGGCCGCGCTGGCGGCGGTGGAGGGCATCCGGCGGACGGCGGACGAGGTCCGTGGCCTGCTGCGGGGGCGGGTGGCGATCGGGCTGATCCCGGGGGCGGCCGGAGCCGTGGTGGGCGGCTCCGACGTGGTCGGGGTGCTCGGTGACTTCCACGACGCACACCCGCAGGTGGAGATCGCGCTGGCCGAGGACACCTCGGAGCGGATGCTGGCCGCGCTCCGGCAGGGCGGGCTGGACCTGGCGGTGGTCGGGCTGGGCGGGGAGCCGCCTCCCGGGATCTCCGTACAGGTGGTGATCGACGAACCGCTGGTGGCCGCGGTGCGGTCCGACGACCCGCTCGTACGGGACAGCACGGACGGCGGGATCGCGTTGGCGGCGCTGCGCGGGCGGGCACTGATCAGCCTGCCGCGCGGGACCGGGCTGCGCGGGGTGCTGGAGCGGGCCTGTGCGGAGGCCGGGTTCGCGCCGCGTGTGGACTTCGAGGCGGCGGCTCCCGGGGTGCTGGTGCGGCTCGCCGCGCGGGGGCTGGGGGTGGCGGTGGTGCCCGCCGGGGCGGAGTCGGGGGTCGCGCAGGGGCTGGTCGCGCTGCGCATCACCGAGCCGGCGCTGCACGGCCGCGTCGCCCTGGCCTGGCCCGCGGACGGGCCGTCGGGCCCGGCGGCCCGCAAGCTGCTGGAACGGCTGCGGACCAGGTTCGCCTCCGGGGCCGCTCAGGCCCCCGGCTCCGGGGGGCAGGGACCGGTCCGCCCGTGACAGCGCGGCGGGTCGGTGGCAGGATCGCGGCCATGGCTCACGTACCGCCCCGCATCCGCAGGCGCACCGCCCTGTGGGGGCTGGTGGCCGTACTCGGGGTGCTCGCGCTGCTCGCATGGTGGCTGAAGCCCTTCGGCGAGCCGGAGCTGAGGGGCGGGCTGAGCTTCAGCACGGGCGTCCGTACCGGCGTCTACCACCGCTACGGCCAGCTGCTGGAGCAGGCCCTCGCCCAGGACATGCCCGAGGTGAAGGTGCGGCTGGAGACCAGCGAGGGCTCGCAGGAGAACCTCCGGCGGCTGGCTTCCGGGGAGGCCGATTTCACCATCGCCACGGCTGACGCGGTCTCCAAGTACCGGGCCGACGGGAAGCCGGGCGCGGACCGGCTGCGCGGCGTCGCACGGCTGTACGACGACTACGTGCAGCTCGTGGTGCCGGCCGGCTCGACGGTGCAGTCGGCGCGGGACCTGAAGGGCAAGCGGGTCGCGATCGGCCAGCCGGGATCCGGGGTGCGGCTGATCTCGGAGCGGCTGCTGGCGGCGGCCAAGCTGGACCCGGCGCGGGACATCACCCCGGTGTCCATCGGCATCGACACCATGCCAGCCGAGCTGGAGGCCGGCCGGATCGACGCGTTCTTCTGGTCCGGCGGCCTGCCGACCAACGCGGTGCGCGAGCTGTCGGACCGGTTCGAGATCCGGCTCGTGCAGCTCGGCGACCTGGTGGAGGCGCTCCAGGCGAGCGGTAGCCCGGCGCGGTACTACCGGGCGGCGGTGATGCCCCAGGACGCGTACACCCGGGCCCGGAACACCTCGGCGGTGGCGACCCTGGCCGTACCGAACCTGCTGGTCACCACCGAGGAGAAGGACCCGGAGCTGACCGAGCAGTTCACTCGGACGGTGATCCTCAGCCGCGACCGGATCGGTCACCAGGTGCACGCGGCGCAGCTGGTGGACCTGCGCACGGCGATCTACACGGACCCGCTGGACCTGCACGAAGGGGCCCAGCGGTACTACCGCTCGGTCAAACCGTAGGACGGCCAGCCGCAAAGACGCTCACTCGGCGGGCAGCAGCATCAGCGCCGCCGCAGCCGCACCGATCAGTCCCGCGTGGGTGCCCAGGGCCGCCGGGACCACCTGCAGGCCCCTCACGAACGAGAGCGCGGCGTAGTCGGCCAGGTGCGCCCGGATCGGCGCGAAGAGGGTGTCGCCCGAGGTGGCGACGCCCCCGCCGATGACCGCGATGTCCGTTTCGACGAGGGTCGCGGTGGCCGCGATGGCGGCGGCCAGGGCGCGGCCCGCGCGGTCGAAGGCGGCCACGGCGACGGGGTCCCCTGCCTCGGCGGCCACGGCCACACCCGCTGCGGTGGCGTCCCCGTGCGGGCTCGCCGGGGTCCAGCCCTGGGCCTTGGCCCAGCGGGCGATGGCGGTGCCCGAGGCGATGGACTCCACGCATCCGTGGCCCCCGCAGACGCACTGCTCACCGTCGAAGGCCACGCTGATGTGGCCGATGTGGCCCGCGTTGCCCGTGGGGCCGGGGTGGAGCTGGTTGTTCAGGATCAGCCCGCCGCCCACCCCGGTGGAGACCACCATGCACAGGGCGTTCGCATGCCCCCGGGCCGCGCCCAGCCAGTGCTCGGCGGCGGTCATCGCAGGCCCGTCGCCGGCGAGCACGGTGGGGAGGGCCGCGCCGTGCCGGGCCAGTTCGGCCTCGATCCGGGCCTGGACCGGGAACTCCCGCCACGCCCCGATGTTGACCGGGCTCACCGTGCCGCGGGAGGCGTCCACGGGGCCCGCGCTGCCGATCCCGCAGCGGACCGCCGAGGGCCAGAGCGGGGAGGCCGCAAGGTCGGCGACGACCTCGGCGACGGCGGCGAAGACCGCGTCGCCGTCCGCGCCCCGCGGGGTCGGGCGGCGGGTGGTGGCCGTCATCGTGCCGTCGGGGTGCACCAGGGCGCCGGCGATCTTCGTACCGCCGATGTCGATCGCGACCGTCAGGCCGGTGGCCGAGGCGGTGGCCCGCGGTGCGGGGAAGGCGGGGTGGGGACTCGTCACGGCAGCGGCTCCAGGAAGGGGTCGGATTCAGTATGCGGCCGCGGCGGGGCCGTACTCTCCCGGGGCTCCAGCCGTGGCTGCTCGCTCTCGCGGGCCCGCGGCGGGCTACCGGCGAGCACGGCGAGGAGCTCCTCGGCGGCGAGCCGGCCGAAGCCGGCGGTGTCGCGTACGAGGGCGGTGAGCCGGGGGTGGGTGACCCGGCACAGTGCGGAGTCGTCCCAGGCGACCATGGAGATCCGGCCGGGGACCGCGATGCCCAGCTCCGCGGCGACGGCGATGCCGGCCACCGCCATCACGTCGTTGTCGTAGACGAGCGCGGTCGGCGGTTCCGGTTCGGCGAGGACCCGGCGGGTGGCGGCCGCCCCCTCGGCGTCGGAGTAGTCGGTGACCACCGAGCGCACGTGCTCCGGGCCGAGCCCGCGCGCCTCGGCCTCGGTGCGCAGCAAGGCCATCCGGCGGGCGGTGTGGGCGAGGCCGGGCAGCCCGGCGATGTGGGTGATCCGGCGGTGGCCCAGCCCGTACAGGTGGTCCAGGACCTGGGCCATGGCCCGGGCGTCGTCGGCCCAGACGGAGGACAAGGGACCGGTTCCGCTTCCGTCGGCACAGGCCGACGGCAGGGGGCCGGTCCCGCCCGCTGCGCCGATCATGACCGCCGGGAGGCCGAGCTGTGCGAGGAGTTCCGGGCGCGGGTCGTCCGTACGCGGGTCGACGACGAGGACCCCGTCCACGCGCCGCTCGGCCCACCAGCGGCGGTAGACGGCGCATTCGGCGTCGATGCCGTCGACGACCTGGAAGAGCAGGGCGACCCGGCCTGCGGACAGGACCTCCTGTATGCCGGAGACCAGTTGGAGGAAGAAGGACTCGACGCCGAGGGTCTGCGCGGGCCGGGCGAGCACCAGTCCGACCGCGCCGGAGCGTTCGCCGGACAGGGCGCGGGCGGCGCTGTTGGGCTGCCAGCCGAGTTCCTCGGCGACCCGGCGGATCCGGGCGCGGGTGTCCCGGGACACGCCGGGCCGGTCGTTGAGCGCGAAGGACACGGCGCTCTCGGACACCCCGGCCCGGCGGGCGATGTCCTTGATGGTGGGTCTGCGGGCCATGGCCTGCCTGCCTCTTCTTCATCCCTGGGGTACGTCGGGCACGCCGGATACGCGGACGGCGATGGCGGGACCGTACGCGATCCTGCCCTGGCAGGCCGCCTTGACCAGCATCCAGTACGTGCCCGGCACGGCTCCCGGCGGCGGCCGCAGCTCGAACTCCACCTCCGCCGCTTGGCCGGCCGGTACGTGCACGGGCTGTCCGGCGGGAGCGGTGAACTGCCAGGTCCCGTACGGGGAGACGGCGTACGCCCGGCCCGTCAGCGGGCTCCGGATCCCGGTGCTGCCGATCCTGGCGCGTACGAGGGCCCGCCCGCCGGGGGCCACTTCCACCTCCGGATCGGGCGCCTCCACCCACAGCGCGGGCAGGGCGTCCGGGTCGCCGGGCACGTCGACGGCGAGGACGTCCTCGAACTCCCCCGCCGGGGTGCTCGCGAGGACGCGGACCAGGTGGGTGCCGGGCCGGGCACCGGCCGCGGGGGTCACCGCCAGCGGGAACCGCTCGTACCCGCCGGGCGGCAGTTCGACCGTGCGCCGGGTCCAGGAAGCCTGCCAGCCCTCGGGGGCCCGGACCGCCAGCCGGACCGGGCCCCCGGCGCCTTCGCCGTGCGCCGCGACCCGCACCGCGGCGTCGGCCGGGACGCCCGTGCAGGTCACCGCGTACGGGGCGTCGCCCAGCGGGGCCGTTCCCGTGTTGTGGAGCCAGTACCGGCTGAACACCGGCTGGTGCGGCTCTTGTTCGCCGCGCCGCAGCGGCATGCCCGATGCGGCGGGCAGCAGCACCGTCGTCGTCGCCGCGGCGCCGATCCCGCCGGGGAAGGGGCCGAGGGGGCGGTCCAGCAGATCCGCCTCGGCGGCGGGTGCCGTGGGCCAGTGCAGCCGGACCTGCGCCGGGCGGGCGTGGGTCTCGTGCAGCCGGACCGCCAGAGCACCCGAGCCGCCGGCTGCGCGCTTGACCGCCTCGATCAGGACCCGGTCGGCGGGTTCGACGCCGAGCAGTGAACGGGCGGGCGGCTGCGGGCCGGCGTCCGGTGCGGCGGTCACGGCGGTCAGCGGCTTGTTGAACTCCCGGCCCCGGCGGACCAGGTCGGTCTGCCGCCAGTCCCCGGCTCCCGCGACCAGCGCGTGCTCGAAGACGTGGGTCCAGTGCTGGAGCTGGAAGGAGCTGCCGTCCGGGGCAGTGCGCCGCGGCGGGTCCATCCACTCCCCGGCGGGCCGGCCCGTGCAGGAGCGCATCAGGCTGCCGTGCAGCCGGCCCTCGGTGTCCACGGCGAAGCCGGGCGTCCCCTTGACCAGGATCCCGACGGTCCGGCCCGCGTACGGGGCTTCGGGCGCGGGCACGCCGGTCGACGGGTCCACGGCTTCGAGCCGGCCCGACGCGGCGACGGCCGACGCCGCCTCCCGCGCCGACGCCGCCTCCCCCGCCGGCCCGGCGAGCACCAGGACCGGCAGGTCCCGGATGCCGGTCAGGTCGCAGCCGGGGCTCCACAGCGCGCGGAGCCCGGCCCGGGCCGGTACCCAGACCTGCGCGTGTTCCCGTACGGCCTTCTCGTACGCGGGACCGGCCGCCGCCAGCACCGCCGCCGTGAAGGTGTTCCGCTCGGGGCCGCCGAGTGCGATCCGGAAGTCCGGGAGGCTGCTGTCCGCGGCCAGGTCGCCCCAACGCGGGCCGCCCGGCCGGGTCGGGGTGGCGGTGACCCCGTACCGGGCGAGCGCGACGACCAACTCCCGCAGGCCGTCGGGAGTTCCCGCGTCCGGGAGGACGATCTCGCCGGCCCCCACAGCCCGGCCCGGACCCCCGCCCCGGCCACCGCCCGCCACCAGCGGCGCCGAGAGCCCGAACCAGTTCAGGCACGGGCTGTCCAGGGTCCACGGAGCCCGCGTGTGGTCGGCCCCCGCATCCGCCCCGGGGAACGCGAACCCGCGCCCCACCACCGCGGCCGCCGTCTCCGCTACGGGCAGCGCCCCGGGCACGTCGGCCGGGATGCGCAGCCGCAGCAGCCGGTCGGAGCCGCTGAACTCGTGCACGGTGGTCGTCAGTTCGACCCGGTCGAGGCCCTCCCACAAGGTCGTGGTCCGGGTCCAGTGGACCGGGCCGGTGTGCCCGGAGGCCACGATCCGCGCCCCCAGCGGGCCCCGCTCCACGCGGCAGGAGTCGGCGGGCGCACCGGCCGAGCCGGTGCCCGGCCCCTTGGGCAGCAGATGCCAGGGGCCCTCCCCGAAGAAGGGGTGCCGGTCGTACTCCTCCTGCACGACGAGCTCGTCCACCTCACCCGGCGTCAGCAGTTCCTCCCCCGTACGCCGGTCCAGCAGCCGGGCGAGACCGCCGCCCCGCGCGGGATCGGCCTCGGCCCGGTAGTACGCGTTCTCGACGGCCAGGCCGGCCGCGGGCTCCCAGCCGCCGGACACGGGCGACGGGGCAGCGGCGAGCCACCAGGTGCGGTGTCCCAGCGGCGGCACGTCGACGGCCGTGAAGGCCAGCTCCGCCCGGCCGCCGGCCACGGCTTCGAGGTGGACGGCCGCGCCGCGCCCCTCGGCGTCCAGGACCGTGATGCGCCGGGCCTCCTCCACGCCCGCGCCCAGGCCCAGCTCCGCGAGGTCCACGGTCGTACGGACCAGGTCGGTCCGCGTCCAGGACAGCGGGTTGTGGACGGTCACGGCGAGGGCGCCCGGCCCGCGGGTGTCGGCTGCCCGGGTCAGCGCGCGCAGCGCCTCCTCCCGTACGGAGGCGGCCAGTTCGTGGGCCTCCCCCCAGGTCGGGAGCAGGTCCAGGTACACCTGGTCGGAGAAGGTCCCGGTGACCGCATCGTGGTGCGCGGCGTGCAGCAGGTGCCGCCAGGCCTTGGCGAGGGTCTGCTCCGGGTAGTGCAGCAGTCCTTCCGCGCAGGCCAGCGCGGCGAACGTCTCGGCCTGTTCGAGCAAGTTCTCGGCAGCCCGGTGGGCCTGTTTCACATCGGCGTAGGTGACGTCCTTGCCCGTGTACACCGGACCCATCTCCCGGGTCACCGGCAGCGGCCGCTCCCCGCGGGCGGCCAGTTCGGCGCGGACGGCCTCGAAGTGGGCGCGCGGGCCGGTGTGCTCCATGCGCGGCCAGCAGTAGCGGCGGTTCCAGGCGTGCTGCACGTCCAGGCCCCAGCGGTGCGGCCAGGAGAAGTCCGTGCCCATCGGGATCAGGACGTTCCGCGTGGCGGCGCCGGTCCGCAGCAGTTCGTACAGCTCGAGGAGCTGCCCGGCGGCGGCCTCGGCGTCCGGGGCCCGGTGGGAGGGCCAGCCGGCCGAGTAGTGCGCGGGCAGGTAGTGCAGCAGCAGCCCCCTGCCGTCGGGCGCGATCCACTCGTACTCGGCGGGCAGCTGCATCGCGGACGGGGCGCGGAGCGTGTCTCCCCAGGTGTCCTGCATCGGCCCCCAGTGGTGGTGCGGGCCGCGGGCGAGGACGGCGGAGTCGAGCCCGGCGCCGGCCATCAGGGAGGGGAAGGACGGGTCGTGGCCGAACACGTCGAGCTGCCAGGCGGTGCGCGGGTCGGCGCCGAGGGTGCCGCGGTGCAGGGCGAGTCCGTGGACGGCGCTGCGGATGGTGCTCTCGGCGGAGGTGAGGTTGGTGGAGGGCTCGTTGTACGTGCCGCCGACGATCTCGACACGGCCCTCGGCGATCAGGGCGCGCAGCTCGGCGCGGTCCTCGGGACGGCTGTCCCAGTACGGCTTGAGGTAGTCGACCTCGGAGAGCACGAAGCGGTACGCGGGGTCCTCGCGCGCCTGCTGGAGGTGGAGCGGGATCAGCGTGAAGGCGGGGACGCCGGTGTACTCCCAGCCGTGTTCGGGCTCGCCGGGCCGCAGCGGGGCGTCCCACAGGGCAGTGTACGCGGCCTGGGTGTTCCACCACAGGGGGTCGTAGTGGAAGTGCGGGACGAGCCGGACGGTCCAGCCCGGCTCGGCGACGGCCAGGCCGAACGGCAGCTCGGCGAGCGGCCGCCCGTCGGGGGTGGCGACGCGGGCGGTGGCGGGCAGTACGGCACCCGGCGCGGCGGCTCCCGTGCGGACGGCGACCTCGACGGTGGACTCCACCGCCGCGCCGGTCCCGGCGCCGGCGGTGTCCCATGCGTCGGCGGTGTCGGCGCGCAGGATGCGCGGGTGCGGGGTGCCGACTCCGGGGCCGTGCACCGTGACGTACAGCGGGCCGGCCGGACGCTCTCTGCGGATCCGCACGCGGACCACCTGCGCAGGGCTTTGCGTAGAACCGGTAAAGAGGGCCGGGGTGGCGACCTCGGTGACCGAAATACCGCTGTCCATTTCCACACGCTTTCCTGTGGCAGAACTAAACCGCATTAGCTCGATCAGCTTGGGAGGGCCGGAGCCCTTCTGTCAACGGGACTGAAGCGCATAAGTCCCCGTTCCGGAGGCCCTGTTGACTTACCCCGTGACACCCGGCAGGTTGTGCGTCACCCCGGCGCATTTCCGAGAACTCCAGGACGCCTTATGCACGACGAATCCGCCCCTCGTCCGCTCCGTTTCGGCGCCAACTACACCCCGGCCCGCGGCTGGTTCCACCACTGGCTCGACTTCGACCTCGACGAGGTCAGGGCCGACCTCGACTCCGTCGCCGCGCTCGGCCTGGACCACGTACGGGTCTTCCCGCTGTGGCCGGTGTTCCAGCCGAACCGGGCGCTCATCCGGCCGCGCGCCGTCGAACAGCTCGTCGCGCTCGCCGACGCGGCCGCCGAGCGCGGGCTCGACGTCAACGTGGACGGTCTGCAGGGGCACTTGTCGAGCTTCGACTTCCTGCCCGCGTGGACCGGGACCTGGCACCGGCGGAACATCTTCACCGACCCGGACGTCGTCGCCGGGCAGGAGGAGTACCTGCGCACGCTGGCCGCCGCCCTCGCCGACCGGCCCAATTTCCTCGGCATGACCGTCGGCAACGAGATCAACCAGTTCTCCGACGCCCCCCACCCGGACCCGGACCGGATCACCCGCGAGCAGGCGGGCCGCTGGCTGGAGCGGATGCTCGCGGGCTGCGAGAAGGGCGCCCCGGGCCGGTTCCACCTGCACGCCGAGTACGACGCCGCCTGGTACCAGGACGGACACCCCTTCACGGTCGCGCAGGCGGCCCGGCTGGGCGCGGCCACCGCCGTGCACTCGTGGGTGTTCAACGGCACCGCGCAGCGCCACGGCCGGACCGGGACGGCGACCGAGCACCACGCCGCGTACCTGGTCGAGCTGTCGAAGGCCTGGGCGCTCGATCCGCACCGGCCGGTGTGGCTGCAGGAGGTCGGGGCTCCCGCACCGCTGATCCCGGCGGAGCACGCGGCCGCCTTCACCGAGGCGACCGTGGCGAACGTGCTGGACTGCCCGGACCTGTGGGGCGTGACCTGGTGGTGCTCGCACGACGTGTCCCGGGAGCTGGCCGACTTCCCGGAACTGGAGTACGGGCTCGGTCTGCTCACCAACGACCGCGAGGCCAAGCCGGCCGGCGCCGCCGTCGCCCGGATCGCCGCGGAGTGGCGGGGCCGGGAGCACCGCCCGGCCGTCCGGTCCACCGCGCTGGCCGTGGACGTCGGCGGGGCGGAGGCAGCGCCGAGGCGGTCGGTGTGCGCCCCGGGCGGGGCCTTCTTCGAAGCCTGGGCCGCGCTGACGGCCCAGGGGGTCCGCCCTGCGGTGGTCCTGGCGGAGCTCGCCGAGGACCCCGCCCATCTGTCCGCGCGCGGCATCACCGAGGTGCTGCGCGTGCACGACGTCACCTGACGATCACCACCTCACCCGTCACGCGTCACCCGTCACCCGTCACCCGTCACCCGTCACCGAGGAGCCCCGCATGTCCGAGACCGGCAACGGCGCCGACCCTCGCACCGCCCGTTCCCTCCGTACGGCACCTCCGGCACCTCCGGCACCTCCGTTGCATCCGGCCCGTACGGCGCCGCCGACCCGGCGCGGGGTGCTGGCCGCCGGAGCGGGGGTGGGGGCCGCCGCGCTGCTCGGCGCCACCACGAGAGCGCAGGCCGCGGCAACCGCCCCGGACGCCCGGGGCGGCGCCACCCCGTCCCCGGCCGGCCTGGCCCCGTACGCCTCGTACTGGTTCCCCGACTCGCTCCCCCAGGGCTCCCCCGGCCCGGGCATCACCTGGCGCTCGCTCGCGCAGTGGACCCCCGAGTCCGACCCGGACCTCGCGTACAACACCGCG
Source organism: Streptomyces sp. NPDC032745 (assembly GCF_055579465.1). Classification (NCBI taxonomy): domain Bacteria; kingdom Bacillati; phylum Actinomycetota; class Actinomycetes; order Kitasatosporales; family Streptomycetaceae; genus Streptomyces; species Streptomyces sp. NPDC032745. Next base: position 48,191 of record NZ_JBVING010000012.1, on the reverse strand, counting down.
ACCGTGCCGCTCGCGCCCCGCTTCACCCCGGTGCCGCCGAACGCGGGCGCCCGCAGTGGCCAGGCGCGGATCTCCTCCCTCGTGTCCTTCGGGCCCACCGCCCAGAACCCCTCCCAGGGCTCCGCGACCGCCGATTACTACGCGCTGACGCACTGGGCGTACCTCGACGAGCTGGTGTTCTGGGGCGGCTCCTCCGGCGAGGGCATCGTGCTCGCCCCGAACGCGCCCGTGGTCGACGCGGCCCACCGCAACGGCGTCCCGGTGCTGGGCAACATCTTCCTGCCGCCCGTCGCGTACGGCGGCGACCTCCGGTGGACGCGGGACCTGGTGCAGCAGGACGCCCTCGGCCGGTTCCCGATCGCCGGGAAGCTCGTCCAGGTGGCCCGGACGTACGGGTTCGACGGCTGGTTCGTGAACGCCGAGACCGACGGCGGGGACAGCTCGCTCGCCGCCCGGATGCGGGAGTTCCTGCGCGCCCTGCGGGCGGCCGGCGCCCCGCACGGCCTGCGGATCACCTGGTACGACGCCATGAACAGCACCGGCCGGGTCGGCTGGCAGGGCGCGCTCAACCAGCTCAACCAGGAGTTCTTCGAGGACCGGGCGGGCCGGGTCGCGGACACGATGTTCGTCGACTTCCGCTGGACGCAGCAGACCCTGGCCGCCTCCGGCGCGCTCGCCGACCGGCTGGGCCGCTCCCGCCACGAGCTGTGGGCGGCGCTCGACATGGAGTCCAACGGCTGGAATTCCACCGTCCGCTGGGATGCGGTCATCCCTCGCGACCGCGACCACGTCGTCAGCATCGGCTTCTACCGGCCCGAGTGGACGCGCAACCACCTCACGGACCGCTCCCCCGGTGCCTTCCACCGCGCCGACGACCGGTTCTGGACGGGCGAGTCCCTGGACCCGGCCCACCCCGCGCCCGAGGGCACCTGGCGGGCGCCCGCCACCGCCGTCGCGGACCGGTCCACCGTCGCCGCCCTGCCCTTCGCCTGCGCCTTCAACACCGGGCACGGGGAACGCTGGTACGAGGACGGCAAGGTCACCTCCGACACCGCCTGGAACCACCTCGGGCTCCAGGACCGCCTCCCCGGCCGCCGCTGGGCCGTGCAGAGCGCCGGGCAGCGCCCGGCCGTCGGCCTGGACTTCGCGAAGGCCTGGCGCGGCGGCTCCAGCCTCCTCGTGGCGGGCAGACTCACCGCCCCGGCCGCGGTCGGGCTGCACTCGACCCGGCTGCCCCTGACCGGCTCCACCGTGTTGGAGCTGGTGCACGCCACCGAGGCGGGCGCGCTCACCGTCGAGGTGGGCGTGGCCACGCGCGAGCCGGCCGCTCCGGGCGAGCCGGTCCCGTACACCTGGCTGAAGACGCCGGCCCAGGGCTCCGGCCGGGGCGGCTGGCGCACCTCCCGGGTCGGGCTCACGAGTCTGGCGGGCCGGACCGCGTACGGGCTCGCCGTACGGATCACGGCCCGCGGGAACACGGCGGTGGTCTGGCGGCTCGGCGCCCTGTCGGTACGCGACGACACCGCGCGGCGGCGCCCGGCGTCTCCGAGTGCGCTGACCGTGGACGCCCAGACCCAGCAGGACGGCAAGGCCTCCGTGCGACTGTCCTGGCGCCGGGCAGCCGGCCCGGTCCGCCACTACGAGCTGTACCGCCTGCTCCCGGACGGCACCCGCCGCTTCCTCGGCGGCACCTGCGGCACGGCCCTCCACCTTCCGGCCGTCACCCGCGCCGGCCGGGAGCGGGCGGCAGCCTTCGAGGTCCGGGCCGTGGACGAGCTGCACGCGACCTCCGCCCCGGCGGGCACCACCCTCCCGTGGGCCGGATCCGCCTGACCGGCCCTGGCTCCGCCCCGCCCCGCAGCGGCAGTGCTCAGGGCGTGTGCGGATCGCTGCGCGGGACAGCCACCGTCACCCGCAGCCCGTGCGGCGGGTTCGTCTCGTACGAGAGGGACCCGCCCCCCGCGGCGAGCAGGGCCCGGGAGATCGACAGGCCGAGCCCGGAGCCCTTGATGTTCTGGTGGCGGCCGCTGCGCCAGAACCGGTCGCCGACGCGGAGCAGCTCCTCGTCGGTCAGACCGGGACCGCGGTCGGCGACGACGACCTGCACGAAGGGCCCGGCCGCCGCGACGGACACCTCGACCTCTTCTCCCTCAGGGGTGAACTTGAGGGCGTTGTCGATGACGGCGTCGAGCGCGCTGGAGAGCGCGATGGGGTCGGACCAGCCCGTGACGGCGGCCCGGCCCGTCTCGGTGAGCCGTACGCCCTTCTCCTCGGCGTACGGCCGCCAGGCGGTCACCCGTTCGGCGGTCAGCGCTGCGATGTCGGTCAGGCTGAGCTCGGCGGAGGTGTGCTCGGCCAGCGCCAGGTCCAGCAGGTCGTCGAGGACCTGGGTCAGGCGCTTGCCCTCGGTCCGCACGGAGGCGATCTCCTCGTTGCCCTCGGGCAGTTCGAGGGCGAGCAGCTCGATCCGCAGGAGCAGCGCAGCGAGCGGGTTGCGCAGCTGGTGGGAGGCGTCGGCGACGAACGCCCGCTGCTGTTCCAGGACCTCTTCCACGTTGTCGGCCATCTCGTTGAACGAGTGCGCCAGGCGTTGGAGTTCCGGGGGCCCGCCGGCCGCTGCGACCCGGGAGTTCATCCGCCCGGTGGCGATGCCGTGGGCGGCCGCGTCCAGGGTCCGTACGGGCTTGAGCACCCAGCTGGTGAGGCGCAGGGCGGCGCCGAAGGCCACCAGCATGGCGGCGCCGAGCCCGGCGACGATCAGCAGCCAGCCGCTCAGGATCCGCGCCCGCATCTGGTCGGTGGGCGACTCGGTGACGACGACCGCGACGACGTCGCCGTCGAGGACGACCGGGGAGGCGACGAGGAGTTTGCCGTGGGTCTGCCAGGGCCACACCTGGGCGGGGTCGTGGCTGCGCCGCCCGGCGAGGGCCTCCCCGAAGGCCCGGCGGGCATCTTCCGTCTCCGGGAGCTGCCACCAGCCGGGGGCCCGGACCATGGCGTTGTCGTCGCGGTAGAAGATGCCGACCCGGATGCCGTACAGCTGCTGGTAGCGGGCGAGTTCGAGCTGCAGGGTGTCGCGCCGGTCGGCGGCGCCGGTGGACCCGGAGCCCTCGGCGTCGATGACGAACTGGGCGAGGGCGGCGAAGCGGGCGCTGTCGTCGATCCGGTCCACGACCACGCGCTGCTGCTGGCCGGCGGCCAGGCTCACGGCGAGCGGGAAGCCGAGGGCGAGCAGCACGCCCGCCATCAGGACGACGAGCAGCGGGAGCAGCCGGGCGCGCACGACGGGGCCCCGCTAGGAGGCGGCCGGGGTGACGAGCCGGTAGCCCACCCCGCGGACGGTCTCGATGAGGGCGGGCATGCGCAGCTTGGAGCGCAGCGAGGCGACATGGACCTCGAGGGTCCGCCCGGTCCCCTCCCAGCTGGTGCGCCACACCTCGCTGATGATCTGCTCGCGGCGGAAGACGACACCGGGGCGCTGCGCGAGCAGGGCCAGCAGGTCGAACTCCTTGCGGGTGAGCGGTACGTCGGTGCCGTCCACGCTGACCCGCCGGGTGGGCAGCTCGATGCTGACCGGGCCGAGCCGGACCACGTCGAGGGCGCCCGTCCCGGTGGCGGCGGCCTCCTCGGAGGCGCCGGTGCGCCGGGCGACGGCGTGGATGCGTGCGAGGAGCTCGCCGGTGTCGTAGGGCTTGACCACGTAGTCGTCGGCGCCCATGTTGAGGCCGTGGATGCGGGAGCGGACGTCGGCGCGCGCGGTCACCATGATGACGGGCGTCGCGGTGCGCTTGCGGATCTTTCCGCACACCTCGTAACCGTCCTGGTCGGGCAGGCCGAGGTCCAGGAGGACGACGCCGAAGGGCGGCGCTCCGGCGGGCAGCAGGGCCTGCAGGGCCTCCTCGCCGCTGCGGGCGTGGGTCACCTGGAAGCCGTGCCGGGCGAGGATCGCGGACAGGGCGGCGGCGACGTGGTCGTCGTCCTCGACGAGCAGCAGTCTCATTGCGTCCCCCTTTCCTGTTTTTTCTGATCAGGGCCCGCGGTCAGGGCCACCCTGCATCCATGCCGATGGAGGGGCCCACGTCAAGGGGGTTCCGGTCCGGCGCGTCTTCCGTTATGCACCCGGTACGGGCAGACCGGCCCGGTTGCCGTGGTGCGCACGGAGCGTATCGGAGCGAGGCCGTTTCGTTATGCTCAATTCTCCCTCAGATGTGATGACGGTGTGCGCACCACGTCACTACTGTCCTCCCAACCGAGGAGGACGGAGCAAGTTGCCGATGAGCGGAGTATCAGTGACCAAGGACGTGCAGGATGCGGCCGGGGCCGCGGACGACCTGGTCGTACTGAGCAACGTCAACAAGCACTTCGGCGCGCTGCACGTGCTTCAGGACATCGATCTGAGCATTGCCCGCGGTGAGGTCGTCGTGGTGATCGGTCCCTCGGGATCGGGCAAGTCCACGCTGTGCCGGACCATCAACCGGCTGGAGACGATCGACTCGGGCACCATCACGGTCGACGGCAAGGAACTGCCCTCGGAGGGACGGGAACTGGCCCGGCTGCGTGCCGATGTGGGCATGGTCTTCCAGTCCTTCAACCTGTTCGCGCACAAGACGGTGCTGCAGAACGTGATGCTGGGTCAGCTCAAGGTCCGCAAGACGGACCCGACAGCGGCGCTCGAGAAGGCGAAGTCCCTGCTGGACCGGGTGGGCGTCGGCTCGCAGGCCGACAAGTACCCGGCGCAGCTCTCCGGCGGCCAGCAGCAGCGCGTGGCGATCGCCCGCGCGCTGGCGATGGACCCGAAGGTGATGCTGTTCGACGAGCCGACCTCGGCGCTCGACCCGGAAATGATCAACGAGGTGCTGGAGGTCATGCAGCAGCTCGCCCGGGAGGGGATGACGATGGTGGTCGTCACGCACGAGATGGGCTTCGCCCGCTCTGCGGCCAATCGGGTCATCTTCATGGCCGACGGAAAGATCGTCGAAGAGGCCGCACCCGAGCAGTTCTTCAGCAACCCGCGCAGTGACCGCGCCAAGGACTTCCTTTCGAAGATCCTGCACCACTGACGGTCTTGTCTGGTAGTGATCCCCTGGCGGCTCAGAGCACACGTGTCGCTCGTCGTCCAACAACGTCTCATCCGAGGGAAGTTCACCATGAAGGTTTTCAAGGCCGGTGCGGCCGCGGCCGTGGCCGCAGTCCTCGCTCTGACCGCGACCGCCTGCGGCGGCAGCAGCGACAAGGCGAGCAGTGACGGCGGCGCGTCCGGCGGCGCCAAGGACAAGATCGTCATCGGCATCAAGTTCGACCAGCCGGGTCTGGGTCTCAAGAGCCCCGACGGCAAGTTCTCCGGCTTCGACGTCGACGTGGCGACGTACGTGGCCAAGGAGCTCGGCTACCAGCCCGACCAGATCGAGTTCAAGCAGGCCATCAGCGCCGAGCGCGAGAACCTGATCTCGAACGGTGACGTGAAGCTGGTCGTCGCGACCTACACGATCAACGACAAGCGCAAGGCGAAGGTCGACTTCGCCGGCCCGTACTTCCTGGCCCACCAGGACCTGCTGGTCCGCGCCGACGACACCTCGATCACCAAGGCCGAGGACCTCAACAAGAAGAAGCTCTGCTCGGTCACCGGCTCCACCTCGGCGCAGAACGTCAAGACCAAGCTGGCCCCTGAGGCCGACCTGCTGGAGCAGGGCGGCTACTCCGAGTGCCTCACCGGCCTGGAGAACAAGAAGCTCGACGCCCTGACCACGGACAACTCGATCCTGGCCGGATACGCCGCGCAGGAGAACAACAAGGGCAAGTTCAAGCTCGTCGGCCTGAAGCTGAGCGACGAGCCGTACGGCATCGGCCTGAAGAAGGGCGACAAGGACCTCCAGACGAAGGTCAACGCCGCCCTCAAGAAGATGGTCGAGGACGGCTCCTGGCAGAAGGCCGTGGACAAGAACCTCGGCCCCGCCAACTACAAGGCCGAGCCGGCCCCGCAGATCACCGAAGGCAGCTGATTCATCGGTGAGGGGTGTCGCCGCCCGCCTGCCACGGGCGGCGGCCCCTCTCACCGGCCATCCTGGGGAGAGCGCAGGGCAACGTGTTCGACTTTCTTAATTCCGGGCAGTACGACGTGCTCGGAGCCTTCTGGGTGACGGTTCAGCTCACCCTCTACTCGGCGGTCGGATCCCTGATCTGGGGAACCGTCCTGGCCGGGATGCGGGTCAGCCCGGTCCCGCTGATGCGGGCCTTCGGCACGGCGTACGTCAACATCGTGCGCAACACCCCGCTGACCGTCATCATCATCGGCTGCTCGCTGGGTCTCAATCAGACCCTCGGCATCTCGCTCGGCGGCGGCACGTTCAAGGAGACCGGGTTCCGGCTCGCCATCCTGGGCTTCATCGCCTACACCGGCACCTTCGTCTGTGAGGCGATCCGCTCGGGCATCAACACGGTGCCCGTGGGCCAGGCCGAAGCCGCCCGCGCGCTGGGCCTGAGCTTCTTCCAGGTACTCACCCTGATCGTGCTCCCCCAGGCTTTCCGGGCGGTCATCGCGCCGCTCACGAACGTACTGATCGCCCTCACCAAGAACACCACGGTGGCGGCGGCCATCGGCGTGGCCGAAGCGGCCCTGCTGATGAAGGAAATGATCGAGAACGAGCCGCAGGCGCTCTTCGCCGTCTTCGGGATCTTCGCTCTCGGCTTCGTCCTGCTGACCCTGCCCACCGGCCTGCTGCTGGGCTGGGTGGCCAAGCGAGTGGCGGTGAAGCGATGAGCTCCGTGCTGTACGACACCCCCGGCCCCAAGGCCAAGGCGCGTAACTGGATCTACACGGCGGCCTTCCTGGTCGTGTTCGGCCTGGTCATGTGGTGGGTCCTCGCCATCATGGCCGAGAACAACCAGCTCGACGCCGACAAGTGGAGCCCGTTCGTCACCGACAGCGAGGTCTGGACGACCTTCCTGCTGCCGGGGCTCGCCGAGACGCTGAAGGCCGGCCTCATCGCCGTGGTCATCTCGCTGCCGCTGGGTGCGGTCCTCGGCATGGGCAGGCTCTCCGACCACCGGTGGGTACGGATCCCGGTGGGCGCCTGGGTCGAGTTCTTCCGCGCCATCCCGGTGCTGATGCTGATGTTGTTCGGCTCCGCGCTGTACGTGAAGTTCAGCACCGTCAGCTCCGAACTGCGCCCGCTGTACGCGGTGGTCACCGGCCTCGTCCTGTACAACTCCGCGGTCATCGCCGAGATCGTCGTCGCCGGCATCCAGTCGCTGCCCCGGGGCCAGACCGACGCGGCCAAGGCGATCGGCATGCGCAAGGGCCAGATCATGACGAACGTCCTGATCCCGCAGGCCGTCACGGCCATGCTGCCGGCGCTGGTCAGCCAGCTCGTGGTGATCATCAAGGACACCGCGATCGGCGGTGCGGTGCTGGGCCTGGCCGAGCTGCTGTCGATGAACCGGCAGATCTCGGCGAACTACAGCAACACCATCGCGACCCTCGTCGTGATCGCACTGATCTACATCGTGGTGAACTTCATGCTGACCTCCTTCGCCTCCTGGATCGAAGGGCGGCTGAGGAAGTCGAAGAAGGGCACCGGCGCGGTCGTCGCCGGGGACGTGGCCGAGGTCGACGCGGGCGGTGCGGCCGGCGTGGGCGAGGCTCCCTGACCCCCGGCCCGGCATCCGGACGACACGGCTCCCCGACGGCACGAGCCTGACACCCGGTCAGTACACTGGCGTGACACCTGTGGTGCGGCGGAACTCATCCGCCGCACCACACGGCGTTGGCGGGGCCGGGTGTCACTTGACGCAGGCACCTCCAGTGGGTTGCATACGTTCTGTGATCACATACCGGACATCGGGAGCCGCATCATGGACCCGGTGATCGTCGTCGGCGCGGGGCCCGTCGGACTGTCCCTGTCCCTGGCCCTGGCCGGCTCGGGCGTGCCCAGCGTCGTGCTCGACGAGGGGCCCGGCAAGGACCTGCCCCGGCCTGCCCGTACGGTCGTCCTGCACGAGGACACCTCGGCCATGGTCCACCGGCTGGGCTGTACGACGCTGCGCGACGAGGGCGCGCTCTTCGCCGCCTGGCGCACCATGCGGCGCCGCAGCCGCACCGACGACGCCCGGCGCATCACCTTCGAGGACCGTCAGGCCCCCCTGCACCTGCCGCAGCACGCCCTCACGCGCGGGCTGCGCGACGCCGCGGCCGCACATCCGCTGGTCCAGCTGGTCGCCGACAGCAAACTGGACTCCCTCGAACAGGACGAGCGCGGGGTCACCGCGCACACCCGGGGCGCCGAGACCACGTGGTGGCGCGGGAGTTACCTGGTCGGCTGCGACGGAGCGCGCTCCACCGTGCGCAAGCTGCTCGGCATCCGCTTCCCGGGCCGCACCGCCGTCGAACGGCACGCCGTGGCCGCGCTGCGCACCGAACTCCCCTGGCCCGGCGAGGCCCTGCTGCACCGCGCCCCGGCGCCCGGCGTGCCCGAGGTCAGCGCCCGGCCGCTGCCCGACGGGGTGTGGCGGCTGGACTGGCTGCTCCCGGCCCGCGGGGAACTGGTCACGCCCGACGCCCTCGTGACCCTGATCCGGGACACCCTGGCCGTGTGGTGCGGGGGCGCCACTCCCCCGTACGACCTCCTCGACACCGGGGTGCACACGCTGCACCACCGGCTCGCCCGCCGCTGGCGCGACCGCCGCGCGTTCCTCGCCGGGGACGCCGCCCACCTGCTGGGCGCGCTCGGCACTCAGGGGGTCGACGAGGGGCTCCGGGACGCCGAGAACCTCGCCTGGAAGCTGTCCCTGGCCTGGCACCAGGGCGCCTCCGAGGCCCTGCTCGACAGCTACGAGGGCGAGCGCCGCACCGCCGTCGCGGCCCGGCTGCGCGCCGCCGACCAGGCGATGCCCGTACTGCGCGGGGGCGGCGGGCTGCGGACGTACCTGCCCGGCGCCACCCGCTCCGGCGAGCTGCTGCTGACCGATGGCCACTTGGGGCGGGGGCCGCTGGGCGCGACACCGACGTACGCCCCGCCGGTGGCCGTGCGCGAGGTGCCCACCGACACGGAGCCGGGCGGTCAGGTGGCCAACGTTCCCGTCACCGCGCCCGACGGGGCAACCGTGCCACTGCGCGACCTGCTGGGACGGGGCCGCCTGCTGGTCGTCCTGGTCGCCCCGGGCACCGGGGTCTGGGACCGGCGGCACTGGCTGGGCGCCGGGCTGATGCCCCGGCTCGCGGCTGCGGTGAGCGCCCTCCCGGTCCGCACGGAACTGCTGGTCGCGGACGGCTACCCGGGGGCTCCGGCGCACACCGTCCTCCTGGTCAGGCCGGACGGACACCTGGCGGCGACCTTCGCGGGCGTGCGGCCGGCCGAGCTGTACGAGGCGGCGGACACCGTCCGGCTGGGGGCGCCAGCCCCGCTCGAGTCGTCTTCGACTCATCCGGCCGTGATCGATTGACCGGTCTCCGGTCCGCATGCTTCACTCGCCGACATGACCGGCAACGACGTACGCCTGTGGCGGAGGGTCCATATGGACCTGCTCCGCTACGCGGGCTGCGTGTGTCGCCCTTCCTGCTGATTCGCCGATCCCTCCGCGCTCCGCGCGCACTTTCGCGAACCCACAGGACGGTCACGCCCCCATGCATGCGCCCTTTGCACCCAGTGCACCCACTGCGCCCCTCTCACCTCCGCACGCCCCCGCGCGCGCCGGTGCGGTGACGGCTGCGGAACTCCTCGACTTCGCCCTGCGTACCGCCGCCGACCCGGCGGTCATCGACTCCCTCCCCCTCGACCCCGAGGGCCGCACCTGGATCCGCCTCGACGGGCCGGGCGGCAGCGAGGCCTGGGTGATCGGCTGGCCGCCGGGCACCGGCACCGGCTGGCACGACCACGCCGAGTCGCTGGGCGCGTTCGCCACCGCCCGGGGGCGCCTGCGGGAGCACTCCCTGGCGGTCCGGCTGCCGTCAGAGGGCTGGCGGAGCCTGGAGCTCGCCGCCGATCTGGACCGCAGCCGCAGCCTGGGCGCGGGGACGGGCCGGGCCTTCGGCGAGCACCACGTCCACGAGGTGCTCAACGAGTCGGAGGCGGAGCACGCGGTCTCGGTGCACGCGTACTACCCGCCGCTGCCCCTGATCCGCCGCTACAGCCGCACCGGTCAGGTGCTGACGCTGGAGCAGGTCGAGCGCCCGGCGGACTGGCAGTGAGCGCCCCGATCGGTATCGACGCCCTGCTGGAACGGGTCCGTTCGGCGTACACCCGCATCGAGCCGGCGCAGGCGTACGCCGCGTTCCGGGCGGGCGACGCCCTCCTGGTGGACATCCGCTACCAGGCGCTGCGCGAGCGCGACGGCCTGATCCCGGGTGCGCTGGTGGTCGAGCGCAACGAGCTGGAGTGGCGCCTGGACCCCCAGGGCTCGCACCGCGCCCCCGAGGCCACCTCGCACGACCTCCGGGTGGTGGTGATCTGCAACGAGGGCTACGCCTCGTCCCTGGCGGCGGCCTCGCTCCACACCCTGGGCCTGCACCGCGCCACGGACCTGACCGGCGGCTTCCAGGCCTGGAAGGCCGCAGGCCTCCCCGTTACCTAACGCCGAGTCCGGGCACCCTCCGGGACCTCCCAGCCCGCCCGGCGTTTGAGGACCGGGTCCGGGCAGCGCCCGGATCTTTCAGCCCGTCCGGCGTTTGAGGACCGGGTCCGGGCAGCGCCCGGTGATCGGGAGAAGGGCGGGTAGGGGACCAGCGCCGCAGGCCACGCCCACCCCGGGCCCGGGACCGGCACCACCGGAGCGGTGCGGCCCCGGGCCCGCGGGCGGCGGGCGGCGGGCCCGCAGGTGGTGGCCGCTACCTCGAGGTGGCCACCTCCACCGGAGGGACCCGCAGCGCCACCCGGCCCGGCAGGGCGGTGGCCGCGAGGGCCAGCAGCCCCGCCACCCCCAGTACCCCCACGTACACCACCGGCAGCACCGCCGGAGCAGCCGCCCCCGTCATGCCCACGCTGAACGCGGTCAGCACGGCCAGCGAGATCCCCGACCCCAGCACCGCCCCGATCAGCAGCACCGCCAGCGCCTCCGTCCGCAGCATCCGCAGCACCTGACGCCGCTTGGCCCCCGCCAGCCTCAGCATCGCGAACTCCCGGAACCGCTCCGCCGTGGACATCGCCAGCGTGTTGACCACCGCGATCGCGGTGAACGCCAGCACCAGCCCCATCGCCAGCAGGTTGATCTCGGCACCGGCCTGCTGCCGCTCCGCCCGTACCTCGTCCGCGTCGCGCGCCGTCAGCACCCCGACCCCCGGGAACTCCCGTACCGCCGCGGCCAGCTGCTCCCGCCCGGTCCCCGGCTCCGCCGCCACCAGCACGCTGCTCGCCAGCGGGTTGTCCACGTGCGCCGCGACGAGGTCGTGCGGCAGCGTCAGGTCCCCGAAGCCCAGCCCCCGCGCGTACACGGCCGAGACGGTCAGGGTGACCGGGGTCCCGTCGCCCAGCGCCAGCTTCAGCGGGCTCCCCGGCTTCAGCCCCAGCTGATCGGCGGCCAGTTCGCTCACCGCCACGCTCTTCTCGCCGAAGCCGTCCAGGCTCCCGCTCGTCACACCGGGGTCCCAGGTCCGGGCCAGCCCGGCCGGGGTCACCCCCTGCGCGCCGTACTTCGTCAGCCCCACCCGTACGGACGTGTGCACGATCTCGGTGGCCGCCGTGACCCCGGGGGTCCGGCGGATCCGCTCCGCGGCGGCGCCGGTGACACCCGGCCCCTGCGCGGCCAGCACCCAGCCGGCCCGGACCCCGTCACGGGCCTGTGCCCGGGCGGCGTTGCCCAGCGTCGGCGTGATGAACAGGACGGTGCAGGTCATGCCGGTCAACAGGGCGAGCGGGGTGACCGCGGAGGCCATCCGGGTGGCGTTGCCGCGCAGGTTCGCGGTGGCCAGGTGCCCTCCCGCGCCGGCCAGCCGCAGCGGCCCGGCGAGCAGCGCGGTCGCGCCCCGTACGAGCAGCGGGCCGAGCAGCGAGACCGCGCCGGCGAGGACCACGACGGCCAGGAAGGTCACCGGGGTCGACGCCGGCTCGGTGCGCAGCACGCTCAGCACGGCGACCAGCACCACACCGCCGGCGAGCAGCAGCATCCCGGTCGCGATCCGGATCCACGCGGGCCGCCCCCGTTCGAGGGCGGCTTCGGCCAGCGCCTCGGCCGGGCGGATCCGGGCGATCCGCCGCCCGGTGATCCGGGCCGCGGCCCAGGCTCCGAGCAGGCTGGCGCCGACGGCGGCGAACATCGGGAAGATCCCGGCGGTGCGCTCCAGGTTGGCGGGCACGACCCCGCTCTCGATGAACCGGCCGTGCAGCCAGGCGGCGAGCGGGAGCCCGGCGAGCGCCCCGGCGACACCGGCGGCCAGGCCCACGACCAGGGCCTCGCGGCCGATCATGCGGCGCAGCTGCCTGGGCGTGGCGGCGATGGCGCGCAGCAGGGCGAGTTCGCGGTAGCGCTGCTGGACGGAGAGGGCGAAGGTCCCGACGACCACGAGGATCGCGACGAGCAGCGAGGTGCCTCCCATGGCCCCGCCCATGGAGACCAGCTTGATGCGTGCACCCGCCGCGTCGAGGAACTCCACGGGCCCGCGTGCGTCGCCCACGGCGACCTGCGCGCCGGTGCCCCCCAGTGCCTGCTCGACGCGCCCGGCCAGCTCTCCGGGGTCGGTCCCGGGCGCCGGCAGCACCCCGATGGCGGTGACCTGTCCGTCGCGGGCGGCCAGCCGCTGCGCCTCGGCGTCGCCGAAGAACAGCGCGTTCTGCCGTGCGAGATCGCCGCGGGCGGTCTGCGCGATCCCGCTGACGGTGTACGTCTTCGGCTCGCCGGTGGCCTGCACGGTGAGCGGGGCGCCGGTCTTCAGCCCCGCGCGGGCGGCCAGTTCACGGTCGACCACGACCTCGCCGCCGCCCTGGGGGGCGCGGCCCTCGGTGAGCGTGAAGGGGGTGAGCGCGGCGGAGGTCCAGGCGTGTCCGTACGAGGGCTTCGCGCCGCCGGGGGCCTTGACCAGCGGGACGGCCTGGAAGCTGAGCTCCGGTACGACCCGCTCGACGCCCGGCACGGACCGGACCGCGTCCACCGTGGAGGCGGGGAGCCACGCCCGCTCGGCGACGGGTTTGGCCTTGTGCTTCGTCTTGGCCTTGCCCTTCTTCTCCTTGACCGTGGTCTGGTGGACGTTCTGGTCCGCGGAGACGACGACCGGCGCGGCCGCGTAGCGCTCGGTGGCGATCTTTCCGCGGAGTCCGGTTTCCAGGAGCGTGCCGCAGGCGGTGATGAGGGCCGCCGCGCACAGGAGTGCGACGAAGGCGCCGAGGAATCCGGCCTTGCGGTCCCTGACGGTCTGGAGAGCGTAACGCAGCATCATGCGGGCAACTCTGCCGCCGGGCCCGCTTCTTGGCAGTGGAGCACCCCGGCGTCCGCACCCGGGGGCTATCCCCACCCCCGGGTCCTGCGGCGCAGCTCAGAACCCCGGGTACCCCAGGTCGTCCGTGTCCGTGCCGTCGTCGCCCTCTTCCTCCAGCGCGCGCCGCACCACCCGCAGGGCCATGCCCTCCGGGTACCCCTTGCGGGCGAGCATCCCGGCGAGCCGCCGGATCCGCTTGTCCCGCTCCAGGCCCCGGGTGGCGCGGAGCTTGCGCTCCACGAGTTCCCGGGCGGTCTGCTCCTCCTGGTCGGAGTCCAGCTGTTCCAGGGCCTCCTGGACGAGGGTGGCGTGCACCCCCTTGGTGCGCAGCTCCTGGGCGAGCGCCCGGCGGGCGAGGCCGCGGCCGCGGTGCCGGGACTCGACCCAGGCCCCGGCGAAGGCTGCGTCGTCGATCAGGCCGACCTCCTCGAACCGGGAGAGGACCGCCTGCGACACCTCCTCGGGGATGCCCCGCTTGTCGAGGGCGTCCGCGAGCTGGCGCCGGGTGCGCGGCATCCCGGTGAGCAGGCGCAGGCAGATCGCCCGCGCCTGCTCCTCGGGACTCTGGGGCGGCAGTTCCTGGCGGCCTTCGCCACGTCCCTCGCGACGGCCTTCACGGCCGCGTTCGCGGCTGCCTTCGCGACGGCCCTCCCGGCCGCCGTTGCCGCCGCCCCTTTCCTGCTCCCGCACGGGTCAGCTCTTGGCGACGGCGGCCTTGGCCGTCGTCTTGGCCTTCGATGCGGGGGCGGGCACGGCCGCGGCCTCGGCAGGCGCGCCTGCGGCCGCCTCGTCGGCGGCGGCGTCCTTGCGCACGCCCACGCCCAGCTTCTCCTTGATCTTCCGCTCGATCTCGTTGGCGAGGTCGGGGTTGTCCTTCAGGAAGTTGCGGGCGTTCTCCTTGCCCTGGCCGAGCTGGTCACCCTCGTACGTGTACCAGGCGCCGGCCTTGCGCACGAAGCCGTGCTCCACGCCCATGTCGATCAGGCCGCCCTCGCGGCTGATGCCCTGGCCGTAGAGGATGTCGAACTCGGCCTGCTTGAACGGCGGCGCGACCTTGTTCTTGACGACCTTGACACGGGTGCGGTTGCCGACCGCGTCGGTGCCGTCCTTGAGGGTCTCGATACGGCGGATGTCGAGGCGTACGGAGGCGTAGAACTTCAGCGCGCGGCCACCGGTGGTGGTCTCCGGCGAGCCGAACATCACACCGATCTTCTCGCGGAGCTGGTTGATGAAGATCGCGGTGGTCTTGGACTGGTTGAGCGCACCGGTGATCTTCCGGAGTGCCTGGCTCATCAGACGGGCCTGGAGACCCACGTGCGAGTCGCCCATCTCGCCCTCGATCTCGGCGCGCGGCACGAGGGCCGCCACGGAGTCGATGACGATCAGGTCGAGGGCACCGGAGCGGACGAGCATGTCCACGATCTCCAGCGCCTGCTCGCCGGTGTCCGGCTGCGACAGGATGAGGTTGTCGGTGTCGACGCCGAGGGCCTTCGCGTACTCGGGGTCGAGCGCGTGCTCGGCGTCCACGAAGGCGACGGTGCCGCCGGCCTTCTGTGCGTTGGCCACGGCGTGCAGGGTCAGGGTCGTCTTGCCGGAGGACTCCGGGCCGTACACCTCGATCACGCGGCCGCGGGGCAGCCCGCCGACGCCGAGGGCGATGTCCAGCGCGGTCGACCCGGTGGGGATGACCTCGATGGGGTCGTTCGGCTTGTCGCCGAGGCGCATGACCGCACCCTTGCCGAATTGCCGTTCAATCTGTGCGAGCGCGGCGTCGAGAGCCTTCTCGCGGTCGGTGCCTGCCATGGGTTCCACCCGGTTTGCTTGAGTCGATCGCTTCACGCCATTGACGCTAACGCCTGCCACTGACAATGCGCTCCCACGTCCGGTTCGGCTGTGGATAACTCATCAGAATGGATGTTCGATTTTCCTGTCAAGCGCACCACGCCCCACCCGGCGCGGGCCACCCGGCGGACCCGTCGGCCCGCGGGTCGACGGGTCCGGTCCGGCGCATTGCCCCGGCCATCGGGCGGGCCCACACTCAGGCGGAACGGAGCGGGACCGGGCAGGGCAGGGCAGGGCAGGACACGGAGTCGGGGGCGACGGTGTGGGTCTACATCTTCCTGGGTTCGGCCGTGCCGCTGCTCGGCGTGACCCTCGCCCGCATCCCGCTGCAGCGCGGGCTCGATCCCGGGGGCCGGGCGGACACCGGGGGGCTCGACCTGCACGAGGCCGCATACCTGGACGGCGGCCGGCAGCGCGTCGCCGACGTGGCGCTCACCGCGCTGCACCTGGCCGGGATGCTGCCGGTCGGCGCCGACGGCCGGGTCGGGGCCGGCGTACGCGAGCAGCCTCCGCCGGCCGACCCCGTCCAGGCGGACGCCCTCCGCCGCGCAGCAGGGTCCCCGGCGCCGCGCGTGGACCGGCTCCGGAAGCTCGTCGCCGCCTCCCCCGCCACCGCCGCGGCCGGGAAGGGCCTGGCCGCACGGGGCCTGGCCGTCGGCCCCGGGCGCCGCGAGCGGGCCGCGCGCACCCAGGCCGCGCAGCAGGTGCTGCTGGCGCTCGCGGTCCCGGCAACGGTCGCGGCCTGCGCCGTCGACTCCGCCACCGGGGAGGGCAACGGCCTGAGGCCGTTCCTGGCGTTCGCCGCGCTCGGCGCGGTGACGGGGCTCACCACCCTGTGCGCCGGGCCGGTGCCCGACCACGCCACCGCGGCGGGCCGGCGCCGCAGCCGCGAGGTCGGCGCGGACGGGACGTGGCCGCCGCGGATCCCATGGCCGCTGCCCGACGCCCCGGTCCCCGCGGAGGTCCGGTCCACGCTGGTCGAGGTCGTCCGCCACGGCATCTCCCGCGCCCCCGCCGCCCTGGCCCGCTCCACGAGACCCCGGGTTGACCTCGGCCCCCCAACTGACAACCCAGGGTTGACACTCCTTTGACTGTCAACCTACGGTTGCACTCATGACGAACCCTTCAGTGGAACCCGTTCGCATGACCAATCCGGTACGCCTCGACGACCTGATCGAGGCCATCAAGAAGGTCCACACCGACACCCTGGAGCAGCTCAGCGGCGCCGTCGTCGTCGCCGAGTCCCTCGGTGACGTCGCGGACCACCTCATCGGCCACTTCGTGGACCAGGCCCGCCGCTCCGGCGCCTCCTGGACGGACATCGGCCGCAGCATGGGCGTCACCCGCCAGGCCGCCCAGAAGCGCTTCGTCCCCAAGGCCGACAAGGAGGGCGAAGCCGGCATCGACCCCGGCCAGGGCTTCGGCCGCTTCACCCCCCGCGCCCGCAACGTCGTCGTCACCGCACAGAACGAGGCGCGCGCCGCCGGCAACACCGAGATCCGCACCGAGCACCTCGTCCTCGGCCTGCTCGCCGAGCCGGAGGGCCTCGCCGCACTCGCCCTGCGCGCCCAGCAGGTCCCGGCGGACGACGTACGTGCCGCCGCGACCGCCGCCCTGCCCCCGGCCGCCGGGGACGTCCCCGAGCTCGTCCCCTTCGACGCCTCCGCCAAGAAGGCCCTGGAGCTCACCTTCCGTGAGGCCCTGCGCCTCGGCCACAGCTACGTCGGCACCGAGCACATCCTGCTCGCGCTCCTCGAACTCGAGAACGGCGAGGGCGTCTTCAGCGGCCTCGGCGTGGACAAGGCCGCCGTCGAGGCGACCGTCACCGAGGCCCTGGCAGCCTTCCTCGCCACAGCCGAGGAGAAGAAGTAGCCGGATCCCCGCTAGCCCCGCCGGCCCCGGCCGCCCCCTCCGTCACCTCGTACCGCTTCACGTAAGCGCCGAGGAACGCCTGCAGCGTGGCGACGGCCGGGATCGCGATCAGCGCCCCGACCGCGCCCAGCAGGGCGGTGCCCGCGATCACGGAGCCGAAGGCCACCGCCGGGTGGATGTCGACCGTCTTCGCGGTCAGCTTCGGCTGCAGCACGTAGTTCTCGAACTGCTGGTAGACCACCACGAATCCGAGGACGTACAGCGCGTACCAGGGCGAGTCCGGGAAGGCGATCAGCATCGGCAGCGCGCCCGCCAGGTAGGTGCCGATGGTGGGGATGAACTGGGAGACCAGCCCCACCCACACCGCGAGGGCGGGCGCGTACGGCACGTCGAGGACCACGAAGACGACGTAGTGCGCGATGCCGGAGACCAGGGCCATCAGGCCGCGCGAGTAGAGGTAGCCGCCCGTCTTGGCGACGGCGATCTCCCAGGCGCGCAGCACCTCCGACTGCTTCGCAGGGGGCAGTACGGAGCACAGCGCGCGCCGCAGCCGCGGCCCGTCGGCGGCGAAGTAGAAGGAGAAGAGCCCGATCGTCAGCAGCCTGAAGAGCCCGCCGAGCACGGTGGCGGACACGTCGAGCACGCCGGTCGCGCTGTTCTGTACGTACTTCTGGAGCCAGTCGGAGTGCAGCAGGCTGTCCTGGATCGCGAGCCGGGACAGCTTGGTGTGGAAGGTGGTGTTGATCGTGCCGATCACCGAGTCGAGATAGCCCGGGAAGCCCTGCACCATGGCGACGATCTGCCCGGCGAGCATCGAGCCGAGCAGCACGACGAAGCCGACGGCCGCGACGAACACCCCGAGGAACACCAGGAAGGTGGCGAGCCCGCGGCGCATGCCGCGGGCCGACATCCGGGCCACGGCGGGTTCGATCGCGAGCGCGAGGAAGAACGCGATCAGGATGTTGACGAGCAGCCCGGTCAGCTGGTGGAAGGCCCAGCTGCCGAGCTGGAAGCAGGCGACGAGGGCCAGGACGAGGACGACGGCGCGCGGCAGCCAGCGCGGCATCCGGGCGCCGGGCGCCGCCTGGGCGGTGGCGCCACCGGGAGGCCCTGCGGGACCGGCGGGGCCGGGCCCGGTCCTGCCCGTCGCCGCCTCGGCCGTACCGGCCGAGGCGGTGGTATCGGCGGTGCCGGTCGTCGTCACGGTCGTCTCATCGGTGGCTGCCACGCGCCCCAGTCTGTCCCAACCGCCCCGCGGACGGGGAAACGGCCGCCTGCGTCAGCGCAGCGAAGCCGGCACGTCCATCGCCGAACACACCGCGCGCCACACGTCCTTGGCCTCCCAGCCCGCCTCCAGCGCCTGGTGGACGGTGCGTCCGCCGAGCTCCGTCATGACGTGGTCCCGCGCGAAGGAGTCTGCGTAGCCCGCACCGAAGTGCTCCGCCATCCGCTCCCAGAAAATCGTCAACCGCATGCCCCCAGTATCCCGCCCCGGGAGAGTGCACCGGTGCTGTTCGCCCCCCGGCCCCGCGCCACCGCGCCCTACGGTTTCACGCATGCCTGGAGACGAAGCTTCCTCGCTGGCCCCACCCACCCCGCCGACCCCGCTGGCCCGCGCCGAGCAGTTCATCTGGCTCACGGCCCGGGTGCTGGAGCAGCGGCGGTTCGCGTTCCACTTCCTCGGCGGGGACCCCGACGCGGTGGACACCGCGCTCGGCTCGTACCTCAACGCCGACGGCGGCTACGGCCACGCCCTCGATCCCGATCTGCGCGGTCCGCTCAGCCAGCCGCTGCACACCGCCCACGCCCTGCGGGTCCTGGACAGCCTGGGCCGGTGCGCCGGGCAGCGGATCGAGCGGCTCTGCCGCCACCTCACCCGGGTCTCGACCGCGGACGGCGCGCTTCCGGTGCTCCTGCCGGCCCCGCGCGGCTATCCCGGGGCCCCGTACCACCGGCTGTACGACGATCCGCCGGCCGAGCTCCTGATCACGGGCCCGGTCGTCGGCGTCCTGCACCGCAACCGGATCTGGCACGCGTGGCTGTTCCGGGCCACGGAGTTCTGCTGGGACCGGGTCGAGACCCTGCGCCGGGCGGACCCGTACGAGATCCAGAGCGCGGTGGCCTTCCTCGACGGCGCCCCCGACCGGCCGCGGGCGGTGGCGGCCGCGGACCGGCTGGGGCGGCTCGTGCGCGAGCAGCGGCTCGTGGTGCTCGATCCGCGCCGCCGCCGGGAGTACCCGCCGTACCCCGGTCACGCGCCGGGCGAGCAGCTGTTCCCGCACGACGTCGCCCGGCGGCCGGAGTCGCTGGCGCGCGGCTGGTTCACCGACGAGGAGCTGAGGCGTTCGCTGGACTTCCTGGCCGCCGCGCAGCAGCCGGACGGCGGCTGGCCGGTGCGCCGCCTCGCCTGGGCGCCGGGCAGCTCGCTGGAACGCCGCCCGATCGCCACACTGGAGGCCCTGCTGACCCTGCGGGCGTACGGACGCCCCCTGGCCGGCGATCCCCCCGGAGCGGCTACCCGCCCAGAGCCCGGACGCCCGCGGTGACGACCACGGCAGCGCCGACCACGAGCAGGAACGGGGCCCGCAGCAGCAGCGCGAGCCCGGCGGCGGCCAGCCCGGCGGCGCGGGCGTCGAGCACGAGCTCGTGCCCGGAGCCGAAGGTCTGCTGGGCGGTGAGCGCGGCGAGCAGCGCGACCGGCAGCAGCGCGGCGAGCCTGCGCACGAGCGGCCGCTCCAGTGCCCCGGCGGGTACGAGCAGCCCGGCGAGCTTGGCGGCGTAGCAGCCGACGGCGGTGAGCCCGATGGCGAGCCAGACGTTCACGAGCGGCGTCCCTTCAGCCAGAGGATCACGGGGGCGGCGAGGGCGGCGACGAGCACCGGCAGCCCGGCGGGCAGCACGGGGAGCAGGCCCAGCCCGAGGACGACGGCGAGCGCGGCGACGGCCCGCTCGGTGGCGGTCTTCAGCATCGGCGCGAGCAGGGCCAGGAAGACGGCCGGCCCGGCGGCGTCCAGCCCCCATGCGGCGGTGTCCCCGAGGGCTTCGGCGCCGAGGACACCGAGCAGGGTGGTGAGGTTCCACAGGACGTACAGGCTCAGCCCGGTCACGGTGAACCCGAGCCGCGCCGACCTTCGGTCGGGCTGCGTCAGCGCCACGGCGGTGGTCTCGTCGATCACCCAGTGGGCGGCGAAGGGCCGCACCGCCCCGGGCAGGGCGAGCAGCTGCGAAAGCCGCAGCCCGTAGAAGGCGTTGCGCGTACCGAGGAAGAAGGCACCGGCGGCCGCGGTGAACGGGTTCCCGCCCGCGGCCAGCGCCCCGACCAGCGCGAACTGCGAGGCTCCGGTGAACACGAACAGGCTCAGCACGCAGGCCTGCAGCACGCTGATCCCGGACCCGGCCGCGGTCACCCCGAACGCGAACCCCGACAGCCCGACGGCCACCCCGACCCCGAGCGCGTCCCGCACGACGGCGCCGCGCGGCCGCCCGGCGACCCCCTCGGGGGTCTCCTGCATCACCATCCGTTGTTCTCCCACCCGGCGAAAGTACGCAGGCCAGGGGGGCCGGGTCTTGTACGTTCTTGCGGATCTCGTACGTCCTGCAGGTTTCGTACGTCTTGCAGGTCCCGTATGCCTTGCAGGTCCCGTATGTCTTGCGGGGCTCGTACGTCTTGCAGGTCCCGGCGGATCAGCCCCGGCGCCGCACCGGCTCGCCGAGCAGGGCGGTCAGCTCCGCCCCCACCGCACCGAGCAGCCCCGCGCCGAAGACGGTCAGCGTGTGCTCCCAGGGGTGGCCGAAGGTGCCGAAGCGCAGCCCGGGGTCCACGTAGAGGTAGAAATCGCCGTCGGGATACGCCTGGCCCGGGCACTCCGGCTCCCCGGGACCGCCGACCCGGTGGGGGTCGAAGGCGTAGCAGGGGTGCTGCCAGTCCAGCCAGCGCACCTGCTCCCCGGGCGGGGTGACGGCCCTCAGCCCGCGCAGGACGATCCGGTCCAGCGCAGCGACCAGCGCCTCGTGGGGGTCGCCGAGGGGCCAGGTGGCGGACGGGCCAGGGGCGGCGAAGCCGGGGATGTCCGCGACCTTGGTCCGGAAGCCGAATTCGTTGCGCAGCCGGTCCCACAGCACGTCGTCCTCCGCCGCTGCGAGTTCCCGGACGGGCCGGGTCCGGGCCGGGGGTTCGACCGGGTCCAGCCGGAAGGTGCGTACGGTCGTGAGCTCGGCGAAGCCCGCCGCGAGGAGCGCGTCGCGCAGCTCTCCGCCGGCCTCGGCGGCGCAGTACGCCGCCGCGCCCGGCCGACGGCGGTCCGCATCGCCGGGCGGCGTCCAGTGCCGTACGAAGGCCGCGGCCGTCGCGGGGTCGGTCAGCCCGCCGACCAGCATGAAGTCGGTGCCGCGGGCGACCTCCAGCCAGCCCGCGGCCACCACCCGCCCGTGCTCGACCAGCACGGAGAGGTCCCCCGGGTCGCAGCGCCACCCGCGGTCGGCCTCGAACTCGGCGAGCGGCTTGGCGTGCGGCCCGCTCGCGGCGGCCAGGGCCCGCCACGGGGAATCCCCCGGCAGACCGCCGGGGACCGAACGGACTCCGGTCTCCCGGCCCGGCGCGAGCCGCGCGAGGTCCGCGACGAGCAGCGAGCGCGGGGCGTCCGCCGTGAACCCGGCCGCGGCCAGCTCCTCCGCCAGATCCGGCGGGTCCTCCCCGTACACCTTCCACCGCACGCCTTCGCGGCGTGCCGCGAAGGCCTCCTGCTGCCGCCGCACCATCCCTGCCAGCTCGGCGTGCGGGATGTCCGTGAGCGGCCGGTGCCCGACCGTCCCGTGGGTGCCGTAGTGGGTGCGTACGAAGGGCCCGTCCTGCTCCACCACAGCGCCCGTCGGCGGCCACTCGGGTACCCGCCCCCGCACTTGGGCCGTGTACGTACCCCACACCCCGGCCTGCTCCACGCCGTCCACGGCGGGAGCCTAACCGCCCGCCCGCTCCCGCCGGTACGCGCCCGGCGGGACGCCGACGATGCGGGTGAAGTGCCGGTTCAGGTGCGGCTGGTCGGTGAAGCCGACGGCTACGGCCGCCTCCGCGGGCGGGGTGCCCGCGTCCAGCAGCCGGCGGGCCTGCCGGACCCGGGCGTCGGTCAGCCAGGTGTGCGGCGGCATCCCGTACCGCTCCCGGAAGGCCCGCAGCAGGGCGAACGGGCTGGTCCCCAGCTCGGCGGCCAGCCGTTCCAGCGACGGCGGCTGCGCCATCCGCTCCTGGAGCACGGCCCGGGCCGCCGCGGCGTCGGCGGCTCCGGCGCTGCGGACCGTACGGACGGGCAGCGGCCCGGCGTGCCGGGTCAGCATCCGCGCCACCGCGCGGCGCAGCAGGGTGTCGGCGGCGAGCGCGTTCCCTTCCTCGGCGGCCCGGTGCACCTCGGTGATCACGTGCGAGGTCTGCGGGTCGGTGACCGAGTCGGCGGTGAAGCCGGGGGTTCCGCGCAGGCTGCCGATCTCCGCGGCGACCTCGGCGATCAGCTCCCGGGAGGGGTACAAGGTGGCGTAGGCCCAGCCCTCCGGAACCCCGGACCGCGCGGTGTGCGGCACCTCGGGGTTGATCAGGACCACGCTCCCGGGCCCGGCCCGCACGATGCCGCCGGGCAGGCCGACCTCCTCGATGCCACCGGTGACCGCCGCTATGACGTACCCGTCGTGGGCGTGGCGCGGGAAGGTGTGGCGTACGTAGTGGGCGCGCAGCAGGTCCAGGCCGGGCAGTTCCGCGTACTGCCAGTGCCTGGCCCACTCCCGCTCGACCGCCTCGTCCGTCATCCCCCCATTCTCCGCCTTGGGGGGTCCGGGCGTTTCCCCAGGTCCGGGTCGTTGTCGGTGCCCGGGTGCAGGATGGGGGCATGGCCGGCTCTGCGCTCGATTCGTTCTCCCCCGCGACCCGCTCCTGGTTCACGGGGGCCTTCGTCCAGCCCACCTCCGCGCAGGAGGGGGCGTGGCGGGCCATCCGGGAGGGCTCCGACGTGCTCGTCGTGGCGCCGACCGGCTCCGGGAAGACCCTGGCCGCCTTCCTCGCCGCCCTCGACCAGCTCGCGTCCACCCCGCCTCCGGCCGAGCCGAAGAAGCGCTGCCGGGTGCTGTACGTGTCCCCGCTGAAGGCCCTCGCGGTCGACGTGGAGCGGAACCTGCGCAGCCCGCTGACCGGGATCCGCCAGGAGTCGGTCCGCCTGGGCCTGCCCGAGCCGGAGATCCGGGTGGGGATCCGCTCGGGGGACACCCCGCCGGCCGAGCGGCGGGCGCTGGCCACCCGGCCGCCGGACATCCTGATCACCACGCCCGAGTCGCTGTTCCTGATGCTGACTTCGGCGACGCGGGATGCACTGGCCGGGATCGAGACGGTGATCCTGGACGAGGTGCACGCGGTCGCGGGGACCAAGCGCGGCGCGCACCTGGCCCTGTCCCTGGAGCGGCTGGACGAGCTGCTGCCGCGCCCGGCGCGCCGGATCGGACTGTCGGCGACGGTCCGGCCGGTGGACGAGGTGGCCCGGTACCTCGCGCCGCGCGGCAAGGTCGAGATCGTCCAGCCGCCCTCGGCGAAGGAGTTCGACCTGTCGGTGGTCGTCCCGGTGCAGGACATGGGCGAGTTGGGGGGATCACCGGCCTCCGAGGGGAAGGACGGCGGGGACAAGCCCTCGATCTGGCCGCACGTGGAGGAGCGGATCGCGGACCTGGTCCAGGCCCACCGCTCCACGATCGTCTTCGCCAACTCCCGCCGCCTCGCCGAGCGCCTGTGCAACCGGCTGAACGAGATCGCGTACGAGCGCGCCATGGGCGAGAAGCTGCCCGACGGCGCGCCGCCGGCCGAGATCATGGCCCAGTCGGGGGCCGCCCAGGGTGCCCCGGCGCTGCTGGCGCGGGCGCACCACGGCTCGGTCTCCAAGGAGCAGCGGGCGCTGGTGGAGGAGGACCTGAAGGCGGGCCGGCTGCCTGCCGTGGTCGCCACCTCCAGTCTGGAACTGGGCATCGACATGGGCGCCGTGGACCTGGTGGTGCAGGTGGAGTCCCCGCCCTCGGTGGCCTCCGGGCTCCAGCGCGTGGGCCGGGCCGGGCACCAGGTGGGCGCGGTGTCCACGGGGGTCGTGTTCCCCAAGTACCGCGGAGACCTGGTCCAGGCGGCAGTGGTCACCGAACGGATGCGCAGCGGGTCCATCGAGTCGCTGCGCATCCCGTCGAACCCGCTCGACGTCCTCGCGCAGCAGCTGGTCGCGATGACCGCGATGGACACCTGGCAGCTGGACGATCTGCTCGCGCTGGTGCGGCGGGCGGCGCCGTTCGCGGCGCTGCCGGAGTCGGCGTTCACCGCGGTCCTGGACATGCTGGCGGGCCGGTACCCGTCCGACGCTTTCGCGGAGCTCAGGCCACGGGTCGTCTGGGACCGGGTGGCGGGGACGATCACCGGCCGGCCCGGCGCGCAGCGGCTCGCGGTCACCTCCGGCGGCACGATCCCCGACCGCGGGCTGTTCGGCGTGTTCCTCGCGGGCGCGGACCCGAAGAAGGGCGGCGGTCGGGTGGGCGAGCTCGACGAGGAGATGGTCTACGAGTCCCGTGTGGGCGACGTGTTCACCCTGGGCACCACCTCCTGGCGGATCGAGGACATCACCCGCGACCGGGTCCTGGTCTCCCCCGCCCCCGGGGTCCCCGGGCGGCTGCCGTTCTGGAAGGGCGACCAGCTGGGCCGGCCCCTGGAACTGGGCCGCGCGGTGGGTGCGTTCCTGCGCGAGCTCGGGGGCCTGCCCGAGGAGGACGCCCGGCTGCGGCTGCTGGCGGCCGGCCTCGACGCGTGGGCCGCGGAGAACGTGCTGGCGTACCTCGCGGAGCAGCGCGAGGCCTGCGGCCACGTCCCGGACGACCGGACCATCGTGGTCGAGCGGTTCCGCGACGAGCTCGGCGACTGGCGGGTCGTCGTCCACTCCCCGTTCGGCGCCCAGGTGCACGCCCCCTGGGCGCTGGCCCTCGGCGCCCGTCTCGCCGAGCGGTACGGGATGGACGCTCAGGTCATGCACGCGGACGACGGGATCGTGCTGCGGCTGCCCGACGCCGACCTGCTGTCCATGGACCTGCTCGACCACGATCCGGCGAACACCCACGCCTTCGAGTTCGACGACGAACAGGCCCCGCTGGGCGCCGCGGACGTCGCCTTCGACCACGGCGAGATCAACCAGATCGTCACCGACCAGGTGGGCGGCTCCGCCCTGTTCGCCTCCCGGTTCCGCGAGTGCGCGGCGCGCGCCCTGCTGCTGCCGCGCCGCAGTCCCGGCAAGCGCACGCCGCTGTGGCAGCAGCGCCAGCGCGCCTCCCAGCTGCTCCAGGTGGCTTCGGAGTTCGGGTCGTTCCCGATCGTGCTGGAAGCCGTACGGGAATGCCTCCAGGACGTCTTCGACGTGCCGGGCCTGACGGAGCTGATGGGGGACATCGAGGCGCGCCGGGTCCGCCTGGTCGAGGTCACCACCCCCGAACCGTCCCCCTTCGCACGCTCGTTGCTGTTCGGGTACGTCGCCCAGTTCCTGTACGAGGGGGACTCGCCGCTCGCCGAGCGCAGGGCGGCCGCGCTCTCGCTGGACTCCCGTCTGCTGGCGGAGCTGCTCGGCCAGGCCGAGCTGCGCGAACTGCTCGACGCGGAGGTACTGGAGGAGCTGGAGCGGGAGCTCCAGTGGCTGACCGGGGACCGGCGGGCCAAGGACGCCGAGTCCGTCGCCGACCTGCTGCGCCTGCTCGGCCCGCTGACCACGGCCGAACTGGCCGAGCGGGGCGCCGACCCGGCCTGGCCGAAGGCGCTGGCCCAGGCCCGCCGGGCCATCGTGGTCCGGATCGGCGGCACGGACCACTGGGCGGCGGTCGAGGACGCGGGCCGGCTGCGCGACGCGCTGGGCACGGCGCTCCCGGTCGGGGTCCCGGAGGCGTTCACCGAGCCGGTCAAGGACCCGCTCGGCGACCTCCTGGCCCGGTACGCCCGCACCCACGGGCCGTTCACCACGACCGCGGTGGCCGCCCGGTTCGGCCTGGGCGCGGCAGTGACCGAGGGCGCCCTGCACCGGCTCGCGGCGGCGGGCCGGGTGGTGCAGGGCGAGTTCCACCCGGCCGGCATCGGCCAGGAGTGGTGTGACGCGACCGTGCTGCGCAGGCTGCGCCGCCGCTCCCTGGCAGCGCTGCGCCAGGAGCTGGAGCCGGTGCCGCCGGCCTCCCTGGCCACGTTCCTGCCGCAGTGGCAGCACCTGGGAGGTGCCCTGCGCGGCATCGACGGCCTGGCCCGGGCCGTCGAACAGCTGCAGGGCGCCCCGGTCCCCGCATCGGCGCTGGAGCGGCTGATCCTGCCCTCGCGGGTCTCGGGGTACTCCCCGACCCTGCTGGACGAGCTCACCACCACCGGGGAGGTGGTCTGGGCGGGCGCCGGTGCCCTCCCGGGCAAGGACGGCTGGGTCTCGCTGTACCTGGCGGACGCGGCCCCGCTGCTGCTGCCGCCGCCGCACCCGCTGGAGCTGACGCCCCTTCACCAGTCGATCCTCGACACCCTGTCCGGCGGGTACGGGCTGTTCTTCCGCCAGCTCGCGGAATCGGTGCGCGCCAAGTGGTCCGAGGCCACGGACCTCGAACTGTCCGAGGCCGTCTGGGACCTGGCCTGGTCGGGCCGGCTGACGAACGACACGCTGTCCCCGCTGCGCTCCCTGCTCGGCTCGGGCCGTACGGCGGGCGCCACCGCCCACCGCGCCCGGCGCACGATCCCGCGCGGCCGGTACGGGACGCTCAGCGCGCAGGTGTCCCGCCCGGGCCCGCCCACGGTCTCCGGCCGCTGGTCGCTGCTGCCCGCCCAGGCCCCCGACCCGACCCACCGGGCCCACGCACTGGCCCGGACCCTGCTGGACCGGCACGGCGTGGTCACTCGGGGCGCGGTGGCCGCCGAAGGCGTGGAGGGCGGCTTCAGCGCGGTGTACCGCGTGCTGTCGGCCTTCGAGGACAGCGGCCAGGCCCGCCGGGGCTATGTGGTGGAAGGCCTGGGCGCGGCCCAGTTCGCGATGGACGGCGCAGTGGACCGGCTGCGGTCGGCGGAACGGAACCCGCCCCCGCTGGCGGCGGTCGTCCTGGCGGCCGCCGATCCGGCGAACGCGTACGGCGCGGCCCTGCCGTGGCCGGAGCCCCCGGCCGGGGCCACCCACAAGCCTGGCCGCAAGGCGGGCTCGCTGGTGGTCCTGGTCGACGGCGAGCTCACCCTGTACCTCGAGCGGGGCGGCAAGACGCTGCTGGCCTGGCCCCCGGCGGACGACCCCCGTCTCGCGGCGGCCACCGCGGCACTGGCGGCCGGGTCCCGGATCGGCACCCTCCCGGCACTCACGGTGGAACGCATCAACGCCACCCCGGCGTTGACCTCTCCCCTGGGCCAGGTCCTCGAGACCGCCGGATTCCACGCCACCCCGCGCGGCCTGCGGCTTCGCTCCTGAATCCGGCAGTCCGGTCTCGAGCGTTGCACTTACGTCCCGCTTATGTACGGAGCACGTCACGAAGCCCCTCTCGGCTGGCATCCGCCCGCTTTTCTGGACTATCAAGATCCCCGCAGGCATCGAACGTGACGATGCCACGTCAAAGATGAACACTCATGGGGGACCAGAAAATGAGCACCACCGGTATGCGACGAGCAGCAACGGGCGTCATCGGTCTGGCGGTTGCCGGAACCCTGACCCTGACCGGCTGTAAGAACGGCAACGAGGAGGCCGCCCCCGCGCAGTCGAGCGCGCCGGCCGCCCAGCCGAGCCAGGGCGGGCAGGAATCCGCGCAGCCCAGCGCCGGCGCCAGCACCGGCGCCTCGACCGGCGGCGGCAGCGCCCCGGCCGGCGGCACTGCGAAGGCCGGCCAGACGTTCAAGTTCGGCGAGGCCGCGCAGTTCCCGTTCAAGAGCGGAAGCACCACGGGGGAGATCGCCCTCACCGTGACCGCGGTCGAGCAGGGTCAGGCCTCCGACCTTGACGCCCTCAAGCTCGGTGACAAGGTCAAGGGGATGGTGCCCTACTTCGTCCGTTACACCGTCAAGAACGTCGGCTCCACGGACCTGTCCTTCACCTCGGTGGGCCACATCAAGGGCACGCTCAGCGACGGCAGCGAGGCGCAGGAGGTGTCGGTCATCGGCAACTACGAGAAGTGCCCGCACGAGTCGCTGCCGAAGGGCTTCACCAACGGCAAGACGCAGACCGGCTGCGCGATCGCGCTGGCCCCGTCCGCGCAGACGAAGGTCGCCGGCGCCATGTACTGGGGCGACCCGTTCGGCCTGGCCCAGGGCAAGGCCCTCTACTGGAAGTAGTGGCGCACCGGAAGCAGTGGCGGTTCCCTCCGCACCTTCCCCTTCCCGACCGGGCCCCTGCCGCGCCACAGCGCGGCGGGGGCTCCGGCCGTCCCGGCCCCCTGCGCACCCCCGGCCCCCGCGGGGCGACAATGGCGCCATGCCCGAAGGAGACAGCGTCTGGCGCGCGGCGGCCCGGTTGCACACGGCCCTGGCCGGCCATGAGCTGACCCGTTGCGACCTGCGCGTCCCCCGCTTCGCCACCGCCGACCTCACCGGCCGCACCACCCTGGACGTCACCCCGCGCGGCAAACACCTCCTCGCCCGCTTCGAGGGCGGCCTCACCCTCCACACCCACCTGGGCATGGACGGCGCCTGGCGCGTCTTCGCCGCGCACGAGAAGTGGCACGGCGGCCCCGCCCACGAGATCCGCGCCGTCCTCGCCACCGCCGGACACACGGCCGTCGGCTACCGCCTCCCCGTCGTCGAACTGCTCCGCACCGCCGACGAGGACCGCGCCGTCGGCCACCTCGGCCCCGACCTCCTCGGCCCGGACTGGGACGCCGACCAGGCCGCCGCCCGCCTCCTCGCCACCCCCGGGCGCCCCCTCGGCGAGGCCCTGCTCGACCAGCGCAACCTCGCCGGCATCGGCAACATCTACAAGAGCGAGCTCTGCTTCCTGGCCCGGGTGACCCCCTGGACCCCGGTCGGCGACCTCCCCGACCCCGCGACCACCGCCGTCCGCCTCGCCGGCGCCGCCCACCGCCTGCTGCGCGCCAACATCGGCGACCGCCGGATCCGCAACACCACCGGCAGCCGCCGCCCCGGCCGGGAACTCTTCGTCTACGGCCGCACGCACCGCCCCTGCCTGCGCTGCGGCACCCCCGTCCGCGAGGCCCCGCAGGACGACCGTCCGACCTACTGGTGCCCCCGCTGCCAACCCGGCCCGACCGCATAGTTGACGCTCCGTCAGATCTGGTCGTACGGTCCCGGCATGCCCACACCCAGAGCCCCGTACGACCTCACCGGCCGGACCGCCCTGATCACCGGCGCCGCGAGCGGCATAGGCCGCGCCACCGCCGTCCTCCTTGCCGAGGCGGGCGCCGCCGTGCACTGCGCGGACCGCGACGGGCCCGGCCTCGCCGAGACGGCGGACCTCGTCGCCAAGGCCGGCGGATCCGCCACCGTCCACCCCCTCGACGTCACCGACCGCGCAGCCCTGCGCGCCGCCGTCGCAGCCTCCGGACCGCTCGACATCACTGCCGCCATCGCCGGGATCATGCACACCAGCAGCGTCCTGGAGACGTCCGACGAGGACCTCGACCGGGTCCTGGACATCAACTTCAAGGGAGTCCTGCGCACCTGCCAGGAGGCGGCCCGTGCCATGATCGCGGCCGGCCGCCCCGGCTCGATCGTCACCATGGCTTCCGGCGCCGTGGACGCCGCCCAGCCCGGCCTGCTCTGCTACAGCGCCGCCAAGGCCGCCGTCATCCAGCTCACCAAGACCCTGGCCACCGAGGCCGGCCCCCACGGCATCCGGGTCAACGCCGTCGCCCCGGGCTGGATCCGCACCCCGATGACCGGCCGGCACAGCCCCGAGGTCCAGGAGCAGACCGAGGCCGCGATGGTCCGGATGTCCCCCCTGCGCCGCGTCGGGGAACCCGCGGACATCGCCCAGGCCGTGCTCTACCTCGCCTCGGACGCCTCGTCCTTCATGACGGGCCAGATCCTCCGCCCGAACGGGGGAGTGTCGATGCCCTGGTAGCCGCCCGGTCGGCCGCCGCCCCATCGGACTCCGCGGCGCCGTCCGCCGCCCTCCGGGCCCTGCGTACGGGCCGCGGCGTGCAGTGCACCGGCAGCAGGCCCAGCCCCCAGCCGCCCACGGCCACCGCGCCTTCCACCGGCCCCGACTCGCCCGGTGCCAGCGCCAGCCGCAGCACCGCCCACCACCACAGCACACCCATCGCCAGCGCGAGGGGTATGAGTAACCGCCGCACGGCTACCTCCCAGCGGCCGGGGAACCGGACGGGACCATCGTCCCGCAACCCCTCCGCCCCCGCACCCAGAACAGCACGGCACGCAGCGGGCCGGACCCGGCACCGGACCCCGGACTGGAGTCCGCCACGAGCCCCGTACGAGCGGGCGCGGCAAAGGCACGGAGCCCCAGCCGGTGCATCACGCACCGACCGGGGCTCCGGCCACGCTCATTTCTTCACAGCTCGCGCATCGAGCTCACGCGGCTACGACATTCACCGCTTCCGCAGGCGCCTTGATGGTCACCCGCTCCGGGCCACCCGCGACCGAAGTCACGGAGACCGAATTGAGCATCGGGCGGACCGGCACCGTCACCGGTTCGCTTGCCGCGGCCGACTGCGCCAGCTCAGCCAGCGACAGCTCGTCGCTGACCTCGCGCATCAGCTCGGACATCCGTACGTCCAACGCGTCGCAGATCGCGGAGAGCAGCTCGGAGGATGCCTCCTTCTGCCCCCGCTCCACCTCGGAAAGATAGCCGAGAGAAACTCGGGCGGACGAGGAGACTTCGCGCAGAGTACGGCCCTGGCGCTGGCGCTGCCGACGCAGCACGTCACCCAGCAGGCGACGGAGCAGAATCATCGGTGGCTCCCTCCTCTGACCGTGTAGCCGCATCCTTCACGCCCCACCGTACCGCCTCGCGCCGCGGCCGTGCGGGGAGCTATGTCGTGTTCACTCAGGGCTGCAAACATCAAATCCCCCCGTTCTGTTCCGTATCCTGCCCCCGCACATTCTCGCGGAGTTCGCTCGAGAGCAGTTCGAGCACTGTCCGTGCACTCTCCCTACGGATTTCCGTACGGGAGCCGTTCAACCTCAGCGGGACGGTTTTCCTGCCCGCCGGCCCTGCCACGGCGATGAAAACGGTGCCCACCGGCTGCCCGTCCTGCGGGTCCGGACCGGCCACCCCGGTGGTCGCGATCCCCCACGAAGCCCCCAGCACGCGCCGTACCCCGGCCGCCATCTCAGCCGCGACCTGCGCGTTCACCGCACCTTCGGCGGCCAGCAGCCCGGCGTCCACCCCCAGGAGCCGGTGCTTCAGCTCCGTCGCGTAGGCGGTGACCGAACCCCGGAAGGACCGGGAGGCTCCGGCGACGGCCGTGAGCTCCGCGGCGACCATCCCGCCCGTCAGCGACTCGGCGACGGCAAGGGTCTGGTCACTCTCCGCAAGGAGACGCAGCACCTCCGCAGCGATCGCGGCGGTGTCCCCGGTCCCGGCCGCCGCCCCCGCGACGTCCGCAGCCGCCCCACCGGCCACCGGAGATTCCCCCACCGGTTGTGTCACCTCGCGGCCTGCTCCGCAGCCAGACCCTTGCGCCGCAGCACCACGGCCTGGCGGATGTAATCCAAACCGGTGACCACGGTCAGCACGACGGCGACCGCCATCACCCAGAAGCGCATGGTCGCCAGCGCCCCGGTCAGCGCGAGCACGTACATGCCCACCGCCGTCCCCTGGGCCAGGGTCTTGAGCTTGCCGCCCCGGCTGGCGGGAATCACTCCGTACCTGATGACCCAGAAACGCATGAGCGTGATCCCGAGTTCCCGCCCGAGGATCAGCCCGGTCACCCACCAGGGCAGGTCACCCAGCCAGGAGAGACAGATCAAAGCCGACCCCATGATCGCCTTGTCGGCGATGGGGTCGGCGATCTTCCCGAAGTCCGTGACCAGGTTGTACGTACGGGCCAGGTGCCCGTCGAAGATGTCCGTGATCATGGCGACGGCGAACGCGGCCCAGGCCCACGCGCGCCACACCGGGTCGTACCCGCCGTCGGCGAGGAGGAGCAACACGAATCCCGGCACCAGGACGAGCCGGATCATCGTCAGGATGTTGGCGATGTTCCACAGGCTGGCCTGATCGACCGCCGCAGCCCCCAGCTTCGCGCCGGGCGCGGGCCGGCGGCCGGTCCCGCCCGCCGCAGATGCCGGGACTCCGGTCATCCGGCCGCCTCCTCGAGATGCAGGGGCTCGGCCACCAGGTCCACGCCCAGCGTGCCGACCACCTTGGCCGTCACGATACGGCCGGGCACCAGGCCCGTGCTGTCCGTGAAGACGACCTGGCCGTCGGTCTCGGGGGCCTGGTGCGCGGCACGCCCGTAGGCGCCGTCACCCTCGTCGTCGACCGCCTCGACGGACTCGACGAGTACCTCCAGGGTCTCTCCGATCCGCTCCTCCGCGCGCTGCGAGGTGAGCTCCTCGGCGAGCCGCTGCATGTGGGCGAGCCGCTCGGCGATCGTGTCCTCGTCCAGCTTGCCCTCGTACGTGACGGCCTCGGTGCCGTCCTCGTCGGAGTAGCCGAAGACGCCGATCGCGTCGAGCCGCGCGTGGGTGAGGAACCGCTCCAGCTCGGCGAAGTCCGACTCCTTCTCGCCGGGGAAGCCGACGATGAAGTTGGACCGGACACCGGCCTGCGGGGCCTTGCTGCGGATGGTGTCCAGCAGCTCCAGGAAGCGGTCGGTGTCACCGAAGCGGCGCATGGAGCGCAGCACGTCGGGGGCCGAGTGCTGGAACGACAGGTCGAAGTACGGCACGACCTTGGGGGTCGAGGTGAGTACGTCGATCAGGCCGGGCCGCATCTCGGCGGGCTGGAGGTAGCTGACGCGGACGCGCTCGATCCCGTCCACCTCGGCCAGCTCGGGCAGCAGGGTCTCCAGCAGCCGGATGTCGCCGAGGTCCTTGCCGTACGAGGTGTTGTTCTCGGAGACCAGCATGATCTCCTTGACGCCCTGCTCGGCCAGCCAGCGGGTCTCGCCCAGCACGTCGCCGGGGCGGCGGGAGATGAAGGAGCCGCGGAAGGACGGGATGGCGCAGAAGGAGCAGCGCCGGTCACAGCCGGAGGCCAGCTTGACCGAGGCGACGGGGCTCTTGTCCAGGCGGCGGCGCAGCGGCGCGCGCGGCCCGGAGGCGGGCGCGAGCCCGTCGGGCAGGTCTGCGGGGGCCTCGGCCGGCTCCTCGGCGGGCGCAGACTGGGCGTGGCCGGGGAGGGCCACCTCGGTGTCCTGGCGCGCCGCGGGGCTGATCGGCAGCAGCTTGCGCCGGTCACGCGGGGTGTGGGAGGCGTGGATGCCGCCGTTGAGGATGGTCTGCAGGCGGTCGGAGATGTCGGCGTAGTCGTCGAAGCCGAGCACACCGTCGGCCTCGGGGAGCGCCTCGGCGAGCTCCTTGCCGTAGCGCTCGGCCATGCAGCCGACGGCGACGACGGCCTGGGTCTTGCCGTGATCCTTGAGATCGTTGGCTTCCAGCAGGGCGTCTACGGAGTCCTTTTTGGCGGCTTCGACGAAGCCGCAGGTGTTGACGACGGCTACGTCCGCATCGGCGGCGTCCTCGACGAGCTCCCAGCCATCCGCCGCCAAGCGGCCTGCGAGCTCCTCCGAGTCCACCTCGTTACGGGCGCAGCCAAGAGTGACAAGGGCGACGGTACGGCGTTCGGGCATGGACTCAAGACTACTTTGTCCAAACGCCGCCCCCCGCCCCAAGTCCCGGTAAACCAAGATCCCCGGAGTGCGGCGCAGCACCCCGGGGACCCGGAATCAAGGATTCAGCGCCATATCAGCCCGCCTGTGCGGCTCCCTGGCGGGGGTCGTCCTTGGTGTATGTGAGGCGTTCCACCTGACCCGGCTGGAAATCGTCCTTGATCTCCTTGCCGTTCACGAAGAGCTTCACGACCCCGGCGTCGCCGAGGACGAGGTCGATGGATTCCTTGTCCGTGAAGGTCTTGGACTCGCCCGGGGCCAGCGTCCCGTCGAACAGCAGCCGGCCGCTGTGGTCCTTCGCGGAGATCCAGCTCTCGCCCTCGTTGGCCGTCAGGACGACCGTGACGAGGTCCTTGGGCGCGGCGGCGATGGCACTGTCCGAGGGCTCCGGCTGGGGCGCCTTCGGGGTCTGCGGGGGCTGGGCGGCCGGCTTGCCGGCCGACTGCTTGGGTGCGGCCTGCGGGGAGGCGGAACCTTCCGCCACCGGCCGCTTGTCCTTCGCGTCGTCGCCGCCGAAGGCGGTGAAGCCCACGAAGCCGATCACGGCGACGATGGCGGCGACCATGGCCGCGGTCCAGTTGGGCCGCTGCCGCTCGGGACGGATCCGCTCGGCATCGAACATCGGCGCGGCGGGCGTGGGCGCCGGCCGGCCGCCATGGGCGTCGTCGTACGCCTCGACCAGGGGTTCCGGATCGAGGTGGACGGCGCGGGCGAGCGTACGGATGTGACCGCGGGCGTAGACGTCGCCGCCGCACCGCGTGAAATCGTCAGCTTCGATCGCGTGCACGATCGGGATGCGCACGCGAGTGGTGGAACTGACCTCGTCGACAGTGAGCCCGGCGGCGATCCGGGCCTTCTTCAGGGCCGTCCCGATGGACGGTCCTTCGACTGTGGGTTCGATGATGCGGTCCTCGGACCGGTCGTCGGTCGAAGGCCGCTCATCTTCGGGGGAGTTGGAGTTGCCGATGGACACGAGGGCGCCTTTCGAGCGTGTAGCCACCTGCTGGATGTCCAGTCTAGGGGGGTGACGAAAGGGTGGAGCAACCGGAGGGTGGACTTCCTACGCCATCCGAATGGCAATCCGAACAGTGCAGGAAGTCCGGGTGCTGCGGCGGACCGGCACCAGGTGCGGTGCCGCCACCTCCCTCAACTTGACGCGGCCCCAAGGGAAACGGTTGCCCGCCCGCGAATTACGGTTGGGTCTCTCCCCGGATGACCGCGAGGACCCCGTCCAGCTCGTCCGCCTTGACCAGCACGTCGCGCGCCTTCGACCCCTCGCTCGGGCCGACGATCCCCCGCGACTCCATCAGGTCCATGAGCCGGCCGGCCTTCGCGAAGCCCACCCGGAGCTTGCGCTGGAGCATCGAGGTCGACCCGAACTGGGTGGAGACCACCAGCTCGGCCGCCTGGCACAGCAGGTCCAGGTCGTCGCCGATCTCCTCGTCGATCTCCTTCTTCTGCTTCTGCCCGACGGTGACGTCGTCCCGGAAGACGGGCGCCATCTGGTCCTTGCAGTGCTGCACGATCGCGGCGATCTCGTCCTCGGTGACGAAGGCGCCCTGGAGGCGGACCGGCTTGTTCGCGCCCATCGGCAGGAACAGCCCGTCGCCCTTGCCGATCAGCTTCTCGGCGCCCGGCTGGTCGAGGATGACCCGGCTGTCGGCGAGCGAGGAGGTGGCGAACGCGAGGCGCGAGGGCACGTTCGCCTTGATCAGGCCGGTTACCACGTCCACCGAGGGCCGCTGGGTGGCGAGCACCAGGTGGATGCCGGCCGCGCGGGCCAGCTGGGTGATCCGGACGATCGAGTCCTCGACGTCGCGCGGGGCGACCATCATCAGGTCGGCGAGCTCGTCGACGATCACCAGCAGGTACGGGTACGGGCTGAGTTCCCGCTCGCTGCCCGGCGGCAGCTTGATCTTGCCGTCCCGGATGGCCTGGTTGAAGTCGTCGATGTGCCGGTAGCCGAAGGCGGCCAGGTCGTCGTAGCGCAGGTCCATCTCGCGGACGACCCACTGGAGCGCCTCGGCGGCCCGCTTGGGGTTGGTGATGATCGGCGTGATCAGGTGCGGGATGCCCTCGTACGCCGTCAGCTCCACCCGTTTGGGGTCCACGAGCACCATCCGGACGTCCTCCGGGGTGGCCCGCACCATTACCGAGGTGATCAGGCAGTTGATGCAGGAGGACTTTCCGGAGCCGGTGGCGCCGGCGACGAGCACGTGCGGCATCTTCGCGAGGTTGGCCATGACGTAGCCGCCCTCGACGTCCTTGCCGAGCGCCACCAGCATCGGGTGGTCGTCCTCGGCCGCGTCCGCCAGGCGGAGCACGTCCCCCAGGTTGACCATCTCGCGGTCGGTGTTCGGGATCTCGATGCCGACCGCCGACTTGCCCGGGATCGGGCTGATGATCCGGACGTCCGGCGAGGCCACGGCGTACGCGATGTTCTTGGTCAGCGCGGTGATGCGCTCGACCTTGACCGCCGCGCCCAGGGTGACCTCGTACCGGGTGACCGTCGGCCCCCGGGTGAAGCCGGTGACGTCCGCGTCGACCTTGAACTCGGTGAACACGTTGCGCAGCGAGGCGACGACCGCGTCGTTGGCGGCGCTGCGGGTCTTGCCGGGCCCGCCCTTCTCCATCAGGTCGAGCGAGGGCAGTGCGTACGTGATGTCCCCCCGCAGCTGGAGCTGCTCGGCGCGGGGCGGCAGCGGCTGGTGCGGCGGAGGGGCTTTGGTGAGGTCCGGCACGGACAAGGTCCCGGAAGCCGCGGCGGTGGTGGCGTGCGGCGGCTCGGCCGGCTCCGGGGCGGCGGCCTTGGGCCGCTCCTCACGGGCGGGCGGCACCGGAGCGGTGATCTCCACGCCCGCGCGGTCGGCGGCGATGCCGTGCGTCAGGTCGGCCACCAGCGGGGAGGGCGGCATTCCGCCGTAGACCACCCCGTCCAGCGCGGCGGCGGCCGCCGCGGCCACGTCGACGGCGTCCATCTCCCGGTCGCGGGCCGGCCGGACCGGGGTCCGCCGCGGGCGCCGCCGCCGGGCGAGCGCCTGCTCCTCGGCGGTGTCGGCGGAATCGGCAGGACCGGCGAGGTCGGCAGGGTCACCGGAGTCGGCGGCGCCGGAGCGGGCCCGCCACTGCTCGGGGTCGTGCCGGCCGGCGGCGCCGTCCTCCCCGAAGCCCTCGTCGTACTCGTTCGGGGCGATGATCCCGAGCCGGATGCCGAGCCTCCGCAGCCGCTGCGGGATCGCGTTCACCGGGGTCGCCGTGACCACGAGCAGCCCGAAGATCGTGAGCAGCACCAGCATCGGCACGGCCAGCGGCGCGCCCATGGTGAAGATCAGCGGCTTCGAGGCGCCCCAGCCGATCAGCCCGCCCGCGTTCTGCATGGCGGTGGTGCCCTCGTCCCGGCCCGGCGCCCCGCAGGCGATGTGCACGAGGCCGAGCACACCGATGACGAGCGCGGAGAGGCCGACGCCGATCCGGCCGTTGGCGTCGGGCTGTTCGGGATGGCGGATGAAACGTACCGCCATGACGCCGAGCAGGATCGGCACGAGCAGATCCAGTCGCCCGAAAGCGCCGGTGACCAGCATGGTGACCAGATCCCCGACGGGACCGCTCAGGTTCGACCAGGTACCGGCGGCGACGATCAGCGCGAGGGCGAGCAGCAGCAGCGCGACGCCGTCCTTGCGGTGGGCGGGGTCGAGGTTCTTGGCCCCCTGGCCGATCCCGCGGAACACCGCGCCGACGGCGTGTGCACAGCCCAGCCACACGGCGCGCACCAGCCGCACCACGCCCCCGGTCGGTGACGGCGCGGGCTTGGGCGCCACCTTCTTGACGGGAGCGCGCCGGGGCGCCGCGGCTTTCTTCGCGGCAGGCTTGCGGGCGGGGGCCGCCTTCTTCGCCGGCGCCGTCGTCCGGCCGGTGCGGCCCTTCGCGGTGCCCGCAGCGCTCTGGGAACCCTTGCCGGACGTACGTGAGGCCATGGGGCCGAGGTTACCGGTGCGCGCGCCGGTGGACACGCGTGCCCACCCCTTCACCCGTTCGTGTCGCGTGCCGTGTCGGTGCTTTGACGCACCGCCAGACCTGGCACCGGCCCGCGAAGCGGTCAGCTCTGGGCGGGCAGCACCGGCGTTCCCCCGCCGGTCCCGGGCTCGAGCGCATCGAGCGCCCGCCGCAGACCGGTGAGCTTGCGTTCCAGATGGGCCGCGGTCGCCACGACCGCCGCATCGGCCGATTCCTCGCCGAGCTGCTTGGTCAGCGCCTCGGCCTGCTCCTCGACCGCCGCGAGCCGCGCGGAGAGCTCGGCCAGCAGGCTGGCCGTCTCCTTGCTGTCACCGCCCGAGCCGCCACCCTCCAGCTGGAGCCGCAGCAGCGCCGCCTGCTCCCTGAGCTGGCAGTTCTTCGTGTACAGCTCCACGAACACCGAGACCTTGGCCCGCAGCACCCACGGGTCGAAGGGCTTGGAGATGTAGTCCACCGCGCCGGCGGCGTAGCCGCGGAACGTGTGGTGCGGACCGTGGTTGATCGCGGTGAGGAAGATGATCGGGATGTCCCGGGTCCGTTCCCGCCGCTTGATGTGCGCGGCCGTCTCGAATCCATCCATCCCGGGCATCTGCACATCCAGCAGGATGACCGCGAAATCGTCCGTCAGCAGCGCCTTGAGCGCTTCCTCCCCCGACGACGCCCGGACCAGTGTCTGATCGAGCGCGGAGAGGATGGCCTCCAGCGCCAGCAGATTCTCCGGCCGGTCGTCGACCAGGAGGATCTTGGCCTTCTGCACCATGCCCTGTCCTCCTCGCCCCGGCATGGGGCCTCCCCGGCTCCTGGCACCGGCCTGTACGCCGGGCCCCGCCCCAGAAGAGGACGGCATCCTTACGCCGTCCGTCCTTGTGCCGGTCATCGTAGCCCCAGTCCCGAGATCGCCACACCCTGTCACCAAGATGTCACTGTGCACGAAGCAGAAACGGTGTGGGAGAGCAGAAGGTTCCCCGTCTCCCGCCCTTCCACACCGTTTTCGCCACAGTCAGTCAGCAATTGGTATCAGAGCGCTCTGCAGTCGATCACTTGCCGCGCATCCACTGCTCCATCACCGACAGCAGATAGTCCGGGTCGACCGGCTTGGTGACATAGTCGGAAGCGCCCGAATCGATCGCCTTCTCCCGGTCCCCCTTCATCGCCTTCGCCGTCAGCGCGATGATCGGCAGCCCGGCGAACTGCGGCATCCGCCGGATCGCCGAGGTCGTCGCGTACCCGTCCATCTCGGGCATCATGATGTCCATCAGCACGACGGTCACATCGTCGTGCTGCTCCAGGACTTCGATGCCCTCCCGGCCGTTCTCCGCGTACAGCACCGCCAGCCCGTGCTGCTCCAGGACACTAGTGAGCGCGAAGACGTTCCGGACGTCGTCGTCCACGATGAGCACCTTCTCACCGTGGAAGTCATACGTCCGGGGCACCACCGGAAGCTCCTCTTCCGGATTGACCCAACCCTCCTCGGGCCCCTGCGCGTTCGGCTGCCCCGGCACCGCCGTACGCGGCTCCAGGTCGCTCAGCGCCTTGCGCCGCCGCCGGAACAGCGCGGCTCCGCCCTGTCCCTGACCGGCCGCCTCGGCGGCCGACACCCCGGGCCGTACGTGCTGCGGCTGCACCTGCGCTGCGGTGACGGGTGCCGCCGAGGCCGCCGGCAGCGCGGGCCGCGCCCCGTCGACCTGCCTGCGGTACACCTCACCGCGCCCGCCGCCGGGCGTGGGCGGCGCGTACCCCTGCGGCGGCAGCTCGCTCGGGTGCAGCGGCAGGTACAGCGTGAACGTCGACCCGCGGCCGGGCTCGCTCGCCGCGTGGATCTCCCCGCCCAGCAGCCGGGCGATCTCCCGGCTGATCGACAGCCCCAGGCCCGTACCGCCGTACTTCCTGCTGGTGGTTCCGTCGGCCTGCTTGAACGCCTCGAAGATCACCAGCATCTTGCTCGCCGCGATTCCGATCCCGGTGTCCGTCACCGAGAAGGCGATCAGGTCCCCGTCCGCCTCCCGCAGCGAACCGGCTTCCAGCAACTGCTCCCGGATCGCCGTCGGCACGTCCGACCCGGCGGGCCGGATCACCAGCTCCACCGCCCCGGTGTCGGTGAACTTCACCGCGTTCGACAGCAGGTTGCGCAGCACCTGGAGGAGGCGCTGCTCGTCCGTGTGCAGGGTCGCGGGCAGCTCCGGGGAAACCCGTACCGAGAAGTCCAGGCCCTTCTCCGCGGTCAGCGGCCGGAACGTGGCCTCCACGTAGTCCACGAGCTGGACCAGCGCGATCCGGGTCGGCGAGACGTCCATCTTCCCGGCCTCGACCTTCGACAGGTCGAGGATGTCGTTGATCAGCTGCAACAGATCCGAGCCCGCACCGTGGATGGTCTCCGCGAACTCCACCTGCTTCGGCGACAGGTTCTCGTCCGCGTTGTCGGCGAGCAGCTTGGCCAGGATCAGCAGCGAGTTGAGCGGCGTACGCAGCTCGTGCGACATGTTCGCCAGGAACTCGGACTTGTAGCGCATCGAGACCGCGAGCTGCTCGGCACGCTCCTCGAGGACCTGCCGGGCCTCCTCGATCTCGGTGTTCTTCACCTCGATGTCCCGGTTCTGCTGGGCCAACAGCTCGGCCTTCTCCTCCAGTTCGGCGTTGGCCGCCTGGAGTGCCTTCTGCCGGTTCTCCAGCTCGTCGGAACGCTCGCGCAGCTGCTCGGTCATCTCCTGCGACTGCTTGAGGAGCATCTCCGTCTTGGAGTTGACGCTGATCGTGTTGACGCTCGTACCGATCATCTCGGCGATCTGGCTCAGGAAGTCCTTCTGGATCTGCGTGAACGGCTGGAAGGACGCCAGCTCGATGACGCCGAGCACCTTCCCCTCGAACAGCACCGGCAGCACGATCACGTGCGCCGGCGGCGCCTCCCCGAGACCCGAGGAGATCTTCAGGTAGCCGGGCGGGGTGTTCTCGACGAGGATCGTCCGCTTCTCCTCGGCGACGGTGCCGATCAGCCCCTCCCCCGGCCGGAAGGACGTGGGCATCTGACCGCCCGCGTACGCGTAACTCCCGCGCATCCGCAGCTCGTACGCGCCGTCGGGACCGCCCTCCGTCCCGATCTCGGTGGTGCCGCCCGACGGAAGCGCCAGGAAGAACGCCCCGTGCTGCGCAGAGACCACCGGGGTCAGCTCGCTCATGATCAGCGAAGCCACGTCGTCCAGCTCGCGGCGGCCCTGCATCAGGGCGGAGATCCGGGCGAGGTTGCCCTTCAGCCAGTCCTGCTCCTTGTTGGCCAGGGTGGTGTCGCGCAGGTTCGCGATCATCGTGTTGATGTTGTCCTGGAGGACCTGGATCTCGCCCGCCGCGTCCACGTCGATCTTCAGGTTGAGGTCGCCGCGGGTCACCGCGGTGGCCACGGCCGCGATCGCACGCACCTGCCGGGTCAGGTTCCCGGCCATCTCGTTCACGGACTCCGTGAGGTCGCGCCAGGTGCCGTCCACGTCCCGCACCCGCGCCTGGCCACCCAGGATCCCCTCGGTGCCCACCTCGCGGGCCACCCGGGTCACCTGGTCGGCGAACGAGGACAGCTGGTCGACCATCGTGTTGATCGTGGTCTTCAGCTCCAGGATCTCGCCGCGCGCGTCGATGTCGATCTTCTTGGTCATGTCGCCCTTGGCGATGGCGGTGGTGACCATGGCGATCTGCCGCACCTGACCGGTGAGGTTCGAGGCCATGAAGTTCACCGAATCGGTGAGGTCCTTCCACGTACCGGAGACCCCCGGCACGTGCGCCTGACCGCCGAGCCGGCCCTCCGTACCCACCTCGCGGGCCACCCGCGTCACCTCGTCGGCGAACGAGGACAGGGTCTTCACCATCGTGTTGACCGTGTCGGCGAGCTGCGCGACCTCACCACGCGCCTCGACCGTGACCTTCTTCGTCAGATCACCGTTGGCGACCGCCGCCGAGACCTGCGAGATGTTGCGCACCTGCGAGGTCAGGTTGTTGGCCATCAGGTTGACGTTGTCGGTCAGGTCCTTCCAGATGCCCGTCACCCCGCGCACCCGGGCCTGGCCGCCGAGGATGCCCTCGGAACCCACCTCGCGGGCCACCCGCGTCACCTGCTCCGCGAACGAGGACAGCTGGTCCACCATCGTGTTGACGGTCGTGACCAGCTCGAGGATCTCGCCCTTGGCGTCCACGGTGATCTTCTTGGAGAGATCGCCCATGGCGACCGCCGTCGTCACCTCGGCGATGTTGCGCACCTGAGAGGTCAGGTTGTTCGCCATGAAGTTGACGGACTGCGTGAGGTCCTTCCAGGTGCCGGAGACCCCCTTCACCTCCGCCTGGCCGCCCAGGATGCCCTCGGTGCCCACCTCGCGGGCCACCCGGGTCACCTGCTCCGCGAAGTTCGAGAGCTGGTCCACCATCGTGTTGAGGGTGTTCTTCAGCTCCAGGATCTCGCCGCGCGCATCCACGTCGATCTTCTGCGACAGGTCACCACGGGCCACCGCCGTCGCGACCTGTGCGATGTTGCGCACCTGCGAGGTCAGGTTCCCGGCCATGCCGTTCACGGAGTCTGTCAGGTCGCGCCAGACACCGGCCACGCCGGGCACCTGCGCCTGACCGCCGAGCCTGCCCTCCGTACCCACGTCCCTGGCCACCCGGGTCACCTGCTCGGCGAAGGCGGAGAGCTGGTCGACCATCGTGTTGATGGTGTTCTTCAGCTCCAGGATCTCGCCGCGCGCGTCCACGTCGATCTTCTGCGACAGGTCGCCGCGGGCCACCGCCGTCGTCACCTGGGCGATCTGGCGCACCTGCGAGGTCAGGTTGCCGGCCATGAAATTGACGGAGTCGGTGAGTTCCTTCCACGTCCCGGACACCCCCTCGACCCGGGCCTGACCGCCCAGGCGGCCCTCCGTGCCCACGTCCCGCGCCATCCGCGTGACCTGGTCGGCGAAGCTCGACAGCTGGTCCACCATCGTGTTCACGGTGTTCTTCAGCTGGAGCATCTCGCCCGAGACGTCCACGGTGACCTTCTGCGACAGGTCGCCGTTGGCCACCGCCGTCGTCACCTGCGCGATGTTGCGCACCTGGCCGGTGAGGTTGCGGAAGGCGGTGTTCACCGAATCGGTGAGGTCCTTCCACGTACCCGCCGCACCCGGCACCTGCGCCTGACCGCCCAGCTCACCCTCGACGCCGACCTCACGGGCCACACGCGTCACTTCCGCACCGAAGGACTGGAGCTGGTCCACCATCGTGTTGACGGTGTTCTTCAGCTCCAGCATCTCGCCGGCCACGTCGACCGTGACCTTCTGCGACAGGTCGCCGTTGGCCACCGCCGTCGTCACCGTTGCGATGTCCCGCACCTGCGTGGTGAGGTTGCGGAAGACCGTGTTCACCGAGTCGGTGAGGTCCTTCCACGTACCCGCGGCCCCCGGCACCTGCGCCTGGCCGCCGAGCGTTCCCTTCGCCCCGACCTCGCTGGCCACACGCGTGACCTCGTCCGCGAAGGTCCGCAGCGTCTCCGTCATCTGGTTGATCGTTTCGGCCAGCTGCGCCACCTCGCCGCGAGCGCTGACCCGTACCTTCTGCGACAGGTCACCATTGGCGACGGCCGTCGTGACCTGAGCGATCCCGCGGACCTGGGCCGTCAGGTTGCCCGCCATCGTGTTGACGGAGTCGGTCAGGTCCTTCCACACGCCCGCGACCCCGGGCACCTTCGCCTGGCCGCCGAGCTCACCCTCCGTACCCACCTCACGGGCGACCCTCGTCACCTCCGAGGAGAACGACGACAGCTGGTCCACCATCGTGTTCACGGTGTTCTTCAGCTGGAGCATCTCGCCGGCCACGTGCACCGTGACCTTGCGCGACAGATCGCCCTTCGCGACCGCCGTCGTGACGAGAGCGATATCACGCACCTGAGCGGTGAGCCGGTACGCCATCGTGTTGACGGAGTCGGTCAGATCCTTCCAAGAACCCGACATTCCGCGCACTTGGGCCTGCCCGCCGAGCTTGCCCTCGGTACCCACCTCCAGCGCCACGCGCGTCACCTCGTCGGTGAACGCGGACAGCTGGTCGACCAGATTGTTGACCGTACGCCCGACCTTGAGGAACTCGCCGCGCAGCGGATGCCCGGCCCCGTCCGCCGTCTGCGTCCGCAGGTCCATCCGCTGGTCCAGATCACCCTCGGCGACCGCCGACAGCACCCGGCCCACCTCGGACACCGGCCGGGCAAGATCGTCCACCAGCTGGTTCGAGGCATCGATCGCGGCCGCCCAGGAGCCCTCGCAGGCGCCTGTTTCCAGCCGTTCGCTCAGCTTCCCCTCGCGGCCCACCATCCGCCGCACCCGGGAGAGCTCTCCCGTCAGATGGAGATTGCGGTCGGCGACCTCGTTGTAGACGGCGGCGATCTCCGCCATCACGCCCTCGCCGGACACCGTCAGCCGCTTGCGGAAATTCCCGTCCCGCATCGACACCAGGGCCGTGAGCAGCCGGTTCAGGGCGGCGGTATCGACTTCCGTCGTGCCGTTCCGGCGGGACCTCCCGCCTTTCGGGCGCGTTCCCGTTCGCCGCACCGCTGCGCCAGACTCCACCGTGTCCCTCCCGAAAGGGTCGACCGCTG
This sequence comes from Streptomyces sp. NPDC032745, assembly GCF_055579465.1. Classification (NCBI taxonomy): domain Bacteria; kingdom Bacillati; phylum Actinomycetota; class Actinomycetes; order Kitasatosporales; family Streptomycetaceae; genus Streptomyces; species Streptomyces sp. NPDC032745. Next base: position 3,672 of record NZ_JBVING010000012.1, on the reverse strand, counting down.
TTCCACCGACACCCGGCGAGTCGCACGCCCGGCTATCCGATCCTGCCCAGTGTTTCACCCTGGCCGAACCCGGCCATAACACTTCGGCACCATCGCACACCGGCCGCACCCTGCGGGGGGAATCCCGGACGACGGCACCAAGCCGACCGCGAAGGTAAGTAACCTGGCATCCGATGTCCAACCGCGTCGAAGGAGATTCGTGATCACGGCTCGGGCGGCTGCCAGCTTCGACCCCCTCGGGCGCTCGGTCGCCGCGGCCCGAGCGTTCGTCCGCGACACCCTCCAGGGCTGGGGCTTCGCGGACATCGTCGACGACGCCGTGGTCCTCACCAGCGAGCTCGTCACCAACGCCGTGGTCCACGCCGGCACCAAGGCCGAGGTCCTGTGCCTGCGCTCCGGGGACGGGGTACGGGTCGAGATCGCCGACCGGTATCCCGAACGCGAGCTGCCGCTCCAGCACCCCGGCGAGCGCCCGTACGCCGACCCCGACCGCGAGAGCGGCCGCGGGCTGATGCTCTGCGCCGCCCTCGCCACCCGCTGGGGCGTCGAGTACACCGCCACGCACAAGCACGTGTGGTTCCGGCTCGACCTGCCAGACCGGCCGGTCGGTACCCGCTCCGCCGGACCCGTCGTCCCGGACCGCCTCCTCCCGCTCGCCGACAGCCGGGTCCGCGTCGCCGTCCTCCAGATCGACGCCTCCGACTCCATCTCCGCCTGGAACGAGGACGCCGAGCACGTCTTCGGCTACTCCGCCGAGAAAGTCGTGGGCCGCCAGCTCGCCGAACTGGCCGCCTGGCCCCAAACCCCCGGAACCGGCACCGGCATCGCCGAGGCCCTGCGCCTGTCCCGCTGGGAGGGCAGCTACGGCATCCGCGGCGCCGACGGCCGCGTGATCCCCGTGTACGCCTCCCACCTGCGGGTCCGCGATGCCCACGGTGAGCCCTCCATCGTCTGCCTACTGGTCCACGACGACGAGCGGGCCCTGCTCCAGACCCCCGTACGGGTGGCACCCGCCGACAGCCTCCAGCTCACCGAGCCCCGCCCCACGGACCCCTTTGAGGTCTTCATCGGCTCTCCCGCCCCCGACGACCTCGACGGACTCCTCCAGCGCACCGTCGAACGCGCCCGCGACATGCTCGACGCCGACTCCGCCTTCCTGCTGCTGGCCACCGACGACGAGACGGAGCTCGAGGTGCGCGCCACGACCGGGCTCCCCTCCACCCGCCAGCGCTTCGCCCGCGTCCCCGTCGAGGCCGGCACCAACCGGTACGGCTCAGCCCGCATGCCCGCCGTCCACGACGACCTCGCCGCCGTCCCCGGAGCCGTCCCGCTGCTGGAGGCCACCGGCATGCGGTCGGTGATCACCGTCCCGCTCAAGGTCGAGGGCCGGCTCACCGGTTCGCTCGGCGTCGCCACCGAGAACCCCGGCCGCTACTCGAACGCCGAGGCACTGCGCCTCCAGTTCGCCGCCGACCGCATCGCCCTGGCCGTCGAATCCGCCCGCCTCGGCGAGCTGGAACGCCTGCGCCGCGGCTCCCTGTCCTTCCTCGTCGAGGCCTCCGACCTGCTCGCCGGCACCCTCGACCGGGACCAGACCCTGGCCCTAGTGGCCCAGATGACCGTCCCGACCCTGGCCACCTGGTGCGCCGTCTACACCATCGCCGACCAGTCCTCCGATCCGTACCTCTCGTACGTGCTGCACGAGGACGAGGAACGCATCGACGGCCTCAAGGCCCTGCTCTCCCGTGTCAGCCCGCCCGAACCGGTCCGCGAGGCCGGCGCCCGCCCCTGGCCCACGACGACCTCGGCGGTCGGCGGGGAGACCGTCGTCCTCCCCCTCCTGGCCCGCAACCGAGTGATCGGCATGCTCACCCTCGGGAAGCCGTCCGAGGAGCACTTCCGCCAGGAGATCCTCGAACTCGCCGAGGACCTCTCACGCCGCGCCGCGCTCGCCCTCGACAACGCCCGCCTCTACTCCGAGCGCACCGCCATCAGCCGATCCCTGCAGCGCAGTCTGCTCCCGCCCGGCTCCCCCGCCATCCCCGGCATGGAGGTCGAGGTCATCTACCGCGCGGCCGGCGAGGGCAACGAGGTGGGGGGCGACTTCTACGACGTCTTCCCGATCCGCGACGGAGCGTACGGCTTCGCCATCGGGGACGTCTGCGGTACGGGTCCCGAGGCGGCCGCCGTCACCGGCCTCGCACGCCACGCCCTGCGCCTCCTGGCCCGCGAGGGCCTCGGCGGCCCGGCGGTACTGGAACGGCTGAACGCGGCGATCCTCGACGAGGGCGCCCGCAGCCGCTTCCTCACCCTCCTGTACGGCGAGCTCCACCCCCAGCCGGACGGCGGCGCCCTGATGAAGGTCGTCTGCGCAGGCCACCCGCTGCCGCTCCGGCTGCGCCCGGACGGCCAAGTCACCCCGGCCGCGGACCCGCAGCCCCTGCTCGGCGTGATCGACGACCTCGACCTCTACGAGCAGACCCTCACCCTGGATCCGGGCGACGTCCTCCTCTGCGTCACGGACGGCGTGACGGAACGCCGCGAGGGCACCCGCATGCTGGGCGACGACGGCCTCGCGGAGGTCCTCACGACGTGCACCGGCCTGACCGCCGGCGCCGTCGCCTCCCGTGTCCTGCGTGCGGTGGAACGCTTCGCGGCCGAACCCGCCTCGGACGACATGGCCATCCTGGCCTTCCGCGTCCCCCACCAGCGCGAGGGCGACTAGCCGGGCCTCGTGTGGCGGGTGGAGGAGCGCAGTGCGAAGGCCATCACCACTTCGAACACACCCAGCAGGACGAGCCAGAGTCCCAGCAGCCGTGTCAGCGCGACCGCGGAATCCACCGGGAAGCAGAGCACGACGATTCCGGCGATGGTGCCGAGAACTCCCAGGCCGAAGAGCAGACCCCGGTGCAGGAGCGCACGATCTGCGATCGCCGTGTATGCCGTGAGCACTCCGGTCAGCAACCAGAACACCCCGATGATCAGGGACAGCGCGCCGATCGTCTGCATCGGATGCCGCAGTACCAGGACGCCCGCCAGGAACGCCAGCATGGCGACCAGGACGCCCGCGAGTCTGCCGCCGCCGTCGCTGCTTTGCGAGAAGGCCGTGACGAAACGGAAGACACCCGCCACGAGGAGCTGCAGACCGATGATGACGGCCAGGATGTGCAGCGTCTCGTCGGGCCAGACGAGTACCAGGATGCCGGGAATCAGGGTCGCGAGGGCGAAGCCGAGTGCCCAGTGCCAGGTGCTTCCGACCTGCTTGAGGACGTCCTCGGGGTCGCTCTGCGTGTGCTGCGGTGCCGCGTCAGAGGGTACGGTCATCACGCCTCCCAGGCCTTCCGGGCGCCCCTCAGGGGCACCTCGAAGCTGCCGGTCGTGCCTTGTCCACCCTTGCCGCCCATGTTAGAGAGTGGTGGTGCAGCCCGCCCGTCCAGCGGTCGAGCCAACTCCCGGAAACGCAAAAAGGCCCCCGCCATGAGGCGGGGGCCTTTTCTTTGGAGCCCTTTAACGGAATCGAACCGTTGACCTTCTCCTTACCATGGAGACGCTCTACCGACTGAGCTAAAAGGGCGGGTTGTTCGGCGGCGTCCTACTCTCCCACAGGGTCCCCCCTGCAGTACCATCGGCGCTGAAAGGCTTAGCTTCCGGGTTCGGAATGTAACCGGGCGT